>CAZQJS010000017.1:0-51034 GCA_964593725.1 uncultured Desulfobacterales bacterium
CCGCCGGCAGAACCGTATTTTGTAAATGCTTCCCTGGCTGTATTGCCGGCACCTTTTCTAAGGCCGTCATTCCTGAACACTATCACAAGCTTTTTTTCATAAATACCGGATATGATACTCCAGTTTACATGGGCCAGGGTGAGAAAAAAATCTGCAACCATAACAAGTTCATCAGGCTTTGATATTTTCCCTGCATGGAAAAAAACACGATTATGGATAATTCTCCTGTGCTTTATGGCCCGGCCAAGGAAATCAAGGTCTTCCTGGGTCAGCATTGCCCTTTCAACCTTTACCACAATATTATTATCTGCAAATCCGTAAAGATACTGGAATGCCTTGATATCTTTAATGCTTGCCTGGCGTGTAAAATCAGAAGTATCTGTCTTAATACCCAGCATCAAAGCTGCTGCAAGCTTTGATGACGGCTTGATACCATAGCCCTTTAAATACTCGGTCATGAGTGTTGAACAAGCGCCATATTCAGGCCTGATATCTGCAAAATCCGCCCTATCACATGTCAATGGATGGTGATCAATTATGGCATTATAATTGAATTGCGCAAACACATCGTTGTGATCCGGCTGGGAATCCACAATGGCAAAGGTATTGAATCTGCTCTTTTTTATGGTATCAAGGAGGACAAGCCCAGGCTCAGTATACTCTATCATGGCAAGGTTATCAGGCCGGGTGATTTTGTTGAAATGGGCAATTGTAACCTCGCCTGCCCTGCGCCACAATATCCTTTTAAGCGCCATGGCACTTGCAATGGAGTCAGGATCTGCATTGATCACAATAAGAAGTTTTGAAGTTGTTGAAAAAAGGCTTAAAAGATTTTTTAATTTTTTCCCATATCCCATGTCAGGCATTTCCTCTGTTTGAACTGAAAAAAAGTGTCAGGGTAATATAAGCATACCCTATTACTGCCGGCAGCACAAACCATCCGTAAAAAATCCCCAGGGGTGCAAGAACAATGGCAGTGAGCCAGTGGATAAATATTATCGTGGGGGAGTGCAGTTTTATGGGGAAATCATTAAACCTGCATATAACAGAAAGCCCGCAGAGATTCCAGCCGTAAAGAGATGCAAACACATGTACATGAAGCAGCCATTTTGTCTTTTCAGGGTTGTAATCATCAGACATTTGGAAAAATATATAGGCAATTCCTGTAACTGCTGTAAAAATCAAAAACAGGATGCCTGAAGTTAAAAAAAATTTAGGCTGGACATTGTCGGCAAACCTTAAGTAAAGAAAAAATACCATAACCACGGCAGCAAACAGTGCAAAGGTAACAAATATCTGGGGAATAAATTTTTCAAACAGAATAAAAATGAAAAAAATTATAACGCCCAGGGTTATTGTCCAGAAGCAGATTTCCATGGTGATTTTAATATATGAAGCCTCCATTTTTTTCACCATTGAAAAAACAAGGGAGAGAGTGATCAGGGAAAGAGGAAAAGAGAAACCAAGGAAGAAAGTGTTAAGAGTCAGCTTGTCCATGGAAACAAGTTTTATATACTCATTATTCAAAATCACCAGAGATGCCATGATAATCCCCGTGGAAAGGCATAAAAGGGATGCCTGATGAAATTTTTCCGAAACAGGCTCTGTTGATTTGAAAAAATTTACAGGGAAAAGCGTAAACCTTTTAATGCGGACTCTTTCCACAAGTACATAAAGCAGTATTGAAACAAAAATGGTAATTGGATAAATTTTAAAAAATGCTGATAAAGCATACACAAGGGATCCTGCAAAAAAAAGCATTACTGTTTTTGAAACCTCTGATTCTGCCTGGGTGTAATATAAAAGAATGGTTCCGCCGGAGCAGAGGTTAAAAAGGAATATGTGCAGTCTTTCAAAACTGTAGTTGTCCAGGGGAAAATAGACATGGATAAACCCGAAAACAAGGGCGGTTATCATAAGAATTGAAAATAGAATTTTTAGTCTGATACTCATCTGTCAGCATCCGTTTATTTTAATTATATAATTCCAACTACCTTCCGAGCACATCCCCCAGGGCCTGGAACAGATCACCATGCTGAAAGGAAAATCCCGAATCAAGCAGTTTACAAGGCTTAACCCGGGCACTTGCAAGCAGGGTTTCCTTTGCCATCTCACCCCATAGAAGCAATGCTGCAGCCCCTGGCATTGTAAAACAGACCTTTTTTGAAAAAACTGCAGCAAGGGTTTCTGAAAACACCCTGTTTGTAACCGCATTGGGGCAGGTCAAATTAACTGGTCCTGTAATATTATCATTGTCAATAATAAAAAGAAAAGCTGATAAAAGGTCATCAATGGTGATCCAGCTCATGTACTGCCTGGCATGGGAAAGTTTAACTCCCAGGCCTGCTCTGAAGGGCATCACCATCCTTGCAAGGGCGCCTCCGGCAGGAGTAAGCACAATGCCTGTTCGTGCCTGTACAGTTCTTATGCCAACCTTAAGGGCGCCTTCAGATGCCTTTTCCCATAATCTGCATACACTTGAGATAAAACTGGTGCCCGGGCATGATTCCTCAGTCAATACAGTATCTCCGCCTTCACCATAAAACCCGATGGCAGATGAAGATATAAAAAGTCCGGGTTTTGCAGTCAGGGACTGCATCTTTTTAACAAGCAGTTCTGTTGAGACAACCCTTGAGTCAATTATCCTTTTTTTCTGTTTATCACTCCACCTGCCCCTTGAAATATCAACCCCGTTCAGATTAATAAGGACATCAAAGGGGCTCCTGCTCTCAAGATCCAGTATGCCCCTGGAAGGGTCCCAGAAAAGTTCATCTTTTGACAAGGGTTTATTTTTTCTGACAAGGCAGATAACTTCATGGCCCAGTGTGCGCAGGAAAGGAACAAGAGCACTTCCGATTGTTCCGCTGGCCCCGGAAATAAGAATTTTTTTCTTTCTGATTTTCCCGAAATAGTGTTCAAGATCATATTTAAGAATCCTGTGCCTGTAATTGAAAACTCTTTTAAGCTCTTTTTTTACAAGCCCGTAAAAGGGCCGGCTCAAAAAAGAGAAGGGAAGTTCAAACTCGACCACATCTTCCATGAGTGAGTTTTTACTATCCTGAAGGCCATGCTTTGACCTGAATATATGGGTATGCTCCCACTTTTTGAAGGGTCCCCTGACCTGATGGTCCCTGAACAGCCTGTTCTCCTTGTATTCAACATGTTCTGCTTCCCAGGTCATGGGTATGCCAAAAAGTTTAAGCCGGAACACCACTTTTACACCCTTTTTAATTCCCGGGCCTGAGCGTGTCTTCATCTGTATTGGTGCCCAGGGCGGCGTAAGCCTTGATATGGCCCCATCCCCTGCATGCCATGAAAAAAGTGTCTCAACAGGCACTGCAATTTCACTTGTTTTCCTTAAAATATTATGAGCCATACCCTGCCTGATATATTAAATGAACCATTGATTTTATACCTTTAATACTATAACAATAATTCCCGGGAGGAAACCTGTTTTTAAGGAAAGAAAAATTTAAATTCAGGTATGCTCTTTGCAAATATAACCATTTATCAGGTTTTAAACTTTAAAACTTTTTTAAAATTAACTAATATTAATTATTACTTGGGAGGATAAGAATAAATGTATAAGCCAATTGAAATAGCTGATGGTATATATTCCGTTGGGATACGCGACTGGGACATGAGAGACTTCCATGGCTATTCCACCTATGAAGGTACAACCTATAATGCATTCCTGGTACTGGGTGAAAAAAATATCCTTATTGATACGGTCAAGGAAAAATTCGGCAACGAACTTGTGTCCAATATCAGCAGAATCATTGATCCAAAGGACATTGATGTTGTGATCAGTAACCATGCAGAACTTGATCACTCAGGATCAATCCCGAAAATAATGCATAAGATCGGCCTGGAAAAACCTCTTTATTGTTCAAAAATGGGAGCAAAAAACTTAAAAAGCCACCTGAATGAAGATTTTAACTTTCAGATTGTAAAAACAGGAGATGAACTTAAACTTGGAAACAGAACTTTCTCATTTATTGAGACAAAAATGCTTCATTGGCCGGACAGTATGTTCACCTATCTTGCAGATGAGGCAATTTTGTTCTCAAGTGACGCCTTTGGCCAGCACTATGCAGGGGACATGTTCTTTGACGATGAAATCGGTGATGAGATAATACCCCATGCAAGGAAGTATTATGCAAATATCCTGCTTCACTTTTCACCAAGGGTTCAAGCCCTCATCAAAAATGTAACTGAGATGAACCTTAAAATTAATATGATCTGCCCGGACCATGGCATTATCTGGAGAAGTGACCCTTCAAAAATAATCAGGATCTATGATAAATGGTCTAAACAGGAACCTGAAAACAAGGTGGTTGTCATTTTTGACTCAATGTGGGACAGTACAACCAAAATGGCAAGGTCCATAACATCCGGCATTGAATCCGAAGATGTTAATGTAAGGCTTATGAACACAAGAAAATGGCACAGGAGTGATATCATGACAGAGATCATTGAAGCAGGCGCCATTGCTGTTGGTTCTCCCACACTTAATAATAATATCTTCCCTGTGATTGCAGATGTTATGACATATATCAAGGGGTTACGTCCCCAGAATAAAATTGCAGCCGCCTTTGGCTCCTATGGCTGGAGCGGCGAAGCCGTGAAAATATTAAACAGGGAATTCAATGAGATGAAGCTGGATGTTATTGATGAAGGCGTAAAGGTCCAGTTTGTCCCTGAAGAAGCTGACCTTGCACGCTGTTTTGACCTTGGTGTCAAGATTGCAAAGGAACTTAAGAACAGATTACCCGGAGGCAGATAATGGCTAATGAATTCAGTGCAGATGATATCTTTAATATTGCCATAAAGATCGAACAGAATGGTGCAGAATTTTATCGGAACGCAGCAGAAAAAATTGATGACCAGGAAAACAGAAAGTTTCTCCTTGACCTTGCTGACATGGAAAAGAGCCATGAAAAAACCTTTGTAAACATGCAAAAAGAGCTTAAGGACAGGGAAAAAAAATTAACAACCTTTGACCCTGAAGATGAAAACATTCTATACCTCAAAGCCCTGGCAGACCTGCGTGTATTTTCCGGGAAGGAAGAACCTGCCAATGATTTTAAAAGCATACTGCATGCTGCCATCCATGCTGAAAAAGACTCTATTGTATTCTACCTTGGAATAAAGGAGATGGTCCCGGAAACATCGGGCAGATCTAAAATCGATGGAATCATTAAAGAGGAAATGTCCCATATACGGCTTCTCATGGAACAGCTTAAGTCTTGAGAATATTATAACTTCAAATTATTTCTAAAAGCCCCTGTCTTGATTCAGCCAGGGGCTTTATTTTAATTCAGCCCATATTTTCTTATTATTTTTTAATACTGATCCCGGCATGTTCCAGGATGTCAGGCACAATATCTGTCCAGCCCAGGGGCATGATATGGACTCCCTGTACCATGGATTTAATCTCTTTGATAAATCTGCCTGTCATTTCCGCACTCTTTTTCTTCCTGTCTTCCTTGTCAACTGTTCCTATTTCATCAATCCAGCTTTCAGGAACATGGATACCTGAAACATTCCTGTTCATGAATTCACCCATGCGGGGAGATTTTAACACAACAATGCCTGCCTGTATGGGGCAATTGAATTTTTCTGCTTTTTTAATAAATTTTTCAAAAAGTTTTACATCATATACTGCCTGGGTCTGGAAAAATTGTGCGCCTGCATCAATTTTCTTTTTCATTTTCATCAATTGCAGGTCAAGGGGTTCAAAATTTGGATTAACTACAGCACCAAAGGCCATATCCAGAAAATTCTCGATCCTGTTCCCTGAAATATCAGAACCGTTTTTAAGGCCTCTGGCCATCCTGATCAACTGCACTGAATCAAGATCAAACACAGGCTTTGCCTCTTTGTGATCCCCCAGCTGAATATGATCCCCTGTTAAAAGCAGGACATTATCAATACCCAGGGAATAGGCAGTAAGCAGATCTGACTGCAATGCCAGGCGGTTTCTGTCCCTGCATGTAAGCTGGTAAACAGGCTCAATACCATTGGTCTTAAGACGTACACTTGCTGCAAGAGAGCCAAGTCTCATGACAGCTGACTGATTATCAGTAACATTTACAGCATGGACATGACGGTGCAGGCTCAGAGCTTCAATGGCACAACTTGGTTCAATACTTTTATCTCTGCTGATTGCACCTTTAATGGGCCCGACTTCTCCTGTGACAACAAATTCACCTTTATCAAACAAGGTTGTAAGCTTCATTATTTAAGACTCCTTTAAATGTTTAATACCTTTTAATTATTTGTGCAGCTGTTCAATCCTGGTTACTCACCGTAACAGTGCCGCCTATGGAGCGGAATGTTGCTTCTGTCGGGCTGACCTTAAGGGTTCTTGGACGGCTCCATTTGGAATTATTCTTGGCAGGCTGGTAGGAATCAAGGAGATCAAGCCGTCCAAGTTTCTTAAGCCGCTCATGGATCATTATCCACCCGCAGGGGCGGTTCTCATCCACTTCACAATGGCCGTTTTCAGCTCCGCCGCAGGGGCCGTTCAACAACTGCTTGGCACAAAGGGTCATGGGGCACAACCCGCCTGTGAATTCAATAATACATTCGCCACACAAAGAGCAATACTCTTCAATGTCAGTATCAGACACAGTCTCCCCGCCAAAAACCGTATCACAACCCGGATGAACCATTCCGCCATTGGTGGCATCAATCACAGTATGAACACCCTGGCCGCATCCGAGTATGAGAAAGGAATCAGCCTTTTTCACCTCATCTGCATGGTCTTCCATTAACACCTTTTTTGTATGGGACAGCTTGCATAAAGACATGCCCTGGGGTCCGGGGACTGTATAACCAACAACTTTAACGCCTCTGTCAGTAAGCCGCTCTGCCATCTTTTCAGTTTCTGCTTCGCCTCCGGAATAACATTTCCAGGCACAATTATTACACCCGACAACAAAAACTTTTTCACCGGGTTTAATATGTTTTACAATCTCTTTTATTGGTTTCTGGATGGTTGCATGCATCTTTTTGTCTCCTTAAATTAAAAACCTTCTTTAAATTAAAATCATGTACATCTAGTAGGTCAATACAGCATCTGCTTTAATTATGGCAAGATTGAGCCGGCCTGCAGCAGTGATCTTTGATCCCTTTGTCAGTTCAGACTCTTCAATATTTCTCTCCTTAATACATGGCATGCAGACAAGAAGCTCCCCTCCAAGGTCAATAAAGTCTTTCATCAATTTGTCAATGGTTGGAAATCCGCCGCCCGGAAGCATATTTTTCCTGTATTCATCCTTGGCAAGGTAGACTCCATTGCCCTGGAGAACAATTGTTGCCTTAATATCCATGGCAAGTGCAGCCAATGCCATTACAAAAGGCATACTGGCTTTTTCAGGATTTTCCCCGGCACATGTTGCAAAATAGATTATGGTCTCTTGTTTTTCTTCAGCCATTCTTTTTTCCTCATTTGTTTTAAAGTTATAATTTTATGCCAATGCGCGCTGTTTCACCTTCATCAAATACAATACCAATGGTCTGTAAAGCTGGTGTGTCCACTTGGCAAAAGGGACTTCTATGACCAGCATGGGAACAGCAATCATCAAATGGATTACATAAAGATAATAGGTTGTAAGCGGCATTTCCAGTAACCGTGTAAAATGGATCAAAATACCTGTAAATGTTGTCAGCCACAACAGTATAAGAAATGCCCAGTCTGTGGAGTGGGTTTTCATATACGGCCGTACACTTTTCCTGAGCCTTCCTGCCATGGCATATGTTGTGCCGTACAATATTGCAAAGGTTGCATAATATCCCAGGAACCTGATGGGATTTAAGATGGAAAGTATCTCATCCCTCTGGAACCATCTTAAACCAATAACCACCAGGATAAAAATTGTGGAGTACCCTGTCATAATCAGAAGATGGTTAATCCATAATATTTTCTGCTGCTTTTCCCTGCATGAATTAAATTGTTTCTGGGTTATGAAATGGAGGATAAACTCTTTGAGCTCTTTATAATAAAAACTGACTGGTACTCCGAAAATAAGAATAAAAGGACTTTGTTGACCTTTGTACCCCTTGACATACTGACCTGGCTGTCCCATGACTCCCCTTGCAAGCCTGAAGGCGTTGGAGAGCAGAAAGGCTGAAAGCACCACAAGCATAATAAGATCAAGTATCTCAATTGTGGTGTTGGGAGCAAATACGTTCAAAGCCACCCTGTCTGTAACCATGGGGCCATGGAAAAAATAGAATCCCAGGCCCACCAGAAAAGCAATGAATAAAATTGATGCAATCTCAAACACCTTTGATGTATAAAAGAGTTTTGATATGCCGGTTATATCATATAATGACGTGGTATATCTTCTAAGCCCCATCATGACAGCTCCAGGGTCGGCATCCCTGGGGCATGTATCTGAACAGTCGCCGCAATAATAACATAACCAGGGTTCAGGGCTTTGAACAAGTTTATCTGTAAGACCCAGCTGAAGGTATCTGATCACCTTTCTCGGGAAGGGAATATCCTCTGTTGAAAGAGAGCAGACAGCAGTACAATTGCCGCAGTTAAAACATGAAGAGGCACTGTCAGCACCATACTCCCCCATCAATTCCATTATGTCCGGATTTACTTTTAAGCTCATCTGATATCTCCGTATTATTAATTCTCTGAAGAGAGTTGATATTTAAAATAATCTCCCTCTTTTTCCTTTTCCACTGCCAGGCCGAATTTTTTCAATCCAGACACATAAACCAACACCTTTGCAGATGGTTCACCTGTTGCCGCAGCTATCTCAGGAATCGTCATTGGCTGATCCTTGATCCGGGCCTTTATTTTTTTAAACAGCTTATTATTCTGTTTTATCGTATTTCTGGCGCGTTCCACCTGTACTGCCCGCTCTTTTCTAAGTAGTTTCAATGCCTCTTTATGATTATCTTCCATCTTATTGTCTCCTTAGTCGGCCAGAATGGCATCAACCATTTTTTCATACTGTTTTAGAGTCCAGCCGTTTACATCAATGGCATTTTCAGGGCATACTGCTGTGCATATGCCGCAGCCTGTGCACAGGGCAGGATTCACCTTTGCAGTTTTATCCATCTCAATGGCATTTTCCACGGGACATGCCTTTGCGCACTCGCCGCTGCCCCTGCAAAGGTCAGGATTTACCCTGGCCACAAATGGATCAAGTTCAATGAATCCTTTACCCAGCAAAGCGGTTGTTTTTACGGCTGCTGCCTGGGCTGCTGCACATGACTCGGTTATATCCATGGGCGCCTGGCAGGTGCCGGCAAGAAGAATCCCTGTATTGGCAACCTCAACCGGCCGTAATTTCGGATGCACCTCCTGGAGAAAACGGTCTGCCCCCACAGGCAGTTTCATCATTGCAACCATATCATCAATGTTATTGGGTATCATTCCAGTTGCAAGAACTACCATATCCACATCAACCTCAATCTCTTCATTAAAGGTAAGCACATCCTTTACCTTTATGTTGACTGGAAATTCTTTGCCCTCCATCTGCGAAACAACCGGGCCTGCCTCAGGTTCAAACCTGAAAAACATGACCTGGTTTTTTGATGCATCATCATAAAGATCTTCCTGGAATCTGCCATAGGTCCTGATATCTCTGTAAAAGTCAAACACATGGGTTCCGGGAAATCTTTCCCTGATCTCCACAGCCATCTTTAATATTGCACTGCAGCATGTTCTGGAACAATACTCATTCAGATGCCCATCCCCATGTGGTTCATGTATACCCGGAATCTGACGGCTTCCGACACAATGGATAAAGGCGATCCTCTTTATTTTTCTATCATTTAAATAAAGGTATGCACTCTTTTTTCCACTGTTTTTTTCCTTTTCAATATCCTGGATAAATTGCTGCAGGGTTGTAACATTCTCAACTTCATCATATCCAAATTCGCCTTTAAATGGTGTGTATGTGTTAAAACCAGTTGCCATGATAACAGCACCGGTTTTAATATCCATCTCACCTGTTTTTTCCTTGGAACTGTCAACAAATATGCCTGAACCTGCAATAAATTTACCAGACAGATTGCCAGAACCATTTTCAGAATCAGGACAATCAGATTCTGTGATGGTCAATTCAAAATTGCCAATAAATCCTTTAAATCCCGAAACCTTACAACAGGTATAAATCTTAATTTTCTCACTCTCTTTAATGGCAGTATAAAGATCCCTGATCAAGTTTTCTGCACTGCTTAAGTCAGGGTAAAGAGTGTTAAGCTTTGCAGCCTGACCTCCCACAAAAGCTGATTTTTCAATGATACTTACTTCAAACCCCTGTGTTGCAAGATCAATACTTGCCCTCATACCTGCAATACCACCTCCTATGACAGTGACATGTTTTCTGGCATCAACTATTATAGGATCAAGTGCTTCAAGGTGTTTTGCCTTTTCATGGGCCGCAGTTACAAGTTCTGCTGCTTTTTTTGTTGCAGCTTCTCCGTTGTGCACCCAGGATACCTGCTCACGTATATTGGCATGTTCATAAAGATACTGATTCATCCCTGCCCTTTTTATGGCACCCCTGAAGGTGGTTTCATGGAGGCTTGGAGCACAGGATGCAACCACGACACGATCAACATCACCATTATTAATGTCGTTCTGGATCAACTCCTGACCAGGGTCTGAGCACATGAATGAGTTGATATGCACCCTGCTTACACCTGGCAGATCCTTTACATTTTCTGCCAGTTGTTCCACATCAACATGGTCGGAGATATTGCCTCCACAACGGCAGATATATATACCTACTTTCTCTTCCGGCCCGCCAGAGCCATTGGAAGATTCATCCTTTAATTTATCTTTATTATGGTTGCTCATAATATGATCTCTCTTTAAGATTAATAATGGTTTTTCATATAATTTGAAGCTTCCATGGCAGCAGCCCCCGATTCTGTAATTGTATCAACAATATCCTTGGGCCCCGAAGCAACTCCGGCTGTAAAAACCCCTTCAAGGGTTGTAAGGGCAGGTTTGACCCTGGGCATACTGCACTTTATAAATGCGTCCCTGTCCTTTGCAAGGTCACACACTCCCGTGGGATCCCACTCAGGGATCATGCCAAGGGATAAAACAACCAGATCATGGTCACGGTTCATAAGCTGCCCCCCCTCTTCCTGGGCTTCATATTTAAGAGATACTGCCTGGCCGCTTCCCTGTGTGATGGAGGCAATTTTCCCCTTTACAAATTCAATGCCCATGGCCCTGGCATTCTGGTAAAACTGCTCATACCCTTTTCCAAAAGCCCTGATATCCATATAATAAATGGTCAGGTCTGCCAGGGGGAGAGCTCCGGACAACAGCATGCACTGCTTAATAGCATACATGCAGCACACCCTTGAACAATATGTTATACCAAGGCTCTTATCCCTGGATCCTGCGCACTGGACAAAGGCAATGGACTCAGGCTCCTTTCCATCTGAAGGGCGGAGAACCCTCATATAGGGACCATGGGGAGCAAGAATCCTCTCCATCTGAAGTGATGTAATTACATTTTCAATTCCACCCTGGCCATATTCCTTTTTCTGATTAATGGCGGTTAGATTAAAGCCTGTTGTAACAACGGCTGTTTTTGCCTCCAGGATAAAATCAAAGGGCTTTTGAAAATAATCAACAGCATCTGTAGGACAGACTTTTTCGCATTTACCACACAAAGAGCAGTTGTCAGAATCTATCAGGGCAAGCTGGGGAATAGCATTGGAAAAAGGAATATAGACTGCTTTTCGCAATGTAAACCCTCCCTGCTCTTCATCGGGAAGATATACCGGACAATTGTATTCACACTTGCGGCAGCCAATGCATTTATCAGGATCAATATACCTTGCCTTCTGTGTCACAGATGCAGTGACAATATTATTCCGGCGGTCAAGGGAGTTAAGGGTGCAGTAAGTAAACAGGGTAATATTATCATGGTGGGCTGCGGCAGACATTTTTGGAGTTGTAATACAGCTTGCACAATCAAGAGTTGGAAACACCTTTGCAAGGCGGATCATTTTCCCGCCAATTGATGCATCCTTTTCCAGAACAGCCACCTTAAACCCCTGATCACCCAGGTCAAGGGCTGTCTGTAAACCAGCAATCCCTCCGCCAATGACAATGGTGTCAAACACTTGCTTTTCTGCACTTGCTGCATTTGCAGCATTCTCAGCATTCATATATTGCCTCGCACATTTTAAAACAGTTTTAATTTGAGTTTATTTAAGTTCAGTTTTCATTAAGAACAGGCCTGCCAAGCTCCTTAACCAGGGCATTCATCTGGTTAACCTCATTGAGAAATGCTCTGTTGCAGACAGTGCAGATGGAGGTCAGGCGCAATCTTTTAATTTCAATATCTTTTTCTTTCATCAGTTTGTAAACATTATCCAACCGCTTTGCCAGGGCATGGTATGCACCCTCATAAGGGCACTCCTCTCCACAGGACATAATAATAATTCCGCCGCAGCCTTTTCTGAAACAGTCAATATAGAACTTTTCAGGGAAGAGTACTGGTGCTCTGACCCTTAAAATATAGGTGTTGGCAGGATAGGATGAGTGTGCCTGCCCAACTGAATTAGCACCGGGATAAGCACACGCCTCTGTTGCAAGGATAATTATTTTAGCTTCTCTGTTTATCTCTTTGTCCTGTTCAGGCATGGGATTACCCCCTATTTTTTTCTTACAACAAAATGCCTGTCATAACCATCAGCCTCAAGAAAGCCGAGATATTCATGACCAACCTTGCCTGACCAGGCAGGGATATCATTCCTTGTTCCTGCATCATTGGAAAGAATTTCAAGGGTCTGGCCGACCTGGACTTTACCAATTCCCTTTTTTGCTTCCAAAAGGGGCCCGGGGCATGCACTTCCCCTTGCGTCAACCTGATCGTCTGCTTCTATTGAATTTAGATCTGTCATTTTCCCATCTCCTTTAAATTTTTCAGTAAATTTTAACCATAAGAGCTGCACCCCCAATAAAACAGTATTGCTTTTCATCATAATCAGGTGCACTGCCCGCTCTTTTTATGCAACAGAGCAAAGTTGGTGCCAAACCAGAGAAATATTAAACAAGATCATCCCATACTCCTCTGATATCAAGGAGATAATAATTAGCCGTACCATAAAAAACAGAATAAACAGAAGCAGGATAATCCGTTACTTAAGAAATAAGTAACGTTTTGGTTGCGCAACTTAACTGAATGATTTGTAATAAACTTCTCTTGTATATGGTAAAAAAGTTTAGAAAAGGCTGGTAATCATAGAAATAGAGCGCGGCCTTGGAAAAAAAATCATACTTGGCACTAAATATGCATTTCAAAATAGGCGTTATCAGATAAAGTAAGATATTTACTTACCTCCAAAATCTGTTTAACCACCTCATCGTATCCGGGGCAGCTAAATACCGTCACAAGCTGCCCTGGATTTTTTTTAAAACAAATGATTATTTAACAAACTTAGAATCAATGGCACGGATCATCCCATATCCGCCCTGGATATTTCTTGTATTGACAATACCATTGCCCTCAAGGAAGATCTGGGCCTCATAGGAGCGCGGGCCTGTATTGCACAGCAGACAAAGAGGTTCATCCCGGGGAACTTCATCAAGCCTGGATTTCAACTCCGACTGGGGTATATTAATCCATTTATCACCATATTTTTTGATAAAAGATGATGCCTCCTTGGGGTTTCTGACATCCAGAACCCTGGTTCTGCCATTGCTGAAATCTTCCAGAAAATCAATAACATCAATGGGCCTGTTTCTTTTATCAAAAATATTATCCAGGGCATTACCTGCATTGTTGATAATATCCATGGCAGAGGCAAAGGGTGGTGCATAGGCTGTTTCAAGGCTGCAAACATCCTCCACTTCAACACCCCCTGCAATCAGGGGGGCAAGTGCATCAACCCTGGCTTTTACAGCATCGCCATTGGCACCCACTGCCTCTATTCCCAATATTTTCCGGCTTTTTCTGTCCGCAATAAGCTTGATATACATGAGTTGTGCTGTGGGATAAAAATGTGCCCTGTCATCCTGGGCTACAATGGAATAGACAGGATCAAAACCTGAGGCCAGGGCCTGCTTAAAGGTCAGACCAGCCTTGGCGATTCCCATTCCAAAAACCTTGATGCAGAATGTTCCCACAGCTCCTTTGAAATTGCTTGTACCTCCACTGATATTTATTGCAATGGTTCTGCCCTGTCTGTTGGCAAGGGAACCCAGTGGCATTGTCATGTTTTTACCGCTGACAAGATTCCTGACTTCCACACAATCACCCCCGGCATATATATCCGGATCTGTAGTTCTCATGCGCCTGTCCACCAGAAGCGCTCCTGAGCTGCCCAGGGCAAGCCCGGCCCTGGATGCAAATTCAGTATTTGGTTTTACTCCGGCAGAAAGTACAACCAGGTCACAGGGAATAGCTCCAGATGTGGTATCAACGGAACAGACCCCTGTTTTATCTCCGTTTATCTTAATCACTCTTTGGGAGAGCATCACTTTTACACTGTTTTTTTTAAGCTCATTTTCCACAAGCCGTGCCATACCGCGGCTCAAAGCAGTGGGCAGCACCTGTTCCGCCATCTCAACAATTGTGGTGTTAATATCCCATAGATCAGACAGTGCTTCAGCCATCTCGATACCCACTGCTCCGGCTCCGATAACCACAGCATTTTCCACAAGGCCTTTGGAAACCAGGTCCTTAATTGCCCTGGCACTGTGAAGGTTTGATATGGTAAACACCCGGGGAAGATTCACTCCGGGAAAGTCAGGCCGTATAGGAGTGGAACCAGTGGCAATCACCAGTTTGTCATATTCCAGTTCCTCTTTTCTGCCATCATCAAGATGGTGAATGGCAACCCGTTTTGATTGCCTGTCAATCCCAATTGCCTCAACCCCGGAAATAATATTAATATCCTTGCAGGTTCTAAAAAAATCTATATCCCTTACAGCATGGGCTGATGTTGAATACAGACTCTCGATATCAGCCACATCACCACCCACATAATATGGTATGCCGCAGCCTCCGTATGATATAAGACTGTCCCTGTCAATTACTGTAATTTCAGCTTCCGGATCAATACGGCGCAGCCTGCATGCAACCTTTGGCCCAAGTGCCACAGCTCCAATTATAACAACTCTTTTTGACATTATTAAACCTCTTTTCTCCTTGATACAAATCACTATTTTTTAAGGGATTAATACTTCAGGACCAATAATTCTGATTTGAAATTTACATTTAATATATTTCCAGGATGTGCCTGTCAAGGTTTTTTTAATTTTGATTCATGGGATGTAAATCGTTCAGAAAGCCATTCAGAATGCACCTGCCACCTACCAAACTGTATTGGCACTATAAATAGCAGCAAGGGTAACGCCACGGTGCGTTACCCGTATATAAAAAGAACCGGTACAGGCATCTATGGCTGGAGTGGTATATTCCATTTTTTCATATATTTCCAGACAGATGTCCTGCTCTTACCAATACGCCTTGCCACCCTTGCTTTGTTCCAGCCGCACTCGTCAAGGAGGCTTAACAATATCTCCTTTGTTACTGCCTGATTCTGCATGGAAGTTGTAAAACCCTGCTGCTCCTGGTTGTTCCCGGCAAACTGATTCTGAACTATTCTACTGGTGGCTGCATTATTAATAATCTCAACGGGCAGGTCTTTTAAACTTATCCTGCCTGAATCACAGATTACAAAGGCGTGCTCAATGGCATTTTCAAGCTCCCTTATATTGCCTGGAAAGGGGTACTTCATAAATTTTTTCAAGGCATCCGGAGAGATTCCTTTAATATTTTTCGATTCCCGTTTATTGCCCTTTTCTATAAAATGGTTCACCAGCAACGGAATATCTTCGCGCCTTTCCCGCAGGGGGGGGACATGGATGGGAAACACTTTAAGCCTGTAGTACAGATCTTCACGGAATTTACCCTGTTTAACAAGGTCATAGAGGTTCTGGTGGGTTGCAGTAATGATTCTGATATCAATCTTCCTCTTCCTGGAATCACCCACCCGTTCAATCTCCCTCTCCTGTAAAACGCGCAAAAGTTTTACCTGTATATATGGGGTCAGTTCACCTATCTCATCAAGGAAAATCGTACCTTTATCAGCCTCTTCAAATCTGCCCTGGCGGTCTTTGTGTGCACCTGTAAAAGCTCCTTTTACATGGCCGAAAAGTTCGCTTTCCAGCAAAGTTTCAGAAAGTGCACTGCAATTGACAATAACCATGGGCCGGTCAGGGGAGAACCCCTTATAATGTATTGCTCCTGCGACCAGTTCCTTGCCTGTTCCGCTCTCTCCCTGGATCAAAATTGTTGCACGGCTTCTGGCAGCTGCCCTGATTGCATCAAATACATTGTGCATAACAGCACTTTTGCCCAGGATATTCCCCATCTGATAGCTGTTTTTTAACTTCATCTGGGTCTCTTCAATCTTCTCTTTCATGGCATTTAACTCTGTCAAATCTGTTATGGTCTCAACCACACCAAGGATCTGTCCGTTCTCATCCCTTGCAAGGCGTGCATTTTTTATGACAGAGACATCATACCCCTCTTTATGGCGGATAAAGCATTTTTTTGCTTCGGTTCTCCCATGCTTCATGACACCACATTTATTGACATCAGCAGGGCATTTCCTGCCATAGCACTGGCTGCATTCCAGCAGGCTGCATCCCCTGCCCATGGCCTCCTTTGCCGGATAACCGCTGATGCGTTCCATGGCTTTGTTCCAGGAGGTGATCTTCCCCCTTAAATCAAGGGTAAAAAGACCGTCTGCCATTGTATCAATAATCTGATTTAAAAAGCTGACATTCCATAATTGATGGGTTTCCATAATTTCCTCAATAATGGTTACAGGTATGATTTATCGATTATCACCATCTATATTTTTACTCTCTATCTTTTTTTCTGTCACCTGACAGGAATTCCTCATTCAGGTTGAAATGCCCATTTTAGGCAGAATATATAATTGTAATAAAAAATAGACCCCAATAAACAATAAAATAAAAATAATCTCTTTCATCCTGTTATTCCTTTATTATCCGATTAATATTATCTATAAGTTTAAAACAGCAAGTTGTATGCCACCGTTACCATGTAAACAGATTATGTTAACACCAATATAACCATGATCACTGTAACTATCAAGGGCAGCTGGCTAAAACAGCTGGTACACAGGGAAATTCCAATAGATTATTTTCCTTTGTCCATGCTGGCATGCTTTTTGTAATACTGTTTTCATACTATTGAATATAAAAAAAGGATAGTGTATTATGGATTCAAAACAATTTCAAAAAACAGTTGAAAAAGGTACTTTTCTTGTTGACTTTAACGCTTCGTGGTGTGCACCCTGCAAACTCCAGGAGCCGATCATCCATAATGTTGGCGACAAGTTTAAGGACAAAATATCTGTAATTTTTGTTAATATTGACGAAAACAGAGCTCTGGCAACTGATTTCATGGTCCAAAGTATCCCCACCCTTATTATTTTCAAAGACGGGGTGGAAGAAGAACGGTTCATCGGACTTCAGACTGAAAAGGCCATTGAAGAAAAATTAAACCAGATAATAGATCAATAAAAATTTAAACTTATGGATGCTGATTTTTCAGCACCATTTAATTATTAGAGGGGCAGCCATGGGCTATTGCAGAAACCACCCTGACAGGGAAACAAGTTATAAATGCATGAAACATGAATACTATCTTTGCCAGGAGTGCCTTAAGTGCAGCGATCCTGAGATCTACTGCAAGTTCCGGCCCTCCTGTGCAATACATTTTCTTACCAGAAAAGGCTTTGAACCGGAAAAAGAGGTTGTAAAAAAATAGATATCAAGGAGAATCATAATGTGGCAATTACTATCTAAACTTCAAAAGAATCTTGTCTGGGCTATTCCAGTCTCAATGTTAATCGGACTTGGTTACGGTTATTTATTCAATGCTGCGCCATTGAAACAGTTTATTATTCCCATCACATTTGTAATGGTTTACCCCATGATGGTGACCTTAAATATTGGCCATATGTTTAAAGGAAGCGACTTTAAACTTCAAATCACCACACAGATAATTAATTTTATCATTATTCCTGCCATTGTTCTTTTTATTGGTAAGCTGTGCTTGAGTGGAGCCGATGAAAAATTCGGCCTCTGGGCAGTGGGGCTGTTCCTTATTGGTGTTCTCCCCACCTCCGGCATGACCATCTCCTGGACTGGATTTGCAAAGGGAAACAAGGAAGCAGCTATAAAAATGGTTGTGTTTGGCCTCATAATCGGCGCCCTTGCCGCTCCTGTCTATACGAAAATTTTTATGGGCGCCACCATAGAAGTTAATATGCTGCATATGTTCAAGCAAATTGCGATTTTCGTTTTTTTACCCCTGTTTGCAGGATTGCTGACTCAATATATGGGAATTAAAAAGTTTGGGGAAAAGCAGTGGAACCAGAAAATAAAACCTAAATTCCCTCCTTTTTCCGCCCTTGGTGTAATTTTAATTGCATTTCTTGCCATGTCATTAAAAGCCAGAAATATAATTGCAAATCCCGGGGATATTATTTTAATTCTATTCCCCTTAATATTGTTTTATATTGTTTCATATCTATTTTTAACCATTCTGGGCAGGCTCTTTTTTAAAAGAGGAGATGCCATTGCCATGGTATTTGGAGTGGTAATGCGTGATTTATCCATTGCCCTTGCCATTGCCATGACAGCCTTTGGCAAACAGGGAATGACCATTGCTCTTCTAATCAGCCTTGCCTATATAATTCAGATACAATCTGCTGCCTGGTATGTAAAGTTTGCAGATTTTCTGTTCGGACCTTCAGATAAAGCTTCTGAACATCATGCAGGCAGGGAAGATTCAGTTGAAGTGCCAGCTGACAGGCCTGAAACAGAACCGATAAGCGATCCCGGAGAATCCATGACCATATCAATCTCTAAAATCCTGTTTGCAACAGATCTGTCAAAAAATGCAAAACATGCAGTTAAATATGCATGCAGTATAGGCAACAAATATAAAGCACCTGTCTGGGCAATCCATGTTGTGCCTGATCTTTTGAATGAATACGCATCCCAGGCAGGCATCGACCTTGCAAAAAACAGTGATACCATAAAAAAAGAATTATTTAATAAAGAGAGAATTGACCAGGCCAAGGCAGATATCCGGGAACGCATGGGTGCACTTTCAAAAATTATTCTCCAGCAGGTTCCCACCTGTCCCCTTTCAAAGGATAAAATTATTGTTAAAGCAGGGATACCTGTTGATGAAATTGTTGCCACAGCTGAAAAAGAGAACTTTGATCTCATTATCATGGGAACCCATGGCCATGGCGAACTGGAAGAGATGATGATAGGCAGCACTGCAAACGGTGTTATCCGCAAATCCATGGTGCCTGTACTCATAGCAAGGCCTGCTGCTGCCTGAGCCCTGCCCCGCAGGAACACTACACATGTTTGATCAAAGCCCTGGACAAAACCCATGGTGATCCGGCAAAAAATGTCCGGGGCAGAAACAGGACAAACCTTCTCCTTGTTTTACAATTAAATATGTAGTAGTATGTTTTTAATTAAAGCTGACTCATTACATCTTTTTCCCATTATTGATAAACCATGAATAGAACTGAACACAAAAAACTATTCACCTCTCTTAAAATCATTATACCGCTGTGGCTCATATTTGCACTGGTTGTTCTCAGTGTTTTCTTTATACTGGTTCCTTCCCTGGAAAACAAAATATTAGATCAGAAAAAAGAGATGATCAGCAACTTAACATACAATTGTCTCAGTTTAATATCAGAGTACAATATGCAGGTTAAACTCGGGACACTTACGCTTGAATCTGCAAAAGCCAGAGCAATACAGAGGATCAGAGGACTTCGCTATGGATCTGACAGGAAGAACTATTTCTGGATAAATGATCTTTATCCAAGAATGATTATGCACCCGTATAATCCAGACCTTGAAGGTCAGGATCTGACCGGTTTTGTTGACCATGAAGGCAAACATATTTTTGTCGAATGTGTAAAGGCTGTAAAATCCGATGGACATGGCTATGTAAATTATATGTGGCAATGGAAGGATGATCCAAAAAAAACTGCGCCTAAAATTTCCCATGTCAGATTGTTTGAGCCCTGGGGATGGATAATCGGTACAGGAATATATATTAAAGATGTTCGCAATGAAATATCATTGATCATGGACGATTTAATCAGAATATTTTTCAGCCTGCTTGCCCTTGTAATAGGCCTGTCGCTGTATATATCATGGCAGACCATTAAATCTGAAAAAAAACGGTCCCTGGCAGAAGAAGCCCTTGGGAAAAGCGAGCAGGAGTACAGAACCATATTTGAAAACACCGGTACAGCAACGGTTATAATTGAAAACAACATGATAATATCCCTTGCCAATGCTAAATTCGTTGCCCTGTCAGGATACTCCCGGGAAGAGATTGAAGGGAAAAAAACCTGGGCTGAATTTGTTATGCCGGAAGACCTTAAAAGGATGAAACAAGAACACAGGCAGAGGAGGAAAAACGGCCAGAGAGCTCTAAAAACATATGAGTTCAGGTTTATCGATAAAAACCACAATATAAAACATATTCTCCTTGAAGTGGACACTGTCCCTGGAACGGGAAAAAAAGTCTCCTCACTTCTGGACATAACCCGGCGCAAGGAGACAGAGCAGGCACTTCAGGCTTCCCACGAACGGTTCCTTACAGTAATGAACAGCATAGATGCAACAATTTACGTATCTGACATGGATACGTATGAAATACTATTCATGAACCAGCATATGATAGAACATTTTGGTTCGGACATGACCGGCAGAATATGCTGGGAAAAATTCAGGAACGAACACGGGCCGTGTGATTACTGCACCAATCATCTATTGGTTGACAAAAACAATAAACCAACAGGTGTTTATACATGGCAGTGTAAAAACCCTGTGAATGGAAAATGGTATAATAATTACGACAGGGCCATTGAATGGACAGACGGCCGTCTTGTAAGGCTTCAGATAGCAACTGATATTACTAATCTTAAAAGTATGGAAAAGGAGCTGCACCATGCCCATAAAATGGAGTCCATAGGAACCCTTGCAGGAGGAATTGCCCACGATTTCAACAACATTCTGTTTCCCATTGTCGGATATACAGAGCTGCTGCTGGAAGATATCCCCGAAGAAAGCCCTTTGCGGGAGAGCCTCAATGAAATATATGCAGGGGCATTGAGGGCAAGAGACCTTATAAAACAGATACTCACCTTCTCAAAGCAGGACATAAGCAGATTTGAACTCATTAAAATACAGCCTATTATTGAAGAGGCCTTAAAACTTATCCGGTCCTCCATCCCATCTACAATAAGAATCAAACAGGAAATAAGCCCTGCCTGCGGTGTAATCAAAGCAAACCCCACCCAGATCCATCAGATTATTATGAATCTTTCCACAAATGCCTACCATGCCATGGAGGAAACTGGAGGCGAACTCAAGGTCACCCTGGAAGAGGTCAGAATTAATCAAAGCAATAGAGTAACACCCGATATGGTACCTGGTTCCTATGCCTGCCTTACCATTGCAGACACAGGTATTGGAATAAAAGAGAGTGTGGCAGGAAAAATATTTGACCCGTTTTTTACAACAAAAAAGGAGGGTAAAGGTACTGGAATGGGTCTGTCGGTTGTACACGGTATTGTTAAAAAAATGAGCGGTGAGATCAGGTTTGAAAGCAAACCGTGCCATGGAACAAAATTTTGTATTTATATGCCAATAATTAAAAAATTTTATGAGGAGCCTGATATTTCAATGGATACTTTAATTAAAAAAGGAAATGAAAAAATTCTGCTTGTGGATGATGAAGAGGATATTGTCACAATGGAAAAACAGATGCTGGAGCACTTCGGCTATCAGGTTGCAGAGCATACAGACAGCATGGAAGCCCTTGAAATTTTCCGGAAAACCCCGGATAACTTTGATCTTATCATTACTGATATGTCAATGCCAGGCATGTCCGGGGATAAGTTTGCAGCTGAACTTGTAAAAATAAAACCCGGGATTCCCATTTTATTGTGCACAGGCTACAGTGAATCCATATCGGAAGAAGATGCCAAAGCCCTTGGCATTAAAGGCTTTCTAATGAAACCCATAGTAATGAAAAAACTTGCTGATAAAATTCGGGAAGTACTTGATAAAAATAATAATTAAGTATAAAAACTTTTTATTTAACATGCACTGAATCTGTGAGGAAAAAAGATGCCTATTTTTGAATACCAATGCAATAAATGCAGTAAAACATTTGAAAAACTTGTCTTTAAAGGAGACCAGGATAATATTAAATGCCCCGGGTGTAAAAGCCGTGACATAAGAAAAAAAATGAGTGCAACAAGCTTCATGGGAAGCAGCATTGGCACCTGTGCCTCGGACAGCCCCAAAGGCTTCTCCTGAGCTGGATAATAACAGCGGCGGTCAGCCGCTTTTATCTTACATTCCACACTCTTATATTTAACTATAGGGTATTTTTTCCTTGGTCAAGTTCAGCTATCCCCCAGGAAGATCCTTGTTGTTTTCTTTTGCATACCGCTTTAGAGCATTCATTATAGTTCGCAGGTAAGCAGCTGATAAACTGAATCCCATTTCCTGTTTTCTATGGATGAGAGAACCGTGTTGTTGATGATCTTTTCGGATGCATTGCCGTCCTCCTGCATAATCAGAAAATTTTAAAAGATCTATCTTTCCCCCCGGCAAAAGTTCTGTGTCCTGGTTTTTAAAAAATTCATTCAGCCTGTACAAAGGGCTTCGTCCGGTTAAGATGTCAATGTTTGGTTGTTTATTCATTATAGTTGTTTATCACAATAACCATCTAATATTATTCTAAAAAATAGTTTGAAATAAATACTTTATTTTTCTTATTGAGGGTGCAGAATGTGAGATGTTATATTGTCTTTCAGGGCATAAGATCGGGCAAAGTGAGGCCTGGATATGCTTTTGGAGTGCATCTGTTTCAAGTGAAACCTAAACGGAAAAAGCATATCCAGGCCTCACTTATTCCTTTGTTAATCTTAAAAATAATTTTTGACCGGGAATTGCTGGCAGAAGTCCATTTTGCATGTACAGGATCATAAGTTTATGATATTATCCTTAAATTTATTGGTAAGTGGCTATGCAAAAGAAGTAAAATACAAGGAGTAAAATATATTGAAACAGATTCTTATTTTCATGGCTCTGGTGATGCTGATATTGTCAGCAAACTCAGCAATGGCAGAGACCCAAAATGTTATAATTAAAAAAAAAGTCGGGGATAATCTATATAAAACCGAGACAGGACTTTACATTGAAACAGGAAATTGTGAAGAAAAGATTAATAATGATACCAAAGCTGTTTTGAAATATGATAAAAAATCAGACAGCAATGAGATCATCTTTGAAAACGGCAGCAAGTGCACTGTTGTGGTGGTTTTTAAACAATAGTTTATCCCCCGGGTCACCCGTCCAGAGCAACAGTTCCTGACCAGAAAGTATTTAAAAAATTTATTGGTGTAAACTGCTGCTCTTTGGATACATCTGAGTACTATATTGTATGGACTGTTCAGTACTCTATCGATTCCAGAATCCTGTCCTCCTTTGCAAGTTTATTTATCTTAACCATCTCAAAGTTTGAAACTTCTACACAAAGGTTGCCTTTTTTATCAATGAGCTGCAGATTATAGCTGTTTGTTTCCCGGCCTGAATTAATCTTCTCGGTAATACAATAATACTCTTCATGTTTTTCAGCAGCCAGGTAAAATTTTGCAGACTCAATCCTGAAAGGAAGAACTGTTCTGTTGGTTGTGAAAAACTCCAGAAGTCCGCCGGTCTGGAACATTGCATCCACAAACACTGGTGCTGCCACAAAATCAGGATGTTTATTACCCTTGAAAAACTCATTTTCACATGAGTCCTTTATGGTTGTAATCAATGTTCTGCCATCAAAGGAGTTGACATCAACAATGGTCTTAAAGAGCCCGAACATGAAAAGGCGCTTTGGGTTATATACCAGGGTATCAACATCACCATCATACTTGACAGGTGTAAATGCAGGTATTGTGATTTTTTTACCCTTAAGCTGTTTGTCTTCAAATCTGTATCTGCCCTGGTAGTGGAGTGTAGGGTCACCCATTGCAACACCCCTGGGATTCTTAAACTGTGATGAAATGGTGCATGAATAAATATTGTCAGGCTCTTTCTCTGCTGTAATGAGCAGCTCCTTTGGCCTTCCCTTGAGAAGTTTAATCCCATAGGGAATCGAAAAATCCAAAACCTCAACAAGTCTGCCATTATTTCCAGGCATTGATTGTGCACACTGGGCCATGGTCTCGATACCGGTTGAACCCAGGAACAGTGGAACATCACCCATTGTATGGTCATGGAGGAAAAGATCCCTTTCAAGGTCAAGTACCCTGGAATATGTTATGCTTTTATCATTCTGCTCCACAATATCGTCTAAAAACGGAAATTTTACAATACCAGGGTCGCCCAGGAGGCCGTCAAGGTCAAAGGAGTAGTCAAGGCCTGAAAAGACCATTTCTGTCTCATTACTGTCCAGAAGATCAGCCATAAAAAATTTCACTCCCTGATCCAGGGGAAGAAATTTAATACCCCTCTCCTCTAAAACTTTTTTCACTGTTGGATTTGTTGCCATGCCAACACCATCCCAGGCAGTCCAGGCATAGACTTTGTATATCTTATCAGGGTTGAGCTGTTTCTGACAGAACAGAGTTTTCCCAATAAAATCATTGGCTGATGTATAGTCAACCTGCCCTTCATTTCCAAAACGTGCAGTAACAGAGGAGAAAGTAAAGAAATATCTGTAATCCCTGTCCCTGGCTGCCTTCAGAAGATTCTGCATTCCCTTTACCTTCACATCAACAACCAGTTCAAAGGCATTAAGTTCTTTTCTGGGTATGAACTGACTCATTTCCATACCTGCTGCATGGAAGATGCCGTCAATCTTTTCATATTTATCCACCACCCCTTTCACCGCCTCATAATCGGTTACATCAACGCAGTTATATTCCACGGAAACGCCCATGGATTTTAAGGTCTCAATATTTTCCAGGGATTGCCGCACCCTGATGAGTCTGTCCAGGGCATTTTTAATCTCCAGAGGTTTTGCACCTGCCATGTCAGATTTAAGCATTTCCATGAGCTGGGGCTGGGTGGTTGAACTGTCAAGATATTTTTTATCTGTACTGTAAATATCATTAATGTCAAGAATGATCAGACTTGTTTTATATTTTCTTACAATCTTTTTAATAATTTCATAGGTTATTCCTCCTGCTCCTCCTGTCACCAGCATGGTATCGTTATCTTTGATAATATCCCGGCCCTTATCTGCAACACTTGTTTTCATGGTTAAAACATACCGGTTCTTATTTTTATACCCCACTTCGCATCTTTTATCCCTGGACAAGAGTTCATCCATGAACACCTTTGCTATCCTGTTTATACTCTTTTTAGGCTGTTTGTAGGAAAAATCCACAACCTTAACCATGGTGTCGGGCATCTCCTTATTCACGGTTTTCAGCAGCCCTGCAATACCACCAAAGGCCGGATTGATAGCACCACAATCCTTAAAATCAGGCAGATAGGGAAAGATCACTGAATCAAAAGTAATTGTTCCAATGATACTGCCCTTTTCCATAAGCCTGTCAAATAGACTTTTAATAATTATAAAAGATGATTTAATGGCCACATTGATCTCTTTATCTGATCTTGTGCCCTCTGTCTCTGTTTTCCCAAAGTAATAATCCAGGGGAGCAAGATGGATAAAGCCATTAATATCCTTATACTTTGCCTTGAGTTCATTTATACCTTTTTCACAACCTTTAACATTGGACAGGTCAAGCTTGAAATCAGCATTTTTTTTACCAATTGTAATAACTTTGCCGTTTTTCTCTTTGATAATCTCCATCACTTTTCTGGCAAAGCCATGGCTGTCAAGGGATACAATAATGGTTTTACCCTTTAAATCCCCGGTGCCATGGTCAAGGGGGTCTGCCTTTTCAGCCCTTACAATTAATCGTTTTATGGGGGAAGACAGGTCAGGAAATTCACTCTCCTGTTCCACTTCTGACTTTGTATCACCCTGTTCTTCTCCGGGTTTACTCTCTTTTACTGTGCCGGGCACGGCCTGGCCAGGTGCTGATCCGGATATACCCCGGGCAACTGAAGCAATATACTCTGCAAGCTTTGCAATTGTATTTAAATCCCTTAACCTTAAATCATCAGGAACTGAAAATTTAAACTTTGCTGCAAGGGAACCAAATATCTCCACCTGCTTTACCGTATCAATACCAAGGTCTGCCTCAAGATCAAGACCGTCTTCCAGCATATCTGTTGTATATCCTGTCTGATCGCCTATTATCTGCCTGACATCCTCTATTATGTCTGATACATCCTTTGCAGAACTGTTTACCACATCTTTTTCAATGGAGATACTTCCATTTTCTTCCGGGCTGCCAGCCTGTGCCTGCCCGGTTCCGGCACCTGCTTTTTCAGCAATATACTCTGCAAGCTTTGCAATTGTATTTAAATCCCTTAACCTTAAATCATCAGGAACTGAAAATTTAAACTTTGCTGCAAGGGAACCAAATATCTCCACCTGCTTTACCGTATCAATACCAAGGTCTGCCTCAAGATCAAGACCGTCTTCCAGCATATCTGTTGTATATCCTGTCTGATCGCCTATTATCTGCCTGACATCCTCCATTATATCTGAAGCATTCTTAACAAAATCCGAATCAGACTCTGTCCTGGAAGCTGCCTGCGGCTCCCCATCAGAAGTATCAATTGCTGTATCAGGTAATCCGGTTTCCCGGGAAAAATCTGTGCCGCCGGCCCGGGTGCTCACATATTTGCTGAGCTTTACTATTGTGTTTAAATCCCTCAGGCGCAGGTCATCAGGTACAGAGAAACCAAACTTTGCTGCAAGGGAACCAAATATCTCCACCTGCTTTACCGTGTCAATACCAAGGTCTGCTTCAAGGTCGAGGTCATCCTCAAGCATATCTGTTGTATACCCTGTCTGCTCGGCAATTATCCTTTTGATCTGCTCAGACAAATCAACAGAATTTGCTTTCATACCTGGTTGGGCAACGGGTATTTCCGGAACAACAGGTGCTTTTACAGGCTCAGGAACGTCTGTTTCAGTATTCCTGGATGGAGGTTCCAGTGCATCCATGGCGCCCCTGCCATCTGATACAACACAGAGCATATTATCAATCAATTTTAACTCAGGATTTTCAGATTTTGTAATTCTCTTAAGCCATGAACGGTATCCTGGGTTGTTTTCAAAGGAATTCTCCTCAATCCTTTTAACAAATAAAAATGCAAAATGGGAACCAAAACCTGCTGCAAGGTGGAGTCCGTATTCAGAATCGATCTTTTCCCTGCTTGAAAAATTAAGTCTGCTGAAGTGTTTGGGTATTTTTTTAAGATTTGCAATGGGCGGTGCTTTTCTTTTCTGAAGCGCCTTAATCAAAACCACATCTTCAATGGCCGCTCCCAGGGTATGGCCTGTGAATCCTTTGGTATTTGATATGCATATATCATTAAGGTACTTACTGAAAGTGGATTCCAGTGCCTTAACTTCAGCATCTGCACTTCCGCCCCTTGCAGGGGTATAGGTCTCATGGGACATGAATAATAATTTTCCCGCATAATCACTCTTTTTCAAATTGTGCTGCTTTTCAACCTTGGAAATAAACCGGGTCATTTCTGCTGTCATGTGAGGAACATCAATATTATAAGTATGATACCCGGAATTTGCTATGTGGGTACCAAGTATCTCTGCCTGGCCATTCATGCCTCTTCTCAAAACACTTGACCTGTCCTCAATAATCAGGCCCACAGCTCCGCTGCCGATGATGGTGCCGTTTCTGTCCTCGTCAAATGGTTTTGCAGCTTCTGAAACTCTTTTCTTTATTGTGGCAGCACCCAGGGATAAAAACCCTGAACCAATCCATTGATTCTGCCTCTGGGATGTGGCATTTTCTCCGCCAACAACAATGACCCTCTTACATCTTCCAACCCTGATCCAGTCTTCAGCAATCCCGATTGCAAGGGTTGTGGACGCACATGCGCTGGATACAAGGGTATTAGGCCCTTTTGCCTTAATTATCTGGGCCAGGTGGGCAGATCCCAGGGGGCAGCAGTTTGCAAGGAAATTTCTATTGAATTTAAACTCATTGAAATCTTTTTTCTTTCTTGTCTTTGCCTTAAAAAACCATTCAGTCAACTCCTCTTTGATATTAACATCCTGAACCTGTTCCATTAAATAGTAATAAATGTTTTCAAACTCTTCATAGGGTTTTAAAAAGAACTTTTCATAAAAATAATTTTCAAGCTCTCCTATTAATGTCTCGCCATTGGGAAAAAGTGAGGTTAAAATAACACCTGTATCCTCCTGCATCTCCTCTGGCAGGGCAAAACCATCTGGTATAACACTTTTGCCATTTTTCGAAAGTTTATACTGCATAACAAGGGGTATACCTGCATCTTTCAAAGCTTCAATACCAGCGGCAATCCCAAGGCTCATGCTTATGTCATACTGCTCTTTTATACCGTACTCATCTGTCAGATCAAAATATCCCAGCTGGCCTGCAAGGTGGATAACATCTTCAGCCTTTGTAATTTTCACAAATTTTGCACTGCCATCGGGCTGTTTATATAATTTTGTAATGTTCTTATCTATGATTCGCTCCTGGTCTTCACTTCCAATGGGTTCAATAAAGTTTTCCCCTTCAAGGATTGCATCAAAATTATCCTTTGCAAACACCTTTCTTGCCTTTCCGGGAAGACCAAGGGATACTCCTGAAATCATAATTGCTTCTGTGTTAAAATTAAACTTATCAAGTAAATTTGCTGAAGCTTCCTGCTTCTGGCGCTGGTACTCTTTGAATAACAGATTGTCAATATACTGCTGATTTTTACTTTTAAATGCCTCAAAGTCATCATCAGGCAAAAACGACCTGTTTGAATCAAATGCCCTGGCCATGATTTTGCTTCCTTCCATAGATTTATTTTCCTCTGGTTCAATTTCTTTAAATCTCCTGCCTGGTTCAGGCAGAACAGCAGGTTTTACAAAAATAGCATTACAGGATCGTAAATATCCCATACAATCTGTAAAAGAGCTGAATTCTCCTTTTTTCACATCAACAGTGACTGCTGTATTATAGTCTGCAATATTAATATTTTTTAAAAGATTCACAAGCAGCCTTGAAGGCCCTATTTCAATGAAATGGGTCCTGCCGCTTGCATAAACATATTCAACGGATTTTATAAACTCCACAGGAGATATGATCTGCCGTGCAAGGAGATCCTTTACTTCATGCCTTCTTTCAGAGTATGGTGTTCCAAGGGTGTTGGAGATTATTTTACCATACCGTGTCTCCTTAAGCCTTATAGTATCAAGGTAATCACGCAGTTTCACAGAAGCCTTTTCAAGAAGAGGTGTATGAAATGCCCCTGAAAGATTAAGCCTGGTAAAGGCAACCTGTCTGTTTTGTAAATATTCACAGAATTTTGTTATTTCATCCCGGCCGCCTGATATGGCAGTCTGTTTCTCACTGTTTTTATTTGTAACATATATATTTGATATAAATGATTCCCTTATCAGGGTCTCTGACTCTTTTTCATTTTTAAAAACAACCATTATCCTGCCCGGGATTTCATCACCTGCCTCTTTCATGAGGTCTGCCCGCTTTATGATAAGATTCATGGCATCATCAAAATCTATCATACCGTTGCAGTAAAGGGCTGTATACTCACCAACGCTGTGACCTATGAAGTAGTCAGGGGAAAACCCTTCTGCATGGAGCCTGTCAAAAATTGCTGCAGATGAAAGAAAAACAGCAGGCTGGGTATTTTCAGTAAGGTTCAGATCAGGGTTGTCACTGAACATCATATCAAGAAGGGAGTAACCTCTTTTTGCCTTGAATATTTCCTCACCCTTATCCATGAGGCTATTAATCCTGTCATCTTTTTCATAAAGCTCCTTCATCATGCCGCTGCGCTGGGCGCCCTGACCGGAAAGAAGGGCCACCATTCTGAGTTTCTGCCCTTTTTCATCGGCAGAATAGGAAAAATCCCTCATCCTCACCTTTTCAACCTGGGTTGCAGGTATTTTCACCCTTTTAGTACCAAGGCTCCTTGGCACTGCCGATGCAATAATATGCATATGATTTCCTCCGATTCCATTTACATTGGATGCAAATCGTACGGGCTTGTTCTGTTCAAGGGTTATGATTTTCTCTGCCCGTTTTAAAACTTTGCTGTCATTTAATGTGGTGTGCTCGCTGGAATAATTAAAATCAGGCAGAATTTTACCATGTTTTACCATGAGCATCAGTTTTGCAAGGGCGCATGCCGGGTTTGCAGCCCTGAAATACCCGAACTGGGGTTTTACATTACCGCAATACAACCCATGATCAAAGCACTCCTCTGCAACCTGTTTTTCCACCATATCTCCAAATATATTGGAAAAGGCAAACAGATCAAGATGGTTTATATCCTGTTTTCTGATACCGCTCTTTTTATAACACTCATTGATTGTTGAAACAAAAACCGGCCCTGAAGGTGAAAGAAGGTGGTCAGGCACACTTGATTTAACAGAAAATGCACTCAACTCTCCAAGGATTTCCATGCCTGCCTGCCTGGCCTTCTTATAGGTTGTAAGCACATGGAGGGCTGCACCTTCACCCATAATATATCCGTCTGCCCTGGAATCAAAATAGTGACACTCCCCTTCTGAAAGCAGGCCCATGCGTTTAAAAGCCATCAAAGCTGCAGGATAGAGATTTGTATCAACACCGCCTGTAAGGACAAAATCAAGATCTTTAAAAAGAATATCCCTGGCAGCATTCCGCATGGCAACACTGGCAGATGCACAGGAAGCATCCACAACATAATTTGCTCCGTTAAATCCAAAATAGTTGGCAATCCTGCCTGATATGATATTGGAAAGAAGTCCTGGAATTGTATCACCGTTATTTTCAGGAATTTTATCCTCAATCACTGATATAATGTGCTTTGCAAGGCTTTCCCGGGTATCTTCAGGTATGGATGAAATACTCTTGAGCAGTTGTGCAACAAAAAACCTTCTCACCCTTAAAATATTTTTACTCTGCCGTTCCCCTGCTATGGTGCCAAGTATCACTCCTGCCCTGTTTCCCTTGTCAAGGTATTGCTGAAGTCCGGACGAGTTTACAGCTTCACTGGCAGCTGTCAGGCCGAATAGCTGACCGCGCTCCACAGATCTGACCACAGTGGGGGGCATTTTATATTTAATATTGTCAAACTTAAAATCCCTTGCAATACCGGCTTTTACTTCCGGCAGCCAGTAAAATGAACTTTTATCCTCCTTTGAATATGCTTTATTGTCAAATATTCTGTCAGGAATTGGACTCAATGCAGTCTTTCCCGATTGAAGCTGATCCCAGAACTCATCTTTATTGGATGCATCGCCAAGAAGTATACCAAGACCGGCAACTACAACTCTGTCATCATTAAAATCATACTCAGTATCGGAAAAAATATCCCGTTTTATCAGCTGGTAATCCTGCCTGTACTCCTGGATCAGTGCATGATAGTTAATTCCGCCAAATCCATAGGAACTGACACTTGCCCGCTTTACCTTTCCATTGCTTTCCCACTTTTCAGGATCTTTAACTATAAACAGGGAAGAATCGCTCAAATCACAATTATCCGAAGGATTTTCAAATCTGCAATTGGGCGGCAGGATTCCATGATTAATGGCAAGGAGAGCCTTTAAGAAGCCAGCAGCTCCCGACCCACCCAGAAGATGCCCTATCTGGGACTTAATAGAACTTATTCCTGCTTTTGAACCTGCATATTTCTCCTTTAATGTTGCAATTTCAACCTCATCGCCAACAATTGTTGAAGTGCCATGGGCTTCAATAAAACCTATATCTTCAGGCTTAATATCCTGAACTGTTTTTTCGTAACATCGGTCAATACAGAGCTTCTGTCCAAGAGGATTGGGTGCTGCAATGGCCTTACCCTTTCCATCGGAACTCGAACCTATGGAGTTTATCACTCCGATAATATTATCATTATCCCGGACCGCATCCTTCATTCTCTTTAAAAGGAAAATCACACATCCCTCACCCAGGATAAATCCATCAGCTCTTTTATCAAAGGGAAATGACCCTTTGGCAGAAAGTGTTCCCATCTTTGAAAAGCCTATGAAACTCTCCGGAGCAAGATGGGTGTTTACTCCTCCCACAATCACCTGGTCATACTCGCCGGACAGCAGTTCTCCGGCAGCTGCATCAATGGCAGCAAAAGATGATGCACATGCTGCATCAATCACATAGTTAAGTCCTCTGATCCCAAGATGCTTTGCAATCCTGGACGCTTCAATATTCAATAAAATTCCGTGGACAGGGTCATACCCTGGATTTTCCCCCTCAAGACCTTCCAGCAGGCATTTCTGCAACTCGTCCTTCTGTTCCCTGTTCAGTGTCTTATACCCATCGCTCTGCTCAATCCAGTACAGGATCTGGGGATAATAATATTTCAATAAAAGGTCATTGCCAAGTTCATTGCCAAGGCATGTTGCAATTATGACTGCAGTCCTTGCAGGGTCATCACATATCAGCTGGTCATTATCACCAAGATACCCTGCATTTTCAACTGCTTTATAGGCTGTTTCAAGCACCATCTGCTGGCTTTTTGAAATCTTTGCCGCCTTATCTCCTTCATATCCGAACCTGTCACTGTCAAACTTATAATCATTAATACCCCCTGCAAGAATGGTATAGGTTTTATCTTCAGCACCCTTGTCAGGATCATAATAGAATTCCCTGTTAACCCGTGAATCTGGAATCCTGGAAATGGAGTATTTTTTATTAATAATATTCTCCCACAGTTTTTCAGGAGAATCTGCACCGGGCAGAGTGCATGCCATTCCTATCACCGCTATTTCATCATTAATCCTGTTCTTTTTTGAACTTATGACTTCAAGCCTGTTCAAATTCTGAAAAAGAAAAGATTTGTTTTCCATATATTTTTTATGTATATCAGGAATGGTCAGCTGATCATTGAAAAATGCAAGGCTGTCTCCCACAAGAAAATTGCCCTTTTCCCTGTGTTCTCTGTCATCGTAATATGTATAGTTCTCTTCACCAGGGTTGTTGAAATCAGGCAGAAATCCCTTGGCACCAATTAAAAGAGAGCCAATATTCTGTTTTTCAAAGGCACGCTTTCTGTTCTCAAGGCTCTCCTTTTCCCGTATCATGTCCTGTTCCAGCTTCAGCATCATCTTTGCAAAACCTGTTGGTGCTGTTCTTGATAACAGTCCCACAGTTTCCCCCACAACCACTGTTTCGTTGGTTTCAGATATGATCTTCTGATACTGGCTCTTAAGGCTCTCAGTCTCAATGATCTCCTTTGTAAAAAGGTAGGCCGTACCCACCTGAACACCTATTTTAGCTCCTCTTTCCACAAGGAATGATGCAAGACCGGAAATAAAAAAACCTGCAAAACAGGTTGATATTCCACCCGCGAAAATTAAAAAAAGGTCTTTAAGTTCATATTGTTCTTCAATAATATGAGTCACTGCAGCTTCCCAAAGTACAAGGCTTGACAGTGCTCCCACATGACCGCCGGCCTCCCCGCCCTCAAATATGAATCTTTTACAGCCGCTTTTAATCCCGTTTTTCAACATGGATACAGAAGGAGCATGAAGATATGTTTTTGTACCTGCCTTTTCAAGGTCTATAACCTGGGAAGGAATCCCGCCTGCAAAAAGGGCAAAGGGGATTTTGTAATCTTTAACCATTTTTATATGATCGTTCACAGCAGGGTTAAATGCTTCAATCCCCACAAGGCCTGCACCAAACCTGTCAAGGTTTTGAGCACCATCTTTCAACATGGTATCTGCAAGGTCATGGGGAAGGCTGCCCACGGCAAAGAACGGCAATGCCCCGGCATTAAAAACCTTTTCTGCAAACCTGGAATTGTCGCTTATATTGGCCATGGGCCCCTGGATAATGGGGTATTTTGTCCCATGTATCTTTGCAAGGTCAGAATCAACAATCAGAGGATCATATTGATCAACATGAGCAAGTTTTCCACCAATACCCTTGAAAAAATTTGAGATCATCTCCTTTAAAGTGGTTGTATCCTTTGCAAAATACTTTGCAAAAATACCATCCTGGCCAAGGTAGAACAGTGATTGAATAAATTGAATATCATTGTCATTAAGGGCAGTTGTTTCTGCTTTAATTCTTTCAAAGAGCTTTCTGCCATGGTCAGGTGCATAGGCTAACTCCACAGCCTCCTGCTTTAAATCCTTTACAACCTTTGTGCCAAGCTTTGCAAAAACCCGGTATATATTATTGTTATCTGTTTTAATCTGGGTGGAATCGTTTTCATCCAGGGATGCAATAAGGGTTTTCAAATTATCTGAGACAGGAGCTTCTCTGGAAAGCCATACCTGGCTGTCCAGCACAACACCGGAAACTCCTGCTGCAAACATACCGCAGGCTGTATACATTCCCACACCGCCCTGGATAAATACAGGAATATCACAGTTTTTAAGATACCATTGCATGAGAATAAAAGAAGAGTACCTGGAAACCCTGCCTGAAGCTTCATTCCCCTTTAAGATCAGTGCATGGGGCTTAATCCTGTCTATCTTTTCAAGGATATCAATATCCCTTACTTCCAGGGCAATCTTTGTATCGGCAAAATCTGAAAAATCAGCCGGAGTATCATCCCTGTCCAGGGGTGCAACAATGAGGTCAAGATTGCCAGGGCAAAGTTTTTTAATCTTATTCACCAGATCATGATCCTGGGATGATAACCTTATGCCAAAGAGTATATCTTCCCTTGCAAGCTCTTCAATCCTCCCCAGAATCAAATCATTGTCTAAAAATTCCGTATCAAAAATACCAAGCCCGCCGGAATCATGAATTGCCCTGAAATAGTTAAGATCAAAAACTTTTACCGGATTTAAAACCATTAAAGGCAATCTTGAATTAATCACTCTTGTTATCATTTTGAAACTCCATATATATTATCAAAAAATATTGTCAAACCATAAATCATATTAAACACCAACCCGCCGGTTCCAAACAGTTTCCTTCAATTGCCCCATTGATAATCAATATCTGTGCCAAAGTTGCAGAATGATATAAGATCTTATATTTACAATGGTTTTTTAGTTTGTATTCCAAAGCTGCATATGATATTAAAAGAATAATATACAAATAATGAACATTGATATGCAAAAAATGAACATTGAGGAAATATTATATTGAAAACAAAGAGACTCAACCCTGAAGAGAGAAGGTTCTTTAAAACCGTGTACCATGCAGCCTTTGCCAACCCTTTCAGCACCTTAAGAAAAAGGCTTGACCTGAAAATTGCAGGTCTGTTTCCCTCGGTCAGCAGGAGGGAGAGCATTGACAGATGTATCCAGGAGATCGACCACAGGATAAAGCAGCTTAAAAGAGAAGGCACTGCCCACATAAACTCTTTTTCCGGGCGTGACAAGGCAATAATGAGCATTGTATTCCTGTTTGATATTTTCCATAAATTCCGGGATGATTTTGATCAATTGATCCTTGACCAGATTAAAGCTGGAGACTCACCTGTAAAGGTTCCCTTTGGGGATGCAACAATTTCAATGTTGATAAAAAGGGGTTTTTCTGAAAAACGTGCCATCCATTATTTCAGTCTTTCCTTTCAGATGAGAAGGGCCTTTTATTTTATTTCCAAATCCCTTATCGGTTCAACCGTGAGCATGATAAAATTTAAAAACCATCTCTGGAATAATATCTTCACAGATGACATAAGCCTTTATGAAAACTATCTCTGGAACAGGATGGAGGACTTTTCAACCCTGCTTCTTGGTGAGACAGGCACGGGTAAAGGCACGGCTGCCATGGCCATAGGCAAAAGCGGATTTATCCCCTATGATTCCAAAAAGCAATGCTTTGAAGAGAGCTTCATGCATGCTTTTAACTCTCTGAACCTCTCGCAGTTTCCTGAAAGCCTTCTGGAATCGGAACTTTTCGGCCATAAGAAAGGCGCATTTACAGGCGCTGTGGACAACTACCAGGGAGTCTTTGACAGATGCAGCCCCCATGGTTCGATATTTCTGGATGAGATAGGGGAGATCCCCAACCATGTTCAGATTAAACTCTTACAGGTACTCCAGGAAAGGAGCTTTACTCCGGTGGGCAGCCATTCCCAGTGCCGGTTTAAAGGCAGGGTAATTGCAGCCACCAATAAATCGGTTGAAGATATCTTAAAGGGCAATGTATTCAGGGATGATTTTTATTACCGCCTCTGCTCGGATATTATTGAGATACCCCCATTGAGAAAGAGAATAGAAGAAGATGCCCTGGAACTTGACACCCTGCTTGAGTTTACTGTGGAGCGCATGACAGGCCGTAAATCAGAGCATCTCATTAACAGAGTAAAAAGAGTAATTGATAAATACCTGGGCAGGGATTACCAATGGCCCGGCAATGTCCGGGAACTTGAACAATGTGTAAGAAGTGTTCTTTTAAGGCGCAGTTACCAGGGAGAAGCATTAAAAACCAGACCTCCTGTTGGTATTTCAGAAAAACTCGTTACAGGAATACAAAGGAGAACACTTGACATCCCATCTCTGGTATCAGGCTATTGCGCCATGCTCCACAAAGAGCTTGGCACCTATGAAAAGGTTGCAAAAACAGCCGGACTTGACAGGAGGACAGTAAAAAAATATATAGAGGATTATAAGCTTAATCCTTTGTAGTCCCGGCTGCATTGTCAAGCTTCTTCTGCAGGGCACTGGTTGTTTTATTCACCTCTTTTACAGTATCTTTTGCCCTCTGGATAGTCTCCATTTTTTTTACTCCATCAACTTCTGAATTCATATTTTTCATAACAAGCCCTCCAACAATGAGAAGGGCTATGAGCATTATGATTAAAAAGGCTCCCTTCATAAAGACCTCCTTTCTGTTTAATTTAAAAGTAAAATTAAAATTGATTTATAGAATAAACTTTTTTTTATTGAAAGAAAAGGCTATAAATAAATACCCGGAGGCCGGGAAAAAATTCATGGGCAAACAAGAGAGGTCCGGATATGAAAAAGAGATTTAAACAGATACCAAAACAGACACTTGGTTTCTTCCCAACCCCTGTTACAGAACTTACCAGATTTGCAGGCCTTCTTAAAGGGCCTAGAATTTTTATAAAACGGGATGATCTGACAGGGCTTGCCTTTGGCGGCAATAAAACCCGCAAGCTTGAATACCTTGCTGCAGATGCACTGAAACAAGGGTGCGACACTTTGATAACAGCGGGAGCTGCCCAGTCCAACCATTGCCGTCAGACAGCTGCGGCTGCTTCTGCCTGCGGCCTTGGCTGCCACCTTGCCCTGGGTGGAAAAGCCCCTGGCACCCTGGATGGCAACCTGCTTTTAGACGATCTTCTGGGAGCAGAAATACACTGGACAGGCTCCTTTAGAAAGGGGGAAACAATACCTGATATGGTCAATGATTTAATCTCCCGGGGGAAAAAACCATATGTCATACCCTATGGCGGTTCCAATGAAACAGGTGCTCTGGGATTCATTAATGCCATGGAAGAGCTTAAATCCCAGCTCGATGAATCAAATACCATAATAACACATATTGTATTTCCCACAAGCTCAGGCGGAACCCATTCCGGCATGATGATTGGCAACACAATGTTTGCAGAAGACCGGTTCAGATTAGTGGGCATTGGAATAGATAAAGATGAAACAGGCGGCATCCCGTTAAACAGATATATCCTCAACCTTGTAAATTCAACATGTGAGTTCCTCAACCTTAACTTAAAATACAGGCAAGGGGATATCGTTATTAAAAACAGCTATCTTGGCCAGGGCTATGGAATTGTCGGAGACCTTGAAAAAAAGGCAATAAGGCTTCTTGCTGAAACAGAAGGAATATTTGTTGACCCTGTTTATACTGGCAGAGCACTCGGGGGAATGATGGATATGATTAAAAAAGGTGAATTCACTTCAGGTGATTCTGTTCTGTTCTGGCATACAGGAGGAAGCCCTGCACTGTTTCCCTATGCAGACCAGATAAGATAATAATTAATAAAACATGGGAAAATTGATAATGACAAAACCTGTAATAAGAAAAATATACTGGTCCATGCTTGGTATCATGCTTGGGGCTACACTCTTTTTTTCCCCAAGTTTTGAAATACCCATGCTTGATAAAAAAGCTGATACATATTTTACAGAGTCAATAAGCAAAGCTGGCATTGCCTATGCAACATGCAGGCTGATCAACGGCTCTGTCTCCATAATTCAGAATTCAAATCTCTCCCTTGAACCTGCCGGCGTGGGAGTTTCCCTTGCCCTGGGACAGATTCTGGACCCCCTGGATGATATGACGGAACGTCTGTCTGATGTGCTTGTAACTGCCATTGTTGCCCTGGGTGCACAGAAACTTGTCCATGAAATAAGCATGGAAATTGCTCCTGTTATTATTGCAGTTTTCCTTGTTATTCTTTCCATATTAATATGGTTTAATAATCAAAGGATAAAATCCTTTCAGAGAGTTACAATAAAAATCATCTTTATTGTAATGATTTTAAGGTTTTGCCTTCCCATATCATCCATTTTAAATGATTATTTGTATGCCCATTTTTTCGAGGCAAAAATAACCCATGCCAAACAGGAACTCTCCCTTGCCACGGTTGATCTTGACAGAATGAAGACATTTTCCCTGCCGGAAATTGACGGTCTTCTTGGAACAATTAAAAACAGTGCCTCCCTGGTTATTGATAAGTCCATTGCATTGAAGGATGCCCTGGCATGCATAAAGAAAAACCTGAACAATATTATTTCCAACCTTATCCTGCTTACAACGCTCTATGTTGGGATATTCATCATCCAGGTGCTTATACTCCCACTTCTGATATTCCTGCTGCTTGTCAAAACAGCAAATTCCCTTTTTGCAGGCAGAATCCCGGTAATTTTACACACACATGGAAAAGAGAAACAAAAACCTGTTAAAATAACATAGAATAAAGTAAAGTCAGAATTTTGATTTAAAAATTACGGGGGGAAACTTGTGCTGGGCACCTTTGTAAATGTTGCGGCCATTCTTGCAGGCGGTCTTGCAGGATTAATTTTTAAGGGCAGGATATCTGAAAAATATAACAAAACAATCATGCAGGCCATAAGTCTTGGAGTTATACTTGTAGGCCTTAAAGGGGCGTTCAGATGTGATAATTTTATCCTGATCATTATATCCCTTGCCCTGGGAAGCCTTATTGGAGAACTTTGCAGGATCGAATCCCGGCTAAAAAGCATGGGGGAACTCCTTGAAAAGAAATTTTCAAAGCCAGGTTCAAACTTTGCATCAGGCTTTGTTGCAACTTCCCTGCTTTTCTGCATTGGAGCCATGGCCATTGTAGGTTCCCTGGAAAGCGGACTCACAGGTGATCATACAACCCTTTTTGCAAAATCGACCATTGACGGCATCACAGCCATGATCTTTTCTTCCACCATGGGTGCAGGGGTTCTGTTCTCCTCGGTTTCAGTCTTTTTATACCAGGGTTCCATAACACTTGCAGCCGTATATATCAAACCTTTTCTGGTGCCTGAAGTCATAGCCCAGATGTCATCGGTTGGAGGATTATTAATAGTTGCAATCGGCATAAACATGCTTGGCAGGCATAAAATCCGTGTTGGCAATATGCTGCCCGGAGTTTCAATCCCCCTGATATACTATATTGCCATGGAGATCATCACCTGACAAACCATTCAACAGGACGTCTTAAGGTTACAGGGTCAGGATATTTATCAACATAGCCCACACGGAGCATAAAATGGGGAACCATTCCGGAATCATGATTCTTCCTGATATTTTTCTGCCCGTTTTCCTCTTCAAGGGTCTGGGTCATGGGATGGATTGCAATATTTCTCTCCCTTGCAATTAATGCCATACGCTGGAAACGCTGACCTGAATCCAGCAAATCGGCAGGCAGGTTACCATTGCCTGTGATCACCAGCCACCCTCCTCCCTGGCGCACCTGTTTAATGGTTTTTTCAATTCCCTTCTGCCTGAACCTTTTGCCGGTAACATCCCTTTTATCCATGAAGTTTTTTACATACCAACCTGCAATACCGTTTATCTCCATGCTTTTAACTGACAAGCCGTCCCTGAACTTTTCCACGTCTTTATCCTTAAACCTTATCCATCGGGACAATTCCTCCTGGGCATTATCATTCCTTGTCTGAATCGTAAAATTTTCAATGGCCTGTTCCTCCATAAAGCGTGCATGGCGGCTTTTACGCGGGAAATAGTAAAGGCCTGGGCCGCTTTTCTGCTCAAAGGCCTTTACATCCTCCATGGAAAGTTCCCGGGGCAGCATACCGCCCTTAACAGTCCTGCGCATGGCAAGTCTGTGTAAAGGATAATCCACGGGCCTGTCTTTTTTAAATATTATCTCAGCCACCTCCCTGCTCCTGGTGTTTTCTGCAATGATATTTACATGGGTGCTGAGCCCTTCCTGTCCTGCTGCAATATTGATATTTTCCATAAAAGCCCCAAGGGATAGAATACTTTCATGCATGTCAGGGTCAACAGCCAGAAGCCTGCGGCTCTTATCAAGTTCAATAATAAATTGATTCCTGCTGACCTGCCTTACAAGCCACGGCTGACTGTTATGGCCGCTGGGGGCAAGGGATGCATAGTATAGAATTTTATATATTTTTTCATCCAGCCCCATATCATTTCTAAACCCCCCCGGGGATTTTATTTGTGCAGCCATTAATCTGTATCTTAAGTTTTCTTTGCATGCAGAAAACAAAAAGCTCCCCCCCAGTATGGAACCTGCTGCTGCCATACTCTTTTTAATAAATACTCTGCGTCTCATTTTATTGAGTTCCTCCTGATAATGTCACCATAAAGTGACTTAACAAATTAAAAAAAACTATCTGTCCATGGATATAACACTCCGGATAATCATGTCCATGGCATTTTCCAGACGTTCCCAGCCAGATTCTTTACCAAGTTCAATCCCTGCATAAATATCAATATTCCTGGATCTTAATACAAGATAACTTATGGCACTGCCAAACAGTGCTGCAATAGCCTGCAGCTCTTGCCCGGCCATATTTGCAGGCATGAACATATTAAAAAATTCCCTGATACTTTTCTCCCGGACATCTTCAAGCTGGACTGTCAGCTCATTTCTTTCGCTCATTTCCCAGATCATGATCTCAAGGGTTACCGGCCTTGATTTTAACGCTTTAATAAAATTCCTGGCAGCCATTGATAATTTTTCCTGGAGAGGCAGCCGGGTAAAGGCCATGGGATCACCCCCTGCAAGCTCCCTGGCAGTGGGCCAGAAATTACCCTCTTTTCCATAGGCAGCAATCAGCCCGGGAAGACCGCCAAAATACCTGTATATCAAAACCTTATCCACGCCTGCCTGCCTTGCAAGGGCATTTATTCCCAGGGCCTTGAATCCTTTTTTGGCAAGGAGAGTACCCACAGCATCAATGAGGCGTTTCCGGGTAATACTTTTATTCCTGATCACAACGGGTTTGTTTTCATTAGTATTCATAACAATCTTATTGTTATCACCGGCCGGTGACAAAATCAAGTATACAAAAAAAAATAAAAGTGATATTATTAGAAAAAATACAAAAAAATCGTCATTAAACTATAATCTACAAAACAGGTTTTGCAATTTATCGCTTAAAACATTATTGGAGTTGATGGACAGTGAAATTCCTTAAGAGCCATAAAAGGCGAAAAAATCTGCCGCGGCAGCAATGGACAAACAGTGAAAAACTTACCCAGGTGCTCTTTAAAATTGCCAATGCAGTGAATACAACAGACAATCTTGATGAATTATTTGAATCAATTCACAAGTCCCTTGAAAACATCGTGGATGCAGTAAACTTTTACATTGCTCTCTACGATAGAAAAAACGATACAATCTCATTCCCCTATAACATGGATCTGCGGGATGGCACCCTCCAGGAGATCAGGCAGGCAAAAAAATCAAGCTCCCTTACCAATGAAGTTATACAAAAGGAGAAAGCACTTTTTTTTACAAAACAGGAGATAATATCCAGAGCTGCCAGGATGAATATGGAGGTGACCGGAACACCCGCTGAACTCTGGCTTGGAGTCCCTTTAAAAACAAAAACCGAGGTTATAGGTGCAATTGTCATCCAAAGCTATGACAGTGCAACCATCTATGATCAGAATGATATGGATCTGCTCATCGCTGTTTCAGACCAGGTGGCCCTGGCCATTAACAGGAAACTTGCAGAAGATGCAAGAAATAAAAGCGAGGCTATTAACAAAGCACTTTTCGCAATATCCAATGCTGCCAATACATCCCTGAGCCTGGGTGATCTCTATGAATCAATTCACAACTCCCTGAATAAAATCATGGATCTTTCCAATTTTTATATTGCACTTTATAATAAAGAAAAAGATGTCCTCTCTTTCCCCTATTTTATTGACGAAAAAGACCCGCTTGACTCAATAAGAATAATTGAAAATGTCATGGATCCTTTAAGCCCTTCCACAACAGCCTGGGTTATTCAATCGGGCAGGCCCCATCTTTTTAACAGAGATTATTTAATTGCCCACATGGAAAAAATCAATAAGCCCTTTGTCGGAACACCTCCTTCTGTATGGATGGGCAGCCCGTTAAAAATAAAGGGTCAGGTTATTGGTGCCATGGTTGCCCAGAGTTACGCATCCAAAAACCTCTATGACCAACATGACCTTGAAATATTCAACTCTGTCTCAGACCAGGTGGCTCTGGCCATTGAGCGTAAGAGGGCACAGGATGCCGAAACTGAAAGCAAGACAATCAATAAGGCTCTGTTTTCCATCTCAAATGCAGTGAACACCACTGAAAACCTGGACGAACTTTACATCTCTATCCATAAAACCCTTGGGAAAATAGTTGATGTTACAAATTTCATGATCGGTATATACAATGTTGAAAAAGATACCATATCCTATTCATATTATAAGGATGAAAACAATAATGATTACAGTGATGTATACAATGTAAGCAAGGCAGGTATCCTGGCATCTGAAGTGATAAATCTTAAAGAACCCCTGTTCATAAACAAAGGCCAGATCCTTGAATGGGCTGACAAGAAAGGATTTGTCATAACCGAAGCAATCCCTGAACAATGGCTTGGTATTCCATTAAAAATCAAAAAAAAGGTGAGCGGAGTGATTGTGGTCCAGAGCTATTCCAATCCTGAACTGTATACAAAAAAAGATGTTGAAATACTCATATCCATCTCAGACCAGATCGCCCTGGCCATTGACAGAAAGCGCTCACAGGAAGAGCTGCGCATTGCAAAGGAGGCTGCCGAGGCAAGTGCTGAATCAAAAAGTGAATTTTTAGCAAACATGAGTCATGAGATACGAACTCCCATGAATGCCATCATGGGGCTTACCGAGCTTATTTTAAAAACTGACCTTACCTTGATACAAAGGGATTATTTAAACAAAATAAAATCGTCCAGCACATCACTCCTTGGAATCATAAATGACATACTTGATTTTTCAAAAATCGATGCAGGAAAGATGGATATTGAAAAGATTAATTTTAAACTGGATGATGTTCTGGACAGCCTGTCTGACATGTTTTCCAATAAAACAGCCCAGAAAAATATAGAACTTATCATATCAATGGCCGATGATATACCCATGAACCTGGTTGGTGATCCCCTGCGCTTAAGACAGGCCCTGATTAATCTTACGGGAAATGCTGTCAAGTTTACAGACAAAGGGGAAGTCATTGTTGCTGTTTCGAAATTAGAAGCCAGGGGCGGCAGTATAAAGCTTAAATTTACAATTAAAGATACAGGCATTGGTATTCCTGAAGCAAGACTGGAAACGCTTTTTGACTCCTTTGTCCAGGCCGACGGTTCAACAACAAGGAAATATGGCGGAACAGGTCTTGGCCTTTCCATTTCCAAACAATTGATTGAACTTATGGGAGGAGCAATAGATGTCAAAAGTACGGTTGGGAAAGGCACGCAATTCGATTTTTACCTGCCCTTTAAAAAGAAAAAAATGAAGCCTGTGAAAAAAAAGTACCTGGATACTGACCTCATCGGTTTAAAAGTACTTGTTGTTGACGACAATAAGGCTGCAAGGGATATTATGCATGCAACCCTGTCATCCTTTCACTTTAATGTTAAAATTCTGGATTCCGGTGAGACTATCATCCAGGAACTTATCAAAGCCGATAAAACGGGAAAGCCCTATGAGCTTATAATGCTTGACCTGATAATGCCTGGCATTGACGGCATTGAAACGGCAAAACGAATCAGACAGAACCACACCGTGTCTGATATTCCCATTATAATGATGACAGGATTTGGCAGGGAAGAGACCATGCTTGAAGCAAAAAAGGCAAACATAAATGCCTTTTTAATGAAACCTGTAAAACAATCAATACTTCTTGATACAATCATGGATGTGTTTGGTAAAAAAACAGACGTGGATATTACAGAGCCTTTTAAAGAGGAAAAAACAGACTTAAAAATGCTGGGCAGCCTGAAAATTCTGCTGGTGGAGGACAATGATATAAACCAGCTTGTGGCTTCAAAAATCCTTGAAGAGGTTGGGGCACAAGTAACCATTGCTTCCAATGGCGCCATGGCTGTAAAAATTCTGGAAAAGGATGAATTTGATGTTGTTTTAATGGATATCCAGATGCCTGAAATGGATGGTTATGATGCAACATATCAAATCAGAAACAACCTGAACCTGAAAAGGCTCCCGGTTGTTGCCATGACAGCCCATGCAATGTCAGGGGACAGAAAAAAATGCCTTGATGCCGGCATGGATGATTATATCTCAAAACCAATTGATCCTGATCTGTTATATTCAAAACTTGCCAAATACGTAAAAACAGATGGAAAGATAAACCTGTCAGAACCGATAAAAAATAAGAAAAAGTCTGATTATACAGAAAAGGGATCAACCATTGAACTTCCGGATGAACTGCCGGGTATTGATATCAAAGCAGGTCTGATGCGGTTCATGGGCAATAAGAAGCTCTATATTGAACTCTTCTCAAATTTTATCAGGGAGCACCAGAACTGTACTGAAAAAATTAAAAATTTTCTCAATGCAAAAAATATTGAACAAGCCCGGAATTACCTCCACAGCATCAAGGGAACCGCAGGTAACCTGTCTGCAACAAGTTTCCATAAATCTGCGGCATCCCTTGAATCTTCCATTAAAAAAAGCAGTGGGATGCCCGGCAAAACATTATTGGCTGAATTTGAAAGTGCCTTTCTTGAAACCAGGGAAAGTTTCAAAATAGTACAAAAGCTTTTTGATGGGCAGCAAAGTAAAAAGACAGAAGATGATGAACCAGAATCAACTCATGCTGATATGGAAAACAGGGTTAAACTGCTGCATGAAAAGATTCAGCTTAATGAGCTTGAAGCAATAGATCTTTTTGTCCATGTTAGAAAAATGATAAAAAACAGAATACCGGAAAGGGATGTTAATGCCCTTGACAGAGCAATCAAAGATTTTGATTTTGACGGTGCAGGAGACATGATCCACACAATTGCCCGCACTTTAAATATCAATTTACAGGAAAGAGATAATGGTTAATTATTCAGCCCGTTCAATCGTGCTTATTGTTGATGATCAGCCAGCCAATATCAGGATGCTGGGTGAAGCTTTAAAGGACGATTTTCAAATAAAAATGGCCACTTCCGGCCGAAAAGCCATTGAAATCGCCAATGCCAATGACCCGCCCGATCTTATCCTCCTGGATATTATCATGCCGGGAATTGACGGATATGAGGTGTGCAGACAGCTTAAAAAGAATCACAGAACAGAAAAAATTCCAATTATTTTCATCACTGCCAAGGATCAGGAAAAGGATGAAACCCGGGGGCTTGACCTGGGAGCTGTGGATTATATTACAAAGCCTTTCAGTCTTCCCATAGTTAAGGCAAGGGTTAAGACACATCTGGAATTGAAAAGACATCGGGATATCCTGGAAGATCTGTCAACCCTGGACGGTTTAACCGGCATACCCAACCGGAGGAAATTTGATGCATACCTTAAAATTGAATGGAGAAGAGCTGTCAGAGCATCCTATCCATTGTCATTGATCATGATTGATATTGATTATTTTAAGCTTTTCAATGACAATTACGGCCATGATATGGGAGATGAGTGCCTGAAAAAAGTTGCTAAAAACCTTACCATGACAGCAAAAAGATCCAGTGATTTCATCGCAAGGTATGGCGGAGAAGAGTTTGTCAGCATACTTCCCAATACTCCCCTGGAAAAGGCAGCCCAGTTTGCTGAATTTTTAAGGCGTAATATAGAAGAATTAAATATTACACATGCTTTTTCCCCGGCATCAGACAGGGTCACCATAAGCCTTGGCCTGGCCATGACCATTCCAACAATTGGCAAATCCCATGATCTTTTGATCAAAAGCGCTGATAAAGCTTTATACAAAGCCAAGGCCAATGGAAAAAACAGAATTAAGTGCAGCGATCCCTTTTAAGGCCATTACCGTTCTTTCACAACAATCTCAGAAATCCCTATCTTCCCATGCCCTTTGCGCACAAAAAACTTGATCCACCACATCTCAGGCTTATTAACTTTCAATGTTTTTGTCTGTCCGGGTTTTATTGCACCAACCGGGATCAGGGAGCCATCACTCAGGATAAGGACACTGTCAAGGATGCGGCCGTTCTGCAAACCATTACCTGCTGATAGTGATAGTGTTCCAATGGTTACCGGCTCATCCCACTCCAGGGATACCCACCTGTCCCTGGCACCATTGGCAACCCATTGGGTTTCTATGCTGCGATCCTTGACAAATCCTGCCCTGTATTTCCTGCCTGCACTATCTGAAACACGTGCTGTTGCTCCCTGGGCAAGGTTTGCTGCTATTATCCTTTTACCAATACTCTTTCCTGTGACCTCAATTTCTGCAAGGCCTGCTTTATGCCGTCCCCTGCGGATATAAAGCTTAAGCCAGGTAACCTTTTTATGCCGGGTCTTAAGTGTCTTTGTCTTGTTTGCGCCCAGGCCGCCATCTATCCAGACAACTGCACCATCGCTGAAAACAAGAAATGCCTCATCTATCCGGCTGGCAGAATCACCAGTCCTTCCCTTCAGCCTGACACGGTTAATCTGTACAGCACTTTTCCATGAAAGAAGAATCCACTGGTCTGCACCGCCCTTTGCAACCCATTCAGTCAAAGGGTTACGGTCAACTGCCCTTTTCCCGGAATGGTTATTATTCAGGGCGCTTGAGACCTGGACAGCTGCTTTTTGAGCAAGGTTTGCTGCAAAAAGTTTCTGCCCGGTTTTTTTCCCCTTTGATTGAACAGATGAAATTGACCCTGACACCTCTATTTCACTTAAGCCCACATTATTAACACCTTCACGGATATAATATTTTATCCAGGTGATAGATTTTTTATCCACAGATATCTTTCGAAACCGTGCAGCGTCTAAAGCACCAAACTCAATAATTGTCCCGTCACTGAAAATAATATCACTTGACCTTATGTGCACGCTTATGTCCTGACGTCTGCCAAGGAGGCCAATGGATTTAATATTAACAGGGTTCTTCCATTTTAAAAGCAGCCATTTCCCCCTGGAACCCCTGGCAGCCCATTCGGTGTTTTCAATACCATCAATGGCATTTGCTCCTTTAAATCTGCTGCCAATCTGATCAGATACCGTTACTCTGGCAAGAGAAACAAGTGCCCTGGTACTGCCGCCTTTTATGACTGCTCCGCCTTTTTTGCCCTTGTTAACCGGCTCTTCCCCATTATAAGTACTGTTTAATATCTGAATTATTATATTTCTGTGCCGCCTACGTTCTCTTGTATCCACATCAGGATTTATGATATCAATGATCTGCTCAATATCACTATCCTGGACTGGTCTTGTAATCTCCCCTTCTGTTCTGCTGTTTAAAACATCATTCAGCAATTCATCAACAAGTGGATTGCCTGATATCTCAATGTCCCTGGTCAGTACTCTGCGTATGGAATCTTTTTTATTCTCCCGCTGCCACTTTGCATCTGAATGTGGTGCAAGCACATTGAGCATGGTATCTATTTTCTGTTCCAGATTCTGTTGAGAAGCAGATGATATTCCGGGAGCAATTGTAAATATTACAAAAATCACAAATAAACATGTGATAAGGCAGGTTTTAAGATTGATCTTTTTCATGTTCAGCCTTTTTTATTAATTAATATTAAATTCTGTGCATTAACAGGCCGGAGCAGAAAAGAGAAAAAAATTTCCCTGAAAATCTTCCTGCCAGGCAATGAATATAGATAAAATAAGAATTTATCTGATGTCAAGAAAAATATGATTGGCTCCCAATACACGAGCCAGGAGTTTATATCTTATATTCCACTTAAGGGTGATGATTACCCATGATTGAGTTGTTTTCAAGGCGGTCAATCACTTCCATCAACCTGGTTTTTCTTTTGTGCGTTTTTTTCAATTGATTCAGATAAGACAGCCACTCTGCCTGCTTATTTTGTCCTTCCATTACCCTGGCTGCCATTTTAAGTGCCTTTGCTGCATCAAGATAGGCTTTAGGTTTGACCAATGAAATATGGTGTTCAGCAATTTTTTTCCATAAAGAGACTGCCCTTAAAGGATCGTACTCTTTTACAGCCATGGCAACTTTATCATGGTTGGCTCTTATAAACCGGCTGCCCTGCCTTGTTAGTTGATCATACCATTTGAGAACCTGTGCAGGTTGTTTTTCAATAATGGCTATATCAATTAAATTCATTAATTGAGGAAAATGTGTTTTATCATCCGGATCAGGCATAGTCAATCCAGACGGCGGCAATGACCAGTCTTTATGTGCCCATGGGAGTACAGCGGTTTCAAGGTAGAGAATCAAATATTGTCTTGTTTTTTCCCAATGTCCTGTTTTCTCACACATGTTTCGACATTCAATAAACCTTTTCTCCGAGGGCTGTCGGATAAAACGCTCTACTGAAACAGTCGCAGCAGATAGCCAGTTTTTCTGCATTATCAATAATTCTAATAGATCTGAATGCAGGCTGACAGCTTCCCACGGTTTGTCATTCTCCTTACGTTGGATTTCATCTCTGATTGTTTTTTCAGCTTCATCATACTGCTCTAACCGTATCAACTCTGCAACTAATTTTCTGATATTTCCGGATTTTTTTGCGTCATACCTGAATAACAGGATAATCTCTTTTGTTCTTCCAGCGTGTTCAAGGGCATAGGCACCCCATTTAACAAGCTTGGTTCTGTGATACCATGCATCGCCAGCTTTTGTTTGTCTTTCTTTGCCATTCATTCCGAGTCGATCCATGATCAGGTCAGCTATTTGGTGCCAGATAGTTTTATCGTGATCCTCAAAAAGATAGGCTTCAAGTGGTTTGCAAACACCATATGCATCTTCAAGAACCCGGTCCAAAACCCAGATTGTTTTTTCAATAGTATCTATTTTTAAAGATTTCAATGCTAAAAAAGCAACAGACATGCATGCCGTCAATTCCATGCCTGTTTCTCCTTCATCGTCATACATCTCAACGATTTCATTGCTTTCCCTGGACAATTCCTCTGCAAGAATCAATACCCTGTCCGGGTATCCGGCATTTAATAAGGCTTCAAGTTTGCCCCGGACGCTGTCGAGTTTAGGTGTAAACTCGTACTCCTGCCATGGCTCGTCCCGGCCTGGCTCTTGTAAGATCTCCTGGATATCGTTTCGGATACTCTCCTCAAGGTCGTTGGGATCTTTTTTGCTTATCAAGTGTTGTGTCGCCATATCATGGGCAATTTCCGGATATTGCCTGGACAGATTCACAATAACATCAATAAGCTGTTCTTTTGACCGGGTTTCGAGAAAACCAATTATATTTTCTTTGATGTCTATAATATCCATATCAGGGTCTGGATCATCGGCAGATAATAGATGGAGGCGGTCGTCATTATCACTGCAAATGGGAATATCATGATTATGTTTTATACATTCCAGATATTCCAGGATAACGGCAACACCATGCTTGCAGCCTGTAGCATAAGGGCAGGTACACCAGGAATCCAGAAATTTCTCTTCCGTGATTTTCACTATAGTTGCATACCGCTTCGTACCCACTACCCATGCCATTAAATCTCCGTTCTTAGTGACTGCCAGATCCGAAACTCTGCCCTGGTTCTGATATTTTTGTCCTCTGTCAACGATTCTGTCCTCAAACCAGTCAACAAGATCACTCCATGTCAATTTTTTATAAAATTTATATATATCCGGATTCATGCCTGCAGATTCATTATTAATTTGATCAGGGTGTCTTTTTGCTATCGAATAGCATATAATTTACTTTTTCGTTATTATAAAAACATTAAGCCTCAAACCCCACAGTTAGCAAAAAAAATGTAAGATATTAAAATTATAGCAAAAGCATAGAGAGACTTTGAAAACAAAAATTTTGTTTTAACCTTTTACCCAAAGAGAAAGGAGACACCCCTATGCTGACAATTAAAATAGAACATTTTTTAAAATATTGCAAAGTATCAAATTTTGCAGATAAATCAATTGAGAGTTTACGCCTCAGGTTCAAAGGATTTAACATGTTTGTTATGGTAAAAAGGCTCGCTGTTTTCTTTGAATACAAGTCAGGAAATTATATTCTGTTAAGGCTCTAAGAAAGAGAAGGTTCATCTTTTTCCTAAAAATTTTGTTTTTGACCATTTGCTTATATTTTTTATACAAGATTTGCGGGGTGTGAGCAAGGGCAAAGAAGTTAAAATAAAAATAAATCCTGATATGATCTTTTTTTAACTATTGTTTTAATTAAGTATCGTGTCCCTTTAATAATTCATAAGTTATTGTCTGCAAAACCATGTACTGCCAAGTTCGGAGCTTCGGAAGGGTTGCCTGTCTATGAACATCAAGTACAAAATCCCCTTTTTGTACTCTGTTCATAGACAGGTAACCCTTGCGGAGCGGGTA
>CAZQJS010000018.1:0-46832 GCA_964593725.1 uncultured Desulfobacterales bacterium
ATTTTATTTCCAGTGCATGTGTTTTGGTTAATTTTGTTATTTCTTCTATCTCCCTGTTTTTCGGATTGATGTTTTTTGCTGTGAGCAGGAGATCAAAGAACCTGCCGTTTGGTGTGAGACAGCGGCGTGTTGAATCAGGTTCCTTATAATTTGTTGAATCATAAAACTCTTTTATTTTTTTTTCAAGCTTATCTTTTGATGATTGAGTGATAAGTTTCAGCTCATCAAGTCTGTATAAAAAGCTTTGGGTTGATACTCCAAAGCGGTGTTTTATTCTTAAAAGCAGTTCCCAGGACCAGCCGGTTTGCTGTATGCCAAGCTGGCTTACAGTAGCCCGGACTGCGGTTTCAGGCATTAAAAGGGTTGCTGCAAAACGGCGGGCTGCACGGTCAGGATTTATGGGACGGTTTGTTTTCTTTTCAGTGAACAAAGAGGTTTGTTCAAACTTTGTCTGGTTGGAGATGAGGATTTTCCCAAGCTCCTTTGCAAGGGAAAAGAGCTTTTTTTCATTGTTTGATTTTGAATTTAAAAAGAAAAAAGCATTTTGAAAGGCAGGTTCATAAAATGAGAGAGAGTCGATTTTTGAGGCATTTCTTGTAAAGGGAAATAGTATTATTCTTAAGCCGAAATTTTCAAAGAGTTCAAAATAATCAAATACTACGGCATCATTGGTGCCTAAATATTTTCTTACTCTGGCTGCAAGGTTTTCCATGCCTTTGTACGTTGGTGTAAATGGGATGGAAAGGGGAAGCAAAGCATGTTTCTGAACTTTGCAGATATCTTCCAGGGCATGGAATGCTGCCATGATATCGTGGCAGGCTTTTAAAAGATGTTTTGGGGGTGCAGCAGGTTCATTATCCTTTGTTACCGAGATAAAGCAGGCATCACTTGTTTTTGAGGTTCCCTGGATTCTGACCGGAGCCTGGCATGGTTCAGGCGCAAACAGAGCATCCATTGAAACATTCAATGCGGTTGAAAGTCTGAATAATACATTTGCTGAGGGGAGATTCATTCCCCGCTCTATTCTGCCCAAAGGCCCCTCCTGAATTTTTATTCTGGCCGCAAGCTCTGCAAGAGTCCAGTTCCGGGATCTTCTGAAAAAACGAATATTCTTTCCAACATAGTTTAGATCATCTGCCATATTTTATATATATATCTTATAGTGCTTTTTTTGTCAATATAAATATTTATTTATTAAAAAAAGAATCTATTGGTTAGAGTATTAAATTCAGATCAACTCAAGATAACTTTAAAAATTATTTGTATTAAGTGAGATCTTATGAATAATACAAAATATGCTTACGGATAATGAAATATTAAAACTTAAAGAGCTGGGACAAAGACTTAAACAAGCAAGGCTTGAATGCAATGATCCCCAAAAGGAGTTTGCTGTAAGAATCGGGGTCTCCATTCCCACGCTTTATAAGATGGAAAAAGGCGATCCTTCCGTTACAATGGGGTATTGGTTAAAAGCATTATCAATATTGGAAAAACTTGATGAACTGGATAATTTAATTGCACCTTCCAAATCTCTGTTTGAAAGATATGAAAAGTTAAAAAAGAAAAAAACCGTAAGCGGGCAGGTAGAAAATGAAAAAACTTAAGGTCATGGTCACACTTCCCCATGGAGAAAAATTGTTCTGCGGCGAAATACTAACCATAAAACCTGATGCAAGGGGAGCAATACAGGGAGCATTCAGATATGCCTCTGGCTACCTTAATCATCAACATGGATTTGCCCTTGATCCTGTAAACCTGCCGTTAACCACCAGAGAATTTCAGGCTGAAAGACCTGAAGGCATCCACTCGGTTTTTGAAGATGCACTACCCGATACCTGGGCAGGCAGCTTTTAATTAAAAAAGCAGGCCTGAAACGTAATAAACAGAATACACCAAAACTATTAGAGATTCTGGGGCAAAACGGTTTGGGGGCTTTATCTTTTTTTTCAGAAACAGAAAACTATGATCGCAGTACCACCAGGATATTAATAAAAGAATAAAACTACTTGAAAAATAAAGTTTAACCCTGATCAATACAATTGAACCAGATTCTATTCTGCAGCATGTGTTTGAAACGAATCAGAATGTGTCAGGTTAAAGTCTGCAGCATTCTGGCGGTACTCCGGGTCAAATCCTTCATATCTTATTTTCTGGATAAGTTGGCCAAACTCTGCTGTTTCCTTTATTTTTGTGGATGATGGATCACCTTTGCTTAAGGAGTAGTCTGACACAATACGTGACCCTACTGGTGCAGATTGTTTTGAAGCAAGTTCATGGGTATAAAATTGTGAGATAACAATAATACGGGTGCCTAAAAATACAGCTTCTTCCAGATCGTGGGTAACAAAAAAGATGGTCATCTTATGTTCTTCCCAGAGTTTAAGAATTAAAAGCTGCATGGCCTCGCGCGTTCCAGGATCCAGTGCGCCAAAGGGTTCATCCATCATTAAAATTTTAGGTTTCATGATTAAAGCCTGGGCAATGGCAACCCGCTGCTGCATACCACCGGATAGTTCATGGGGGTATTTATCTGCATGTTCTGCCAGCTGGACACTCTCCAGATGGTCCATGGCTTCCTGTTGAATTGCCTTGTTTTGTTTTAATTGATCAAAATAGGCTAGAGGTAGTGTTTTACCAAGCATTACATTTTTAAGTATGGATAAATGGGGGAACAGTGCATATTTTTGATAAACAATACCCCTCTCAGGAGAGGGTAATATTATATCTTTATTCTCCATTAAAATCTTTCCTGAAGTCGGGCTTTCCTGACCCAGTATCAATCTCAGCAGTGTTGATTTACCGCAGCCAGAGGGGCCAACCACAGTACAGAATTCTCCTGCACGTACAGCTAAGTCAATGTCTTCAAGAACAATTTTATCATTGTATTTTTTAGTTATATCTTCAAGGTAAAGGAGATATTGTTCTGAATCCTGTGTGGAATTCATTTCTTTTTTTTCATTACGTTTTTTATAAAAAATATTCCGCATAACCAACCTATTGTAATGAATACCATGGATATTTTTTCTGAATCACTTTTTTTAGTAAAAAATCAGCACAAAAAGCAAGCAGTGTAATCCATGCCACATATATTATTATTACATCCATGGACATATAACGTCTGACAAGAAAGATCCGGTATCCCAGTCCGTTCTGGGATGCAATAGCTTCCGAAGCAATCAAAAACAACCACCCTGCTCCCAGGGACAACCGGATAGTCTCCAGAAGGCGTGGCAGAATCTGGGGTAAAACCACCCGATAAACAACCCCTTTTTGAGATGCACCCAATGTCAGTGCCTTTACAATGGCCTCCCGGGGAATTCTCTTTACTGAAAGATATATATCCCGTGTGATCAGAGGAAATGTCCCGATAAAAATCAGCATAATCTTTCCAAGTTCTCCCACGCCAAAACTAATAAAGAGGATGGGAAGAATAGCCAGGGGAGGCACATTGGAAACAAAGGTGATAAAGGACAGGGATACCCCCCGGAACCCTGGAAGCAACCCCATATTTAGTCCGATTCCAAATCCGATCAGAGCAGATAATGTAATGCCGATAAACAGACGTTTCAGGCTGGCCCAGGTATCAGAGAATAAAATGACTTTACCTGAACGTTTATCCACAGAAAACGCTACTTTTTTCACTGCCTTGCCTATCTTGGTAATGGATGGCAGCAGTTTATCGTGCGGGTTTTTCTGCAGCCGGATATCAGATGCAGTAAAATAAATTATTAATAAAAAGCAAAACGGGATCAATGCCAGTGCATATTTAAAAAAACGCGGTGGATCAGCATGGATCCCAAATAACCATGGCTTGCCGTTTTTCATATTTTAGAGTTTGCCTTCCGCAGCCTTTTTCATGTAGCTGATATCAAAACGTAATTTTACATTTGATGAATCTCCCATCACACTCTTATCAGGAAATTCGATTCCAACATAGTCTTTTGTGTCTGCATCACCATATAATCCATGGTCAAAACAGAATGTACGAACATATTCCATGGTCTGTTTAAGTTTGTTACCACCTGAAAATGCAGTGGCATCGGCTGGTTTATAAAACATGGCTGTTGTACGGAGCTGGGCTCTGAATTCAGGAACTGTGCCACCGGCAAACTCTGCCATATAGGCAATGGCTTCATTGCTTTTTACACTCCTTGCAGACATTATTTTCATTACTTCAAACCATGCACCGGTTAATGCCTTTTTCAGGGAATCCGGAGTATCAGTTCTAACCACCATCATATCAATAATTTCACCTGGTATTTTGCTGGAATCAAAAACCAGTTTTGCACCCTTACTGTTCCGGCATTTCATTAAAGGCGGATTCCAGGTTACAACAGCGCCATTGTCATCTGCAGCAAACAATGCAGCAATATCAGCATCTGAAGTATTGATAAGCTTTATATCTTTTTCAGCCATTTTATTTAATTCCAATGCCCGGACCAGAAGATAGTGGGACACAGACAGTTCAACCAGTTTAAGCTCTCTTCCCTTTAAATCCTTTACAGATGATCCTTTTTTTATGACAATCCCATCATTTCCATTTGAAAAATCACCAATAATCAGAGCTGTAGAGTCAATGCCGCCCAGGGCAGGTATTGTTAAGGCATCCATATTTGTCATGACACACCCTGAATATGCCCCGGCTGTGTATAAATTAATGCTCTCAATATAATCATTTACCATATCCAGTTGAATTTCTATACCATATTTTTTTGCCCATTTATCAAGAATACCACTTTGCCGGGCATATTCCCATGGCTCCCAGCCAGTATAATGGGACCATGCTATTTTGTATTTATCAGCTGCATAAATTCCTGTTCCAAGGCAGCCCATTGCAATTGTAAGACAAATGGTGATAATTGTTATTTTTTTTAACATTATATATCCTCCATGCTATTTTAGTGGTAAATCAGTCCAGATCCACATCCAGATTAAATGCAGGGGCAATTTCACTTCCCTTTTCCATGCGCCGCACTGCTTCTTCTGTCTGCTTGGTTAATTTATCCATTTCAAGAATATTATTTGCCATTTGAGGCAATGCATTGTGCCTGAATGTGGAAATGTCATCCAGTGCACCATTGATGTCCACAAATGCCTGTTTCAATGTTTCGATATCAAGCTGGGAACTGCTGGCCTGTTTATGTATTTCAGCTCCCTGGGTACGAAGGGTGGATGCTGTCTGGGCAATCAAACGATTGGTTGTTGTGTTAAGTGCATCGATTTTATCCAGCACTATCTTTTGATTGGCAAGGGCCAAAGCAACTGTAACAGCAACATTCAGAGCATTGACAGTAACATTGATTCCACGGTCCACACCTTTAATCAATTCTTTATTGTTTCGAATAATTATTTCAATTGCCAGCACTCCCTGCTGATTTACAGCGAGCTGCTGCTGCAAATCCTGTATGCGCTGACGTAAAGGAAACAAAATTTCACTTTCAATAAATTGCCGGCGTGGATCATCAGGGCCAATCTCACGTTCCAGTTGATATGCCACTTTTTGGTCAATTATCATTCCAAGCTCAATCACTTTTTGAAGTCGAATGGTGAGTTCCCGCATGACTTTCTGATCCTGTGCAAGGGTGATATTGTCGCGTTGAAGCACTTTTTTACCTTCTTCCAGGGATCGTATTACAGCATCGATTACAGTCTGTGATGATTCAAAACGTGTAAAAAACCTTTTTAATGGTGTACCAACACCGGGCAGACGGCCAAGAGTTCTGGAGAACCAGCCTGCTTCAAAGTCAAATTTACCAGGATCGAGTTCTTCCACCTGAACTTTCAAATCCACCAGTGCATTGGCAACAACGCCGCCATCTTCCCCCCGTGCGGCAAGCTTTCGGATTGGCTCCTTGAGCATTGCGCTTCTGTGGGCAGCATCTTTCTGGGTCTTACTGCCAAGGTTTTCAATGGCAGCAACATTTTTTCCCCTTACATCAATTTGAGCCGGATCATTAGGATCGTATGACATCAGAGCGCTTATAAAGTCATCAGCCTGTTTTTCCAATTTCGGATCTTGTTCTTCTGATACTCCTATACTTGCCGGATCAATAAAAGACAGTTCTTCTTTAACATCTGAGGGTTCTGCGAGCATTAATGCCTGATCAGTCTGGGTCTCACTCATGAGATTTTCCTCCTCCTATATTATGATTCAATGTGTGAAGCAGTTAATTTTCATATATGTGCGCCTGTTCTGCCAACTCATGAAGTCGTGTAATGGCATTTTCAAAATCAGTGTCTGCAAATTTCGAATCTGTATTCCAGTCTGCAATAGCAGCAGAAATCTTCTCCATTTCAGTCATGGCTTCTTCATTTTTTGCCAGTAATTGTTTTACTTTTCCAAATTGCTGCCCATGCAGGTCAAGCCGCTGTTTCAAGGTAACTATCTGGTTTTCATCTTCTTTTGTCATGGTTTCATTGCTGGTAATAGCTTTAATTTGTTTATTAATATAGTCCGGGTGGATTGATCCTGCACTTTTGATCAAAGAAATAACATTTTTCAGATTGTCCAGAACACTAAGACTTACCTGTTCGGCTGCACCAAGAAAGCGCCCATATGTTAATTCAGTATCTTTAAGCTTAATGTCCAGAAGTTCCTTAACATTCTGATACTTTTCTTCTGTGTCATCAAACTGTTTTGTTCCCTGAATGGCAAACTGTTCTGCACCGGGTATTGATTTTGTCTCCTGCAAACCCTTTTTTATCAAAATTTTGATATACCGTTCATACTCTTTTTGACGTTTATTCATTAAATTGACATATTGTGAGCTTGTCTTTTTATTAAAAATAAAAATTGCCCCCAGGGCATATGCAGGGCCAAGTATAAGTCCGGCTATTCCTATTTTTATCAAAAGAGGAATAGCAAACAGCCAGCCAATGAACGCACAGGAAAATCCCAAAGCAATGGGATACACAGTAACAGGGTGTTTTGCACCCACACTTATCACAGCCTTTTTTATGGCAGAAGGAAGATAATCTCCTGGTTTTGGCGGTATCACAGCAGATAATTCACTGCCATCTTGACTCATAATTCCTCCATAAAAAATTAATCTTTATTTAATAGTCTTCCCTGACCAACACCAGTTCAACACGTGGCAGCCTGTACATCCATGATCTTCTGGATTCCCCTGATTTTTTAGGAAGCGGGGCTGTTCCGCCATATCCAAGGGCTCGCATTCGATTGGCATCCACATTATATACAATTTCAAGGTATCGTCCTACTGCATCAGCACGCCCCTGGGACAGTATAATATTCTCCTGCTTATCACCCCGCACACTTGTATGCCCTTTAATTAGAATCCTGAAATTTGGATAATGTTTCAGTCGTTCAACAGCATGGTCCACAATTTTTTTAGCTGTATGATCAAGCTCAGTTGCACCGGACTGAAACACAATTGGTTCCACTTTAAGGGTTCCGACTTCCACCAGTTTATCCCATTCTGAAGCAGTAAGGGCACTGAATCTGGTTTCAATGGAATTAAATGCCTGCTGGGATGCATCTCCGCTTTTTGGAACAGTAAAACCAGACACTCCTGTTTTATATATATCTGCTATGAATGTGCTGTTAGTCAAACGATAGGGATCCTGATCCGGAATGGGATTATCAGAAAAATCTCCTGAATTTATTAAAATATCCAAAGAGGAATCAATGGTGTCCACCAACCCTTCATCAGCATTTAAACCAGAATTGGAAATTCCAAACCATTGCTCGCAGTTTTCAGTCAGGTTCACCCATTTTACGCCTTTGAGCATGGATGCAACAGACTTGTTGGAAAGTTTGGTCTCCTTTTTGACATGGGCAGTCAGGCGGTCAGGATTATCCCTGTATTTTTTCAATGTCTTAAAATAATTACTTATCAATAACTGCACAACATCCTGTTCCTTTTGAGCATATTTTCTATTAACAATTAATATGTCAACAATCAGACGCTGGGTATCTTCTGTACCGAGTAATTTTATAATATTTTTATCAGCAAGCAGGCGTGAGACATCAGGTTCCCAGCACACTGCAATATCAGCTTTTTTAGAAGTTAAACTTTTTCGAGCTGCTTCAGAGCCATCGGTTTCAATATGATTGCCCGCCGAGGAAATCAATTCAGGAATATTAAAATGGTCAGCTGCTGCTTTAAGCAGATGATGGGACGGGCTCATCGGAGTGTAAGCCACTACAAGATCTGTTCTGCCCTTTAATGCATCAAGATTTGCAACACGGTCTTTCCTGGCAAGAATTGCATCTCCGCCCTTGGATTCATCAATTACCATGATGATTGTACCAGGAAAATTAAGAGCTGCTGAACTTAAAAGATAAGAATCTATTGTAGCAACTGCAAATTCAATGTCTCCTTTTCCCAAACGGCGCATCCGCTCTGTATAATTGGCCTGGTCATCCTCAATTATCAGAGTATAACCGGATTTGCGCATCAAACTTATCATCTCTGAAGACCTTAAAGGGAAATATCCCACCCAGTTATCCATGGCAATGTGAATCTTGCCTTTTGTTTTTGCCGCATCGCTGGTTGTTTTCTGCTGATATTCATCAAATTTAGGCTTAAAAAGTTTAACACCAACTGATCCAATGACCACAAGGATTACAATTATTACAGCAGTGGCAATTGTTTTATTCATATCATATTTGTCCTGTAAAAAAGCTTGTCATCAATCAAACTCTGTGGAATCAAATGATTCTGATTCTGCAAGTACATCCTGCAGACCCTGAGTTAACTCAGCAGGGTTATTGGCAGATTTATAAATAGTGCGGCCTTGTTGCTTAAGGGAGTGGTTCTTACCAATACAGAATCCGATACTGTAAATATTTATTGGCGTTTTTTCAATTAAAAAATCCACATATCGAGATAAATGCTCTGGATGGTCTGCAATCCCATCAGTTACAATAACAATTGTGTATTCTCCATATCCCAATTGTTTTCTCCCCTGCAATGTAGCAATTTCATATGCTTTAACCAAAGCATTATATAGAGGAGTCCGTCCTCCCGCTATTAGTAAGTTTATGGTTTGATTAAACTGAGCCCGGTCTCCTGATTTGAGTGGTAATGTCTCCCACCCAGGAGAGTGAAACGCAACAAGACCCAGATTGGCATCTTCAGGAACAGTTTTTGACCATTGAGATACAACATGCCTGGCAATAACAATTTTTTGCTGGCCAGCACCACATTCGATATCACTCATACTGCCGGATCCATCAAAAACAAGTATATAATTTTTGGCCAGCAGATCTGAAGCAAGTTCTGTTTTTTCATCGGTCTGATCTCCACTAAACGGCCATACAAATTTTGAGTGTGTTGTTATTTCATTGGTATCGGCTTGAGTAGAGTCTGTCTGGGATATGGACTTTCCTGAACTCGATTGACTGGAAGATGGATTTCTATCATCGCACCCTATCAAAAAAAATAGAGATACAATAGTCAGCAGGACCAGATTGATCATTATATAGCGGCACTGTTTCATGATGATAATTCCTCCTGTTTTCTGATTGGTAGTTTAATCTATAGGCTCAAACACAGCTTCTTCTGCTTCAATCTGAATTATTCTGAATACAACCCGCATATTACTAAGCCATTCATCCTTTGTTTTAGGAAACACATATTTAGGCTGTTCAATACCATGCCCAATCACTGTAAATTGACTTTTATCAAGGGGTACACCAATGGAAACAGCATATTTAACAATACTGTTGCGTACTGCCAGGGCACGACTCATACTCAAATTTTTTGCAGCCTGTTTAGTGCGTTTTAACACAATCGCAGTTGCATTTTTTTTCTTGAGCTTATTATATTTATGTGGATCACTGTGCCCTTCCACTGTAACAACTGCTCCGCCATAGGTTGCTGCAAGTTCAACAACTTTTTTAAAATCACTTGCATAGGCTGATTCTGCAAAAGTTTTCTGATTAGGACGAAAATTAATTTCAAAACTGAACAATTCGCCATCGGACAGAGTACCCATTGCTTGTTTTTTTGCCACTACACGGGCCACTTCTTCAGTTTTAAATTTGGGGGTTTCCACATTGTCAATTCCGGTTAATCCGGCTTTCAAGGAATTATAATTCCACTTGGCATGATCAATGGAGTGTTTGCCAGCAAGCAGGCCTATGCTCATAAAAGAACTCTGGATTTCAGCAGATAATCTGTTTATATTCCGGGGCCATTTTTTATCTCCAAAGAATTTAACATTCCCCCTGAAACCAACAAATTCACAATCGCCGAACAATGCTTCTGCATCACCGATTGCCTGTTCACTGTCCAAAAGGAGTTTTCCTGCACTCTTGAACAATTTTTTATAGTCATTGGACCTGGCAGCTTTACTTTTAACCAGGTTCTTGAGTTCCTGGGTGGCAAGCATTAAGCCGTGAACAAAACCTTCTATCTCTTTTTTGTGCGCATTAAAATAATCGCTTCGGACAGCATACACATCTGAAATAATACGGTTGGCTGTTTTTGTGGACATCATTATTTTAGCGCCCTTTACAGATCCTTCCGATCCTGTTCCTAAAGTCCCGTTTGAAGTCAAAAGTAAACCATCCGGGATAATAACAAACACTGCATCTACACCCTTGTCATACAATGCCTCGGCAGGAGAATTATCTGTACCAGTAAGATCCTTTACCCATTTTATCTTTACATCGGACATGGCAAGGCCGGCATCTTTTAAAATCTTGGCAAGATAATCCACATGGGGGCCATATGCCTGGAGTGCAATGGTCTTGCCTTTCAGATCTTTTGCAGTCCTGATATTGGATTTCACCACCAGGCAGTCGCCGCCATTACTCCATGTCATCTGATAAATAATTACGGGTTTTGTCCTGGGGTCCTTTGAAATTACATCGGCAGCCATATTTATCATGCCCATTGTTCCGCGGAGAAAAGGTGTATCCCCACGTAAATAGGCTTCAACCTGTTTTTGGAAGTTATCTTCACGAACAAGTTTTACTTTCAAACCTTTCTGATAAAAAACAGACCCTTTGGGGGTGATTGCTCCATTTCCATTGGCAAGAATAGTTGCGATATCTCCACCCCAGGTAATTAGCGGCACCTGCACATAATTACCGGATTTTACAGAACTGACACTGGTCTGAATAGTGTCTTTTAAAGGGGGAGATTTAGTGTAAGTGACTGCGTAAGCAGAAGAAAAACTTAATAAAACCAGGATTATAAATGAAACAATGATAGGTTTAACATTCATACATACCTTCCTTTCTGAAAGAATGAATTAAATTTAAACATCAAACGATTAACTAATTGCTTTTTTACTTTTTGTCAAGATGATTATGCATTTTTTGTACGGGCAGAGTAATAGTTCAGTTTAAATTACCGCTCAGTTAAGGCGGAATCCATGGAATTTAGAAACGGGCTTAACAGATATTGCAGTACTGTTCTTTCCCCTGTCTGAATGGAAACCTTAAGAATCATTCCAGGGTAGAGCATATATTTTTGTGCCCTGCCCTGGAAGTAGTTCTGCTCTGTCATTATTGATGCTTTATAATATGCTGATCCTTCCGGCGTGACAAATGTATCAGGGCTGATACGAATTACTTTTCCCTTTAATACGCCGTATTTAAATGCATCTGATGAAGTCAGGGTTAAAACTGCATGCTGTCCCGGACTGATATACCCTATATCCTGTGTCTGAAGTTTTGCCTCAATAATCAAATGGTCATCATGGGGCACAATATCAAGCATTGTTGACCCGGCCCTGACAACACCGCCCCGGGTATAGACATAAAGTGCTTTGACGATGCCATCCACCGGAGCTCGCAATATGGTTCGCTGCAGGTGATCTTTAAACTTGCGTATCCTCTGGGAAAGCTCCTTAAAATGCTGCCTGTTCTCTTCAAGTTGAATCTGGACATTCTGTCTGTATGAGCTTAATATACCTTCAAGACGGCTCTCCTGTTCCTTTAGTGCAGAATCTGCACGTTTTACTGCAATACTGTTTTCTTCAATAGAACTCTTAAGTAAATTTGATTCCTTGAGAAGGTTTAAGTGATCGTACCGGTTGGTCAGGTCTTCCTTAAGCAGGTTTTCACTTATTTTAATCTGCTCGTTTAACAGACTGATCCGTTTCTTCTGATTCCTGACCCGTGCTTTTAATTCGTTTAAACTCTGGCTGCGCTGGGAAATCAATTTTTTCTGGCTCTCCTGATGATTCTGCAATTGTGCCTGATTTGCATGGAAAAGCTCCTCTGCCTGTTTAATCTGGGTTTTATGTTCCTGAACAAGGCTTTTATCAAATTCAATATGATCAGCTCCGGCAAGTTCTGCTTTAAGGCGTGCAATATTAATTGCTAAAGATGCTGTTCTGATCTTCAACTCCTCAACACTTGCCTTGCTGTCTGTATTTTCAAGTTCAATCAGCGGCTGCCCTTTTTTTACCACCTGCCCCTCTTTCACAAGTATATCCTTTATAATTCCGCCTTCCAGGTGCTGTACCTGTTTGATATTACCTGAAGGTACGACTTCTCCCATTGTAATGCTCATGATATCCAGGGTGCTGTAAAACGCCCAGAACCCAAAACCGGCAAACAGCAATATGCATACGAAAAAAAACAGATGTGTTGTTTTTGATATTTCTGTATTCCGATCATCTGCTGTTTTAAATTGTTCAGTGAAGATTCTCATTTACAGGCCTTTTTATCTGGGAAACATGTGTGGCTGTTCCAGGAAGCGTTAATCTGGGAACAGGTTTTATGTTAAGGTCAAGTCTGATTCCATGCCCCTGCAAAATATCAGGATTATGTGAAAAAATAATCAGGGTCTTTTTTCTCTGTATGCATTCTGTAATAACCTGGAACATATAACCAATGCCCTCAGGATCCATTCCTTCGGAAGGCTCATCAATAACAACAAGCTGGCCGTCTGTCACAAGGGCGCGTGCAATGGCGATGCGGCGGCGTATACCAGGGGCAAGGTTTTTACCGCCATTTATCAGAATTGTCTTTATACCTGCCGGACTTGTATCAAGGAAACGTCTTAACCCTGATTTTACAAGTATTTTATTAAAATCTTCTTCATCTATCCCGGGGTTGTTGGTAATAATGTTTTCCTGGATGGTTCCATCAAAAAACATTGGTTCCTGGGGGATATAGATAATCTGCTGTCTCCACCATTTAAGCATTACCTGCCTGAGATCAATCCCGTCAATGAGTATATTACCCTGTACAGGGAAAAGAAGCCCTGTTAAAAGCCGTGCCATTGTTGTTTTGCCTGCTCCATTGGTTCCCGTTACCACAAGCAGGCTTCCTGGATTTAAGACAAAAGAGACAGACTCAAAAACCGGGCCAAAAGCTCTTGTAAATCTGAAGGAGAGATCAGACAGCTCAATCTTACCTGAAAATTTCTTTAAAGAGGTTCCATGTTCCGTCTCCCTTGGTATTCTGCAAAAATTATCCAGAATATCAAGGGATTGGCCTGCATTGACAAAAACCGACCCAAGCTGGGCAAACCTGATTATCGGTCCCATTGCTCTGCTTGCAAGGATATTTGCCCCAATCATTGCAGCAACACTCATCTCACCATGCACTGCGTAAACAGCACCTGCAGCCATGACACAAACATTCATCAATGCCTGCAGACTGCCTGCAGAAGACTTTAAAACACCCTGGTGGGCAATATTTCTCTGTTTAATCTTACTTAAGACCATCTGATACTGCATCCATGCCTTTTTCAAAAATCCTGCTGCATTAAAGCTCCTGACACTGTCAGATGCCTGGATCACACTGTTGACTATGCTGTTATTCCCTGCAGTAACCCGGCGCATGTCTTTTTGAGGCTGCCTTTGAAAAAAATGATGGGCCATGGAAAGGATAAACCCTGTAATAAGAAATCCTGTCACAATAACAGCTATGGCTGGTTTTAAAAAAAATATTGCCATAACATAAAGAAGTGCAAAGGGGATATCAAAAACAGATACAATATTGGCGGGATTATAGGCATTAAGAACTGTATTAAGATGATTTGTTATCTCCCTGCGCTGAACAGGCGGAATATTTTCAAGTGCGCCTGTCCGTGCATGTGTAAAGGTGTCAAAAACATCAGCACTTAATTCTGCATCTGCTTTCAGGTTAAGTCCCCGGGCAAGACTCAAACGTATCAGACGGAATGCAAACTCCATTGCAATTGCAACCAGAACACCCGTTGTGAGTGTAATCAAAGTGGAGGTGATCCCGCTTGTCACATACCTGCGTAAAACCTGAATCACAAAGACAGGTGAAGAAAGTCCGAGAATGCTGATGAGCAAAGAAGCAACCCACAACTCAAGGGTAAGGAGCGGCAGGCTTTTCAGTCGTTTGATCAATTCTTTCATGATTAATGGGCAGGTTCTTTGCGGGTTTTTGCAATCTTTTCATCATCTTTTCTTAAATTTTTTGGCAAAGCATCTCCAATCACTCCACGCAAAGGAGTTAAAAACTTATCATAATTTTTCCATCTGTTAAGGGAAGTGTTGTAAACAGGCTGGCGCACCTGCCAGGTGGATGCTGTTCTCACTTCTCTTTTGGTATTATAAAAATCAAGGCATGCCTTATCCCAGTCAAGGCCAACAAAATCAAGAATTTTTTTTGTCATGCCTTTATGGTCAGAAACCATTTCATCATAGGGGACATCAAGTATTGGTGATGGCAGTACCCTGCGCCAGTGTTCCATAATCCTGACATACTCCCTGCAATAATGCCCCATATCTGTCAGGTTAAGTGAAAAGGGCATAACCATGGCAAAGTGCTGAAAATAGCATGACAGGCTTATATCCAGAAGATTGCGCTGGCAATTGATAATCTTTGCCCTGGGTAAAAACAGGGATATCATACCAAGGTGCATGAAATTTCCGGGCATCTTGTCTGTTATTCTGCTGGGCTCTTTACCGCCAAGGGAACAAACAGAACTTACATAATCTTCGCCAAGCCTGCATGCTGTCATGGCATCAAGCATTGTTACATTCTCGGGATAAGCTGCAAGTCTGCCCTGGGATTTTGACATGGATTGAATCAAATTACCAAGAAATGGCAGCTCACCTGCCCCAAATACATTTGGGTGGCTTGCAAGGGTCTGTTCAACAAGGGTTGTGCCGGAACGGGGAATACCAACAATAAAAACCGGTGTATCACTTTCACTGCCCATTCCTTTCCGGCTTGCAAAAAACTCTTTAGTAAAAACAGACATTATTCTTGAAACAAGTATATGGTGCATTTCCGGATCAAATGCTCTGTTTGTATCGTCAAGTCTGTCATCAAGGTCATTGCCTTTTTTAAAATGATCAAAGGCTTTTTCAAATTCCCCGTTATCATCATAAATTTTGCCCATGGCAAAATGAAGGCTGCGTTTCTGCTCATTATTCAGCCTGGAATCATCAAACAAGTCTTCCATTTTTTCAAGTTCTTCAGGAGTTGATCCCACTTTTGACCTTGAAAGATTATAATAAGTTGATATATTGCCCGGGTCAATTCCCATTGCTTTTTCAAAATATTCAACAGATTGCTCTATTTTACCAAGGTTTCTTAATATGCTTCCAATACTGTTCAAAATACCAATATGTTTCGGCATTTTTTCAAGGGCCTGCTGATAAATTTCCAATGCTTCTTCAGGCTGTCCTGTCGCCTCAAGAGCGTTTGCTAAAGCAAGCTTTGCTTCATAATAGTTTTCCTTTAATGCCACAGCCTTTCTTAAAAGAGGGACTGCATCCAGAGCTCTTTCCATATCCATGAGAGTCATTCCAAGATAATTATAAGCCTGGGCAAATCCAGGATCAATTGCAAGGGTGAGACGAAACCGTGCAATGGCTTCCTGATATTTTTTCTGGTCACTTAAAGTATTGGCAATACCAAGGTGAGCCTTTAAAAATTCCGGCATAATTGTAAGGGCTTTTTCAAAGGCTTCCATGGCCTTATCATGTTTCCTGCTCCTGCGGTAGAACTCCCCAAGATTGGCAAGATAAAGAGGGTTGGTTTTATCAATCTGTACAGCTTTTTCAAGCTCTTTAATTGCTCCTTTAATATCATTTTTTTTCAGGGCAATGAGAGACAGAAGGTGAAGCAGCTGGGGCTCTAAGGAATACTTTTCACGAAATCCGGATATGGCTTTTTCAGCTTCAGCAACATTGTTTTGACTTATGTGATGCATTGCAGTGGCAAGTGCCTGTTCAACCGGAATCATATAATACACTCAGCTCCTGTATCACGAAAGATCAATATGTGATGCATCCATGCCGACATCAGTATCAAAGGCTGCCACAACATGGGCGCTGCCTGTTCCATTCCCATCGGCATCATAGGACAGAACCCAGTCAGCTCCGTTGTTGTAATAAAGCCAGAAATCATTTGCATCCAATGCAGCCGACCCTGCGACAAAATTTGCTGCAGCAAGGTGGCCTCCGGTTTCACTTCCGTTAAAAACAGAACCTCTGAAGTCAAATTGATAATTATGGCCGGAAGAGAGCCTGTTCACTACATCACCAAGTTCATCAGTATTAAAATACTGGAAAACATATTCCAGTCCGCTGCCTGAAGGGGCATCAATGGAAATTGTATCATTTCCCTGTCCGCCATTTATAACAACCTCATTATTTGTAATATTTAACAATCCTGAACCGGTCAGATTAAAATGAAACATATCATTGCCTGCTCCGCCAAGCATTACAATGAAGTTATTATGGACATTTCCGCCTATTCCTGCATTAGCGCCCATATCAAAATTAAGAGTATCGTTGCCGCTGCCTCCGGCCATTAATATCTGATTATTATCTACATTAATATAATTACCAGCAGCCTTGAGATCAATGTGCAATAAATCATTGCCTGATCCTGCATCCAATCTGATGTGGTTGCTGTTTACTGTTGCACCATTGCCGGGAGGTCCTGCAATATTATCGTTATGGATATGCGCAGAAAAATTTAACGTATCATCTCCCAGAGTCCCTCTCATGGCAATGTCATTCCTAACCATCTGGGCATTGCGGGCACCAGCAGTAGTTGTGGCATTATAAACGTTTGCCGAGAAATCAAGCGCATCATTTCCTGCTCCGCCGGACATGAAGATACGATTGAAATTCATTGCTGCTGAGCGGGTGCCGTTATGGGCTATATCATTATGGATATCTACAGTAAAATTAAGGGTATCATTTCCATCCTCTCCCTGCATTTCAATAATATTCCGCGCCATATTTGCCTCAACAGCAACAGGGCCGCCAGCAGGTGCAGTAATGGTATTGTCAACCTGTGCGTTGAAATTAAGGGTATCATCTCCTGCACCGCCTTTCATTACAACATGATTATTGGACAATCTGGAAGAGATATATCCTGAGCTGTCAAACCCATGATGGATATTAATATCAAGGTTCAATAGATCATGCCCTGCCCCTCCGTCAATTGAAAATGTATTATTCAAAACTACCATGCCGGCAGATGCAAGCATGTTCATTACTTCATCTCCACCTGCTCCGTCTATTACTACATTATTGGACCACATGCCTCCCCGGCTGCCAGTTGCGAATAACTCTATGGAGAGCCTGTCATACCCTTCCTGCCCCTGGAGTTCAATTGTGCTTTTTCCCCCCAGCCCATGGGAATTATAACCGTAAATCACACTATTACTTCCAGTGCCTCCAATGGTGGGAGTAGCGCCTGTGTGAAAAGGCTGGGTATATCCGTACATGGTAATCATAAGAGCATTATGACCCACACTTCCTTCAGATATTGTATCTCTGCCGTAAAAACCGAGGTCTTCAGGCATTCCGCTGTCCGGAGCCGGATTAAGATCATTGTGGGTGGCCATCCGGGACAATGTTCCCCGGGTATTCAGATAAGGAGTTTTTCCAAACACCTGATAGTCTGACTCTGGCTGGGATTGAGGACCGTCCCCCACAAAGTCGGGTTCAGTTGTATATCCAAGACCTGTCTCATCCACAATATCTCCAAGTCCGGACATCAGATTATCAAGGGCAGCTGCAAACCCATTTTCAGCAAAAGTCGACATTGCTGCTGCTTTAATCCGGGCAAACTGGTCAGGTAAATATCCCAGCATATCCTCAATTGCACTGGCTACAGCATCAAAGGACTCTGCTGCGGTTTGTGCAGGGGTTGCCTGTCCTGAAGACAAATGCGAATCAAAAAATTCCTTTGCCACATTTTCCATCTGATCAATAAAAGTATTAATATCTGTCATAATCAACCTCTCTATCTATGAACCCGATTCCACGAGCCTTCCCATTGCACGGAAAAGAGAATATGTATGGATGATAATATCAGCTTCTGCCGAGGCAGCTTCTTTTCTTGCTTCAATGAGAACGGTTTCCCCGTTTAACACATCAAGCAGGGTTCTTCTGCCAAGTTTACGCTCTTTACGTGCAAGTTTGAGAAACTCTTCTGCTATATCTTCCTGGGAACGTAAAAGCCTGGAATTCTCATCCGCAGTTAAAATATTCTGCCATGCATTACGTACTTGTTCCAGAACCTTTTTTGTTATGTTAAGTTTCTGTTCCTTTGCAGCATTGAGTTCTGCTTTTGCAGCATTTGCTTTATTTATCTGAGATAATCCAAGATTAAACTTCCAGGAAAGCTCAAGTTTTGCTGTGGTGTCATGTCTTTTTTCCCGGATACCACCGACATCCTCACGCCAGTCACTTTCAAGAACACCGTTTAATTTTGGAAGAGTGCTGGACTTTGTATATTTCAACCCTTGTTCAGCAACTTTGACTGCAAATTCAGCAGCCTTTATTTCCGGGCTGTATTGTAAAGCAATCTTTTCTGCCTCTTTAAGTGAAGGTGGCATATCAGAAGAAATAAATAAGCCAGTATCCTTTAAATCAGACACTTCATCGGCAGATCGGTTAAAAACTTTTTCCACCCGATTTTCTGCACCTTTAAAAGTACCATTGGCTTTAATAAGCGCTGCACCTGCCTTAAGAAGCTGGGCCTTTGCCTGGAGCACATCTGTTGAATAACCACGGCCCTTACTGATTCTTGCACTTTCCATATTGGTCTGTTTTTTAATATTATTAAATGTCTGACGTGCATATTTGACCAGGGCTTGTGCCTGCTTCAATTTATAAAAGGCAGTAAACGCCTCAAGTATTACTTCCTGTCTGATATATTCTTCAATTGCAAGTTCTTTAAAATACGTAAAATCTGCATTTTTATAATTGGCATGGGTTGTACCAAAGTCGAACAGAACCTGGACAAGCCTTATATTGGTTCTTCTGGAATGCAAAGTATAGTCATCAACATTTTCCCATCTATACCGGGTATCCCCATAGGCACCAGACAACTCAAAATCAGGATAAAACAGGGCAAAAGCAGCTTTTTTCCTCTGGCTTGCCGAATCCACATCAAAGTTTGATGCTTTCAGACGGTTATCGGTTTTAAGTATCATGGCAACCGCATCATTTAAATCTTCAGCATTGGCCGACGGAACTCCTGCCAGCGGAGCACATAGCGATATGACCAGAAAAAATGCAATTAATAATTGTTTCACAAACAAATCCCTCCCTGCCTCTTTATATGTTGTGATCGTGATTAAAATTCCCTTAAGCCTCTAGTCTAGTTGTATATTTTTTGTGCACCCTATCAGCTAATAAATTATAGATCGACCGGATAAATAAAAAATATTCAATGATTTTATTTTTATCAATACAGGTTTCCGGACCATTAAAACCGAATGGATTGATCGTAAAAACAAATGCTTATATAAAAATACCTTTACAACAAATCTATTTTACAAATTTTGAATATTTAGTTATTATTCAAAAAAATAAGAAAGGGGTGATCATTGGAAACATTTTTTGGCAGGAAAAAAGAGATTAACAAACTTTTAACAGCTTTTAACCAGGCAAAAAAACATACCAGAAAAAATATCCTTATTTCCGGCTATGCAGGGGAAGGCAAGACAGCTCTTGTAAACAACTTTGCCCTGAACGCTGAAAGCAAAGGAGCGGTTTTTGTCTATGGTAAAGCAAATGCCACCCATGGCAGCACCCCCTACTCAGCAATAACTCAAGCTTTAGGCATGCTTATTAAAAAAATGATTGCTGAAAATCCTGATGGAATTATTAAAATCAAGGTGCTGATTCAAAAAAGGCTTGCAGCATCATTGAATTATGCCTTGACCCTTGTCCCTGAACTCAAGTATTTTTTTGAAGAGATATCAGACCCTGAAGAATTCTATGCAAAGAGTGGTAAACATCATGCAAACATCCTACTGCTCTCTTTACTTGAAATTTTTACTGGTGCAAGGCCTCCCCTTATTTTTTTCCTTGACGACCTCCAATGGCTGGATACTGCATCCTATGAGTTCCTGCAATATATTGCAATTAACGATTCACTAAAAAATTTTATGCTCATCATGGCCTTCAGGAGCAATATCAATCAAAAAAACAATTTTTTTAAAACCACCCTTAAAAGATACCGGGATCAGGACAACAGTATCAGCATTGTGCTCAAAGGATTAACCAGAAACGAAATCAAACGCTATCTGAAAAACCGTTTTAAAAGTTCCCGGGATCTTACTCCCCTCAGTGATGCGTGTCACAATAAAACAGCAGGCAATCCATTTTACATGACCAGGCTTGTGGATGACCTGGTTGAAAAAGGTGCTATTAAAAATAATGACGGAGACTGGACCTATGATATCTCTTTTATCAGCAGGCTGAGTTTTTCTGAAAATGTAGCAGACCTGATCATAGCCAAACTGAAACGTCTTGCAGATGATTCTGTCATGGTGTTAAAGCATGGGACATGCATGAAGGAAGGCATATCCATTGAACTGCTTATGGCAAGCTCCGGATTTGAAGCTGAAAAAATAGATACATTATTATGGAAGCCTTTACAGCTTAATTTCCTTAATAAAACAAGTGACTGTTACCACTTCTCCCATGATAGAATCCTTGAAAGTGTTGAAACATTGATATCAGAAAAAGAAAAAATTTCAATACATAAAAAACTTGTGCAGTTCTATCTGGCAAAAGATCACCATGGAGTGCTTGCAAATGACATCTTCACCCTTCTGCATCACTACTCATTTTATCAGAATACAATTACAGATCCGGAAACAAAGGAAAAAATGTCCAGACTCTATTTCAGAGCAGGGACAAGGGCAGGCAGGCAATCAGCAAATGACCTGGCCCTCAGCTACTATATTTCCGGAAAAGAACACTTCCCGGGAAATATATGGCAGAAGGATTATGATCTTGCATTAAATTTCTGCAATAACGCTGCCAGATGCGCCTACCTTGCAAGTGACTTTTCAACAGCGGAAAAAATTTTTCAGGAGGTGGATTTAAATGTCACTTCAGTCAGGGACAGCCTGGAAATTGAACTTGTAAAAATCCCGTGCTACCAGGCCACTGAAAATCCAAGAAAGGCACTGGGCACCGGGCTTACAGCCTTACAATCCCTGGGTGTTAAACTCTCTGCCAATCCCTTCAGATTAACGATCCTTTATCATATTCTAAAAACCTGGCTCAAACTCATTCTTACCCGGTCTCTATCCCGAAAACAAAAAAACATGGCTAAAGACTCAACCCAATACTATATAGTAAAAATTATTGCGGCCATGGGACCTTCAATGTTCTTTTTTTCGCCCCGTAAAATCCTTCCCATAGCCTTATCCATTGGTCTTGATTATAACCTCAAATATGGCTGTATGGAAGATACGTCATCCTATTATATTCTGTTCGGCATGCTGCTTAACAACCTGACTGATTCCATCAGACATGGCAGGAAACTCAGGAAATCAGCCAGGAAAATCAGCCGGGAATTCAGCAATGACGAACTCAAAGGCAAAGAGATGTTCCTTGCCACAGTTTTCATGGACCACTGGGATACATCTATGATGGGAACGGTTACAGCTTTTGAAGCTGGAGAGGCCTTCTGTCTGCGCCATGAAGAACATGATTATTACGCTTTTAACGCGGTTTTTTGTATGAATTGCCTGTTTATCAGCGGCACCTGCCTTAAAACTGTACTTGACCAGTTTCTTATTAAAAAAAAAATATTAACCAGACTGGATCATAAATATGCCCTGACATTAACCGGTGTAATGGCACTTGGTATGGAAAATCTTTTAAAAGGCAGTATGCGGCCATGGATAATAAAAGAGGATTTCTTTACTGAAAGCCTTCTTGAGCCAATGGAAAAAGAGATATTATTTGATGTTCACTTCTATAAACTCTGCATTGCTTTTTTTTGCGGCAGAATGGATACAGCATCTGAAATCAAGGAAAATTTAGAACCATATGTTGAAGCAGAATATGGTCAGCCAACCTATTACTATTTTCACTTTTTAGAAGCTCTCATTAATATTTATCAACACCAGAACCGGAAAAAAATTAAAGCAGGCCTTGGCAGACTTAAAAAATATGCCGGGTACAACCCTTTAGTTTATAAAAGTAAATACCTCATTGCCATGGCTGAACATATGAGGACCAAAGGTAATCTCCGGGCATCTGCAAAATTATATGATGAATCACTGCAAGTATCCGAAAAATTTAACAATCTGTTTGAACAAGCCTTTGCCCTTGAGAAACTTGGTCTAATTGAACAGCAAAGGGGAAAAGACGATGCTGCAAAAGACTGCTTTCAAAAAGCTGTTAATCTATATAAGGAATGGGGCCTGAAATGGAGACACAATCTCTTTGATTTCAACCCTGAAAAAAACAAACCGTTTAAAAACATACCGCCCGGCAGGGATAATCAGAGGATAAAGAATCATTCTCTTGTTAAAATGATTGACAGGGATCTCTGGCTGATAAAAAAAACAAGTGGTGCTGACAATATACATATTGCAATAAAGATGTCAGGAAAATGGAAGAGTATTGTGAATATTCTGGACAATGAAATAAACCAGCCCGTAACCTTTGTTGAGCTGCCTGAAAAAATTCTTACCTTTGCCTGTGCAACAGAAGAGATCCTTATCATAAATAAAGAAAATATAAAAACACAATTTTTTGATACATTTTACCTGGAAAAATACAGGCCTTTATCCTGCATGGTTATTCCAGAAGGGAAAACCAGGGCAGTTTATATTGAAAATCATTCTGAAAACATGGAAATGGAGACATTAACCAGGCTAAGCAGGCAGATATTCCAGAAGGTTAAAACAGACAAAACTCCCAGGCCCGGACCCTCTTATAAAGATAAAACCGCTATGCACCGACTTCAGGAATGCTGCAGAGAACTCCAGGAATATATGAAGGATAAAAAAGCTTATCAAAACATGGAATTGAACCTGGCATCCCTTGCAAAGGAGACCAGTATATCACAAAGGATGATCACAAACTCCATAAACACAATCCTTAACCAGAATTTCCATACATTTATTAACAATTATCGTATTGAAGAGGTAAAAAAGGAATTACGCGAACCTTTAAACAGCAAAAAAAGTATTCTGGATATTGCCTTTGCAGCAGGTTTCAGTTCAAAATCCACATTTAATGATATTTTTAAAAAAAGTGTGGGCATGACACCTTCCAAATTCAGAAAGGCAGACATGGAATAATTATATACTGAAATTTTCATATCAATAAAGGTTTATTCCGGGTTTAAAGATCAATGCATTTGCCAAGGATTGTGTTCCAGATACCGTCGGGGCAGGTGTGTTCAATTATTTTCACAGGCTTTTTTACAAGGGATTTTAATATTATTTTTGCCTGGGTTCTTAAAAGTCCTGAAAGTATAAACCATTTTTTTGTTAAAAACCCTTTCTGTTCTATTATATCTTTCATGACATCAAAGTGGATATTTGCAACAACAACATGGGCGTTCAGGTTTATAAACTCTTCACCCCTTGCCCGGGCAACAAGGATTTTTTCTTCACAAAAGTTAAGTTGAACATTCTTAAGTGTTGTTTCTGCTGCAAGAAAATTAAAATCACATGCCAGTACTGTTTCTGCGCCCAGCATTACAGCTCCTACTGATAAAAGGCCTGTACCCGAGCCAATGTCCATGACCCTTAATTTTTTATTGGTTTTTAACAGTCTTTTAAGCATTGAAAAGCACTCTTCTGTTGTGGTGTGTTTCCCGGTTCCAAACACAACACCTGGATCAAGGATAAGATGTTTTTGATCAGTGCTGTTCATCAGAGGCTTTTCCCATGGAGGCGATATTAAAATATCTTCAATAACATAGGGTTTGATCTTATCTCCATGCCATTGAGCATAGGTCATCTCATAGCGTTCCATGAATTCTATGTTTTTGTTTTTTAAAAGAGTTGTCTTTACAAGCTTGTCAGCAGGTCTGGAAAAAAACAGAAAAGAACTGTCCTGTTCAATCCAGTTGCCAAGAAAGTTGGGGGTATTACTGAACTGTATGCCTTCAGGATCAACTATACCTTCAAAATAATATATATAAAGATTGTCCGATGGTTTGATCTGTTCTGCCATGTTTTGCCTTATTATTAAAAGTCTGATAAATATCAGATTTACATTTAAAAGGTAAATATATTATGAAATGGCTGCATATTAAAGCAATATTTGAATCAGAGAATATTGACCTTGCAGGAGAACTTGTTGCAGAGATTTTTTTCTCCATTGGATTAAATGGTGTTGAGTGCAATATCCCGATTCCAGGCTCTTGTTTTAATAAAAACATCAAGGAAAATTACATTGCAGCCTATATCCCCGCAACTGATCTGTCCGGTGAAAAATTAAAAAAAATCAAGACAAAGGCATTGCTGCTTAAAAACCAGGCCATTAATGTAAAAATAACAACCAGCATTGTTGACGAACAAGAGTGGGCAGAATCATGGAAGGAATTTTTCCATGTTACAAGAATTACTGACAGGATAGTTGTTAAACCGGAATGGAGAGAGTATGCCGCAGAAAACAATGAAATTGTGATTAACATTGACCCTGGCATGGCATTTGGGACAGGGACCCATCCCACAACAGCACTGTGCCTTCAAATGATGGAACAATATATAAAAAAAGGATGCTCTTTTCTGGATGTGGGTACAGGTTCGGGCATTCTGATGATTGCAGGAGCAAGGCTAGGTGCAGAGTATGGAACCGGGATTGACAATGACGAAATTGCAGTGAAAATTGCAAAGGAAAATTTGAGAAAAAACAATATCGACTCTGAAAGATTTAAGATAGAATTAAATACCATTACAACGCCTGAAGGGGCTTTCAAGAGTTCAAGGTTTGATATTATATGTGTCAATATCCTTGCCCATATAATTATTGATATCATGCCTTTTATATTCAGACTGCTTAATCCCGGAGGAATGGCCATTCTTTCCGGGATTATTAAAGAAAAAGAAAAGCCTGTTCTCAATTGTATACAGGAGAACAGGCTTAAGATAGTTGATATTATACCCAAAGAGGAGTGGGTTGCAATTTCGGTAAAATCACCATTACCCTGAAACTTTTGCAGTTAATGTTGATGCCGGCACAAGCTGAACCCTCTTTTTTATCCAGGAGATATTCTTTCTAAGGGTTTCTGCTGTTGCTCCGTATGGATGTGCAATACCTATGGCTGCACCATGCTTCTTTGCTTTTCTTATCAGCTGCCGTATCTGCCCCATGATATATTCTGACTCCTGGATATTGTCTATGAATATATCACGCTGGCCAAAATCCAGCCGTAAAAGAGATGCAGAAGAAGCGCATTTGGTTCTGCCCGAAGTTATACTGTCAATGAAAAAAAGATCACGCTTTTTTAATATTGTAAACACCTGGTTCATCTTTGCAGACATGGGAGTCAGCCTTGATCCCATATGATTATTAACCCCGACAATAAAAGGCACTGCATCAAGGTCTTTCCTTAACTGCTCAAGGAGCTGATCAGGTGTCATGGCAGAAAGAAGGCTTCCCGGGCCCGGGTTCACCTTTGGATACTCCACTGGCTCCATGGGAAGATGCAGCATTATCTGATGCCCGCTGTTATGGAGTTCAACAGCAAGTTCCCTTCCGTGGGGCGAGAAGGGCAGAACCGAAAAAGTGATATTATTATCAAGCTTTGCAAGGGTTCTTGCGTTTCTTCTGTGGTATCCTATGTCATCAATAATGATTGCTACCAGGGGAAGTCCGTTCTTCTTGATCACAGGCTTAACTACAACAGGTTTTTTTATCTTTGCTGCAGAAGGGATTGAAGATACGTCATCATCAAACACCTCAAACCTGACCTTGTGTTCATCAGGGGTGCTCTCCGGCTTTTTTTCAGGTTTTGCAGGAACGCTTTTTTCAGGTTTTGGCTGTTGTGGTTTAACTGCCTTATGTGCCGGCTTTTTCTCTTTAATCTGTTCTGTTTTTTTATTATCATGGACCTGATTGATATAAATATCAGCAACCATGGCAATGGTTACTGCTATGAAAACCAGGATGATTATTCCCAATACTATTTTTTTAAGCTCTTTAATTACTGAATTATTCTTTTTCCGGGCTGTTTTTCTCTTTTTTGCCGGTTTCTTCTTTTTTGCCATTTAATTTATTAAAAACTCCATAACTGATTAAAATATCAAGCGCTCTATTTATCTGAATATCTTTTTTCAATCTTTTCAGATTAAGCAGACCATGTCCTTTTTTTCTTTTGTTTTGTTTAACCTTTTTATCTTTTTTCTTTTCAGGTTCCAGGTGGTTTACCAGGTTTTTCTCCTTTACCAGTCTGTCAAATGCGATCTCCTCTTTATCCATGATCTTCGGCATTATCCCTGCCGGAACCACAATGTCAGGTTCAATACCCTTTGCCTGGATAGACCGGCCACTGGGTGTATAATACCTTGCAATTGTATATTTAATTCCATAGCCGTTTTCAAGTGGCATAACAGTCTGAACAGATGCCTTGCCAAAGGAAGTTGTTCCCAGAATTAATGCTCTGCCATTATCCTGGAGTGCACCTGCAACAATCTCCGACGCGCTGGCACTGCCTCCATTGATCAGCACTATAATGGGTTGATTCCGGTGTAAAACAACATTAGGCGTGGCATTGAACACCTCTTTGTCCTGTTTGCGCCTGCCCTTTGTAATGAGTATTTTGCCATGGTCAAGAAAAAGATCAGAAACCTTGATTGCCTGGTCAAGAAGCCCGCCCGGATTATGCCTTAAATCCAGTATAAGTCCATTTAATGAATCATCCTTTTTACCACTAAAATTTTTAATGGCCTTTTTAACATCATCAGCTGTATTTTTCCTGAAATTTGTTATCCTGATATAACCGTATCCAGGTTTCAAACTTGTACTTTTAACGCTGTTCATGGGTATGGTATCCCGTTTAAGGTGCAGTACAATGGGTTCTGGTGCACCAGCCCTTACCAGGGTAATGTCAATTTTTCTGCCCCTGGGGCCCCTCATGAGTTTGACTGCTTCCCAGAGAGCCATGCCCCTTGTGGATTTATCATCGATCTTAATTATGATATCTCCTGCCTGGATTCCTGCTGCATAGGCAGGTGTACCCTCAATTGGCGAAATTACTGTGAGCAAACCCTTTTCCAGACTGATAACTATGCCGATGCCGCTGAATTTACCCCGGGTGTCATCCTGGAGTTTTTCAAATGCTTCCGGCGGCATAAATGTTGAATGGGGATCAAGGTTTTCGACCATGCCTTTTATAGCGTTGTGCACCAGCTTTTCCGTGTCAACCTCATCAACATAATTGTTTTCAAGCTCTTCTAAAATTTCAGTGAAGAGTTTAATGGATTTATAACTTTTATCACTCTCTGCTGCCAGAGGGGGTAAAATGCATATGGCTATAAAGAAAACAAGCACTGTCACCTTTACAAATAAATATGAACAACATTTTCTGGCCATTACCATCCTAAGCTCCTTTCTTCAACCACTTCAGAGGGTTAACAGGCTTACCATGGTGTCTGATTTCAAAATGAAGCATCAAACCCTTGATTGATCCTGTATCGCCTGCAATTGATATTACTTCTCCCTTTTCAACTGTATCACCCTGTTTTTTTAACAGCTCTTTATTGTGGGCATAAAGTGAATAATAGCTGTCACCATGGTCAACAATCATCAGGTTCCCATACCCCCGGAACCACTTTGCAAAAATGACTTTACCATAAAAGATTGTTTTAACATATGCATCTTTCTCAGGTCTTATATCAATTCCGCTCTGAAAAGTGAATGTTTTATTGTCTGCTGACTGTCCTGTTCCGAATTTTGAAATAATCTTTCCTTTTACCGGCATGGGAAGCCGTCCCTTATATGCCGGAAATGAGTTCAAGCTGCCTTTGCTGACTTCTGCCTTTTTTTTCTGCTCCATCTGCCTGATTTCCCGGTCAAGTTCCCGGGCCGCTTTTTTAAGAGATTTAACAGCTGCAAGGGTAAGTTTTTTCTCAGTTTTTATCTTACTTAAAATCTCTTTTTTTCTTTTACTTTTTGTCTCTGCAATCAGTATCTGCCTGTTCAGCTCCCGTTCCAGATCAAGCTTTTTTTTTCTTTTCTGCTTAAGCTCCTTTTCAAGGGCATCATACCTTTGCATGGTGGTGATCTGTTCATCCAGTATTTTAAGGTCAGAATCAATGATTACTCCCAATGCCTTCTGCTGGATAATAAAATCAAACAGGGATTCAGGCTCGGAAACAATTTCAAACTTACCAAGCATGCGCATCCTGTACAGTGCGTTCAATCTGGTTCCGGAATATATTCTGTTCTGATCATACTCCTCACTTATTTTTTCTTTTTCTTTGACAATATATCTGATTCTGCTGTTTAACTCTTTAAGATTCTTTGAAATGTGGGAGACCTTAACCTTTGCTTTATTTAAAGTTGAATCGATCTCATTGAGGCCTTCAATTATGATTTTCTCTTTTTTGGAAAAATGGATTATTTTTTCCTGTTCCTGTTTGATCTTTGTCTCAAGGCTCTGCTTTTTCCTGTTTTTTTTAGACGGATTTTCAGGCTTTTTTTCAGCAGCTGCCGTACCTCCAGAGTGTGTCGGTCTGCCTGCTGCAAGTTTGATATAGTGGGACCGGTTCCGCACATAGCCCTTTTGATCCTCAAACTGAATCAGGACCCATGAGCCGGCCTTTCCAAGATCACCATGGATTTTAATCTCTGCACCCTCCTTAAGCACAAAATAGACCTTGCTGTCACTTGAAGGTTTTGTTCTCACGTTGAGTCTATAGGCTACTACATAGCCGTCCCTGACTGCTTTTTCTGCAGCAGTTCCATTACCTGCAAAGCATATCAGTTGAAATGCAAGCAGGGATGGAATAATTATTTTAGTAATTGCTTTAACGAAATATAACATCCAAACCAACCTAAGAAAGTACTGCCTGCAATAATCAGTAAAATATATTTAAATGATAAAAAATGAATATCAACAAATGTATATGCTGCAACAGCATCACTTATACCAGATGACAGACTTATATATGATATTAAAAGCATTAACAGGCCTGCAAGGCCGCCAACTGCTCCCTGGAACATGCCTTCCAGATAAAACGGAGTTTTAATAAACCCGTCGGTTGCCCCCACAAGATGCATGATATTTATCTCTTCTTTTTTTGAAAAAAAAGCTAATCTGACTGTATTTGCTGTTATGAAAAGAGCTATCAGAAAAAAGAGGCTGCTGATTGACCAGCCTGCTATTTTAAACAATCCATAGATTTTTAAAAATTTCTCAAGCCAGCTTTTACCATACTCCACCTCACTGACCATGGGTATTTTTTCTATCTTTTTTGCAAACCCTGCAACTTCATTAAAGTTGGAAACTCCGCTCATTCGCACATCAAATGCATCTGGCAAAGGGTTTTCGCTCAATGTTTCAAAATAGACACTGTCAGCATTAAGATCTTTTTTAAGGTTATTTAATGCCACATCCTTTGAAATGAAAAACACCTGTTTTGTCTCTTTTAAATTCCTGAGTTTTGCATTTATCTCAGGAATCATGTCAGCTGTAAATGTATCATCAAGGTAAACCATGACCCTGCCGCCACGGTTCCAGGTCTCCACAATATTACTTATATTCTGGAAAAAAAGCATAAAAGTGCTTACAACAAGAATTGAAAGAGCAATTGTGATAATGGTTATTAAATTCAAAAACTTATTGAGTTTAATATCCACCAGAGCTCTTTTTACATAACGATTCATCCTTCCTCCACTGAATTCAATCCTCTGCTACAGCATGGTTGCAGTCTGTTGAAGTTCACCTTCCTTTAGCAATATACTCCTTGCATTCACAGTCCTGCTGATTAGCTGGATATCATGGCTTGCAATGATAATGGTCGCACCTTTTTCATGATATTTCATTATGAAATCCATTGTTGCCTGGGCTGCGTCTGCATCCAGGCTTCCTGTTGGTTCATCAGCAAGGATTATGGAAGGGTTCCCTGCCATGGCCCTTGCAACAGCAACCCTCTGCTGCTCTCCCCCTGACAGCATAGGGGGGAAAGCATGCACTTTTTTATCCATATTAGTTGTCCTTAACACATGCATCACCTTTTTCCGGATATAGCCGGGTTTTTCACCGGCAGCTTCCAATACCAGTGCCACATTATCAAACACGGTTCTATTGGGTATGAGTTTATAATCCTGGAAAATCATCCCAAACCTCCGCCTGAGCAAAGCAAGCTTTGGTCTTGATATCCGTGCAAGATTCATTCCATTGACAATAATCTGCCCCCGGGATACTGTTTCTGCAAGGTAAAGCAGCTTTAACAGTGTTGATTTTCCGGCACCAGTGGGTCCGTTTAAAAAGACAAACTCCCCTTTTTTAATATCAAGGGAGACATTCCTCAGGGCATACTTTGCCCCATATCTTTTACTTACATTGAAAAGTCTTATGATTGAGCTGCCGCTTTCCATGGTTGATCTTTCTTCCTGTAAATTTTATCCAAAATTGACTGTTATAAAATTTACTGTTATAAATCAATTGTGTCAAGGAGTGCTGTAAAACAGTTTTTCTTACATCTGCCCCCACTGTAATCCGTAATACGGCTTCTTCCAAGCAGCGGGGGCTTTATACGCTGTATTACAGGCATTATTAACAAAACTTAAGGAGTTGTTAAAATATTAAAAAAGATGAAACTATTTGACAGCCATTCACACATAGATGATTTATGTTATAAAAAAGATTTTAATGAGATGCTTGCAAGGGCCAGGGAATATTCTGTGCATGGGATTATGATTGTCGGCACAAATGAAAAAAGCTCCATAAGGGCAGTCAGGCTTGCAGAGAATCATAAAAATTTTATAACCTCGGTGGGTGTGCACCCCCATGATACTGAAAAATGCTCTGACAAAGTAATTAAAGCTTTAAAAACCCTTGCCCGGGAAAATTCCTGTGTCCGGGCCTGGGGAGAGACAGGTCTTGACTTCAACAGGATGCACTCGCCAAAAGATATACAGGAAAAATGGTTTGAAGAGCAGATGTATGCAGCTTACAGCCTTGATCTGCCCATGATATTCCATGAACGTGACTCAGGGGGAAGGTTTCTTGAAATGCTCAAGTCAGCCGGTTTAAATAAACGAAAAGGAGTTGTCCACTGTTTCTCAGGCACAAGGGAGGAGATGTTTCAATACCTTGATCTGGGTTATTATATCGGGATTACGGGTATACTCACAATAATGCAGCGTGGGGCAGTACTCCGGGAACTCTGTCTGCTCATCCCTGACAATAGAATTTTAATCGAGACTGATGCACCATACCTGACCCCTGCACCCATAAAAAACAAGGTGCGGAGGAATGAACCAGGGTTTGTCAAATTTGTACTTCAAAGGCTTGCAGAAATTAAGAACCAGGATATGGAAGAACTTGGTGCAGTTATATGGCAGAACACAATAGATCTTTACGGGGAAATCTGACCTGATAAACTTTCCATGGAGCCATGTTATCTCCTGTTATCCCTGGTTATTTATTCAAGGCATAACAATCAGCTCTTTTTCATAAGAGTTTCCACAGCCTGTTCAAGCCCGTCCAGTGAGAGCTCAAACATGGGAAAGATTTTGGAAATCGCTGAAATTGTATGGGTATAACCCCACATTCTCTCGGATACCGGATTCAGCCATACGGAATTCGGGAAAGTATCCTGTATGAATTTAAGCCTCTCAATGCTGGGTTTTCCACTTCTTTCACTGATATTTATTGTGCCGTCCTGGGCCATCAGCTCATAGGGTGCCATGCTTGCATCACCCACTATAATAAAACGTGTATCAGGGTCAGCCTTGACAAAGTCATCCACTTTGACAGGTTTTCTGTATCTTGCCGGATCTTCCCACACATAATCATAGATCGTGTTGTGAAAAAAATATGTCTTTATCTCTTTAAACTGTGATTTTGCATAATCAAAAAGAGTTTGAACCATGGATATATACGGGTCCATTGACCAGCCCCCATTGTCTATGGCAAGGACTATCTTTAATCTGTCTTTTAAGGACCTGTCAAAGAGCAGTTCAATCTCTCCACCGTTCTTCATGGTTGCCCTGATGGTTTCGTCAATATTGATCTGATCCTTTGGACCGGCCGGCACCATATTTCTGAGCCGTTTTAATGCTTCTCCCATGTTTGCCCTGGTCAGGGGGCCGCTTGTGGAATAGTCCTTATACCGGCGTTCATTTGCAACTTTTACAGCAGATTTATTCCTTGACTCTCCGCCCACACGCATTCCACCGGGATGATAACCTGAATGCCCCACCGGAGAAGTCCCGCCTGTACCGATCCATTTATGGCCGCCATGGTGCTGACCGTCCTGATCCTTAAGGCGCTCTTTAAAATATTCAATAAGCTCTTCCGGTGTAAGATTTTTCAGTTTTGATTCGTCAATCCCAAGGGCACTTGCGAGCTGGCGCGGATTCTTAAGCCATTCATCAAGCATTGCCCTTGCTATCTCATCAACCTCAAATCCATCATTCTCCGGCAGGGGTACCCCCTCAAAATAGTATGAGAAGACCTGGTCATAGAGATCAAAATACCTCTCGCTTTTTACAAGGATTGCCCGTGCATCTGTATAAAAATCATCCAGGGTAAGTATCAGATTTTTCTCTAATGCTTTCTGCAATGTTAAAAAGGAAGTAGGTGTGACAGGTATACCCACCTGTTTCAATTTATAAAAAAACTGAATAAACATAAATACCCCTTTAAAAAAGCCTGCGCCGTGATACTATTTCCTTTGCCCGCTTATAATCCGGGCTTTTCTTGAAAAGCACGCCAAGGTAGGGAATCTTACCTTTGATTATATCCTTGGCCCGGAAATCAGGATCAGCATCCAGTGCCCTTATCCAGTTTATAAGTTCCCTTGTTGCAGGTTTTTTCTCAATACCATCAATGTTACGCATGGTATAAAAAGCCTCTATTGCACCTTCTGCAAGTTTTTTATCAAGTCCGGGAAAATGGACATTTATTACCTTGCGCATCATCTTAGGATCTGGAAATGCTATGTGGTGGAAATTACACCTTCCAAGAAAGGGGTCTGAAAGATCTTTTTTTGCATTGGATGTAATAATGATGACCGGTCTGTGTTTTGCAGTAATAACCTTGTCAGTCTCTATTATGTCAAACTGCATCTGGTCAAGGACATCCAGCATATCATCCTGGAAATCTGTATCAGCTTTATCAATCTCATCAATCAAAAGCACCTGCCTTGTATCTGCAGTAAAGGCCTGGCCGATCTTACCCATTTTCATGTACTCTTCAATGTTGCTTACATCCCTTGCAGAATCACCGAATCTGGAATCATTTAGCCTTGTCAATGTGTCATATTGATAAAGGGCATCAATGAGTTTCATACTGGATTTAACATTTAAAACAATCAGAGGCATATTTAAGGATTCTGATATGGCATAGGCAAGCATTGTTTTTCCAGTGCCTGGCTCCCCCTTTAAAAGCAGGGGCATCTCAAGGGCCATTGAAATATTAACAATTGAGGCAAGTTCGCTGTCAAGTATGTATTTATTGGCACCTGCAAAATGATTATCAGGATTTTTTTTGTCTGTCATACTGAATCTCCATAAAATATTAAGTTGTAAACTATCGGTTTAAACCCATAAAGTATGCACAGACTAAAGAAGAGTCAAGGTCTTAAACAACAATTATAGATTGTTATGCTTCCCATGACAATAAATCCCATTCCTGCAAGAATGGACATATATTTTGGATTAATATATTCTGATAACAGACTCCCAAATATAACGGCAAGCCCGGATGAGCAAAAAAGTGCCAGGGATGATCCCAGGAAAACAGTCATCCTGCTTACATCCTTATCTGCTGCAAAGAGCATTGTTGCAATCTGTGTCTTATCACCAAGCTCTGCTGCAAACACCACTGCAAATACAGTGATCAATACCCTGATATTCATATTCTTCCCTTAACTTAAAGCATATATATTAATAAATCTCTTTTTATTCTGAATCAATACTTGTAATAATGGAAAAATCCGGAGGGTTTTCCATGTGCTTTTTGACAGCACAGAGCTTTGCAGCGGAAATAACAGCATTCTTATACTTTACCGGAAAGTCAGATGGCAGCTTAATATCAATTGTTATTTTTGCAACCATTTTACCATCACTGCTATCTTCCATTTTCTGAATCAGCCTGATCCTGTCCGTGGGGATTTTCCGCTGGCGGCAAAATGATAAAACATAGATGCCTGCACAGGTGCCAAGGGAAGCTAAAAACAGGGCAAAGGGCTCAGGAGCAGAAGCATTTCCCCCATTCTTAACCGACTGATCCGTCTTAATTGTAAATCCCCGGTACTCTGCATCCACTCTTTTTTGGCCCGGGAAAGATATCTCCATCTCCATCATCTCCTCCTTAAATAACTGAAAAGTAAATTGTCTCTTGTGTAATTAGATTTTCCCATAAAGTCAATGAATTTCCTTAAACAAAAAATACAATTTTGTAATTATTCATATTAAGTATATTTTTTTTAGATTGACACCATTTGAGCATAATGATAATTATTTATTTTTAACCACTTGAAGAAACAGGAGTGTATTATGATAGGTGGACTAGGAATGCCGGAGTTAATAATAATTCTGGTAATAATCCTTATTATTTTCGGAGCTGGCAAACTTCCTGAAATAGGTGCAGGATTAGGTAAAGGAATACAGAATTTTAAAAAGTCTTCAAAGGAATCAAAGATAGAAGATAAAAAGGAAGAAGAGACAAAAAAAATAGAAGAAGACAAAGAGGCTTAAAATTCACCCATGCTTAATTTCAGGGCAGCCATATTATGACCTGTGGCTGCCGGACAAGCATTACACCTGTTTGATCATATTACCCCGGTATAGTAACCACAAATAATACCCTGTTAAGTTAAATTGAGATATTTATCAGTCGGTTAAATTTTTTTACAAAATAAATTACAATAATGTAATATACTGCATTATTTTATTTACGTTTTTGTAATTTAATTAACCGCACCAAATCAGTTTTCATTTATTAACCCTGCAATACCAGTCTTTCCGGGTATTGGCACACTCATTGCTTGCTATTTATCATATGAAAAACATCAGGGCAGACATATTAGTTGAAAAAAAAAGCAAATTCATACAGAATTTCCTTGATCAAAAAGAGGCAAACCTTTTGTATGATCTGAGCAATGCCCTGGATGAGTATTTTTATGAAACCTATGGGAGCAGCACAACAGCATGGAATATCAATGCAGCCGGCAATGCCTTTGCGATTATAGCTCTGGGAGGATATGGCAGGGAAGAGCAGTGTGTCCATTCTGATATAGATATTTTAATTCTGTTTGAAAAAAAAATCCCTGGCAATGCAGAAGCTTTTATCCAGGATATAGTATACCCTCTCTGGGATGTACGCTTTGAAGTTGGATATTCCGTAAGAACAATAAATGAGAGCCTTGCAATAGCCTTTGAAAGATTTGATGTATTGACAACAATGCTTGATGCAAGGTTCATATGCGGTGCTTCACATATCTATTCAACACTCATGGAAAAATTCAGAATAAAACTGAATAAAAAAAAGAATTATAAAGCATGCCTTAAAAACCTCATAAGCCATGCAGAAAAAATGCATTCTGATTTCGGGGATTCAACCTATCTGCTTGAGCCCAATCTAAAATCAGGCCATGGGGGTCTAAGGGACTATCACTCCCTTTTATGGTACGGCAAAATACGGTCAGGAATAAAAAAAATCCACGATCTTGAGTATTACGGGCTATTGACCTATGATGAACATTTAAGACTGATTGAAACCCTCACTTTTATCTGGAAGGTCAGAAACTTTTTACACTATATATCAAAGCGTAAATGTGACCAGCTCCATTTTGAGTATCAGATCGAACTTGCAAAGCTTCTTGGGTTTACACCCAATAAGGGACAGAGGTCTGTGGAAGCATTCATGGGTGAACTGCACTCGAAAATGGAATTCATGAAGCATATTTCCAGAATTGTTACAGAGGGGATTGCAAGCTCACTCAGAAAAAAAGAACTTCTAAAGTTTTCTGACCCTTCAGCTCCCATGGAAGGGCTTGTAATAAAACAGAACAGACTCAATTTTGCAGGTACTGTACATGTTATAAACGATCCTTCCCTTCTACTCAAAATCTTTCTTGAAAGCGGTAAAAGAAAGCTCTACCTCTCCATTGAAGCCAAGAGAATCGTAAGTGAATTTAAATATCTTGTGGATAAAAGTTTCAGGCATGACAGGGAAAATATAAAAATATTCAAAAAAATCCTGGGCCTGTCCCTGTGGAAGTTTAACATATTAAATGTAATGCTGCCCACAGGTCTTCTGGTAAAATTTATACCTGAATTTGCCTCCATTATTAATAAGATTCAATTTAACCAGTATCATCTGTTTCCTGTGGACAAACACTCCATCAGGTGCGTACAGATCGTGAACAGCTTCAGGGGCAAAAAAGGGAGCCCTGCAAATGATCTTTATTCCATTGTCCACAAAGAGATACGAAACAAGAACACTCTTCTGATTGCAGCACTTCTCCATGATGTTGGAAAAGGAGCACCCGGGCAGGGCCACTCGGAAAAGGGAGCAAAAATAGTACAAAAACCACTTAAACGCATGGAGTATACCTCGTCTGAAATAAGTGACATCACCTTTGTCATTAGAAATCATCTCTTTTTGATTAAGATAGCAACAAGGCGTGATATAAATGATGAAGAGACTGCTGTTTTCTGTGCAAAAAAAATCGGGACCCTGGAACGTCTGAGAATGCTATATCTTCTCACGGTTGCCGATTCCATGGCAACAGGACCAAAGGCCTGGAATGACTGGACAGAGACCCTTTTAAAGGATCTGTTCCTTAAAACAGTCAATGTCATGAAAAACAGGGCTTTTATCTCCAGAAAAAGTTTAAGAATTACAGAGGAGAAAAAGAACAGACTTCATGCATGGTTCAATGAAAAATCAGATTCAAAAGCCATCCATAAAAAAATAGACTCCATGTCTTATAGATATCTGCTCCATACTCCCCTGGATGAAATCCTTGAACACATAGAGCTGTTTTCAAAGCGGGGCAATGACAGCTTCAGCTGGCAGATAAAGGAAGAAAAAGAGTCCGGGCTGCGTATTGTGACCATATGCGGCAGGGATAAACCAGGATTTTTTTCCAAGGTAGCTGGAGTGTTTTTCATGAATAATATCTCAATACAGGCATCAGATGCTTTTTTCTGGGATGCAAACACAGTGCTTGATATATTCAGGGTCATGCCACCGGATGATATAATCTTTGAAAAGGAAAAATGGAAAAAAATAGAAAAAGATCTTGAGCATGCCATTGATGATGATGATTTCCTGAATGACCTTATAAACAGGATACCCAGGGCATATACGCCGGATTCAGGACAATTTCTGCAGCCAAGCAAAGTAAAGATCGACAATATAACATCAAGTTTTTATACTATCATTGAGATTTATGCCCATGATTTTCCAGGGATTCTCTTTGCCATCACAAATGCCCTGCATGAAAACAATGTTGATGTAAAACTTGCTAAAATTGCAACAAAAATAGATCAGGTTATTGATATTTTCTATGTATGCTCTGCCGAATATGGTCAGAAAATTGAATCTTTAGAAACCCTTGCAGCTATAAAAGCAAGTATTCTGCAATCTCTGCCTGAAACAAACCTAAAGGAGGAAGAATATGAAGAAAATTGAGGCTATAATAAAGCCCTTTAAACTTGACGATGTTAAAGAAGCCCTTAATGAAATCGGAGTACATGGCATGACAGTCACGGAAGTAAACGGCTATGGACGACAGAAAGGCCATAAGGAGATCTATAGAGGAGCTGAATATGTTGTTGATTTTGTGCCAAAAATCAAGATTGAAATTGTTATTACCAAGGAGAGGGTTAAAGAGGCAATCAAAACAATTTGTGATGCTGCCAACACCGGAAAAATCGGTGACGGTAAAATTTTTGTCTCAACCATTGAACAGGCAATACGTGTAAGAACAGGTGAAACAGGAACAGAAGCAGTATAAATATAACTATTATTAATATTAAATTTTTTTATGGAGGAAAAAGATGGGGCCTAAAGAAGTTATTAAAATGGCAAAGGAAAACAATGTAAGAGTAGTTGATATCAGGTATATGGACTTTCCCGGAACCTGGCAGCACTTCAGTGTTCCCATTGGTGAGTTTACTGAATCTTCATTTGAAGATGGATTTGGATTTGACGGATCAAGCATGAGGGCATGGCAGGAAATCAACAATAGTGACATGATTGTTATCCCTGATCCTGACACTGCAAAGATTGATCCCTTTTTCGAATCTCCCACCCTTGCAATAATCGGCAGCATACACGATCCCATTACCAGGGAATCATACAGCCGTGACCCAAGGCATATTGCACAGAAGACCGAGCAGTATTTTAAAAGCACAGGAATCGGGGATACAATTTACATTGGGCCTGAGCCTGAATTCTTTATCTTTGACAGCATCAAGTATGCATCTGAAAATCACTTTGCATTTTACGAAATAGACTCTGAAGAGGGAATATGGAATACCGGACATGACGAAATGCCGAACCTGGGGTATAAAATCCGCCATAAACAAGGATATTTCCCACTTCCGCCGGCTGATAAATTCCAGGACATGCGTACTGAAATGATGCTTACCTTAGAAGACCTGGGCATAGAAATGGAGTGCCAGCACCATGAAGTTGCAACCGCAGGCCAGTCTGAAATTGATTTAAGGTTTGCCTCCCTTGTCAAGATGAGTGATCAGCTTGCATGGTTCAAATATGTACTGAAAAACGTTGCAGCCAAATACAACCGTACAGTAACCTTTATGCCAAAGCCCCTTTATAATGATAATGGTACGGGAATGCATACCCATGTCAGCTTCTGGAATGGCGACACCCCGATATTTGCCGGCAATAAATATGCAGGCATGTCAGATGAAGCCCTGTTTGCCATTGGTGGGATTATGAAGCACTGCAAAGCCCTGTGCGCCATAACAAACCCAACCACCAACTCCTACAAACGTCTTGTACCTGGTTTTGAAGCGCCCATAAACCTTGCCTATTCAAGCCGCAACAGAAGTGCTGCCATCCGGCTTCCCATGTATTCAAGTTCACCTAAAGCAAAACGTATTGAGTTCAGAACACCTGACCCATCATGTAATGGTTACCTTGCATTCTCAGCAATTGCCATGGCAATGATGGATGGAATCCAGAATAAACTCGATCCTGGTGATCCCATGGATAAAAACATTTATGACCTTGCACCGGAAGAACTCCAGGAACTGGATTCTGCACCGGGCTCCCTGGAAGAAGCATTAAATGCCCTTGAAGCCGACCATGATTTCCTTCTCAAGGGAGATGTGTTTACCAAGGATGTTATAAACCACTGGATAAGCTATAAGAGGGAAAATGAGGTCACACCTGTTAACAGCCGGCCCCATCCCCATGAATTTTATCTCTATTTTGATATTTAACAGTCTGTTGATTATTTAAATCAATACCTGTCAGATACATATTCACTCCACAGGCTGCTGCATGATGTTTATGGAGCAGCCTGTTTCCCTATCCTGTTTTTTTCTTTACTTCCTTCATTTTTTTGATGAAAAAAATATTAAAATATTGTACTCTTATGGAGAAATTTAATCACAGGAGCAAACAATCGTAATATGAAATATGTATTCTTGTATCCATTGCTTATACTCATACTGATCCTTCAGCCTGGTATTGCTTTTTCCAACATACACAATTCAAACACAATTTTTAAAAATCTTACTGCAAGACTTATCAGGGATGGGTTTACTAAAACCAGAATAGACAGGTTGTATGCCCATAAGGATATCCTCTTTGATGCAAAAGGGGTCTCCCTGTTTTTTATCCACTCCGAGGCAAACCTTGACTATGGTCAGTTTGTATCAAAAAGTGCATTAATCGATGCCAAGATCTATATGAACGAGCACAGATACAACCTTGATGCAGCTGAAATTAAATACGGTGTTGACAAGACAATAATCACAGCCATCATACTTGTGGAGACAAGCCTTGGTAAATATCTTGGCAACAGGCTTGTCATCAATACCCTTTCAACCATGGCAGCCCTTAAAAACAACAGGGTAAGGGAAAAATTTTACAGATCCATATCCAGCGAAAAAAAATTTTCCAGGTCTGAGTTTGAAAAAAAAGCAAAATATAAAGCAAAATGGGCATATATTGAATTAAAAGCATTGCTGAAATATGCCAAAAGAGAAAACCTTGACCCTTTTAAAATCAAAGGGTCCTATGCAGGTGCACTGGGGATTTCACAATTCCTGCCAAGCAATGCCCTGAGCCTTGCAGCCGACGGTGATAATGACGGATCAATAAACCTGTTTCACCATCCGGATGCTATTTACAGCATAGCAAACTTTCTTAAACATTATGGATGGGACCCTGACATTAAAGGTCAGAAAGCATATAAAATTCTGTACAAATATAACCACAGCAAACCCTATGTTGATACATTGCTGAAAATATCCAACCAGCTTAAGGAGTTATCTTATATATGAACCAGACTTCTTTGATAATTATTGCTGCAGGAGTTATTTTATGGATTTTAACGTCTCTGTCTCTGGTTGATATCCTTCTTAAGGATTTTGGTTCCCTTAAAAACAAAGTTATCTGGTTTATCATCGCCTTTATTCCTGTTTTTGGCTGGCTTATCTATCTTATTTTTGGCTTTAAAAAGGGTACAAGAAAAATACCTGAGATTTAATCTTTTATGGCCTGGGCAGAATTAATAAAACCTCTGGTTTTCTAAAAAGAAAAAGTATGAGGGAGGCTCTGCAATGTTCACAGAACGCTCTTACTCTTAAACTAAGCTGAAAACCTTTGCCATATTGCCCGACCATTTACGGACAGTATCTTGATTAATAAAATTACCCTCCCTGACTTCAGGCATAAAAAACATGGCAAGTTTCATAATAAACCAGTGCATAAGACTAAGCTTGCTTAAATCTAAATTTCCCTTAAAAAAAGCGAGACCCACAGGATTCTGTCCATTTATTATTTTTTTCAAATTATCAGTATAAAAGGAAGCAGTATGTTTTTTTTCCATAAAATTCAATTTTTTAGCTTGTTCACCCAAAAGATTAAACTCCGGATCAATAAATAATGAAGTGTTTTGGTTTTCTTTGTTTTGTATGACACTCATGCACGTAAAGAAAAAAGCAAAAGGTTTTTTATGCAACAAATGGCAATTTTTTTTTAAGAGCTTTGTTATTTTAGCAGAACATTTTCCGACATGGATGGGACTTCCCACAATGACCGCATCATAGTCATCAAATCGATGAAATGTGACAGGAAGCAAATCAACATCAAACCCATTTTTTATAAAATCTTTTTCAATGATCCCTGCCACCTTTTTTGTCGCACCATACCCACTGTCATAAGTGATTAGAATTTTTTTCATGATCAATAATCCTTAATCTTAATAAAAATATATCAATAGAAATGTACAAAATATAAATCCATACTAAAAAAACCTTTGAAAAAGGGTAATTTTCATATTAATTTATTGACATAGTAGTATGAAGTATACTACTATGTCAATAAATTTTATTAGTGTGCATATTTTAAATAAATCAGTAGACAAAACCAAAAGGAGGGCTAAATTGATTTATCTAAAACAGGTGGATATCCTCTCGGAAAAATTTCCTGTTCTTGATTGTTATCCCTTTAATCTGGATTTGTTTCAAAATACGGATAAAGTCCGATTTGATACGCCTATTACACTTTTCTGTGGAGAAAATGGTACTGGCAAATCCACTCTGCTTAGAGCCATTGCCATTAGATGTGGAATCCATATCTGGCAGAATGACTCCAGCTTAAGATACGAGCCAAATCCTTACGAAGAAGATCTTTACAAAACTATTTGCGTCCAATGGAAAGACAGACCAGTACCGGGCTCATTTTTTGGATCTCAAATCTTTTCACAGTTTACAAAAAATCTTGAAGAGTGGGCAATCGGAGATGCCAAAATGTTCAATTATTTCGGTGGAAAATCTCTTATTACCCAGTCCCATGGTCAATCACTTATGTCTTATTTTCAATCCCGCTACAGCATTAAAGGATTATACTTTCTGGATGAACCGGAAACTGCCCTGTCACCATCATCCTTGATTGAACTTTTAAATCTTTTGATAAAAACAAGCCTGCAGGGCCATGCCCAATTTATTATTGTGACCCATTCTCCTCTGTTGCTGGCTTGTCCGGATTCTTGTATTTATAGTTTTGATAACCCTGCAATTGAGTCAATAGACTATGAAGATACAGAGTATTATAAACTTTATAAAACATTTATGAACCGTCCGAAAGATTTTATCAAATACCCTGCACAGCCGCCAAAAGCTCCGCCCCTGGGTATAATTTAACAATACTAATAAGGAGTCTGTATGTCAGCAGTTAACCTGGTCATTCTTGGGATATTAAAAAAGCAAAGCATGAATGCATATGAAATGAAGAAGCAGATTGAGCACATCAGACTAAAGAACTGGATGAAAATCGGGGCTCCGACCATTTATCAGAATTTAAAAAAATTGGCTGAAAAAGGTTACCTTTCAACCAAAACCGTTAAACATGGAAATATGCCTGAAAAAGTAATCTATACCATGACTGAATCTGGTAATGCGTTGTTCCATGAACTGATGGTCAAGTTTTCCAAAACTCCAAGCTCGATTTATTTTGATTTTAATGCATTTTTGATCAACCTGGATCTGGTTGATAAAGACCGCGGTATCGCTATGCTCAAAGATTTGAGACAATTCTTTCAAAACAGTTATATTAATCTGAAAAAAGATAGAGAAGCGATTAAAGATGCCTGGATTGGAGGAGATGCTATAATGCAGCAATATGACCAGCTGTTCAACACCATGATCCAATGGTCAAACAACTTGATTACAGCGTATGAAAAAGATTCTTTATAGGAAACAATCCAGCCTTAAAGAGAGCGTTTGCCTCAAACAGTTGATACGGACCATGCTGAATATCTGTAAATAAAGGATCTGTATCACAATTTGCCCTGTTTTCCGGATTTAATCGACTTGTTTTGGGGGCAGCAGCTTAAGATATAATCAGAGAACTTTGATTGATTTATTCCGGAAATTAACATGTCCAGGCTCTTACCCAAAGGTTTACAGCCAAATCTGTACAGAGAACAGGGATAGTAGTAATATCATTCCTATCGGCTTTGCGGTCAATTTAAGAACATCAAGTGCTTCAGCCATGGGCGAATCAATTTCATTGTCTGAGGCAGTTACCCAGCAGCGCACCTTTCCTCCCCGGCTTTCAGGACCGTATGTCGGTGTATAAACAACATGCTGTCCATCTTTCATTGCCTGATATGCAATAAAGTTCCCAATATCCAGAACACCTTGCCCTCCATGACCTGAGATCATTACCTTCAGGGTACAATCAGGTTTCAATTCTTCATATCTATCAGGAAAATTAAACCTGGAAAATGATGAATATCAAAAGATACGCACAGGCAGTGACAAAATAACAATTAATGTGAAATTGTCGAACAGGGAAAAAGAAGTCCTGCGTATGTTAACAGAAAGCTATACCAATGTTCAACTATCTACAAGCATCAACACAGTAAAAACTCACGTAAGCAATATATTTAATAAATTTGGAGTAAATGACCGAACCCAGGCAGCTGTCTACCTGTTTTAACCCTGTATTTTTGATTTATCTGAACATTTTTCCAATAAGCCCAGTAACTCAATGGTTATCTTACAGACCAGCCTGTTGCATTCTTGAGACTGATATTTTTTACCAAACTTATCTCTTAAGGTTTTGCAATGTGTGGTGTGATAAATATCTATAAATCTGCATCGAAGCTCAGCACTGAGGTTCGCCGGAATATCCCAGTTTTCTCCGGGTTTTTTTCTGCCATACAAATGCCCTATTGCAATTAATCCTCCGGAAAATGCACCGCAAGCTTCATCAAATGTTCTTCCCATGCCAGCCCCAAAGGCTGTCGCATGTGCCAATGCCTGGGCAGGGTTTTTGTTGAATGTTTCAAGAATGGCTGCCGCAACAGCTTCTGCACAATGGAAACCATTTTCAAAATAATATGATGCCTTTTTTCCAGATGCTGATTTTAATTTTGTTGTTAACATTATCTAATACTCCTTGATAAAATATTATTATCTGTCTTGCTATCATCTAATATATCTATTAAACTAATTAAACGATCGAATCCAACGATTTATTTCGATGGAAACTATCTCAATAACCGATGCTAAATAAATTGTGCTATTAAAAAACAGGAGTAAGGCATGGAATTTAGACAATTGAAGACATTTCGAGCTGTATCTGACAATTTGAGTTTTACAAAAACTGCCGCAAAGTTGTTTATGGCTCAATCTTCAGTCTCAGCACAGATTAAGGCACTTGAAAAAGAGCTTGAAGTAAAATTGTTTGACCGTATTGGCCGCAGGGTTCTGATAACTGATGCCGGCTTAAAACTATATGAATATGCGCGTCGGATAGAAGAGATGACAGATGAAATCCAATCAGAAGTGCAGGAACCAGGTAATTATAGAGGAACTTTGACCATTCGTGTCCCTGAAACCATTGCAACAGTGTACATACCTGAAATTGTAGACAGGTTTCATCAACTAAATCCAAATGTCAGACTGACTTTTATAAACTGCTCTGATCTCAGACTCAGGGAGGAATTAAATTCCGGGCGTATTGACCTTGCTTTTTTAATGACAGATTCCATTAATTTTAAGGAAGTAAATGTACAGATGCTGAAAACTGAAAAGCTCATACTGGTTTCAGGCAGCACTCATCCATTTGCTCAAGAAGAGACTCTTACACTACAGGATCTGCAAGCCCAAACCGTGCTATTCCCACGAACCGACTGAAGTTATAGAAGAGAATTTGAGCGGTTGCTTGAAAAAGATCATATATCTGTCAAAATGTTAGAATTTTCCAGCTTAAATAGTATGCGCAGATGCCTTGCCAGAGGTATTGGTTTGACAATCTGCCCTCTGATATCTATACAAAACGAGCTCAGATCGAAACTTTTTACCAGATTGAACTGGAATATAAATTATATGGAAACATCGGTTATTATGATCTGGCATGCTGAAAAATGGTGTTCACCAATATTAAAACAATTTATAGATATTGTTAATGAATATATGATCTAACCGGGAGGTTATTTACACATCTAAGAACAGAAAAACCAGAAAAGTGTTTACTGCTTGCCTGACTGGTAACACTCCCACCAGCAGATAGGAGCATACTGTCAAATATTATGGGTATTTTTGAACAAATTCAGGGAATATCCGCTACCATGATCCGCTCAAAAGCTTAATTTTTATCTTGACAGGATCAGAAATCCCCTATTGATAAAATATTACTTTAATAAAAATGATTTTAATGATATAGCAAATCATGTGCTTTAATCATCAAAGCAAACAACAGCCGCATGGACAGTACCTTTCGGTTAATTCTGCATTGTAATCGACAAGGCGGAGCTATGTACTCTGCAAGTTTGGCAAAGTATCAAGGGGAGATATTGCAGCATTAATGTCCTTTTCCATCACATGAGTATAAATTTCTGTGGTTTTTACGTCTGCATGGCCCATGAGATCCTGAACCACCCTGATATTAACACCATCTTCCAGCAAATGCGTAGCAAAAGAATGTCTGAAGGTATGACAGGTAACATGCTTATTAATTTTAGCTTTTCCTGCAGCGGTCTTTACAGCTTTTTGAAGCCCGGATTCCTGAATATGATGGCGCTGCATTATGCCAGTTCTCGGATCAAGGGAAAGCTTTTTGGAAGGAAACAAATACTGCCACATAAATTCCTTTGCCGACCCCTTATATTTGTTAATAAGTACAGGAGGAAGATATACACTGCCATATCCCTGAGCAAGGTCATCTTTATGGATATTCTTAACTTTTTCAACTTGTGCATGAATATCAGTCAAAATAGTTTTAGGAAATTGAACCACCCTGTTTTTGCCGCCTTTTGCAGCATAGACATAGATTTTATTAATTCCGTAATCAATATCTTTAATCCTGAGCCGGACACATTCCATAAGTCTCAGTCCGCAGCCATAAAGGAGCTGTGCCATCAAAAGATTGTTACCCTGTAAAAATGAAAAAATTTTTACCACTTCCTGTTTTGTCATCACAACAGGCGGTTTTTTTACCTTTCTTGCTTTTACAGGGGCAATTTTTTCATGAATATCTATACCAAGAACTTGTTTGTACAAAAAAATAATAGCATTTAAAGCCTGTTTCTGAGTCGAAGCTGAAACCAATCTTTTAACAGACAAGTAACTTAAAAATTGTTCAATTTCATTCTTGCCCATTTCTCTGGGATGCTTTTCAAAGCCAAAATATCTCAAATATTGAACAATCCATCTGCAATACGTTTCTTCTGTCCGGTATGCGTAGTGATAATAACGCAGAACCTGCCGGACCTGATCCATTAGTTTCAATG
>CAZQJS010000019.1:0-44762 GCA_964593725.1 uncultured Desulfobacterales bacterium
GGCGGTGCTGCTGGCATCAAAGATAATGCGGTCGGCACCGTCCGGGATACCACCGGACCAGTTCCCGGCAGTGGTCCAGTTAGCATCCGCACCTTGGCCTGTCCAGGTGTGGTCTGCACTGAATACCGGACAACTGAAGAGCTGCACACATAAAGCCGTGAGCATGACCATAATAAAAAGTGTTGATGATAATGTATTGCTCCTTAGTAAACATGGCAGGACAGGAAGATTTTTTTTGCTGAATATTTTTGCCAGATCATTAACAATCCTGATTGTCGGTGTCATAATAATGGCCTCCTGAAATATCAGTATTCCTGAGAATGTTTAGTACTTCAGAATGATCATAAAATCAACTGTTTTAACCCATAATTATTATATTTATTTAACCCGAAAAAAAATGGTAATGTTTTTTGTTGACATGGTTCTGTTGTTCCATATAATATAAAGATATTAATATATGTTTATATGCGAGAGGGCATTATAGTTATGGAAAATTTTAAGCCAAAGGCACTTCCGGTTCTTATTGGCAGCCTGCCCATGGATAATCACAGGAAGGCAGCGGAATTGATCTTTGAATATACACCTGATATACCACTCTGGCCCCAGCTTCCCATGTTTGCTAAAGAGGGAATGACAGAGCAGTTTATGCCGGGACTGCCAGGGCTTGTCACCAGCAATGGCAGATCTTTTCTTGATGGCGGAAAAGAGACATTTGATGATGAATACCTTGCATTTTTTGAAGCATACCTTGCTGCTGGAGAAGCAGAGGCTGACCTTGAATCTTCCATATTTGCCTTTACCCGGGAAACCGGCAAAGGCTTCAGGGAGTTTCTGCGCCAGGTTGATGCTAAAATAGCAGAAGGCAATTGTTCATTTACGGCTCTTAAGGGTCAGATTACAGGGCCTGTCACATTTGGTACTGCAGTGAAGGACAAAGATGACAGGGCTGTTTTTTATGATGACAACCTGAGAGAAATCATTATTAAAAAACTTGCCATGAATGCCAGGTACCAGGCAGGAGAATTTTCCAAAAGAGGGGCTGTGCCAATTATTTTTATTGATGAACCAAGCCTTGCAGGGTTTGGAACTTCTGCATATATCACAATTACAAGGGAGGATGTGACAGAAAGTCTTGGTGAAATTGTTAATGCAGTCCACAGCGAAAACGGCCTTGCAGGTGTGCATGTGTGTGCAAATACCCAATGGGATGTACTGCTTGAATCTGATATTGATATTATAAGTTTTGATGCATACTCATATTTTGAAAAGTTTATCCTGTTTCCGGAAAAATTAACAGAGTATCTTAAAAGGGGTTCACTCTTAGCCTGGGGTATTGTTCCTACCCAGAAGGAGGATGAGATAGAAAAAGAGACAAAAGATTCTCTTTTCTCAAGGTTTAAAGCCCAGATGGCTGATCTGGAAAAGATTGGCATTGATAAAAAGATGCTGCTGGATCAGATATTTATTACACCAAGCTGCGGTACAGGCTCAATAAGTTTTAATGCAGCAAAGAGGGTCCTTGAGCTGACCAGGGATCTATCCCTGAAAATCAGGCAGATCCATTCCTTGTAAACCATGTTAGTATAATGAAAACAAGTACTCCTGCAGCCATTAGTGCAAGGCCGCAGGGGAAGACATTGCTCAGTTGCGACATATCCATGATTATTCCTGCGGCAAGGGAACCTATGAGCATTCCAAGGCTGTGGCCGACTGTTATCAGTGCAATGACCGAGGCCATGGCATTGACTTTTCCGCCTTTGATAACTGCAAGGGCCATTAATGCCGGGTTTGCTATGCCGCCGCCAAGCCCGAATACAGCAACACTTATCACAAGGCTGAAATATGAATCAGCCACTGTAAGAAGGTACATGCCATAGATGCAGATGGTACCTCCTGCTATGACCATGAAGTTTTTACTGGTTCTGTCGGCAACATATCCCATGGGCAGGTTTAAAATACCACTTATGAATATTCCGAACATGAGCAGAAATCCTGTTTCAGTACTTGAAAGGGAGAATTGTTTATCAGCAAAAAGGGGTACAAAACACCAGATTACTCCTATGCAGGCTGTATAGGCAAGTCGTACAGAGATAAGGGCAAGGATATCAAGGTTTTTAATGAGCAGCAGAAGGGGTACGGGGTTGTGCTCCTGTGCACGGATTTTCTCTTTGCCTGTGGGGGGAAGGAAGAGTATGCTCAGGCACAGACCTGTGGCCGACAAAACACCCATGCACCCAAAGGCAGAGTTCATGGAAAAAGCGTCTTTAAGCATGCCGCCCAGCAGGGGACCAAGGCTCATGCTTGCAAACATGGACATGTTAAAAAGCCCCATGGAGTATCCTTCGCTGTCTTTGTAAGTTATTTCACCCACATAGGCCTGGACAACTGGCATGATCATGGCCGAGGCAATACCCTGGAAAAATCTGACCAGAATCAGGGATTCGACATTGGTGGTGAACATGAAAGCAAGGGAGGTTGCGGCATAACCTGCAAGTCCGCCAAGCACAAATGGTTTTCTTCCCTTTTTATCTGAAAGTCTTCCAAAAACCGGCAGGAGAATTGTCCGTGAAAAGGAAAAGGAGCCAAACACCATGCCGATATAAAAACCTGAAGCACCCATGTCATGGGCAAAGATTGGGAGCAGAGGGACAACTATTCCAACCCCGGTTACTGTTATGAAGATTGTGAAAAAAAGAGTAATAAATGTTTTTTTCTGGTGAGATGGGATAAGTCCCTTTTTAAGCAGCATGTTTTATGCTTTAGCGGGGATGGTGCAAATTGTCAATATATTTTTAATGGATAACCTGTCCCGGAAGATTTACAGCATCCGGGACAGGTAAGTTCTGGCTCAGGCAGGCAGAGGGTTTGTAACATATTCCCTGAGAGGGCATCTGCCGCAGCTGTCTGTTTCATGAATTTTTTTGTAAATGGACTGCAGGGCATGCCTTGCAGTGGGGTAAATATTTTTTCTTCCTATTTTATCAATGAGATGGGTTCTTTCAAGCACTGCAAGAACACCCTCTTTAACTCCGCAGAAAGATATTCCGCGATCACTTCCCCGGACAGTGTCAACAAGGGTGGAAAGGGCATCTTCACCGGAAGCATCCAGATCATTAATCCCGCTTGATTCAATGAGGATGTGCATCAGATCAGGCTTTTTCACAATGCATTCCAATACTTTGTCTTCAAGGTAGGTGGCATTGGTAAAGATAAGGGCGCCGTCAAACCGTATGACAGCTATGTGGTCACATTCCGGCAGATTGGATGTAAGAGCTTCGGTCAGGGTGTTGTCCTTTGATTTTGACAGAAGTGCTACTTTTGGCCGTAGATGTTTATAAATAAAAAGAGCAAATGTTAATCCCACCCCAACCATGATCCCCTCTTCAAGGTGGGGAGCAAAGTAAAGGGTGCAGACAAAGGTGATAACAGAAATAATGCCGTCGGATCGTTTTGCCTTCCATGCATGGACAAATCCCTTTGTATTAACAAGGCCGATGACCGCCATCATTATGACTGAAGCAAGTACAGCCTGGGGCAGGTGGTAGAGAAGGGGAGTCAGGAATAAAAGAGTGATTGCAACCATGATGCTTGTCACAACCGAGGAGACACCTGTAACTGCATTTGCCTGGAGATTAACAGCAGACCTTGAAAATGAGCCGGATACTGCATAGCTCTGGCCAAATGAACCTATTATGTTTGCAAGGCCCTGGCCGATAAGTTCCTGGTTGGGATCAAGCTTTTGTCCTGTTTTGGCTGCCATGGATTTTGCAATGGCAATGGCTTCCATAAATCCAAGCAGGGATATGATAACGGCAAAGGGAAGCAGTTGAAAAAAAGCTGCAATGTATGAACTGTTTTTTGGAGCCTTTGGTATGCTGATTTTCAGACCCTTGGGAATATCACCCACAACAGCACCTGCACCGATCATTTTTAAATTTGATATATCAAGGGGTTTGTTTTGGATTTTAAGTCTCCATTTTCTGCCGTCTGTTTCAATATTATCCCCAAGTGTGTCTGCAGTATGAAAGGCTGGTGTTTCCATATCCTTTGGCAGATGGAAATGAATAAGCCTTAAATTTTCTCTCTTATCATGGGCAGCACGTTTAAAATGGTCAATCTCTGCCTGGACAACAGCAAGCTTATATTCAAGGTCAAGCAGTTCCATGGAGGCTGTATGTGCATTGCCTGCTCTTATTTTTTTCTTTACTGTTTTAACTTTATTATTCAGTTCAGCCCTTTTAATGCTCAGTTTTTCTATTTGGGCTACATCTTTATTAAATTCATGGATTGTGGAGGCAATAGCAGTATCCTGAATATTATCAATGGTTACAACTTTATCGTTATTAAAACCTGTAAATTTTGATATCAAAACTGTTAAGGCAACTGCAACAAGGACATTGGGTATTTTAGGGTTTACACGCTTCAGTGTTACCATGATGGCAATGGCAAGTATACCCATTAATAGTGTTGGAAAGTGGGTATAGTGAAATGCTGACTTGCACACATTGATAATTGTCTGGTAATGGTGGGGTGCTTTATCCACATAAACACCAAAGAGTTTTGAAAATTGTGATGAGGCAATGACAATTGCAGCAGCATTGGTAAAACCGTTGACAACCGGATGGGAAAGAAGGTTTACCACCAGGCCGAGCTTAAATACGCCCAGGAACAATTGAAAGCATCCAACAGTGGCTGCCATAATGATTGAATAGGCTATGAATTCAGGTCCGCCGGCCGTGGCCAGGGGTTCAAGGGATGCTGCTGACATGAGTGATACAACTGCAACCGGTCCTGTTGCAAGCTGGCGGCTTGATCCAAAAAGTGCTGCCACCATGGGCGGGAGAAATGCAGCATACAGGCCATAGTATGCAGGGAGTCCTGCAAGCTGGGCATAGGCCATTGACTGGGGTATCAGAACCATTGCAACGGTAATTCCGGCAATTACGTCTGCGCTCATCTTCTCTTTGCTATAGTTTCTGAACCATAGCAGGAATGGAAAAATTTTTGTTAACATATCCTCACCTTTTTTTACTATTTAAAAAAATGTTATGCATCTTTTTCAAAAAGGAGATGCCTGCCTTTTATATTTGATTTTTTCAGCTGTACACTCATATATTATTTTTTATACTCTGTTTTTTTACTTTTATTAAATTGGTTTATTGAACTTGATAAATTATTAAAATTTAATCATAATGTCAAATAGATAATTGTTAAAAAATTTAAGGGTCTATCAATGAAAAATATTAAACAGCTCACTTTACAGATCATAAACAGAGTTAACGCTAACTTAAGCGGGTTCGGCTTTGATACAGGGATTTTTACCTTAAATGCCATTGAATATGATAAACTTGCAAAGTTTTACTCATCCTACGGCATTACCGCACGCCACCCCATAAATTTTCATTTTAAACATTCAAATATGGCAGGCAGCTACTTTCTGGGAAATTGCTATGTGGGAAGATCCATCATCTATAAAAGTGATATCCGGGGGGATGAATTAAAGAGAAAAGGAGATATCTTTGACAGGAAAAACCCTGTTCCCCTTTTAAAGGATGAAACAATTGCAATCACATACAGCCTTTTGTATAAAACCCTTGTTCACAGCAATTCCCACAATCCGGAAACTCCGGAAGAGTTCACCATAAGAAACACTGTTTCAGCCCATTATGCCAATATACACGGATCAACCATTGCAGGCTGTTTTCTCGGGGCATTTTCAACCATTGACCTTATGAATCTGCACTCCTGCATTGTTGGCGAATTCTCCTATATCCAGACCGGAGAGCTTTTTCACACAAAGATTGAACCCGGCATTGTATGGGTGAAAAGTGATGATTTTGAATTCAGGTATCAGTTTCCAGAGGATGTGCTTGATAAATATATAGGTGTTAACGGGCATTTTCAGCCCCGGGGGATAATATATAAATTTGTAAAAGAGCTTGAGCCCGGATATGAGGAAATATTTGCCCTTGTCAATCTGGAAGGGATAAAAACACCAAAGACTTCTGCTGTAAACAGATATGCCGTTATTAAGGGGAAGACAGAAATAGGTGGTAATGTACTGGTTTCCCAGAGGGCATACCTTGACAATGCAGACATGGGTGATGGCTCCAATGCCCAGGAAAATACCTATATTATAAATTCAAAACTTGCAGGATTCAATATAACTGCCCATGGCGGAAAGATTATCAATGCTGACATGGGGCTGCATGTATTTGTGGGGTTTAACTCTTTTCTCCACGGCAGGGAAGATGCACGGCTCACCGTGGGCAGGGAGTGCATTATAATGCCCCATACCATAATAGATATAAAAGCCCCCCTTAGTATTCCGGACAATCACCTTGTCTGGGGTTTTATCAAATCTGAAAAAGATTTAAAATTAAATTCCATCCCCCTTGAAGAGCTGGGCAGATCAAAGGGGCCTTTAAAGATGGGCAGAATGATATTTAAAGGAAATGGGGGCAGGTTTATCAAGGCATTCAGCAGCAGGATAGAGCATATACTGGAGGGGAATGGTGCCTTTTTTGACGGTAAAGGGAAACGGGGTCATGCCCAGGATGATAAAAATATCTCCTTTAACACGATTCAGCCATATACTTCAGGGGATAATGCAGGGATATATCCATCCATCAGAATAAAACCCTAGATTTTAAGATTAAGAATAATGGATAATAAACCTAAGACAGCTTTAAAAGAAGAGATAATCTCACTGAAATCAAGGTGGTATGAAAAAGACCCTGACACCGGAGAAACCATACTGTCAGGAATGATACTGAAACTTAAGACTGAGTGTGGTAAGCACGATTTCAACCGGCCTTTAAACCTTGACCTCAGGGGTATTACATTAATAAATCAAGAGCTTACAGACCTTGATCTGTCAGGGTATGATTTTTCCCATGCAAATTTAAGCCAGTCAGATTTTTCAAATACAGCCTTCAGCTATTCAAAATGTTACATGGCAAGTCTTGAGCAGACAACCCTTGATCAGTGTGAATTCATAGGCTCAGATTTGAGCCATGCAAGCCTTAATGAATGCAGTGCAAAAAGATGCGGGTTTGGAGGCGCAGATCTGAGCCATGCAAGCCTGATTAATGCAGATATGGAATCTGCCACCTTTAGCCGTTCAAAATTAATCCATGCAGACCTGCGGGCTTCAAATCTTAAAAAAGCAAGGCTGTCTGAAACAGATCTGTCCTGGGCAATTTTTACACGTTCAAGACTGACTGGAAGTGATTTAAAAAGAAGTAATGTAAAAGGGACAAATTTTGAACTGGCTGACATGCAGACATGCAGACTCCTTGGAATAAAAAATTTCAAGTCTGCAAGATGGGTAGGTGCTGATATAAGGGGTCTGGACTTGAGGGGTGCCTATCTTGTAAGAAGATATATTGCCGATGAGAATTATCTTTATGAGTTCAGAACAAGTTCAAAATTCCATGAAGTTCTTTATAAACTCTGGTGGGCAACATCTGACTGTGGAAGAAGTCTTTTAAGGTGGTTTGTCTGGCTCTTTTGTGCTACACTTATTTTCGCAGTCATATACACACAGCTTGAGATAGATTATGGGAAATATAAGACCTGGTTTTCACCGGTATATTTCAGTTTTGTTACATTAACAACCCTTGGTTACGGGGATGCTGTCCCGGTTTCATTAACAGCCCAGGTGTTTGTTACTTTACAGGCCTTAACAGGGTATATCGGACTTGGTGGACTTTTAAGTATCCTTGGCAATAAAATGGCCCGGCGGGCAGAATAGACAGATTAATATCAGGAGAGATATGTTTACGTTTTTTAATAAAAAGACAAATCCCAGGGCAGAGTTAAAAAAAATTTTAAAGGGTTATAAACTTCCTTCATTTCCAGCAGTGATAATGCAGATCCTGCAAAAGATCAGAAACCCCTATTCATCGGCTTCAGACATTGCAGACTCCCTGTCCCTTGATCCCAATCTCTCCCTGCGTATCCTGAGCCTTGCCAACTCTGCTGCATTTTCTCCCAAAAACCGGGTGGAGAACCTGACCCAGGCCATTGCCCTTGTGGGACTTTCCCAGCTTGAATCCCTTGTGCTGGGAGTTGGGGTTGCCAAGGGTATTCCAAAACAGACTTGTCAATGGCATGACCCTTCCGAATTCTGGCTGACATCTGCCCGCAGGGCAATGCTTGCCACAGCCCTTGCAGCAATTCTGTGTCCTGCCAAGGAGTCCCAGTGCTTTACATCGGCTTTTCTCCAGGATATGGCACTGCCCTTTCTTGCCTGTCAGAGGAGTGATGATTACAATATGATATTTAAAAAATGGCACCTTGAAGGAGGTGATCTTGCAGCCATTGAAAGGGAAACCCTTCAATGGGACCATGCCGAAGTTGCCACATGGATATGCAGTGAATGGGGACTTCCTGAAAATATCGCCCTGGCAATAAAGAACCACCATAATCCTGACTTTGATGATGATCATGAAACCCTGGCTCCTGTGAGACTTGTCTCAATACTCAGGGAAGATGATAACAATGACGGCGTGGATGAAATCATTGCCCAGGCAGGGGATGTTTATAATATTTCCGAAAAAAGAATACAGCCAATGATTGAATCAAGCTTTGAAAAGGCCAAAGACCTTGCAAGGCTGATCATATAATTTAGGTGCAGGCCTCTTCAATGTGATCCAGAAACCTGCTTCTCAAGGCAAAATTTCCCTTTCTATAGTTTGCATGGCTAAGATATAAAAAACGCTCTGCCCTTGTCATGGCAACATACATGAGCCGTCTCTCTTCGTGGAGGGCTGCATCCCCTGAAGCAAGGGAGCGCCAGTGGGGGAAAAGGTTTTCTTCACACCCCACAATAAATACCGTGTCATACTCAAGGCCTTTTGCCGCATGTATGGTAAGGAGAGAGACACTGTTTTTTTCATCCTGGTCATCTTCCTTATCTTCCCGTACCAGGGCTGCCTCTTCCAGGTAGTCCATCATATCATCCTTTGAAGAGGCACTGTATTTCAACTGTTCAAGGTTTTCAACTTTTGAGATATACTCTTCTTTTGTTTTGGTCTTTTTTTTCAGATATTCAAGATATCCGGTTTTACTGATTACATGTTCAATGGCCTGACCTGGAGCAAGGCCGGGTATTGAGTCAATGAGTTCAAACAGAAGTTTTAAGCTTGCATGCACCCTGGAGGTCAGGATTTTTTCATGGAGGGCATGCCTTGCTGCATCCTGGAGCCCCATGCCGTCTCTTCTTGCTGTATTTATCTTTTTTAAAAGGGAGGGGCCTATGCCTCGCCGTGGAGTATTTATGATGCGTTCAAAGGAGACATCGTCATTGGGAAACATTGCAGCACTTAAATATGAATTAATATCAAGGATCTCCATCCTTTCATAAAAACCCTGGGCACCCATCATTTTGTAAGGTATTCTATATTTTCTAAAGGTTGTCTCAAAGGGAAGGGAGCAGAATTTTGTTCTGTAAATGATTGCTATTCTGCCGAATGGAACACCGCCTCCCCTGTTCTCCAGGGCAAATATCCTGCGGGCTGTCCATTCAGCCTCTTCATAGTCAGACATGAAGTCATGGATTTCAACTGTGCCGCCCTGCTTATTGGAAAAGCACTTTTTTTCCATTTTATCAGGGTTGGAATCAATTAAATCATTGGCAATCTGGACAATTTTATTGGCAGATCTGTAGTTCTCCTCAAGTTTGAAAATTTTTGAATTTTTATATTTATCTGGAAAACTTAGAAAATGGTCAACATTACTGCCCCGGAATCCATACACTGCCTGCCAGTCATCCCCTACACAGAAGAGATTGCCATGATTTCCAAGGAGCAGTCCTGTTATCTCTTCCTGGAGATCATTGGTGTCCTGGTACTCATCCACAAGGATATAGGAAAAATAATTTTTATAATATTTTTGAACATTTTTATGTTTCTTTAAAATATCCCTTGTTTTGAGAAGTATATTATCAAAATCAACAGAGTTCATCTCCATGAGCCGTTTTTCATACTCCCTGTATATTTCGGATATTTTCATGCCCCGGATCGGCAGCATGGAATCAAAATACTTTTCAGGATAGCCTGAATTCTTAGCCCTGGATATTATTGAGATCACTTTGTTTTTTTGTTTTTTATCAATATTGAGCTTAACAAGGATTTCTGTAATAAGTTTCTGGTGCTGGTAGGTTGAAAATATCTGAATGGGTGAAGAGTATCCCAGGAGATTTCCATGCCGGCGGAGAATCATCAGGCATGCTGAATGGTAGGTTCTCACCCAGGGAAAGGCCTTGAAACCAAGTCCTGTCATTTTATACAGGCGGGACTTCATCTCATCTGCCGCTTTGTTTGTAAAGGTTATGGCAAGTATTTTTTCAGGGTCAAAACCGTTGTCAATGAGGTATGATATCTTTGCTGTAAGAGTTCTTGTTTTGCCTGAACCTGCTCCTGCAACCACAAGGGCCGGAGTGCCGGTATGTTCCACTGCATCCTGCTGCTGTTGTGATAACTCCATGCTAACTGGTCTTCCTTTTATATTGTGTTAATGATTTTATCAAGGCTGGTCTCAATATCTTTTCTGATCTTTTCAAGTCTCTGTTCTGTTTTGGCTTCAAATCTTAAAACAAGTGCAGGCTGAGTATTTGATGCCCTGACAAGGCCCCAGCCGTCATCATATACAACACGCATACCATCAATATCTATGACAGTATCGGTTTTTTTATACAGGGTGCAGATTTTTTCAACAACTTTGAATTTGATTTCATCGGGGCAGTCAACACGGATTTCAGGTGTGTTAAATGTTTCCGGCAGATCAGATATCAGTTCCAGGGGAGTTTTACCTGTGGTGCTCATGATCTCAAGAAGGCGCAGGGTTGCGTAAAGAGCATCATCATATCCGAAATATCTGTCGGCAAAGAACATATGGCCGCTCATCTCTCCTGCCAGGGCGGCATTTTCTTCCTTCATCTTCTTTTTTATCAATGAGTGGCCTGTTTTCCACATTATTGCCCTGCCGCCATGTTTTTCAATGTCATTGTACATATTAAGGGAACATTTAACTTCAGAGATAAAGGTTGCTCCGGGTTTCCTGGAGAGGATCTCCCTTGAGAATATCACCATGAGCTGATCTCCGTAAATAAGCCGGCCGGTTTTATCAACAATGCCGATTCTGTCGGCATCTCCATCATAGCCAACCCCCAGGTCAAGGTTTTTTTTCTTCACAAGATCAATGAGTGCACCCATGTTTTTTTCAACAGTGGGATCAGCAGGATGATTTGGAAAGGAGCCGTCAGGTCTGCAGAAAAGTTTAAACACTTTACATCCAAGTTTCTCAAGTACTGGAAGAGCTGTTATGCCGCCTGTACCGTTTCCGGCATCAATTCCAATGGATATTCCTTTGTTAATCAGGATATTATCCAGTAAAAATTGTTTATAGGGTGTTATCATGTCAGACTCTTCAAGGCTCCCCTTTCCCCTTGCATACTCCCCTTTTTCAATTATTATGCGCAGGTCCTGCAATCCCTGGCTATGGATGGATTCAGAACCGTTCATGAGCTTAAAACCATTGTATTGTGAAGGATTGTGACTTGCCGTGATCATGGCACCACCTCCGGTGGAGAGATGAACAATGGAAAAATAGAGAACCGGTGTTGGACAAAGACCGATATCAACTACATTACATCCCGTGGATAGGATTCCTCTGATAAACCGGTGGGAAAAGGTTTCAGAGGTGAGCCTGCAATCCCTTCCCACACTTACTTTTTTATTTCCATGTTTTTGTAAAAGAGTTCCATAGGCTTTCCCAATACTTTCAGCATCATCCTCAGTAATATCTTCATGGGCAATTCCCCGGATGTCATACTCCCTGAAAATCTGTGGATTCATGGTTTCCCCCCTGATATATGATAATTAAATAAAATGGTAAATAATTGCAAAGCTTCCCGCAAGCCAGCAATAGGGTGCAAAGATATGGAGTTTTCCTTTGTTAACTATTCTAAGCAGCAGTAAAAGTGCAGCATAGCCTGTTATAAACGCTGCCAGGGTTCCAAAAAGGGTTGCACTGTTTATGGATATGGGATCGTGGAGTGATCCTGCAAGGTGCAGCAGTTCTGCCCCCATGATTGCAGGTATGGATAAAAGAAATGAAAACCTGCCAGCTGTTTTTCTGTCAAGACCTGCAAAGAGTCCTGCTGCAATGGTTGATCCTGATCTTGAAATGCCTGGTATAACAGCCACTCCCTGGCAGGTTCCTATTATAACAGCAGATTTAAAGGAGATATTTGATATTGCTCTGCCCTGGTCCTGATCTGTTTCCATGTTTGGCACTCTTTTTGTCAGCCACAGAACAATGCCGGTGAGAATCAGCATACACCCCACAAGCAGCACTGAGGAGAAGATCAAATGTTCGATTTTTTTCAGTCCAAGGCCCAGGACTGCCGTTGGGATACTGCCTGCCAGGATGAGCAGAAAAAGCCTGAAGTCATTTTTTTTTTCAACCCGGTTAAAGATTGAGGCAGCCATATTTTTTATGTCCCTGTAAAAGATGATTATGACGGCGGCAAGGGTGCCAAGATGGACACTTATATCAAAGGCAAGCATTGGTTCTGTCATATTAAAAAAATGCTGGCCCATGACCAGATGGCCTGAACTGCTCACGGGCAGAAACTCGGTTAAACCCTGTAAAATTCCTAATACTACTCCCTGATATATTTCCATGGTAAAATTTTTCTGTTTAATTATTAAATCCAGTTTAAAACAGCCGGAGGTTACAATAATATACTTTATTTTTCAAGGGGTGTGCACTGACCCTTGTCTGGTTTACCAATTTTCCATAACATTTTTTATTTCTGATTCTGTTCGGGCCTTATCCCATCCCTTTATCCTGGCTGCAAGATCTGCAACCCTTGTTAACATTTTTTCATCCGGAGAAGACAGGATGGTTACAGGGATTCTTCTTCTTACCAGGTCTTCTAAGGTTATTACCATTTCATTTTGCACAGAGTAGATGATTTCTGCCTTGGAAAATGGCAGGTCAGGGGAAATCCTCTGGGCCAGGGATGTATCCTGCTCAATGAGTCCCCTTATCTCCTTTATTTTTGTACCGTGCCTGAAAACAAGGTATGAGGCAACTTCCCTGTCAAGGCCTGCATTTATGTTATCGGTTATTGCAGACTCTTTCCATTTTGCAAACTGACTTCCCGGACTTGCCGGAAAGGGCAGAGTTGCTGTGGGTGATTTTTTCGGGATCTCCATGGCAAGGGATTTCATGACCTGGTTAATGAGGTCTGCAGCATCGGCCCTGGCTGATGTGAATTTTCCACCCACTGAAATAAACAGGCCTGGTTTTGGTTCAAACATTGTCCACTCCCTTGTCACCTGGGATGGAGGTTTGCCAGGCTCATTTTTCAGGGCACGCAGCCCTGCAAATTTGCTTATTATGGATGATCTGTCCCATTGAAAACCCTTTAAATATCGGTTGGATTCCTTTAAAAGATAATCAATGTCAGACTCTTCCACTTTGACTTTGGCAGGATCACCTTTATAATCTGAATCTGTTGTTCCCACAAGTGTTTTACCATACCAGGGGACAAGGAAAAATATTCTGTCATCATTTTCTGTCATTAAAAGGAGTGAATCCTTTGTGGGAAGCTGGGGCATGACAAGATGAATCCCCTTGCTGAACCGCATGTAGTTTTTCAGAAAATGGTGGTTCTCCACAAGGTTCTTCCATGGGCCCGTTGTGTTGACGATTTTTCCCGCCTTTATTGTGAACTCCTCTGAAGAGATGATATCCCTTACCCTTGCCCCGGTGATTTTACCATTGGTTGTCAGATACTCTGTGGCCTCTACGTAATTTGCAATGATGGCTCCGGACATATAAGCCCGGGCTGCAACCCCAAGTGTAAAACGTGCATCATCCATCTGGCAGTCACCATAGGATGAACCGCTTTTAAGGCCTTCTGTTTTTAGAAATGAATATTTTGCGTATATCTCCTCTTTTGTAAAGGAGTCGTGCATGGACACGGGCTGGCCAGGTCCTGCAAGAAGATCATACATCCAGAGACCTGTCTTGAGCATGACAGGTCCTATTTTATCCTCTTTATAATGGGGCATGAAAAAATTTAATGGCACCACCATATGGGGTGCAAGTCTTGATAATAGTTTTCTTTCTTCCAGGGATTTTTTCACAAGGTCAAACCGCATCTGTTCAAGGTATCTCAAACCCCCATGGATAAGCTTTGTTGAAGCAGATGATGTTGCCGAAGCAAAATCATTTTTATCAATTAACGCAACCCTTAATCCGCGCAGGGCTGCATCACAGGCAGACCATGCACCGTAGATTCCCCCGCCAACAACCAGCAGGTCAAATTTATCTTTTTTCAGTTTTTCAATTTCACGTTTCATGGTTCATCCTTTTCACCAGCCACTGGGCTCTGTCAGTCATTATGCCATCAAGCTTAAAGCCAAGCAGCCGTTTTAATTGATTTTCCGTGTTGCATGAATAGACAAACATCTTTAAGTCATGGTCATGGGCAAATGTGACAAGCTTATGTGTAAGTTTACGTTTGTTGATGCAAAGTCCTGTCAGATTTTTTACACTATAAGTTTTATTCAGGATTTCTTTTATCTGTACTGACCACTTCTCCTTTATTGCATACTCATCAATATTCAGAACATATCCTGTTCCTGTGTCCATATTATGGATATGTTCCAGTACATCAGGATCAAAGGAAAGAAAAGAGATATTTTTTTTAAATTCAGGTTCAATACCAGCCACGAGGTTACAAACCTTTTGCACAATAAGTTTTGTAATACCGAGTTTTCTTTCCAGTTTGCCTGATTTTATTTCAATATAAAGGCGGGTTTTTTCCTTGAAAAGCTCTATTGCCTTTTCAAGGGTCACTATTTTTCTTCCATCTGAGCCTGCCTTTTCAAGCTGGTCAAGTGTATAGGAAAAGATAGGCCGCCTTGCCCCTGTGAGCTTTTGTGCGGTTCTGTCATGGTACAGCACACAAATATTATCCTTTGTTAGCTGAACATCAATTTCAAGTCCGTCTGCTTTGTTTGCAACAGAGGCTGCAAAGCCTTCCATACTGTTGTCAGGAAGCCCCATGCAGGCACCTCTGTGTGCTATTATTTCAGGTCTTTTTTCCATTGCGGTTTTCATACCTAAATCTTAATTTTTTTACAGCTGATATAATAACACACTTTACACAATTTATATCAATTATTTTTGGTGAAAAGCAGCGGCGAATTTCGTAATACAAACCGCCCGGACCTGCGGCCGGCGTAAGCGCGGCGAAAATTTTGATTTCCGGTCGGTATAAGCCCGTCTTTACAGGCGGAACTTTTTTTATTAAAAAGTATTGAAACATGTAAAATCGCTTGATTGTATTAAAGTATTAGTTTATACTGTTTTATATTACACATTAATTCGTCAAGGAGGTCGGTATGAAACGTTTCATCGCGTTATTCTGTATAATTGTTGTTGTGGTGTTTTCTGATTTTGTATTTGCAGGATCCTGTAAATTTGTCACATTTCCAATTCCCCTGATGGTGGAAAGTGCGGATAAGGGAGTTTTTATTCAATTAACAAAAGAGATTGGAAAAAGAAGCGGGCTTGATATTACCATAAAAGTACTTCCAACCAAACGGGCAGTACATGAGTTTAACAATGCTGAATTTGACGGCTTTTTCCCGGGACTTGATGTTATGTTTAACAGGAAAATTTCCCCGTCAATGGAAATATATATTAAGGAGGATTACGCCTTTACAAGAAAAGAATCATCCCTGGTAAGCACCATGGAAGGCCTTAACGGCAAAACAATCGGTATAACACTTGGCTACCCCTATGCAAAAAAAATTATAGGAAACAAATCCCTGAAATTTGAGAATGCAAACAGCGATTTAATTAATATGAAAAAATTATCAGCCGGGCGTATTGATGTTTTTATTGTTGAAGAGAAATCCGGCTTAAAGGCACTTGATTTAAGCAAGGTTACAAATATAGTTTACCCTGAAAAAAAGCCTCTTTCAAAACAAAAAGTCTATTATGCTTTTCAGCCCGATGAACAGGGTAAACAATTTGCTTTGAAAATTTCAGCCGCCCTTTTAAGTATGAAAAAAGACGGTACTTTTGGGAAAATTATGTCCATGGCAAAATAATATTCTGCTGTTCCGGGAATAATCAATTGAAATAAAGCCAAGGGGAAATAGTATGAAGGGAGTAAACTTGAGTATTTCGGTTAAAACAACGGCTGTGAGCTGTCTTGTAATTATTTTGCTTTTAACAGGGAGCAGTTTGATTTCCATCTCCCTTCAATCAGGCCTTGCCAGAGTAATGATTCAAAGTTATGTTCTGGGACAGGGAAAAGCACTTGTGGAATATGAGGAGAGCCAGAAGGCCTCTCTTGAGGAGATGGCTGAAATCAACATTGAAATATGCAGTGATCTTGCTGCATCCTTTATATATAATTTTGATCAGGACAACCTTAAAGTATTGCTTGCAAATTTTGTAAAGCTTGATGGAATAATTGCCATGGAAGCCGTTGATGCAGACGGCAGTTCCTTTGCTGCCGCATGGAAGGATTCCGTCATAAAAACCGGTGATAAAATACCACAGAATGCTCCTTTTAAACAGGACTTTTTCTATAGCAGGGATGCAGTGCACAATGGGGAAAAGGTCGGTGTTATAAAGCTTTATTATACAGATCAACTTGTAAAGCAGGGTATTCTTGATAAGAAAAAGAAGACGGAAAAGAGTATCAAAGAGTTCAGAGTGATTGCATCAAAAAGTATTGGAAAGTCAATCAAAACACAAATTTTTGCAGCAGTCTGTATTGTTATTGCTTTAATTGTATCTCTGGTATTATCCATCAGGGTTTTTGTCTCCAGGCCGATCAACAGCACTGTAAAAATGATTGAAGATATTGCCCAGGGTGAGGGCGATTTAACAAAACGGCTTGTTGTTGCCAATGAAGATGAGATGGGTGCCCTTGCAAAATGGTTTAACATGTTTGTTGCAAAGCTGCAGGGTATTATTTCCAATGTGGCAGATAATTGTGTCAAACTTAATATTGCTTCCAATGAACTTCTGGGCATTTCAAAGGACATGACAGAAGGAGCAGGCAGTATGTGTAACAGATCAGATGCTGTTGCTTCAGCGGCTGATGAGATGAGTTCCAATATGTCATCTGTGGCAGCAGCAGTGGAAGAGTCTGCCGTAAATATAAATATGGTCTCTTCTGCAACACAGGCCATGACAGCAACCATTGGTGAAATAGCCGGCAACACGGAAAAAACACGCATAACAAGTAACCAGGCAGTTGACAAGACAAAAAATGCATCTGAAAATATAGATAATTTAAACAGATCTGCAAAGGAGATCGGCAAGGTCATGGAGACCATTACTGATATTTCCGATCAGATTAATCTATTGGCCCTGAATGCAACGATTGAAGCTGCCCGTGCCGGAGATGCAGGAAAGGGATTTGCCGTTGTTGCAAATGAGATAAAGGCCCTTGCCCAGCAGACTGCAGAGGCAACACTTGAAATCAGAGAAATCATCAAGGGAATTCAGGGTTATACAAATGAGACGGTTTCTGAGATTAAAGACATTACAATTGCCATAGACAGTGTGAACAAGATGATAGATACGGTTGCAGCAGCAGTGGAAGAGCAGTCCATAACAACCAGAGAGATAGCTGATAATGTCAAACAGGCTGCAGATGGCATAGATGAGGTGACAGAGAAGGTGACCCGGAGTTCAGGTGTAGCCAATACAATAGCAAAGGATATTGCCGATGTAAATCTGACATCAAATGAGATGTCAAAAAACAGCAGCCACATTAATTCAAGTGCTGATGCATTGAGCAAACTGTCTGAAGAGCTGAAACAGGCTATTGAACAATTTAAAATTTAACAGATATAATTTTTCTTTTAGGTAATTAGCAGCAGTATGTGCTGCCCATGGCAGATGCAGGGTCAAAGTATGTTGTATGCCGGTTTTTTTAAATCAGGAGAGATAAATTATGAAATTCACCATTGGTAAAAAATTAACATTCAGTTTTCTTGGCCTTGCAGGGCTGGTATTTTTAGCAGGAGTTGTTGGAATCATAATATTAAATCAGGTTACAGGTTCTGCTGATATGGTGGCAAAAGAGAAGGCTCCGGCCCAGAACGCTGTTATGAACGGGGTGCTGGCTCTGGAGGTTGCCCAGAAAGCCATTGCCGAATATATGCATGCAAGTACCGGCCTGGAGGCCATAGAGAACAGGTTGACCTCAAAGCTTGATGAATACGATATGTGGTTATCAATGCTCAAGTATGGTACTGATTCGGAAGCATTCATAAAAAGCAGGCCGGGAAAACTTTTCAGACAGTTAAGGATCAGAACCCAGGTATCCAGGGGATCAAAGAGGATTCAGGAAGTTCTGAACAAAGCCCTTAAAGAGAGTATTGTTTTTAAAAAAAACAGCAATGATCTTATCAAGGCCCAGGGAAACTATCTTAGTTATTCTGTCATAATAGATTCACAAAGCTATTCACTTCCGGTTTTTCTGAATAAAGCCCAGCAGGAGTTTGATGACTGGGCTGAAAACCTTGAGGGCGCTGTGGAGATGGTAACGCTTTTTGAAGGGAATATTGATCCTGAAAAGGGCTTGATGGGTCAGTGGCTGAACCATTATAAGGTTGATGATCCAAAATTGATGAAAATAGTAAAAAAACTACGCAAGCGTTACCTTAAAGTTTTAAAAACAGCAAAAAAGATAAATTCTAAAAAAGAGTATAAAGACAAGATAAAACTTTTCAATCGAAGCAAAAGTTCTATTCTGATGATTGGGAATTATTTCAGGGCAATGCGTGGTGCTGCAGACACAATTTATAAAAAACTTGAAAAATCAAAGCAGGCAAAATTCAGGGCAATGGCCCTGTCAGCTGAACGCATAAACAGAGAGCTTGACACTTTAAGGCAGAATGCAGCGCTTGAAATGGCAGCTGCACTCAGCCAGGCCGAGAGTGCAAAAACAAAAGGCGTTACTTTTTTAATAGTTTTAACCTTTCTTGCTGTGATCATTGCAATTGTGCTTGGAATTATTATGAGCCGCTATTTCAGCAGTAAGATATATGCCATAGCAGAGATAACTAAAAAAGTTTCCAATGGAGATCTTAAAAACAGGATTAAGGTAACATCAAAGGATGAATTTGGCGACCTTGCCAGGGATACCAATGTGATGATTGAAAATTTACGGGAGATACTTGGTAAGGTCCTGAACTTTTCAAGGGAGCTTACCAACTCTTCCAAGGGATTGTCTGATCTTTCAGGTAATATGTCAGAAGATGTAGGAGAGATGGCAAAGGGTTCGAAATCCGTTGCAGCGGCAGCAGATGAGATGAGTTCCAATATGAATTCCGTGGCAGCAGCCTGTGAACAGGCAGCTGCAAATGTGAACATGGTTTCAGCCTCCACTGAAGAGATAAACTCATCCATTAATGAGATTGCAAAGAGTTCTGAAAAGGGCAGAACAGTGACTGGCAATGCTGTTACAAAGGCTGGCAGTGCATCAAAAAGAGTGGATGAGCTTGGTAAGGCAGCAAAGGAGATAAGCAGGGTTACAGAAGTGATTTCAGATATTTCAGAACAGACAAATCTCCTTGCCCTTAATGCAACAATAGAAGCTGCCAGGGCAGGTGAGGCAGGTAAGGGATTTGCCGTTGTTGCCTCTGAGATAAAAGAGCTTGCACGGCAGACCGCAGATGCCACCAAGGGTATAAAAGAGCGCATTGATACAATTCAGAGCTCAACATCTGAAACCGTAACAGAGATACAAAGTGTTTCAGAGGTTATTGATGAAGTGAGTGATATTGTAGGAACCATTGCAGCAGCAGTGGAGGAGCAGTCGGTAACAACGGGCGGGATTTCCGAAAATATGGCCCAGGCTTCCACAGGACTTCAGGATGTTAATGAGAATGTGTCCCAGAGTTCGGCTGTGGCAGGTGAAATTGCCAATGATATTGGTAATGTCAACAATGCCAGTGAAAAAATCAGGCAGGGAAGCGAACAGGTAAAAAGCAATGCTGAAGGGCTTGCAGATATAGCAGAAAATCTCCAGGCACTGGTAAACAGATTTCAGCTGTAAAACAATAAAAAAAGTTAATCCATAAACTTAATGAATGAGCTTTTAAAGGAGGCAACAATTATGAAGAAATTTTATTTGATTTTTACCATGGTGTTTGTTGTTACGGTGTTTGCAGTAAACTGCATGGGTGAACCTTTATCACCAAAGCTTGCCAAGGCAAAAGTAAAAGCTGCAGCAGAACTTTTAAAGGACAAGGGCGATGCTGCCATCCCGGCCATTAAAGATCCCAATGGCGAGTTCAGGTTTGCCGACCGGGGCGAGGGTTATATCTGGATTCATAATCTTGAAGGTATTATGATCATGCACCCAACAAAACCGTCCCTGGATGGAAAGCCTCTTTTTGGAATTAAAGACCCCAATGGAGTCTATCTGTTCGTCAATATGAATGAAATAGTTGAAGAAAAGGGCGCAGGCTGGGTAGGCTATGCATGGCCAAAACCCGGTGCTGATAAAACTTCTCCCAAGATGTCCTATGTCATACTGGTACATCACGGTGAAAAAAGCTATGTTGCGGGATGTGGAATATATGACGTTACTGCTGAAGATATTAAGAAAGAGTTTCCCGATGATCCGATTTATGAAGATTAACCATGCATTAAATTAAATAAAAACAACCTGTGGCGGCAGCCTGGATAACAGGTTAAACCAGGATATGGCGCCACAGAATTTTTAAAGCAGACCCCACTTTTTTTTAAGATTTTTTATAATAATCCTCCATTGAATTCAATTCATAAAATATGGGTGTATTAGTTTGTATAAACCGCTCAATTTTCTTGACTTTAATCACCTCTTTCGATTATATTCCATGCTTGCAATTGATTACAAAAACTATTCTTATAAGATAGCTTTTAAATATATAATCAGTTAAAAATTGGATATTTTATTTGGATTTCCTTGTTTTAAAGGAAAGGAGATGGCAATGATTATTGCAGAAAGAAAGCCGTTAAATGAAATAGGAAATATGATACAGGCCTTTGACAAAGTTCTGGTGGTGGGCTGCGGGACATGTGTGAGTGTATGCCTTGCCGGCGGATCAAAGGAGGTCTCCACACTGAGTTTTGAACTTGAACTCTCGTTGGACAGGCAAGTACCCAGGCTGTCACAGATGACAATAAAAAGGCAATGTGACATGGAGTTTTTATCAGAACTTGATGCAAGGGCAGATGAATATGATGCTTTTTTGTCCATGGCGTGTGGAGCAGGTGTTCAGTTTCTTGGAGAAAGATTTCCTGATAAACCTGTTATTCCGGCTGTTAACACGGTGTTCATAGGTGTTAACCGTGATGTGGGAGTTTACGAGGAGAACTGCAGGGCCTGTGGTACCTGTGTTCTGGGTGTAACAGGAGGAATATGTCCGGTCACCATGTGTGCCAAAGGGCTTTTTAACGGACCCTGCGGCGGCACCAGCCAGACAAGCTGCGAGATTAATCAGGATCAACCCTGTGCATGGCATAGAATATATACACGCCTTGAGAATCAGGGACGGCTTGATCTGATAACCGAAATTACACCTGCCGCAAACTGGGTTAATCAAACACCCAGAACCCTGGTCCAGGCCGGGTATGAAGAGCGTGCAGCAGCCATGAAAGAATAAATTATGAGCCCTGGCTCTGGTTTGGAAAGAAAAGGAAAAGTATGAAATCCGGAAGTAATTTTGAAAAGGTTCTCAGGGCAGGCCATTTTGCCTTTACAGGTGAAGTAGGGCCGCCCAGGGGAGCAAACCCTGAAGCTTTAAAAGAGAAAATATCACACCTGAAGGGTATGGTGGATATGGCAAATATAACTGATAACCAGACTGCAATGGTGCGCATGTCAAGCTGGGCTGCAAGCCTTATATGCATGGATCAGGGAGTTGAACCAAATTACCAGATGGTCTGCCGCGACAGGAACAGGCTTGCAATGCAGGCAGATATTATCGGGGCATATACCATGGGTGTGAGAAATATACTCTGCCTGTCCGGGGATCACCAGATGTTTGGCGATCATCCCACGGCAAAGGGAGTGTTTGATATAGATTCCATGCAGCTTATCAATATGGTTAAAACCATGAGGGAAGAGGGCAGGTTTCTTGGAGGAGCCGGGATGGACGGGAAGCCGGAAATGTTCATTGGTGCTGCTGCCAATCCATTTGCAGAGCCATTTGAATGGCGCATCCACCGCCTGGCAAAAAAGGTCAGGGCAGGTGCAGATTTTATCCAGACCCAGTCCATATATAATATGGATAAAATGCGCAGATGGATACAAAGGGCCAATGATATGGGCCTTACAGAAAAGGTGTATATCCTTGCCGGAGTTACTCCCATGAAAAGTGTTGGTATGGCAAAATATATGAAGAGCAAGGTGCCTGGAATGGATGTACCCGATAAAGTCATTAAGAGATTACAGGGAGCTCCAAAGGGCAGGGCTGCACAGGAGGGTATCAAAATAGCATGTGAGCAGATTGCTGAATTCAAAGAGATGAAAGGTGTTGCAGGAGTTCATCTCATGGCAATCGAGTGGGAACACAAAGTACCTGAAATAGCTGAAAGGGCAGGAATGCTGCCCAGGCCTGTGGTCTAGGCCAATTTATATAAGGAGGCACCAATTGAGTAATAAAAGTGTCATGGTGGTTGGCGGGGGAATTGCAGGACTCACCGCTGCATGGGAGCTTGCCAGACAGAATATAAGAGTTGAACTTGTGGAAAAAAGATCTTTCCTTGGCGGACACAGTATAGGTTTTACCTGCAAGGCTGTTGATGAATGCCGCCAGTGCGGAGCATGCAGTGTTGAACTGATGCTTGCCAATGTTATCAATCAACCGTTGATAAATATTCATTTAAGTTGTGAAGTAAAGAGTATTAACAGAGGGAAAACCATCCAGGCTGTCCTCCGGAAGAGCAGTGCTAAAGGCATTGATGACCATGGAGCTGAAAAGGAGCTTAAAGTCGATGCAGTGGTTCTGGCAACTGGATTTTCACCCTTTGATCCAGAACTTAAGCCAGGTCTTGGATATGGCAGGAAGAAAAATGTAATAACTTCCATGGAACTTGAGAATTTATTAAGGAAAAATTCCGGCCTTACAAGGCCAAGCGATGGTAAAGCACCTGAAAGAGTGGCGTTTATTCAATGTGTAGGCTCCAGGGATCAGCACCTTGGAAACCTTTGGTGTTCCCAGGTGTGCTGTACCTATGCCATGGGAATGGCAAGTGTGATCAAACATAAAAAAGAGGATACAGACATATCTATCTTTTATATGGATATTCAGAATAGTGCCAGGGAATTTCCAATCTTCCATGAAAAGGTAAAAAATGAAGTAAAATTTAAAAGAGCAATACCTGTGGATATTTATCAGATTGACAACGACCGGCTAAGCCTGGGATACATGTCTGAAAAGACCGGACTTCCAATGCATGAAAAGTTTGATCTGGTTGTGCTGTCCATTGGTATGATGCCTGGTACTGATACAGTAGCAATATCAGAAAAATTTGCAGTTGATATCAATGAATTCGGGTTCCTGGCAGATTCGGGCAGGGGTGTATTTGTGGCCGGGACTGCAAAGGGACCGGGCAGTATTTTTGATACCATTGCAGATTCTGAAAAAGCTGCCCTGGAGGCAATGCAATACCTGGGGGTGATAAAATAATGGATATAAATATGAACAGAGAAGTCCTTGTCATTGGAAAGGGCACTGCAGGCGCTGCTGCAGCAGAAAAGATCATTGACCTTGGCTATAGGGTCACCCGTGTCTGCAATCCTGAACAGGTTTCCGGAACACCAGGTGATTTCAGGGTTAATTTCATAAAAGATGGCAAAACTGAATCACACATCTTTGGTGCCATTGTGGCAGCACCTGAATATAAACTGGAACCCTTAAATAAAAATTACGGACTTAAGCTTGGTGAGAATGTTTTAACCCAGACAGAGTTTGAGAATTTCATTAAATCAAAATCAAGGTTAAAGCAATTGGCAAATGGCAAGGGCTTTTCAGTGGCATTTGTTTCAGGATATGGAAATGAGAGCAGACCTGAGAATCTGAGAAAAATACTGGAGGCAGCAGGGACGGTTCAGAGCATGAAAAACTGTAATGCTTACATGTTTGTCAACAATGTCAAAGTGGGAGCCCATGGTCTTGAAAAACTTTTCACAAGGATAAGGCATGATGGTGTTTTGTGCTTTAAGCCTGAGAGAATGCCGGAAATCAGACACTCTTCCAATGGCTTTTCCATTACCTTCCATGACCCTGTCATCAGGAGGGATATTAAGTTTCTCCTTGACTATATTGTTGTTGAAGAGGAGCCAGGACCCGATGAAAAGAGTGAAACCTTAAGATCAATACTGGGCATTGACACCGATTGTCAAGGTTTTTTCCAGAGCAATAATGTCCATAGATTCCCAGTGATGACAAATAGAAAAGGTATCTATGTTGCACATAAAGAAAAGGATGCTGTAAATATTGCCCTCAGGATACATGGGCTCCTGGGAAGAGGCATGGTAAGTGTTGACGAAGATCAGGCACTGGTTGATCCTGAAAAATGTGTACTCTGTCTCACCTGTTACCGCTGCTGCCCCCATGGAGCAGTATCATGGAAGGACAATGCTGCTGTTATATCGCCGGTTGCATGCCAGGGCTGCGGTATATGTGCCGGCGAATGCCCCATGGATGCAATACAGATAAAAAATTTTTCCGATGATTATCTGGAAGCAGGTGTTGAAAAAACTGTTGTGAAAGATAAGTCCATTGTTGTATTCTGTTGTGAGAACTCTGCCCTCCATGCTTTTAAGAAAGCAGGGGAACAAAAGGATAAACTGCCTTGTAATTTAAATATCATACATGTTCCCTGTGCAGGAAAGGTTGATGTTAAGCTTATATGGCAGGCCCTTGCCCTGGGAGCAAAAGGTGTTGTGATTGCTGCATGCCACAGAGGAAATTGCAGATCAGAGCATGGGAATACCTATGCAGAATGGAGACTTAATGAAATATTAAAACGTCTTGATGCCTCTGTGATTAACAGGGAGCAGGTTGGATTTATAAATGTGGCTTCAAATATGGCTGGTGATTTTGCAGAGAAAATTAATGAGTTTGTCCAGGGGCTTTAACGGGCAGAGCTGAATTGTAATTATAATTTACAGAGGATGGATATGGCTGAACAGGTTTCAAACGAGAACATACGTAATATTGCAATTATAGCCCATGTTGACCATGGGAAGACCACGCTTGTTGATGCCATGTTTCAGCAGAGCGGGGTCTTCAGACAGGGGCAGAATGTTGATGAAAGAATAATGGATAATATGGATCTGGAGCGGGAAAGAGGCATTACCATTGCTGCAAAGAATTGTTCAATTCTTGTCCATGGCGTAAAGATAAACATTCTGGACACTCCGGGCCATGCTGATTTCGGAGCTGAGGTTGAGCGTGCACTCTCCATGGTTGACGGTGCAATTCTCCTGGTTGATGCTTCGGAAGGGCCTTTGCCCCAGACACGGTTTGTGTTGAAAAAAGCTTTTGAGCAAGGCCTTAAACTGATTGTTGTAATAAATAAGATAGACAGAGCAGACGCGCGTGTAAGTGAAGTGCTGGATGAAATATATGACCTTTTTATTGACCTTGATGCAACAGATGAACAGCTTGATTTTCTGGTTTTATATGCCATTGGCAGGGACGGCATTGTGAAAAAAGAGCTTGATGATGATGTGTCTGACCTGAAAATTCTGTTTTCAACCATAATTGACCAGATGCCTGCCCCCACATATGATCCGGATGAACCGTTCCAGATGCTGATATCAGACCTGGGCCACTCTGATTATATTGGAAGACTTGCCATAGGGAAAATAGTCAACGGTTTTGTGACTTCACAGGACAATCTGATAGTTCTGCGTGGTGAAGAACAGTCAAGGCTGAGGGTATCAAAGCTTCAGATCTATGACGGTCCTGAACTCAAAGAGGTAAACTCTGTTGAACCGGGCGATATTGCCGTTGTGTCAGGCACGGAAGATTTTGAAATCGGTGACACCATCTGCACGGTTGATCAACCCAAAGCCCTGCCCGGCATCACCGTGGATGAGCCCACGGTTTCCATGAAATTTACAATATCAAATTCACCTTTTTCAGGAAAAGAGGGGAAAAAAGTACAATCCAGCAAGATCCGGGAACGTCTTGAAAAAGAGTCCCTTATAAATGTTGCAATATCCTTTGAAGAGGCAGAACAGAAAGATTGTTTCATTGTAAAGGGGCGGGGTGAATTCCAGATGGCAATCCTGGTGGAGACAATGAGAAGGGAAGGCTTTGAACTCTGTGTCGGACGGCCTGAAGTTATCTTTAAATATGAAGATGGCAGAAAACTTGAGCCCATTGAAAAACTATATGTTGACTGTGATGAAGCATATATGGGCATTGTAACGGAAAAGCTCTCCATGAAAAAAGGAAAGCTGCTGAACCTTGTGAACAATAATAAGGGCCGTGTAAACATGGAATTTTCCATTCCTTCCAGGGCTTTGATAGGTTACAGGGATGAATTTCTCACAGACACCAGGGGTACAGGGATTATGAACTCCCTGTTTACAGGGTATGATACATACCGGGGGGATTATCCCATACGTCATACAGGTTCCCTGATTTCCGACAGGCAGGGAAAGGGTGTGGCCTACGGTCTTTTCAACCTTGAACCCAGGGGAAGACTTTTCATAAGGCCAGGAGATCCTGTGTATGAGGGCATGGTAATAGGCGAGCACAATAAGGAGCAGGATCTCTATGTTAATCCCTGCAAAGAGAAAAAGCTTACCAATATGAGGGCATCAGGTAAGGATGAAAGCACTGTCTGTACATCTGTTAAGCCAATGACTCTTGAATTTGCATTGAATTTTATCCAGAATAATGAACTTGTTGAAGTGACCCCCAAATCAATTCGTTTAAGAAAGGTACTGCTGCCAAAACAGAAAGAGTATATAAACCGGACAAAAAAATCATAATTTATTGCTGTTCATGGAATATCCGGGTCCTGGTTTTTTTATAACAGATAAAAAAATAACAGGAAATAATTCTTGACAAATCCATACTTGTACAATACGGTGAATCTCGAAAATAAGATGTTTAGAAATGGGCTCCGACTTAAGGCTCTGACATGTGAATAGCTTGCTGACACCTCTTCTCCAGCCCATGGACAAACATATTTTTTTTGTTGATTCATTAAAAAAATAAAAATTTTTTTTTGATATTGTTTCATTAATTGAACCTAATTCGGACGGAGATTAATTTATGCAGTTTAAGAAAGAGTTTGAAACTGATAAATTTACCTGTCTTGTTCAGATTGAACCACCCAAAGGAACTGATATCTCATCAATGAAAGCAGCAGCATTAAGTGTAAAGGGCGAAGTCAATGCCTTTATTGTCCCGGAAATGGGCAATGCTGTGATGAGAATGAGTTCCCTTGGTGCAGCCATGGTTTTACGGGAACAAGGACTTGATACCATTGTACAGGTAAATTGTCGTGACAGAAACAGGCTTGCATTACAGGGAGATATCCTGGCAGCTGCTGCCCTGGGAATAAATTCCATGATGATTGAAACCGGTGATGATCCATCCCTGGGGGATCATCATGAGACCAGACCAGTCAATGACATTGCCCTTGATCAATTACTTAAAGCTGTCAGAAAGCTTGAACAGGGCAAAGATATGGCAGGAGTCGATCTTGCAGGCTCACCTGAGTTTTTAAAGGGAACAACGCTCAATACATGTCTGCGTGGTGCAGACAGGGAAAAAGAGCTTGATAGAATGAAAAGATTGATTGACCTTGGTGTTAAGTTTTTTGTTACCCAGCCATTATTTGAGTTTGAGATGACCCGGGCTTTTGTCAAAACAGCAAAAAAGAATAATGTAAAAGTTATTCCCACGGTTTTGCTTTTAAAATCCCTTGGTATGGCGCGGTATATGGCTCGCAATATGGATTCTTTAAATCTTCCTGACATAATTGTTGAAAGAATCCTGAAAGCCCCTGATAAAGTCAGGGAGTGCAGCAATATAGCAAAGGAGATGATCAAAGAGGTCAAAGCAAATGATTTTGGCGGAGTAAATGTTTCCTGCATGGGTTGGGAACATAAACTGCCTGAACTATTAGGAGTTATGGAAGGATTAAAAGGCTAGGAGGGTTTCAAAATGGTAGAAAAGGCAACACCGGGAAATAATCTATCAGGATCAGTGATGGTTGTTGGCGGCGGAATTGCCGGAATGCAGTCAGCTATAGATTTAGCTAATTCCGGGTACTATGTTTACCTTGTTGAAAAGTCATATGCCATAGGCGGCATGATGGCTCAGCTGGATAAAACATTTCCCACAAATGACTGTACCATGTGAGTTATTTCTCCAAAACTGGTCGAGGTCGGCCGGCATTTAAATATTGAACTTTTGACAAATACAGAGCTTCTTGAGCTTGATGGTGAGCAGGGAAATTTTACTGCAAAGATCAGGCAGGAGGCAAGATATGTTGACATTGACAAATGTACAAGCTGTGGTGAGTGTGCAAAAGTATGCCCTGTGGATGTTCTGAGTGAACATAACCAGGGACTTTCCATGCGCAAGGCTATTTTTAAACAATATGAGCAGGCCATACCCGGTGCTTTTGGTATTTCCAAACGTTCAACAGCACCATGTAAGGTGACCTGTCCTGCCCATGTCAGCATACAGGGTTTTATTGCCCTGATGAATCAGGGCAAACACAGGGAAGCCCTGGAACTTTTTAAACAGGAGCATCCTTTTCCAGGCTCCTGCGGCCGGGTCTGCCACCACCCATGTGAAGGTGAGTGTACAAGGGGCGATGTGGATGAGCCCCTTGCAATTCAGTATTTACATCGATATATTTCTGATCTTGATCTTGATTCTGATGATCCGTTTGTCCCTGAAATCACAGGGGATTTTGATAATAAGGTTGCAGTTGTGGGATCAGGCCCTGCAGGGCTTACATCGGCGTACTACCTTGCAATAAAGGGTTATAAGGTTACGGTTTTTGAAAAACTCCCTGTAAAGGGCGGAATGATGGCAGTTGGTATTCCTGAGTACCGGCTTCCCAAGGCAGAACTTGAGCGGGAAATTGCTATAATTGAAAAACTTGGTGTTGAGATTAAAACCTCTGTGGAGTTTGGCAGGGATATAACCCTGGAGAGTCTGAAAAAGGATGGTTTTGAATCGCTGTTCCTTGCAGCAGGCCTCCATGGCAGTAGAAAACTCGGCATTGATGGTGAAGATATTGAGGGCGTTCTTCCAGGGGTTTCATTTTTACGGGATGCAGCCTTGAAAAAACTTGACTCCATTGAGGGGAAAGTGGTTGTGATAGGCGGTGGTAATGTTGCCGTTGATGTTGCTTTAACTGCAAGAAGGCTTGGATCAGAGGATGTTACAATGGTCTGCCTTGAGAGCAGGGATGAAATGCCTGCCTGGGATTATGAGATTGAAGAGGCCCTGGAGGAAAATGTTAAAATAGTAAACAGCCTTGGTCCTGCAAGGATCATGGAAAAAGGGGGCAGCACATCGGGCATTGAGTTTAAGAGATGTACCAGTGTATTTGATGATCAAAACAGGTTTAATCCCCAGTATGATGAAAAAGATTTAACTGCCATGGATGCCGATTATGTGATTGTTGCAATCGGCCAGTCAGGAGAGTTTGGTTTTTCCGATTCAGAATCGATTTCCATTACAAACCGGGGCGGACTTGAGGCAGACCCTTTAACCTACCAGACTCCGATACCATGGGTCTTTGCAGGTGGTGATGCAGTATATGGTCCAAAATCTGTTGTTGATGCAGTTGCCTGTGGAAAGGAAGCTGCAGAGAGCATCCACAGATTTATTCAGAAGGAGGATTTAACCCAGGGCCGGGAAAAGGTTTATGAATTTGAAAAGCCTGATATTTCAAATGAACCCGTTATTGATCGTGTAAATGCAGATAAGATTGAAGTTAAGGAGCGGGAGGGCAATTTTAAAGAGATCGCCCTTGGCCTGTCCCGGGAAAAAATGGAGATTGAGACTGCAAGGTGTCTATCCTGCGGGATCTGTTCAGAATGTTATCAATGTGTTGATGCATGTCTTGCCAAGGCCATTGACCATTGTGCAACCGCATCTGTCAGGGACCTTAATGTGGGATCTGTTATTATTGCATCGGGAACCAAACCCTATGATCCCTCAGGGCTTGATGATACATATATGTATAAAAGATCCCCCAATGTAATGACAAGCCTTGAATTTGAAAGAATTCTGAGTGCAGGAGGCCCCACCATGGGACATCTTGTACGGCCTTCCGATGACAGGGAACCTGAAAAAATTGCCTGGCTGCAGTGCATAGGTTCAAGGGATACAAACAGGTGTAACAATGGTTACTGCTCTTCGGTCTGCTGTATGTATGCTGTAAAAGATGCCATGATTGCCAAGGAGCATTCTGAAAAAGAGCTTGAGTGTGCTGTCTTTAACATGGATATACGTACCTTTGGAAAAGACTATGAAAAGTATTTTTTAAGGGGCAGGGATGAAAACGGAATAAGGTTTATAAAGTCAAGGATTCACAGTATTATTGAAAATAAAGAGACAGGCGACCTTATTCTGAATTATGCCGATGAACAGGGGAAAATGCAGTCAGAAGAGTTTGACATGGTGATTCTTTCCGTGGGCCTTGAAGTCTCAGAATCAACCATTGCCCTGGCAGACAGAATCGGCGTTGAACTTAACCAGTATAATTTTGCAAAGACTTCAAGCTTCAGCCCCCTTGAAACATCAAGAAAGGGTGTCTTTGTTTCCGGCGCGTTCCAGAGTCCCAAAGATATTGCATCTTCGGTTACAGAGGCAAGCGGCGCTGCCTGTGCTGCAGGAATGCACCTTGCCGCTGCACGTGACAGTGATACAAAAAGCGTTGAAGTACCGGCCCAGAGAGATGTCAGCGGAGAAGAACCGAGAATCGGAGTCTTTGTATGTAATTGTGGAATTAACATTTCAGGTGTTGTGGATGTGCCTTCTGTGGAAGAGTACGCACGTTCACTTCCCGGAGTTGCATATGCAGGTCAGAACCTTTTCACATGTTCCGAGGATGCCCAGGAGTTAATCAAAGAGATCATACTTGAACATAAGCTTAACAGGGTTGTGGTTGCCTCATGCACACCTAAAACCCATGAAGCAATTTTTATGGACACCCTTGAGCAGGCAGGCCTGAACAAATACCTTTTTGAGATGGCCAACATAAGAAACCAGGGCTCCTGGATGCATTTTCACATTCCCGAACAGGCAACTAAAAAGGCAAAGGACCTTGTGAGAATGGCCGTTGCAAGAGTTGCAACTTTGAATCCTTTACATGAAAAAAGAATACCTGTGACTAAAAAAGCCCTTGTTATCGGAGGAGGCATTGCCGGTATGAATGCATCAAAGGGTCTGGCAGACCAGGGCTATGAAGTTGTACTCGTGGAAAAGGAAGATAAACTCGGCGGTCTTGGAAATAAGCTTTTCAGTACCATTGAAGGAGAGAACATAAGGGAATATGTTAAAAAACTTGCCAGGGAGGTTGAGGCCCATGAGAAGATAGAGGTATTGACCCAGGCGCTGGTTGTGAGCTTTGCAGGGTATAAGGGTAATTTCACAACTGAATTGATAATTGCTCCGACAATGTACGAAAGAACAGTGGAGCATGGTGTTGTAATAATTGCAACAGGAGCAAATGAGTATAAACCTGATCAGTATTTATACAATGAGAGTGATAAAGTTGTGACCCAGATGGAGCTTACAGAACTGATCGAAGATAGAGGAGCTGATGATTTAAAACAGGTTGTGATGATCCAGTGTGTAGGATCAAGGGATGAAAACAATCCCAATTGTTCAAGGATATGCTGCCAGAGCGCCATAAAAAATGCCCTGCATATAAAGGAAGAAAACCCTGATACCCAGGTCTATATCCTGTACAGGGATATCAGAACCTATTCCATGCTTGAGCAGTATTACACTGAAGCAAGGAATAAAGGGGTGCTCTTTTTCAGATTTGATGCTGACAATCCTCCTGAGGTGACAGAGACAGAGAATGGAATTGAGGTAAAATTCAGGGATCACATTCTGGGACAGGATTTAATTGTTGAACCTGACCTTCTTGCATTGAGTGCCAGAATGGAGGCCGCTGATACAGAAGAGCTTGCATCAATTATTAAAACAGGCAGAAATGAAGAAGGGTATTTTATTGAGGCTCATGTTAAATTAAGGCCTGTTGATTCTGCAACCGAAGGTATTTTTATCTGCGGTACTGCCCATGGTCCTAAATTGATTTCCGAAACAATAGCCCAGGCAATGGCAGCAGCATCAAAAGCTACAACATTCCTGGCCCAGGATCACCTGACACTTTCTGCTGTTACAGCAGAGGTTAATCCTGATAATTGTGCATCATGTCTGATATGTGTCAGGTCATGCCCCTATGATGTGCCCAGAATAAATGAGTTTGGAAAGAGCGAGATTGATCCGGCCCTGTGCCATGGCTGTGGAATTTGTGCATCAGAATGCCCGGCAAAAACAATCAAGCTTAACTGGTATGAAGATGTTCAATTGCTCAGCAAAGTTGAATCATTAATGGAGGAGATAATATGACAAAGGATTTTGAACCGGTAATCCTGGCATTCTGCTGCAATTACTGAGGGTATTCTGCTGCGGACCTGGCAGGTTCCATGAGGTTGAAATGCCCGGCAAATTTTAGGATTGTCAGGCTTCCATGTACAGGGAAAATTGATGTTATCCACATGCTGCGTGCCTTTGAAAGAGGTGCTGACGGTGTTTATGTGGTAGGTTGCATGGAGGGTGATTGTCATTTTAATTCTGGTAATTTCAGGGCAAGAAAACGGGTTGAACAGGTTGCAAAGATACTTGACCAGATCGGTGTTGGAGGGGAGCGTGTAAAGATGTATAATCTTTCATCCGGTGAAGGCCCCTTATTTGCCGAGTATTCCATTGAAATGGATAAAAAAATCAGAGAGCTTGGTAAAAGCCCAATACGGGAAGCGCTGGAAAAAAAAGCTAAAGCAGCTTAAAATAATAATAAATCAATAACGAGGTTTGATTATGATAATTGCTGAAAAAAAGCCGATCCAGGAGATAATTGATAAGGTCTCAGGATATAAAAGGCTTCTGATTCTTGGATGTAATGAGTGTGTGACAGTGTGTGAGGCAGGTGGGAAAAAAGAGGTTGGTGTGCTTGCTTCTGCCCTCAGGATGCATTTTATCAAAGAGGGGAAAGAGTGTACAATTGATGAAAGAACCCTTGAACGTCAATGTGACCATGAGTATTTAGAAGAGATAAGGGATGTGATTGATCAGTATGATGCTGTTTTATCCCTTGCATGCGGTGTAGGAGTTCAGTTTGCAGCGGAAAAATATCACTCAACTCCCCTTCTGCCCGGTGTAAATACCGTTTGTCTGGGTGCAAATGAACAGAGGGGGGTGTGGACGGAAAGATGCCAGGCGTGTGGATCATGTGTGCTTGCCGAGACAGCGGGAATCTGTCCTGTCTCAAGGTGTGCAAAAAGGGTTCTCAATGGACCCTGCGGCGGCTCAACCGCAGGGAAATGTGAAATCAATAAAGATCTGGATTGTGCATGGCAGCTCATTATTGACAGGCTGAAAGCAATGGATAAACTGGATGATTATGAAAAAATAGCACCTATCAAGGATTGGTCCACTGATAGAGCCGGCGGACCCAGAAAGGTTGTCAGGGAGGATGTACAGGTATGAGTGTTAAAACAGCAAGTAAATTGGAAAAAATATTAAGGGCAGGACATCTTGCAGTAACTTCAGAGTGCGGGCCTCCAAGGGGCAGTGACCCTGAAGCAGTAAGGGAAAAGGGTAATCTCATAAAAGATTATGTGGATGCAATTAATGTCACGGATAATCAGACATCCATGACCAGGATGAGTTCCCTTGCAGCATGTATCCACTTGAAAACAATGGGTATTGAACCTGTACTGCAGATGGTTACAAGGGACAGGAACAGAATAGCACTGCAAAGTGATATACTGGGTGCTGCCTCCTTTGACATTAATAATATTTTATGTCTTTCCGGTGATCATCAAAGTTTTGGAGACTGCCCCCAGGGACAGAATGTCCATGATCTGGATTCCATGCAGCTTATTCAGACAGTACGTCACATGAGGGATGAAGGTAAATTTCTTGGAGGAGATGATATTAAACGGCCGCCAGATATGTTTGTGGGTGCAGCTGCCAACCCCTTTGCAGATCCCTTTGAGATAAGAGTCCCCCGCCTTGCAAAGAAAGTTGCTGCTGGAGTGGAGTTTATCCAGACCCAGTGTATCTATAACCTGGATAAATTTGAAGAGTGGATGAAACGAGCCAGGGATAAGGGCCTTCATGAAAAAGTGTTTATCCTTGCCGGCATGACACCCATGAAATCAGCAGGCATGGCAAAATTTATGAAGAATCGTGTTCCCGGCATGGATGTTCCCGATGAGATCATTGACCGTCTTTCAGGTGTGGCAAAGGATAAACAGGCCCAGGAAGGTATTGATATCTGTGTTGAAGCCATTGAGCGCCTCAAGGGTGTGGAGGGTGTATCAGGTTTTCATATCATGGCCATAGAATGGGAGGAAAAGGTCCCTGAAATAGTCGAGAGAAGCGGCCTTTACCCAAGACCTGAAGTATAAATAAGCATGAGCAGCTCCATGTAATCATGGGCACGGGCACAGGCTTTGGAAGCATATTCCAGCCTGTGCCATGGTGCATGCAGACCCTGGCTGATCATGATTAAAGGCTGTCAGTTGATGGTTAAGGGAAGCATAACAGTGAAGGTTGAGCCTTTGTTAACCTCGCTTTTTACCTCAATAAATCCATTCATTGAATCCACAATGCTTTTAACAATGGGAAGACCCAGGCCTGTACCTATTAAAAACCTTGTCTTATCGTTTTTTATCCTGTAAAAACGTTCAAATATTTTATCAATGTGTTTAGCCTCAATGCCGAATCCGTTGTCAATAACCTGAACTCTTATGTTGTTGCCAGTCTTATCTGCCACAACATCGATCCTGCCCCCTTCCTGGGTATAATTAATGGCATTGGAGATCAGGTTCCCAAACACACTTTCCAATGTGACAATATCTGTCTTTAATATTGGCAGGGGTTCATCAGGCAGTTTCAGTGTGAGTGTCTGATTCTTTGCCCTGGCCCTGGTGTTGAGGAAGTCTGTGATATTGATAAGTACCTTGTCCACTCTGACAGGTTTTTGTGATTTTGTTAAAGCACCTGTTTCAATGCGTGACAGATCAAGCAGGTCACCAATGGTGGATATAAGCCCATACACCTTTTCCTTTGCCCTGGAAAGCATATATTGATCATCACCATCGGATTTTCCCCCCTCGCTTTTGATAACAGTCTCAAGCTGCTCATGTATTGTTGAAAGGGGTGAGCGCAGTTCATGTGTTACCTTTAAAACAAATTCCGATTTTAAGAGATCAAGGGTTTTCATGGCTGAGATATCCATGAGATTTATGACGCAGCCCAGACACTCCTGCCTCTCCCCGATAACAGGGCGGCAGCGTGCCAGGAGAAATTTTCCCTCCTTTGTTTCAATCTCCCGTGACGGAATGTCAGTATAATCAATATATTTTCCCCGGGAAATGTCCTTGGTAAGGGTGCATAACTCCTTATCATGGATATAATTGTCAATGGGATTAAAATCCTCCTCTGTCGGGGGTTTAATGGCCAGGAATTGCCGGGCAGCAGGGTTTATCAGAATTACGTTGCCTTCAGGGTTTGTAACAATAACACCATTGGGAAGTGATTCAATGATAGTATGGGTACGGCTGCGCTCTGTATTCAGAACATTAAGTGTCTCTTTTTGTTTAAGTTCAAGATGTATTGCAGATTGTTCAAGGTTAAGATTCTCCCTGGCACGGTTGACCACAATCCTGAGCTGGTCAGGTTCATAGGGTTTTGGAATAAAATCATAGGCACCAAACTTCATGGCCTCAATGGCGGTTTCAATGGTTGCATATCCTGTGATAACAATTACAAGGATCTTTTTTTCCATTGATGAAATTCGTTTCAGAACTTCCATACCGTCCATGCCCGGCATTTTTAAATCAAGCAGCACAATGCCGGTGGATTCTTTTTCAAGGAGATCAAGGCCTTCCATACCAGTTGATGCAAGGAAAACATTGAATCCCATTCTTGTAAGTATTCTTTCAGCTCCATGTCTGAGGCTCTCTTCATCATCAATAACAAGTATTTTATTGCTGTTCAAAGTTGTTGTCATTTTGAAGTGCTCCTTTTTAAGGCTAAAAAATTTACAGCGCTCTGTTTGCAGCTTTTTTGAATTCCTGGTAATCCACATCAATGCGGGTCCAGAGTATCAGGTTACGCCGGGCAGAATGGGAAAGGGGGGTAAGTCCGTCTATGAATTCAATTTTATTGGATTGTGCAAGGGTTTTCCAAAAGTTGTTTTTGCGGCCGTAATTCAGATCGATTATTAGTTCACAATTTCTGATATCAAGGGAGCTGATCAACTGGGCAAACTCGGCTGATTCCTCCGGGCTTGATATTGAGGTTGTGTTTATTATTATGTCTGCAAATACAGGTTTTGAGGCAATATTGCTTATATATACTGATCTGCCGCCAAATTTATCAACAATCATATTAAGTCTGTCAACAGAATGCCCGGCGATTGTGACGGAATCTGCCCTTAACCAGTTCAGGATAAAAACGACTGCCTTGGCAACTCCGCCTGTTCCAAACACAAGGGCTGTTTTGTCAGTGATGTTAAAGTGAGCCTCTTCAAGTGTGTCCATGAACCCGATGGCGTTTGTATTATATCCCTTGAGAATGCCGTCTGATCTGGTAATGGTATTTACAGCCTGGATTATGTTGGCTCCCTCGGAAAGGACATCAATGTAGGGGAGAACAGCCTCCTTATAGGGCATTGTAATACTTGCACCGTCAATATTAAGAACTTTCAGGCTCTTGATTGCCTCGCCTATATCCCGGGGCATGACTTTAAAGGGAACATATCTGGCCTGGATGCCAATTTTGTTAAAAATTGATGAATAAATATCCGGTGCTTTTGACCTGAACACCCTTTCGTCACTAAACAAACAAAAAAGCTTCATGTTTTTGAACCTGAAGTTTAAGTACTACATATTTTTGAAGTCAGGAGATTAAAAATCGGTAAATTTTATATCAATCCTTTTATACTTTCGGTTATCTGTTCTGCTGATGCAGGTTTAGGCAGATAGTCATCTGCCTCCATGCTCATACCGTCCGCATGGGAGTAACGGGTTGAACCTACGTGGTCTGCCACTGCTGTAAGCATGATTATGGGAATATTTTCATATTTCTTATCTTTTTTAAGTTCAGCACACACTTCATATCCGTCTTTTTCAGGCATCATAACATCCAGAACAATAGCATCAGGGGGATTGGCTTTGACTTTTTCCATGCCCTCAACACCATCATAGGCCACATCAACGTCAAAGCCTTCACTTTTCAGGTTAGCCTGTACAATTGATGCAAAATCAGGTTCATCGTCAATAACCAGAATTCTCTTTTTTTCATTCATAATCTATCTTTTCTCCTTAGATGAAAATATTTTAATCTGCTTTTTACTCTAATCTATCAAAGATTACCGTGTCAACCTAAAAGTGCTAAATACGGCAATTCCAGATCAAATCAGAATCAGTGATCAATTAGTTATCAAGTCTGTTTTGTAGGTACCTCGACAAAAAATGTTGCCCCTGCATCTTTGTTGTTTTCAGCAAAAAGTTTTCCATTGTGATTCTGGATAATGCCGTAGGCCATGCTCAATCCCAAACCTGTGCCTTTGCCTTCCTCCTTGGTGGTAAAAAACGGGTCAAATATATTTTTAAGAACACCTTCTTCAAAACCCGGGCCTGTGTCTGAAATTGTGATGAGAATAACATTGTTTTTCGGCATATAAGATGTCTTGATCGTGAGAATCCCATCTCCTTCCATTGCATCGGCTGCATTAAGGATAATATTCATGAAGACATGGTTTAACTGCTGGACATCTGCATATGCCCGGGGGATATCCCGGGGAAGATCGGTTATTATTTCAATGTTCTGAAAAATGGATTGGTTTTTGAGCAAAAAGAGAGTACGTTTGATAAGATCGTTGATGTCACAAAGTTTAATCTCCTGTTTAGTCTGTCTGGCAAATTCAAGGAGCTCCTTAACAATTAACCTGCATCGTTCAGCCTCTTTTTTTATTCTTTTTATATCGGTCCTTGCTGCCTCTGATAAATCATGCTCTTCAAGCATGAGCTGGGAAAAGAGCATAATACCGCCAAGGGGATTATTGAGCTGGTGTGCAACGCCTGCTGAAAGCTGTCCCAGGGATGACATCTTTTCTGCCTGGAGCAGCTGGGTCTGTGTCTTTTTAAGCTCGTCTTCCATGCGTATTGTTTCAGTCAGGTCATGGAAGAAGCCTATTGTTGCCATCTCCTTGTCCCCTTCATAAACAATGGATGCAGTCAGGCTTATGGGTATCAGTGTGCCGTCTTTTCTAAGACATGTCTGCTTGTATGGTTTGAGTACTCCTTTTCCACCATATTTCTCACTCCTGAGTTTTTTTATGATCTCCTTTGAATCCCCTGGCGGATAAATATTGCGGATATCAAGGCTTTCCATGGCCTGCTTCTGTGAATATCCTGTTATTTTAACAGCTGCCTTGTTAAATATTATAACCTTGCCGGTCATGTCAGAAGCGATTATTCCATCTACTGCACTGGAGATAAGATTGCGAAGGAATGCGTTGGATGCAATGCGGTCTTCTTCATGGGTGTCAAGGGAAGGCAGGTTAAAATCAAGGACAACAATAACTTCCTTATCTGACCCTGGTGCTGCCATGGGATAAGCATAGAGGCAGGTTGCCTTGTGATTGTCATTGTTAATATGGCGCAGAACCGAACTTCCCGATGTAATCACAGCTGCTGCAGGGCATGTGTCACAAGGTCCTTCTGTATTAAAAAAGGTCTGGAAACATTTTTTCCCCTGGATATGTTTAAATGATTTCTCCCTGGTTTTTGCAGTGCCCCAGTTGGTGGCGGCAATTATTTCATAATCCTTTGAAATGACAAAAACATGCCTTTTCATGGACTCAATCATCTTTAAAAGATATCTGTCACAGGCTTTGGTCTGATCAGTCATAATTGATCCTCAGGTTGGAATATTCAAAGCAGGATGGTAAATAATTCAGCTTTTATTGAGAAGGCTTTTTATTTCATTCCTTGCTGCCTGCATATATGCAGGAAACGCTTTTTCCAGGGTGGGTGTAAGTTTTGTATCCCAGTCAATCTTTTCAGGCTCAATGCCCAGGACTACAAGGTCAGGTCTATGCCCTGCAAGCTTTGCCATGTCAAGAGAGTCAAGCAGGTCTATGTCATGCAGTGATAATGGCTGCTTTTCGTTTCTCCTGAGTTCATCTTCCAGAAGTCTGTATATTGTGCCGGGTTTTTTACCTGCCCTGACAATATCGAGCACAAGCAGGGTTTCATAGTTTTCAAACAGATAAAATATATCCTGGGTAAAGGTTCCGCCATCTATGAAATCCACAAGATTTTCATCAAAATCATCTTTTTCTTTCCAGAATTGATATATTGCATGGACACCAATGCCTTCATCCATCATCAAAGTATTTCCAACACCCAGGACAAGAAGTTTTTTTAATTTTTTCATTTGTTTAATTATTTACAGCAAAATTATAAAATAAAAAGGGGTGAAAGAATCACCCCTTTTAGGACAAAATGTTAAAGTTTTAAGTTATCAGAGAGGTACGTCAACAACTGTAACTTCACCAGTATCTGCGTCCAGCACGTGGACGGCACAACCCAGTCAGGGGTCAAAGGAGCGTATTAAACGCCCCACATTAACCGGATTTTTAGGATCTGGCACAGGAACACCAATGAGAGCTTCTTCAATGGGTCCTCTTTGTCCCATATCATCCCTTGGGTTGGCATTCCAGATTGTTGCAGATGTAACCTGATAATTGCTTATTACATGGTTTTTGATATTTACGTAGTGGAGAAGTGCTCCCCTTGGTGCTTCAGAGCATCCCAGTCCTTCTGCAGATTCCGGAACCGGTGCAGGGACAAAGGTCTCTTTTCCTGGTTTTGCTTCCTGCAGCCATTGTTCAACAGCGTTTGCAACAACCAGAGTTTCTTCAGCCCTTGCAACGTGTCTGCCAAGGATTGAGAATGCAGCATTACCGATATCACGGATTTTTTTGACTCCAAGGGCCTGCTGGCCTGTTTTTGAAAGATCTGGATTTGTTATCCATACCCTTGCAAGGGGGCCTGCTTCATGGGGTCTGTCATTGTATCTAGGAGCTTTAATAAAACTGTATCCTGATTTTTTCTCAGGGTCAGGCATTGTTTTTCCAACCTTTGGATTAAGGCCGGTTGTTGAATCATCAAAGAATGAGTATTTTACATACTCTTTAATTTTATCAGGGTCAAATTTTGTAAACTTGCCATCTGTGTAAGCACCAGCTTTTAACAGAGTATTGCCATTGTTCTTAAGATCCATTGGGAATACACCGAATGCTATACAGTTTTTGTGGCCGCCGCCGCATTTGAGAAGATCACCATATGGTCCGGCAAGGAGATACACCAGAGGAATATATTTTTCTTCAACAAATTTTTTAACTTTTTTAAAACGTTTTGCATACTCATTGAGAATCTTGGATGTTGGAATCTCAGTTGCACCACCAACAACAATACCCTGAACATGGGGCATTTTACCGCCAAGCAGAGCCACCATTTCATGGCATATTTTTCTCATTTCAAGGGCTTCAAGATATTGATTTACACCAACTGCATTGGTTGCTTTATCAAGACGGATATCATTTTTTTCATACCTTGGGATAAAAGGTGCAACATCCGGGCCATTAACATAGTCAAGGGCTGCAAGGTGATAGAAATGGAGAATATGGGATTGAAGATAATTTGCACCCAGAATGAGGTTCCTTGCAATTCTACCATTATTAGTAAGTTTTACACCAAATGCATCATCAAGGGCCAGAACCGATGCTGTTGCATGGGCTGTGGGGCAGACACCGCAAATTCTCTGGGTAATCTGGGAAGCATCCCTGGGATCACGTCCCACAAGTATCTGTTCAAAACCACGGTACATGCCGCCAAATACTTTGGCATCGACGACAACACCACCTTTTACTTCAACTTCTGCTTTAAGGTGACCTTCAATCCTGGTTACAGGATCAATTGAAACCTTTATTTTCTTACCGGAGCCAGCTGGTTCCGATTGTGGTTTACAACCTGCCATATTAAAACCTCCTTGGTCTTATTTTTAATTATTTAGCTTCATAGAAGGGGGATGATGCATCGGGAAATCCCGGTTCAACACAGCCAATACATATGGAATTATCAACGCACCAGTTCAGGTGGCTGTTCCATTTACGTTTGAAACAGTCTGCATTTGTATTGGGCCCTGCGCAGCCCAGGTCCATGCGGCAGCCTTTTACATCTGATAATGTTTTTGCCATGATATCATTGTCAAGGTAGTCAAGTCTCGGGCAGTTTTCATGGATGTTTTTACCAAAGAAAATAACCGGACGGCCATCTGCATCAAGTTCGGGAATACCCTTGGTGAGCAAGTGAACAATTGATCCTACGACCCAGTCGGGATGAATCGGGCAGCCAGGAATATTTACAACAGGTGTTTTAATACCGGCTTTCTTAAAAACGCCCATTACACCGGTTGCACCTGTGACATTACCCTTGGCAGCCGGGATTCCGCCATATGCAGCACAAGTACCTAGTGCAAGCACGCTTCCGGCCATTTTGCCAAGCTCTTTTGTCATATCAACCATTGTGATCTCTTTATGATTGAGTTCACCACAGATGCAGTATTTTCCCTTTGCAGCCGTTGGTATGGCACCTTCAACCACAAGTGAGAATTTACCTTTGTATTCTTTTGCAATTCTATAAAGGTTTTCTAAAGCTGTTTCACCTTCTGAAGCCATGATGGTCGGATGATACTGTAAACTGATAACGTCCAGAAGAATTTTTGCTATAGTGGGCTCAACAGTGTTCAGCAGTGATACTGAACATCCAGTACAGCCCTGACCCTGAATCCAGAGTACAGGATGATTTTTAAGCCCTGCTTTCATTGCCGAGACAACTGCAGGATTAAAAACCTGTGAAATACCAATTCCAGCGGCTGTTCCAGTCAAGGTTTTAAGAAAATCCCTTCTGGAAACCCCTGATTGTTCCTGTTGCTTTTTGTGCAACTTTTGTCCGTCTTTCACTTGCACCTCCTTGATGCTGTTAAAATCTAATATTACCACCTTTCACAGACTGTTGATAATAAACACCTGTGATTATTTATTTTTAACGAGTATATAAAGCCAAGTTTAACCTGTCAACAATTAGTATAGATTTTTTCTGTTTCCAGGATGATTTTATATCGGGATTAATAATAACCATATGATACTTTACAGTGGAACTTTTTTGAAAAGTTTTCTTATATTAAAAAATAAAAGGATTTGTTATGGTGGGTAAATATTAGTTTGATACATTTTTATGAAAGGAAAGATCCAGGGTGGTAAAGTCAGGGATAAAAAGAAAAAATTTTTTATTGTGCTGTGTTTCAATATTCTTTGTTGGATCGTTTGTGTTCGGGATTCCCGGAGTAATGGCTTCATACTGGCAGGAGACCTTCAACGTCGGTAAAGAGGATGTGGGAAGATTAATGTTTTTTCTTCTCATGGGAACCGGTTCCTCAATGTATCTTACAGGTAAACTCCAGGAAAAGATAAAATACAATTATCTGATTTTTTCAGGTAATTTAATTTGTGCAGCTGCCATGTTTTTCATCAGTTTTGCCCATACCATGACAGGCATTTATGTATGGGCAGTCATAACAGGTTTTTTCTGCGGCTTTGTTTACATACCGGTATTAACAGTGGTCCAGCGCCTCTACCCTGATAACAAAGGTGCTGCAACAGGAATGGTCAATCTGCTTTTCGGAGGATCAGCAGCAGCAGCTTCTCCTGTTTTTACCATGCTGCTCTTGTCCCACGGTGCCTTTGCCATGACCTGCATCGCAGCCCTGCTATGCCTTATAATTTCAACATCAGCGTCATTTTTCGTGCGTGTACCAGAGCAAAAATCAGGAGAGCAGGAACAATCTGCAGGCATGAATAATAGTGCAAAAAGTTTAAGTTTCAATGAAACAATAAGATTAAAATCTTTCTGGCTGCTCTGGGGAGTATGGGCACTTGCCGGAGCAGCTGGAATCTCCATGATCACCTTGTCTGCCTCCTTTGGAGCTTTCTTGGGGTATAATCTTGATCAATACGTTTTAATTCTGATCTGCTTCAGTATCACCAACGGAGCAGGACGGCTGATCTGCGGGAAGCTTGCCGATTATTTCCCCCACCAGCAGATTCTCATGGTATGTTTTCTATTGTCAGGGTCTGCCTATCTCCTGCTTACGGTTACAACCACCCTGGGGGCTGCATCTTTACTTGCAGCCTGTGTAGGACTTGCATTCGGTGCCATGTTTGCAGTGTCAGCTCCTCTGGTATCCCACTGTTTCGGGCTTGTCAATTTTGGCAAAATTTTTGGTCTTGTATTCACAGCCTATGGGTTTGTGGCAGGGTTTCTAGGCCCATGGCTCAGTGGGTTCATACTTGACCTGGGTCATGGTAATTTTAAAATTGTGTTTATCTATCTTGCCTGTTTTTATTTTATATCATCTGTTTTTATTATTAAAATCAAACCAGTTGATTTTAATAAACTAACTGATTTACATCCTGGTTTGATTTAAATTTTGCTTGCCTAAGTTAATAAAAAGCGATACAGAATATATTTGCATTATAAGAGGCACCAAGGTTTTTATCTCTTAAAACCATTGTGATAAAATTACCTGGTCTACTGCTATTGACAGTATTCCAAAGAGTTTACAGGAACAATATGGGCAAGGAGGATAAAAATTGAATAAAGTAATCAGGTACATGGCAGTGTTGCTTATCCTGTTTATATTTATCGGCTGCAGCGAAGAAACAAAAAATACTCCCCGGTCAGATATCCTTATTATTGACAATGCAGGAGTCATTAAGTTTACCTCCGGGGTTACAGAACAGTATCGAAAATACAATAACTATCTGCTTGAAACCTTTGATATTGATTTCAGGGTGCTTACTACCGAGAGTGAGCAGGACATCAATTCATTCACCAATGAAGCCTATGAGGATTTTAAACAGGAGAGCCGCAGCACAAGCGGCAGGGCATTGCTGCTGGTCATTAACACCCGTCTTGACGAGGTGAGAATGGGGGTTTCCATGGCCCTTGAGCCGATCTATACAGATGCCTTTGTCTCCTATATTGAACGCAAGGGTATGGTACCTTTTTTCCGGGATTCCAATGTATCAGACGGAGTATATATGATGATGGAGCTTGTTAAAGACAGAGCAATGGAGGCGGACCAGGGTAAGGAGTTCATGGAACCCATGAAAACCGAGCACCTGGGAGGCGGGGCAAGAACAAGTGCACTCATAGGGAAAAAGGATAAAACAGCCAAACAGGGTAAAAACATTTATGCCAAAGAGAGTGATACTCCTGAGGACATCCTTGCCAAGCATGTTATGTCTCTTAAGACACACAATAAAAATCCCAACCTTGATAT
>CAZQJS010000020.1:0-44406 GCA_964593725.1 uncultured Desulfobacterales bacterium
AGATTAAGGAGGAAATAATGGGAAAACAGTTTATTTTAATCCATGGAGCATGGCATGGAGGATGGTGCTTTGAAAAAGTTATCAAAGAACTTGAAAAGTCCGGTCACAGTGCCATTGCACCAACCATGCCCGGACATCATAAAAATGATGACCGATCAGAAATCTGCCTTGATGATTACATTAAAACAATCATGGCAGTTTTAGACAAAACAGATGGAAAGGTTGTTCTTGTCGGACATTCCAGTGCAGGATTCCTTGTCCAGTCTGTTGCAGCAAAAATGGCTGAAAAAATTGATCATCTCATATTTAATAATGCCTTTATCCTTCCAAATGGGAAATGCCAGTTTGATATTGTACCACCTGAAGTTGCTCAAGGCATGACACAGGCAGCAGAAGCATCAATGGACAAGTGTGTACCTGTTATGGAAGATTTTGTACGCAATACTCTCATGTCAGATGCATCTGCTGAAATACAGGATCAATTGATATCACGCCTTGTTCCCCAGCCAATTGCTCTTTTTACAACTCCTGTCAACCTTGATGGATTTGATACAGGTAATTTCAAAAAAACCGTATTATTCTGCAAAAATGATGTATCTCTGCCGGAAGGTGCATACCTTGGCATGGCACAGGGGCTTGGAGAACACGATATTATTGAACTTGATCTTGGCCATGAAGGACTGTTCACCCATCCTGAAGAAATGGCTGAAGCAATTGTGCAGGCAGTCTCTTAACAATGCCTAAGATAACAATAAAAACCCTGCCATTACACAAACATGTTGATATCCCCAGGGTACTGAAAAAACTTGGGGATAATCTGGCATATGTTTTAAATATTCCCCTTAACAGAATTGTTATTATCTGGGAAAAAATTCTGCCCGATCACTTCTTGTTCAACGGCAGAACAGCAAAAAGCCAGGAAAGATCAACACATCACCCCATTGTTGAGGTAACAATTATAAAGGGAATGCCTGCTAAACTGATAAAAATAATGGTTATCACCCTTGTCAGGGACTTAAGCTTTGGGTTGAAAATCGATTATGACAATATCTGCGTTATCCTGAACACCCTTGAACCTGAACAATTGTTTGTGAATGGTGATTTCAAAGATAAACAAGGACATGCTTAAATATTAAAAAATTGATTATGACCAGAATCCACTGGCTCTTTTTCTCTTTCCATACCCCATGAAATTATCACCCCACAGAAAAAGAGAGTGCAGAGATTTAAACCGTTTAATGCCGAATCTCACCAGATCATGGAAAACACCGCCTGGTTTATTAAAAGGGCATATCCGTATGCAGTTGGAACAGTCAGTGCCGTTTACTGCCCACCATGCAAGGCAGGTTTCCGCATTAATATTCCATTTCAATACTCCCGGCCTGTTGGAAATATTGTGGATTTTCCCCGTGGCATCCCCCTTTTCAATGGAATGGCTTGGGCAATGAAGTGCACACTTCTTACATACTCTGCAGAACTCCCATACTCCGAACTCAATTGGTTCATCCGGCACCAGGGGCATATCAGTAAACACCTTTGCAAGACGGACTCTGGGCCCAAAAGCTGGTGTGATAAGGAGGCCATTCCTTGCAATTTCGCCAAGGCCTGCATCAATGGCAAGTGGTATACTCAAGGCAGTGTCATTGCCGCATGGTACAGCTTTAAAACCAAGCCCCCTTATGAACTGTGCAAGCATACCGCAGGTAAATGCCATTTGTGAATATGCCATCCCCACTGCAATTGATGACGGATGTGCCGGGGAATATCCAATTGCTTCATAATCCATTTCAAAGGCCAGGACAATGGCATATCTGCACTCTTCAGGAAGGTTAACCGGTTCTGACCTTCCCCCGCCCCTGTCACCGATAAATGCCGCAGAATAGACCCATCGTTTATCAACCTGGCACACACCTGCAAGGGAGGCTCCAAAAAAAGACGACATCTTTTTAACCTGTAAGGTTAAGAAAGATGGATCTGTATCAGCTGTTTTAAAACCCTTTTTTACCCTGGGAAAATTAAACACACCATCCCACTCCCAATTATAAAGGCCTTGCCTGCCTCCATTGTTCCCGTTGGCAAACTGAGCATCAAGCAGCCATGAAGCATTCACAGCAGATTGGTCCTTAAGTTCATACCCGGGGCGCTTCTTTGGCTCAACCCCGGCAAAATAGAACTTATCCCTTACCCCTGCCATGGCAGGATCCCAGAACGGTCTTTTAAAACCTTCGTTTTTCTGATCAAACTGTGTTACCTTTCCATTAATATACCTTGCAGCACCTTGCATACTTTTTATCTCCAGAAAACAGAATAAATACTTAATTGAATGAATGTAATAATAAAAACAATATAAATCCAATACTTTTTTAATTTATTGAATCTGGCCTGGCCATAATTAAAAAAAGATAACCATAAGGTTGATATTAAAGAGAAAATAGGAAATAAAAGAATTAAGAGCTGAAAACAATTCCCTCTGGAGGAAAGATGATTAAATCCATGAACATTGCATGGTGGGTGCAAAGATGGGCAGAACTCACACCTGACAAACCTGCCATTATATTTGAAGATAAAACCATATCCTACAGGACCCTCTGCCAGAGGGCAGACCAGACAAGCTGCTGGCTTCAGTCAATTGGTATTGAAAAAGGTGACAGAGTTGCTGTGATGCTGAACAACTGCCCTGAATTCCTTGACCTTTTCCTTGCATGCTCAAGGCTTGGGGTTATATTTGTGCCCATAAATTTCAGAATAACAGCAAGTGAACTTGATTATTTTATCATGAACTGCAGGCCAAGGCTTTTTATCCATGGTGCTGATTTTGCAGAAACTGTAAACTGCCTTGACCTTGAAGGCTATCTGCCTCCTTTGATGATCTCGGTTGTGGGAGGATCTGCCTTTGATAAAAAAGTATTTGATTTTTCAAGTCAGACCATGAAATTCAAGGGCAAAAGGGCATTTGTGACAAGATCCCTTGGCCCGGCCGACCCTGAAGAGCCCCAGGTTATTATGTACACATCAGGCACCACAGGCAAGCCTAAAGGTGCTGTACTTTCCCATAGAAAAACTTTTTTCAACTGTCTTAATGCAGATATATTTTTTAAACTTCATCCAGGTGACATAATGCTGGTATTCCTGCCCATGTTTCACTCGGGAGGACTCTTTATTCAGGCAGCCCCTATTTTTTATAAAGGCGCAACCATTGTGCTGCACAGAAAGTTTGACCCCCTCAAAGTTTATGAAGATATTGAAAAATACAGGATAACAAAATTCCTCGGGGTTCCCACTGTATACAGGGAGCTTTTAAAAGTTGATTTAAAGGATAGAAAAGATATTTCCTCCTTAAAAGTATGTGCAGGAGGCGGTGAAAAACTTACAACCGGCCTGATTGAAAAGTGTGCAAAAGCAGGCCTGGCATTTCGGCAGATTCTTGGTCAGACCGAGACATCCATCCTTTTATGGGCATCGGAGAATGACCCACTTACAAAGCCCGGCACTGTGGGCAGGCCTGTTTTCCATGCAGAGGTATCCATCATGGATAAAGATGGAAAAATGGCGCCTCCAGGTAAAATAGGAGAAATCGTTGTCAAGGGTTCCATAATGATGAAGGAGTACTGGCAGGACCCTGTAAAAACTGAAGAGACAATAAAAAACGGATATCTCCATACAGGAGATCTTGCGTACATGGATGAAGACGGTTTTTTCTACCTTGCAGGAAGGGCAGGTGATATGTATATTTCCGGAGGTGAGAATGTATATCCTGCTGAAATCGAAAAAGTTCTGAAACAGCATCCCCACATAGAGGATGCTGCTGTTGTGGGTATGGAGGATGAGACCTGGGGAGAATCCGGCCACGCCTTTGTTATTCTATCCCCCAAAGCATCCCTGACTGAAGAAGATGTCATTGCCATGTGCCGGGGCAGCCTTGCAAAGTATAAATGGCCCAAGAAAGTGACCTTTAAATCGGAATTTCCTTTAACCTCCCTTGGCAAAGTAAAAAAAGGGGAGCTTGAGTAATTTATTAATTATTCAATGGATTAACTATCTTAATCATCCAGGGAATAACGTAAGGAGACTATAAAGATGCCTTTATCATTCAGATCAAAAAGCCATGGAGAAATTGCATTTGGATTTTTTAATATTGAGTCTGATATGCTGCTTTTGGAAAACCATTTTTTCTTTGCAGATGATTTTTCAAGGTGGATGGGCACCCTTGCAATGAAAGATGACAAAGAACTTAAAACTTTAACCAGGACCGTATACATCATAAACAACCCTGATGATGCGGGTGATCTCATGGGTGCAATCCATGGAATAAGATTCACAGGATTTATAGGAAAGATCTATACCATATTTCCTTTTCCCGGGAACGTGGAAAATTTCAAACAAAACCCCCTGGGATTCAGAACCAGGGATATCCTGATAAGAGAGATTGAAAAATTCAGTGAACCTGCTGAATTCACCATTGATTTTACTGAAAACAACCAGGTGGGACTTGGCCCGTACCTGTTTGACACAAAAGATTTCCATGAATTGATAAGATATGTATGGCAGGGGGGAATGCCCCGCTGGAAGGATGGGATACGGCCTGATTACGTACTTGATATGAAAGAGAAAATCATGAAAACCAGGAATAATTTTTTCAAGGGACTGTTTTAATCCCGGAAAAATTATTATATGTTATAACAAATTAAAATTCAAAATTTGGAAAGGAATAGATTTATGCCCATTGCAGATAAGATGATTAAAATGGTTGAAGGCGCATCCATGATACGGAAAATGTTTGAAGAGGGAATTAAAATGAAGGAGAAGTTTGGCCCGGAAAATGTGTTTGACTTCTCCCTTGGCAACCCGGATGTTCCTCCGCCGGATGCTGTTAAAGAGATGCTTCTGGAACTTATCAACAGTAAAACCATATCCCATGGATATATGCCCAACCCGGGATTCCCCCATGTGAGACAGGCTGTGGCAGATTACCTTAACAGGGAGTACAGTGTTGGAATCACACCGGAGTTGATCGTAATGACAGCAGGAGCTGCAGGCGCATTAAACGATATATTGCGGGCATTGATAAATCCCGGAGAAGATATTCTTACCCCTGCCCCTTATTTTGTAGGCTATAATCAATATGCCTTTATTGCAGGTGCCAATCTTAAAACTGTCAAATCCCTTAAAAATTTTCACCTTGACCTTGATGCTGTCAAAGATGCCATTACAGAAAAAACCAGGGTAATGCTGATAAATTCTCCGAACAACCCTACAGGCACTGTATATAATAAAGAAGAACTCAAATACCTTGGCACAATCCTTGATGCTGCAAGTGAAAAATATGGCAGAAGAATATATCTTGTCTCTGATGAACCTTACAGGAAGATAGTATACGGGGTTGAGGTGCCATCTGTGTTTGATGCGTATCCACACACCATTGTCTTAACATCATATTCCAAGGAACTGTCCCTGGCCGGAGAGAGAATAGGATATCTTGCCATCCATCCTGAAGCCGAGGATGCTGATATTGTTGCAGGGGCAGCAGGAGTAACAAACACCATGATGTATGTGAATGCTCCAGCCCTTTTCCAGCAGGTGGTGGGCAGACTTCAGGGAGTTACAGTGGATATTGACATATATAAAAAACGAAGAGATATGTTCTGCAAGGGACTGCTTGAAGCAGGCTATGAATTTGATGTACCCGAGGGAGCTTTTTATCTCTTTCCCAAATCACCCCTGGAGAACGATCTTGAATTCATGAATATTTTAAAGGATCAGAATATTCTGGTTGCTCCGGGCAGCGCCTTTGGAGGCCCTGGACATTTCAGAATATCCTATGCCGTACCTGAAAAGACAATTACAGACTCGTTTAAAGGATTTAAAAAAGCCTTTGACACTGTTAAATAAGAATTAAAACAAAACATAAGGGCGGCTCAAATTTGACCCGCCCTTTGCTATCAAGCCCGGCTTTAATATCAACCAGGGCAATTATGCTTTTTTCTCAAACTCTTTCATAAATGATATAAGATCATTTATGGCATCAATTCCCGTGGGATTATATATTGATGCACGGCATCCGCCTACACTTCTATGGCCTTTCAAACCTCCAAGGCCATTTTTAAGGGCCTCTGCCACAAACTCTTTTTCCAGAGTTTCATCGGGCAGCCTGAAGGTTACATTCATTAAAGATCGTGATCCTTTTTCAGCTGTGGCTTTATAAAAGCTTGAGCTGTCAATGAAGCTGTAAAGTGTGTCAGCCTTTTCCCTGTTCCGCGCATCCATTTTTTCAAGGCCCCCAATGGTCTCTTCTATCCATTTCAATACCAGCTGGATTGTATAGATGGCAAAGCATGGCGGGGTATTGAACATGGAGTTTTTCCCGGAAAATGTAGTATACTTTAACATGCTTGGGATATTATCAGGTACCAGGTCAAGGAGATCCTGGCGGATAATAACCATGCATGCTCCTGAAGGCCCGATATTTTTCTGGGCACCGGCATAGATCATACCGATTCTCTCCATGTCAAGGGGACGTGACATAACATCCGAAGACATATCAATCACCATTGGAACATTACCCGTGTCCGGCAGTGTCTCAAACTGTGTGCCTTTTATGGTGTTATTGGATGTAAGATGTACATAAACAGCATCTTTATTAAAGGGAATATCTTTAGGAATATAGCAAAAGTTCTTATCTTCCGAGGATGCTGCAACCTTTATTGGTTTATTCTGAATCCGGGCCTCATTAATGGCTTTGGTGGACCATGTGCCGGTGTTGACATAATCTGCACTCCTGCCATCGGCCAGAAAGTTCATGGGTGCCATGCAGAACTGCATGCTGGCTCCGCCCTGTAAAAAAAGCACATGGAACTTATCATCAAGTTTTAAGAGTCTCTTTACCCGTTCAACAGCATCATTTATAACATCATCAAACCATTTGGATCGGTGGCTTACCTCGGTTATGGACATGCCGCTTCCGGCAAAATTTAAAAAAGAGTCCCTGATCTCCTCAAGAACCGGCAGGGGCAATGCAGCAGGCCCTGCATTAAAATTGTGAATTCTATCATACATGGTAATTGTTTCCTTAAACATTGTTATGTGAAAAAAGCAAACCCGTAAACTGCCCTGTAATATACCAGCAGTCAACGGGTTTGCAAAGTAAAAACTTGTCTTCCTAGGATGCCTGTTTTGGTTTTGGCAATGGTTCAAGATCTTTTAATGCTGCATCAATCTGTTCCTGGGGAAGTTCATGATCAGCAAGTTTACCCCTGAAAAAGCTCTCATAGGCTGCAAGATCCACAAGTCCGTGTCCACTCCAGTTAAAGAGAATGGTCTTTTCCTTGCCTTCCTCTTTTGCCTTAAGTGCTTCACGAATAGTCATTGCAACAGCATGGTTACACTCTGGTGCAGAGATAAAACCTTCTGACCTGGCAAAAGTCATGCCTGACTCAAATGTTTCAAGCTGGTTAATGGATTCAGCCCTTATAATTCCGTCAAGTATGAGCTGGCTTACAATGGGTGCCATACCATGGTATCTTAATCCGCCTGCATGGATGGGTGCTGGTACAAAATTATGACCCAGGGAATGCATGGGAAGAAGCGGGGTTTTCTGTACAGTATCACCAAAGTCATAGGCAAAGGGCCCTCTGGTCATTGTAGGACAGGAAGCCGGCTCAACACCAATAATATCAATATCTTTGCCATTAATCTTATCAAGGGCAAAGGGAAATGCAAGGCCTGCAAAATTACTTCCGCCGCCTGCACTGCCAATTATGACATCTGGATAGTCTCCTGCCATCTCCATCTGTTTCTTTGCTTCAAGACCGATGATACTTTGATGGATCATGACATGGTTGAGCACACTTCCCAGTGCATATTTTGTATTATCATCGGAAACTGCTTCTTCCACAGCTTCGCTTATGGCCATGCCAAGGCTGCCCGGGCAGTCAGGATCTTTTTCCAGAATAGACCTGCCTGATTCGGTTTCCGTACTTGGACTTGCAGTACAGTTTGCACCCCATGTTTCCATCATGAGACGGCGGTAAGGTTTTTGATTATATGAAATCTTAACCATAAAAACTTTACACTCAATACCAAAAAAGGAACAGCACATGGAAAGAGCACTTCCCCATTGACCTGCTCCTGTTTCCGTTGTTATCTTTTTTGTGCCGGCAACTTTATTATAATAGGCCTGGGCAATGGCAGTATTGGGTTTATGGCTGCCTGCAGGGCTGACACCTTCATTTTTATAATATATCTTTGCCGGTGTACCAAGGGCTTTTTCAAGATTATGAGCCCTGTATAAAGGAGAAGGCCGCCAAATTGCATATTTGTCCAGAACTTCCTCGGGAATATCAATCCATTGATCTGTACTCATCTCCTGCTCAATCAGGTTCATGGGGAAAATGGGGGCAAGATCATCAGGACCGGCAGGTTGTCCTGTTCCGGGGTGCAGTGGAGGTTCCATGCCATTGGGCAGATCTGCCATGATGTTGTACCATTGTTTAGGCATGTCCTGTTCTGATAATACATACTTTTTACTCTTCATAACTCCTCCTTTTATTATGGTTATTAAAAAACAATCAATGTCTTAATCTTTCAGGCGCACTCATTTTTCAGGTTAACAATATTGGAGGCCTTGCCTGTTGACAGGTATTCAACTATCTGGTTTGCCACATCCCGTGCCACATTATCCTGGGCCTCATGGGTTGAAGCTCCAAGATGGGGAGAACAGATAAAATTATCAAGTTCCATTAGTTTTAATTTCCCCGGAGGTTCGGTTTCAAACACATCAAGGGCTGCTCCGGCAAGGTGGTTGGATTTTAATGCATCATAAAGATCATCTTCATCAACTATACCGCCCCGGGCACAATTGACCAGCATGGCTCCCGGCTTCATTTTTGACAATGTATCTTTATTAAAAAGATGGGTTGTTTCATCATTTTTTGGTGTGTGAATGGTGATATAATCTGATCTTTCCAATATCTCTTCAAAACTGACCAGTTGAATTCCCAGGGTCTCAATGGTTTTTTGATCAGGATAGGGGTCACATCCGATAACTTTCATCCTGAGCCCCATTGCTCTGTCAGCCACAATACTCCCGATATTACCTATACCCACAAGTCCCAGAGTTTTATTAAATATCTCACGGCCTTTAAGGTTCTTTTTTTCCCATTTTCCATCTTTCATGGTTGCCGTGGCTCTGGGTATATTCCGGGAAAGGGCCATCAGCATGGCAATTGCATGTTCTGCCGTTGTAATGGTATTGCCAAAGGGAGTGTTCATAACAGCAATATCAGCTTCTGTGGCTGCCGGAATATCAACATTGTCAAGGCCTATGCCTGCCCTGCCGATTACTTTGAGATTTCCTGCTTTGGAAATCAGATCTGCTGTAACCTTTGTTTTACTTCTGATGGAAAGGGCGTGGTAATCACCAATAATATCTTCAAGCTCTGACGGGCTTAAATCGGTTTTAACATCAACTTCAATGTCCTGTGCCTCTTTAAAGATTTCAATGCCTATGTCCGAGAGGGGATCGCTGACAAGTACTTTCATGGTAGTCCACCTATATAAAAAATTTAATTAATAAAAAAAACCTGGTTCATTTTTATATGAATATTAAAAACTCAGGGTCAATACTGTAATTTCAGTGATAAAACAGTGATGAATAATCACCACTTAATTTTACTACTCTTCAAGTGATAACAGATATGAGCGCAAATTGATATTTTTATTTTTAAGTCCAAGCTTAGTTCTGATCTTATAACGGTGTGAAGTTATGGTGTTCAGGGAAACATTCAGAATATCTGCAATCTCCTTGGTAACAACCCCGTCCCTTACAAGTGTTGCAACCTTGATCTCCATGGGTGTAAGATTCAGATATCTGGATGACAACCTTGAAATCAAGGGAGATGTGATTTTATCAATATTTTTTTCAAGCCTGTCCATGAGAACCTGCTGCCCCTTGTTCATACCGGTTTCAGAAAGCTCATTAAGGTAGGGCAGAATTGATTGCTTAATATTGATCAGAAAATTTTCCCGGTCTGTTTTCTCTTTTTCCTCCATCTGTTTTAATACAACTTTTAAGGCAATATTTGCCTCTTCAAGCTGCCTGTTAATCCTGGTGAGCTTGTCTGTCCGCTGGCGGACAAGCTTTTCAAGGTGGGTTTTATAATTTTTAAGCTCATCTTCCAGCCGTTTTCTCTTAAAAAATTCAGGAATATCGATCTTTTTATAATGCTCATATTTGAGATATGCCTTTTCACCATATTTGATAATATACTCTTTGATTTTCAGGGGATGGGCCATAATAAAACGGCAATGCCTGTCTCCCTTTGCCCGGCACTCTATCTCAGCTGCAACAAGTGGCACTCCAAAGCTCTCTTCACACCAGCCTGAAGAGTAACCTGAATTCATTACACATACAGGAAAATCGGTTGTCTCATTCTTTTCAAGCCATGCCCGGGCTTCAAAGGAGTTAAGATGATCATAAATCAGATAAAAATTATCATTTGGCACAGGATTTGACAAAGGGTGTATTTTTACAGATGCCCAGCCAGTATAGGCAAAATGAACAGGCCCTGCTGCAAGTTTTTCAATAGGGTCATTGACTTTCATTTTCGAGAAAAAACTCTTTGCATCGGCCTTGCCAATGGAATGGGCAATATCAAAGAGGAAATTAAAGGATATGTTTCTTGCTTCTTTTTCCCCCCTGTCTTTGTAAAGAGATGTCATCATATCAAAGAACTCTTTTGACAATGATGATGCCCTGACAAGTAGATACCTTTCATCTGAATACTGGATAAGCCCCTTTGCAGGGTCATGGTCCATTGTTGAAAAATAATTTTTTACATAATTCTGTGCAGAAAGAAAAATTCTATTCAGATCATCGGGCACACTTACAATGTTCAATTCTGCATCCATCACATATCCCTTATATACCCGATCCTCTATGTCCTGTTTTTTATAAACTTATCCGGACTGTTCATAAAATCCCTGTAAATTCTGTAATGACTGGTATTTTTGTATTCAATGGTCTTGATTGCGGCATCATCAAAGGAGAATATTCTGGAGCCGGGCAGAGCCATTAAAAAGGGAGAATGGGTTGCAATTATAAACTGGGCATGGCCCTGTTCTGTGATTGTTATAAGAAGATTTAAAAGATCAATCAAAGATGAGGGTGAAAGGGCTGTTTCCGGTTCATCCAGAAAGTAAAGCCCTTTTATTTTATATCTTGATTTAAAATATGACATGAGAGACTGGCCATGGGACTGGGTGATAAGTGATCTGCCGCCAAAATAGTTCAGCATCTCAGCATCTCCCATGGCCCACTCTTCAAGGTTTTTTGCAAAATGAGTAAAAATCTGTGACCCAAAAAATGAACCTGGTACAGGCCCGTTTTCCCACCTGATATCAATGGATTTGTACAGATCTTCCTCATGGGGATTCTTCTCATATCTTAAATTAAACCCGTCCTGCCATATATGAATACCGCACTTATGAGCAAGGGCCTTAAGCAGGGTTGACTTTCCCGTACCATTCTCACCTGTAAAGATGGTTATAGGTTTATCAAATAAAACAGTATCACTATTTTGAAATATTTTTAAATTAAAGGGGTAGAAATCAAGCACAGGAAATTTATCCTGTCTGATATTAACCTTTTTCAGATAGATCAATGTTTTTTCCCTTTTCTGTTTTCAGCCTGTTCAATCAGGTCAAGCAGAGACAATACCTTGGGTTTGCCCTTAACCATAAATGCCTTTTCAAACTCCTGGCTGGTCAGCTGCTGCTTTAAGTGAGTCTGGACATCAAAATGGATATGCCAGCAGTCAAGGGTTTTAAAACAGGGAATCCCGCTGTTCTCAACCCTGCAATAGGAAAAATTAATCTGATGGCCAAGTCTGGGACATCGTATGCCAAGATTATCCGGCGGTGGATCAGGGGAAAGCTCACTGGGGTTTTTTTTCATCTGATTTTTCATAATTTTCAACCTGCCTGTTTTGGTTTTGGTAAAGGTTTAATATCTTTTAAAGCATTATCAATCTGGTACTGGGGCAGTTCGTGATCAGAAAGGCTGCCCCTGAAATAGTTTTCATAGGCAGCAAGATCCACAAGACCATGCCCGCTCCAGTTAAATAAAATAGTCTTTTGCTTTGCCTCCTGTTTTGCCTTGAGAGCTTCATTGATTACTGCTGCAACTGCATGGTTACACTCAGGCGCACTGATATACCCCTCTGATCTTGCAAAGATCAGCCCGGCCTTAAAGGTCTCTATCTGATGAATCGACTCAGCACGGACAATATTATCCAGAACCAGCTGGCTTACAATGGGAGCCATGCCATGGTATCTTAAGCCTCCTGCATGGATGGGTGCAGGGACAAAATTATGTCCCAGGGTATGCATGGGAAGCAGAGGTGTCATCTGAACGGTATCTCCAAAATCATAGGCAAAAGGCCCCCTGGTCAGGGTGGGGCATGAGGCCGGCTCAACAGCAATAATATCAATCTTTTTTCCATTTATTTTATCCAGGGCAAAGGGCATGGCAAGGCCTGCAAAATTGCTGCCTCCGCCTGCACTCCCTATTATTACATCCGGATAATCCCCTGCCATCTCCATCTGTTTTTTTGCCTCAAGGCCAATAATGCTCTGGTGTATCATCACATGGTTTAATACGCTGCCCAGGGCATATTTAGTGTCATCATGGGCAACAGCTTCCTCCACTGCCTCACTGATTGCCATGCCAAGGCTGCCGGGAGATTCAGGGTCTTTTTCAAGAATGGTTCTCCCCGCTCTTGTCTCACTGCTGGGACTTGCAGTGCAGTCTGCACCCCAGGTCTCCATCATTAAACGGCGGTATGGTTTCTGGTTATATGAGATCTTTACCATAAAGACCTTGCACTCTATGCCAAAAAAAGCGCAGCACATTGAAAGGGCGCTCCCCCACTGCCCTGCTCCTGTTTCCGTGGTGATCTTTTTTGTACCTGCTGTTTTATTGTAATATGCCTGGGCCAGAGCTGTGTTGGGTTTGTGACTGCCAGCCGGGCTCACGCCTTCATTTTTAAAATAGATTTTTGCAGGCGTATCAAGTTTTTTTTCAAGTGCAATGGCCCTGTACAATGGGGATGGCCGCCATATGGCATATTTATCCAGAACCTGTTCAGGGATATCAATGAACTGTTCACAACTCATCTCCTGTTCAATGAGATTCATGGGAAAGATCGGAGCCAGGTCCTCGGGTTTGCAGGGTTGGCCTGTTCCGGGGTGAAGGGGCGGTTCCATACCCCTGGGCATGTCTGCCATTATGTTATACCATTTCCTCGGCATCTCCTGTTCTGACAAAACATACTTTTTTGACTTCATAGGGCCTCCCCGTTTAAAACAGAATTACAGATTAATGGCTGCCATAATATATTTTCTTTATGGCAATGGATCAACCAAGTCAAGAGATAAATTCATACTGCCTGTTTTGTTTTTTTGATCCCTGTTTATCTGTTTTTAAATGAGCTCGTATCCACACCAAATACAAGGGCATATAATACAGGTATCACAATTAAAGTCAGTATGGTTGCAAAACTTAAGCCTGACATTATTGTGACTGCCATTCCGTTGAAAAACTGATCCGTGACAAGGGGTACCATGCCAAGAACAGTTGTAACTGCTGCCATGGCAACCGGTCTCATACGGCTCAAACATGCATGGATGATGGCTTTTTCAGGTTTACACCCGTCATTGATATCAATATTAATCTCATCTATCAGCACAATTGAATTTTTAATAAGCATTCCTGTAAGGCTTAAAAATCCCAGAAGCGCCATGAAACTGAAAGGCAGGCCCGTGGCAAGCAGTCCGGCTGATACCCCTGTGAGGGCAAGTGGTATGGTTAAAAAAATGATAAAGGGAAGCCTTATACTGTTGAACAACAGTATGAGAATAAAAAGCATGATCAGGAATGTTACAGGAAGATTTTCACTTATTGATGCCCTTGCATCCCTTGAACTTTCAAACTCACCACCCCATTCCATCCCATATCCGTCAGAAAGGGGAATGGATTCAATCCCATGTTTAATTTTTGAAAATATTTCACTTGCAAGCACACCCTGGACAGGCTCACAGGAGACGGTAATGGTATATTTGCGGTCCTGTTTTCTCACGAGGGCATCAATAAACCCGGTTTTGATTCCCAAGGAAACCTGTGTAAGCGGCACGCTCTTCCGTGTGGCTGAACTGAATATCTGAACATTGCTTAAATTACCTGCATCATTTCTTTCATTTTCAGGATATTGCAATATTATGGGCAAAAGCATATCTTTTTCCCGTAAAAGCCCGACAGTTGTACCGGTTGTTGCCAGGGCCAGGGCAGCATTAAAATCAGATTTTGAGACCCCGGCATTTTGACCATTGATTTCAGAATACTCAGGCCTTATCACTTTAACCTTATTCCTCCAGTCGTTCCTGATGGATGTTGTAAATAAAGTTGTTCTTAAAATATGTTCTGCCCTTGCAGCAAGCTTTCTTAATGTATCCGGGTCAGGGCCGCTGAACCGTACCTCTATTCCTGCATTTGTGGGAGGGCCAATCATTAGTTTTTTAATTTTAGGTTCAGCATCGGGAAAGCGTACTGCCATATATTGTGTAAGTTCTGAAATAAGGCTGTCCGTTGATTCTGTATCCTTTACCCTTACCATGATCATGCCATAGGATTTTGTGGGAGTTGTTTCCATGGCAAGTGTCAGCATGAACCGCGGTCCGCTCTCACCTGTGAAGGATGTAACAGACACGATTCTGTCATCTGCGAGGAGATGCTTTTCAAGCTCTTTTATATCCCTGGAAGTACTTTGTATGTCACTTCCCTGGGGCAGATAATAGTGAATCAGAAACTGGGGCCTTGTGGAGGGTGGGAAGAAGCTGCCCTTTATTCTGAAAAATCCATACAGAGAGGTAATCAGCATTGCAAGCATTACTGCAATGGTGATCCATTTGAACTGTAAACAGAAAAAAAGGAGCTTTTTATAGCATGAAAATATGACTCCTTTATAAGGTTGTTCTGTTTTTCCCTTTAAAGGATTAACAGTTAAAAAGTTGTGGCACAACATTGGCGTGATAGTCACGGCAATGACCCAGCTCAACATCAGAGAGATGAACATCACATAAAAAAGCGAACGTGTAAACTCGCCTGCACAATTGTTTGACAGTCCAATGGAGGCAAAGGCAAGCACAGAAATTATTGTTGCGCCCAAAAGGGGCATAAGGTTCTGGGCAACAACCTTTTTTGCAGCCTTGAGCCTGTTATCTCCAAGCCCCATGCGTATCTGTATGCCTTCGGTGATAACAATGGCATTATCCACAAGCATTCCAAGGGCAACAACCAATGCTCCAAGGGAAATACGCTGGAGATCAATACCAAAAATTTTCATCACAATAAAGGTTCCGAAAACTGTCAAGGCAAGGATCGCCCCAATGAGAAGTCCGCTTTTTAAACCCATGAAGATGAGCAGCACAATGATCACAATTACAACTGCCTCAATGAAATTTATTACAAAACTCCCAATGGCCCTGGAAACATCATGGGGTTGAAAATTGATATAATTAAGCTCAAAACCTATTGGAATACGGGATTCAAGCTCTTTAAGGCGTTTCCGGACCGCTTTTCCCAGATTAATAATATTGCCTCCAGGAACTATTGATATGCCAAGGGCAAGGGCCTGTCTGCCATTATATCTCATTATGGTTTCAGGTGGTTCAATATACCCTTTTTTCACCACTGCAACATCCTTTAACTTAAAAAGCCTGCCTGAAACAGGATCGCGTATTTCAAGATCTGCAATGTCATCAACTGTGACAATGGTATTGCCTGGATTTATCCGTATGTAGTCCCTGCCTGCCTTTACAGCCCCTGCCGGAGTAATGCGGTTCTGCATACCTAAAGTTCTGATAATCAAATCCATGCCGATCTTAAGCTCTGCCATCTTTTCCCTTAATATCTCGACATGTACAGCTTCGTGCTGCTGCCCCCATATTTTAACCTTTCCCACATTCTTTACCAGGAGGAGTTCTTTTCTGAGCATGTCAACCAGATTTTTAAGCTCAGCATGGGAATATCCATCTGCTGTAACAGAAATCAAAATACCATAAACATCCCCAAAGGAATCATTGACCATGGAAGGCCCGGCTCCGGGCGGCAGCCCCCTTTGCACATCATTAACCCTGTTCCTCAACTCATCCCATATCTGGGGCAGAGCTTTACCATTGTATTTCTCCTTTATCTTTACCTCAATTATGGAAAGCCCAAAGGTAGAAGTTGATTTTATCTGATCAACCTGGGGCATCTGCTGGATAGAAGTCTCTATTTTTTCACTCACTTCATCTGCCACCTGCCCTGGTGTGGCCCCGGGATATCTTGTGATGACAAGGGCTTGTTTAATGGTAAAATTCGGATCTTCAAGTTTTCCAAGATCAAAAAATGCCATTATTCCTCCTGCCACCAGAACCACGATTACAGCCCAGGCAGCTATCCTGTTATTTATTGATAATTCAGCCGGATTCATCTTCTATTTTCCCACCATACCTTTAAGTTCTTTTACTTTCATCCCATCAACTAAATAATGGACACCTGCCGTTACAATGATTTCGCCGCCTTCCAGACCGGATTTTACATATATCTTATCCCTGACAATTTCACCAATGGTAACTTTTCTGGAAGAAACAGTACTGTTACCAGGTGAATATATCCAGACAAGGGCGTTATTATTCCCATTACCCATAACAGCAGTAACAGGAATCACAATGGTCTCTCTTGACTTTTCTCCCCTGGGCATGACTGTGATTTCAACCATTGCTGTCATCCCGGTAAAAATATTATATCCCTTTACTCCGGGCATGGTAAAAACAACTGCATATGTTCTGGTTGCAGGATCGGCCTTTGTTGAGATCTCCTTCAGGTCAAGGCTGAACTTTTTGCTCCCGGCAGCTCCATCAATGGCATCAAAGGATGCATACATGGAAACAATGTCTTTTTTTCTGGTTTTTATCACGCTCTTTTCCGGGACATGCACAACTATTTCAAGTATTGAAGTATCTTCCATACTGACAATGGGTTGTTTTGCCTGGATATTCTGAAAGTTTTCCACATATCTTGCAGCAATGGTACCGGAAAAATATGCCTTAAGCTTTGTATTTTCAAATGCCTTTTCCGCAATCCTCATTCTTGCTTTTGCCACTGCTGCCGCTTTTTCAACCCTGTCAAGACCAGCCCTGGCAATGACTCCTTTTTCAAAGAGTTTTTCATAGCGCTCCAGGGCTAAACATGCCTCCTTCATATTTGCCAGGGCAGCCTGGTATTTATTTTTATAATCCTGGTCATTGAGTTGTGCCAGGACATCACCTTTCTGCACTTTTAATCCCTCCCGTGCATTGAGCATGACAATACGTCCCGGAACATCAAAACTGAGATTTGCCCTCTTGTATGCCCGGACAATGCCTGGAAACCGAACCTTCTTAAACTCACTCTTTTTTATAATTTTCATGGTCTTTACCTGGCGGACAGTTTTTTTCACAGCGCCCTCTTCATTTGTACATCCAATGGCAGCTGACAGTTGTACTATCAATAAAAATATTAAAACTTTTTTCATTGTGATCTCTCCGGTTATTATCTTAACTATCTATAATTATGAAATTTTTCCGACGAATTAAATATTCATTAAGATTGAACAGTACTTACTGAACAGGGTTTAATATACTTTGGAAAAAAGTATCAATTATCCTGACATGGGAATCCTTACCTGGAATAACCTGACTGTTTGTGGTATACATCAGGGAAAGCCCCCGGAATAGTGATTCAATGGCAAGGGCTGTCTCTCCCGGATCCATGCTGACCTTAAGCTTACTTTGTTTCAGGTGCTCTTCCACCAGGAATGAAATCTTGTTAATACGTCTGGTTGTCCATTTATTCTCCATGCTTTTGACAGATTCCAGATCCCCTGTAAATTCTGCCTTAAAAAAAAGCATCTCCAGAGTTACCATGAAACTATAATCTGTTATCAAAAGATTTATTGCTCTTTTCATATATTCTGCCACTGAAGCAAGGGTTGCATCTTCTCTGTCAACTGTCTCTGCAATCAGTGCATCAAGCTTTTCCATGAAATCACCATAGATGGAAATCAATATTTCTGCTTTACCCTTAAAATGCCAGTAAAGAGCCCCCCGTGTGAGTCCTGCCTCTAAAGCTATCTCTTCAAGGGTTGTATTGCTGTATCCCTTTTTATGAAACACCTTTATTGCTGCATCAACAAGGGCCTTTTTTGTCTGTTCAACTTTTTCTTTTGTTCTTTTTACCATAATTATTAATTATACATACATGTATGTATGTTGTCAAGGAAAAACTTGCTCCCATGTTATTAAAAATAGTAAATTATGGTAATATGATAAGCCTATCGGGCGATAAGCTCATTATAATCATCATAGGTGTCAATATCTTTCAGAACAGCATTATCTTTAACAGATGCAGCTAAAATCTCATCTTTAAACTCTTTAAAAAGTACCCTGGGACCTGTGTCACCGGTGAGGGCCCTGATACGGAAAAACAGAGATTTACCAATGATCACAGGGTTGCCCCTTTTCCCGTCACAATAGGGTATGACCATTGAAAGTCCGGTGGATTCAAAGGCAGAAACAAGCAGATCAATAATGGAATGTGTTACAAGGGGTTGATCCCCTAAGATAAACATGGCTCCATCACAATCCTCTGATATATTTTCAAGGCCTTTTTTAACGGAACTGCTCTGACCTTTATTGTATTCCCTGTTTACAATAATTTTTACCACAGGCCCGGGGTTCAGATAACATGCAGGGTCAATTGTCTGTTGAATCAGATTTGCACCATGGCCCAGGACAAGTATGATTTCAGACAAATGTGATTTTCTGGCATGGCCGATTACATGTTCAAGTATGGATCTGCCCTTAAAGGGCAGCAATTGCTTTAAGCACCCCATCCTTGAACCTGAACCTGCGGCAAGTATTATGCCGGCGACTTTTTTATTGATTATCTCCATATCAACGGCTCTCCCTGAAATCTCCTGTATCACTTTTGCATGTCATGGGAACAGATGATCGCTGATCTGTTTTTAAGGGAAGCTGTGATAACCGTATCAACTGCCGCGGAACTTTTTATATATCCTGCAATCTTTTTCCCCTGATCCATCATGCCGGCATCATCTGCCTTGTTTAACAGTATAAACCCGGAAACGTCATGGGATATATGGCGGCAGGCCTTATTTATCTCAAGGTATGCTGAGCATGCAATGGATTTTTCATCCAGTGCTTCCCCTGGCATTAATCCAGTATTAAGGGAGAAAAGTTCTGCTCTATGTACATGTTCATCATCCAGAGGTCTGCCCAAAACATCAAGGCCTGTAACATGGATGAGGTGAGTCGTCATATCAGGCACTACAGGTTCATGGGCAGCAGTTGATTTAATGGATTTATGCCTGGCGCCATCTGCTTCCACTATTATCCAGTCAAATAGGCCCTGCCTGAATATTCTGTTGATAAAAAGCGACCCGTACCCTTTCAATTTTCCAATATCAGCGAGCTTTTCTTTACAGGCTGTAAAGTGATTAAGCTTAACCAAAAGCTTTTCCGCCTGTAAAATAAACCGGTCAAACAAGTCTGTGGCAATGACCTCGGGGGATTCATCATGTCCAGGAATAAAAATCTTAGTTGTGGTGGTTGAAAGAACGGTTTTATTCGCCTTCACAAGTTCCTTTGCAAGGGTGAACATCAACCGTGTTTTCCCTCCTGCACCAATAATACTGATAATACCCCTGCCCTTTAATTTCAAAATATCTATTAAAAATCTATTCATTTTATCAGATTAACGCAAACTCTTCTTCACTGCAAGTGTTTTGACGATCATATAATCACAGCTCCAATGGTTGTGTTTATACCAAAGCTGTTATAAATATAAAATACTGGGGGCGAAAACCAGCTGAACGACCTACGAATTTTTACGAAACACCAAATTAAAAACTATTGAAAAAAAAGGTTGACTTTGCTCCAATACTGCTATCTATAATATATTTATATACAAAGTGGGCGTTAAAACAATCAAAATACGGAGATAATAAAACCATGATAACAACTTGTGAGCACTGTGGCAGAAAGATTAAGATCGATGATTCAAAGATCAAGAGTTCCACAGTGGGATTCAGGTGCAGAGCCTGCGGGAATGTAAGCGCCATTAAAAAAGCCGGAAAAGAACCAAAATCATCTGCTGTTATAAAAACCAGGGAACCTGCCATAAAAAAACGTTTCAAAAAGACAAAAAATGATATTCCTGTAAGTTTTTTTGGATCAATCAGAACAAAAATTACACTTATTATTGTTCTGCTCGTTATTGTATCTCTGGGCATTGTAGGAGTCATTGCAGTTCAGACCAGTATGAAAGCATTGGCTGACCAGGCTGAGAACCACTTACAGCAGATGTCCAACCAGAAATCCAAAGAGTATAATCAGGTTTTTGAGAAAATCAATGCAGGGATAATAGCCCTTGCCGATTATTCCAGGATACTTGCAGAAAGCGACGATATTAATACTGAGAATAAATTTACTTCTGTATTAATATTTAACTCTACAGGGCCTGTCAAAGGCAGTGAGTTTAAAAAACGAAAAGCAGATATACATCAGAAGTATATGCAGTACCAGAGAATGGGCCAGGCATTCAGCAGCTATGTTAAAGCAAATCCTTTTATACTTGCAGGCTATATTGCATCGGAAAATTTTAATGGATCAGCTCTCATGGTACCTAATAAAAGAAGTACCTACGAAGTTCTCTTAAACATTCCCACGTATCATCCCCATATCCGGCCATGGTATATACGTGCAAAACAGGAAGAAAAAACAATATGGACTGCACCATATATTGATGCTGATACAAAAAAGCTCATCGTAACATGTGCGACTCCTGTCTATAACAATAATAAAGAGTTAATCGGCGTAGCAGCTTTTGACGTGTTTCTCACCACCATTGAACGGAGTATTTTAAAACTTGACATTGGTTATAACAGTTATGCTTTTTTAATTGATAAAAAAGGCAAGGTCCTTGTAAGGCCGGGTATGAAAAAGGGAGATCTGAAATGGGACAGCTCCTATAACAGTGACAATCTTCTGAAAACAGGCAATGCAGGATTCACAAAAATAGTAAAAAAGATGATCAGAGGAGACAGTGGAACTGACATATATGAAGATGTTGATAAGGGTGAGACATATATTGCCTATTCACCCATAAAAGCAATAAATGCCAGCATGGGAATCGTGGTCGTTAAAAATACGATTCTCCAGCCTGCAATAACAGCCAGGATGTATATTACAGGTGTTTGCCTTCTTGTGATTATTCTCTCAATTATTATAGGTGTTATTGTGGGTAACGGTATTACAAAACCGATTAATGAATTGACAATGATGGCTAATTTGATAAGCCAGGGCAAAATGGATCTTGATGTTATTGAAGAGAAGAGAAAAGATGAAATAGGCGTTCTTACAAAGTCATTTAACAGGCTTGTTATAAGTTTAAAACTTGCCATGTCAAAATAATGGGATAGACCCAAGGGGCGTTGTGTGAACAGAGTAAGGAAGAGACAGGAGCCATGACTTCAGAATATACTCCATTTTCAGGAATTGTCGCGGAGTTAAAAAAATTATGTGGGAACAAAGCCACAGGCACACTCTTTATTGCAACAAAGAAGAAGCGTGCAGCCCAGATAATGATTGAAAATGGCAGGATTGTTTTTTTATACTTTTCCAATAAACGCGGCCAGGATGCACTTATGCCCATGTCAAAAATTCAGGCTGCAACTTTTCGTTTCCAGGCAGGAAAAGTACTTTCAAAACGGATGCCTCTGCCTGAAACAAGCTCAATACTGAAAATTCTTGCCGGAAAAAGCAGCAGAAGCGGCCCTGTAGCAAAACCACCTCCACCAGGAGGTGCACCTGGTGCGATAAAACCCTTAGGTGATGATCAAAAAGCCATACTTGAAGAATGCTTTGCCGAATATATCGGACCCATGGCCGCAATAATATGTAAAGATATATTTAAAAAGAAAATTGATTTTTCCACAGCCATAGAATCCCTTGCCGCTAAAATATCTTCCATGGACCAAAGAAAAGAGTTCAAAGAAAAAGTACTGTCCAGAACATAGCAATTCCATATTACATTAACTACTTAAATTAAGTATCCCCGGAAAACGGCAGTCAAGCCCGTGCAACCACAAGCACATCCACCTGTAATGCCCCTGCTTTGAAAAGTTCCTTTGCAGCTTCCCGGGAGGTTGCACCAGTTGTATAGACATCATCCACCAGCAGAATCTTTTTATTCTTTATCCTTTCAGGCTTCATGACTTTAAATGCATCTTTAACATTTTCTTTTCTCTGATCCCTGGAAAAATCGATTTGGGGCGCTGTCTTTTTAACCCTTTTCAATGAATAAAGGTCAAAGCCTATCTCCAGAGAAATTCCCCTGTTTTTCAAAATTCTGTTAATGTCCTTTGCCACCAGAAAAGCCTGGTTAAAACCCCTCTGTTTAAGCTTGGAGATGTGCAGGGGTACTGGCATGATAACATCAATATCAAAGGGATCAAAATACCGGTTAAACCCTTTAAAAAGTATTTCTCCCAACGGCTTTGCCAGAGCTGTTTTCTTCTGGTATTTCAAGGCATGGATACTCTCTTTAATGATACCTGAATAAAATGCTCCTGCCCTTACCTTACTGATAATGCCTGAAGCGTCCATGCACCCATGGCAGAGACGGCTGTGCAGGGAATCATGTTCAAATCTTTCACCGCATATTCCACAGAAAGGAGGGGCAAAGGGCTCATACTTAAGCCTGATGCAGTCAGGACAAAAATAATTTTTAAATAAATCCTTAAAAGGATCTTTTTCACCATTGACCCGGCCGGGAGTACCGGTCTGCCCTATATCGCGTAAAATCAATCCATGGCATTTAATACATTTCAAGGGAAAGAACAGATCAATAATAAAACAGATTATTGTTTTCAAGGGATTTTTCATCTGTTTCCCCTTTGTGATTTACTATCCCCTTTGACGCGCTGCCTCATAGAGCGCTATGCCGCCTGCAACAGAGGCATTTAAAGAATTTACTGCACCTTTAACAGGAATGGAGATAAGAAAGTCACACTCTTTTTTCACAAGAGGCCTTATGCCTTTATGCTCTCCACCCACCACAAGTATAAAAAAGCCTGAAAAATCTGCATTATAAAGTGTGGTGTCACCAGAAGCATCAAGCCCTGCAACCCAGGCACCCTTTTGTTTTAATTTTTTTATTGTGTTTGCAACATTTGTTATTTTAAATATCTGTGCATGTTCCATGGCACCGGCCGAGGCCCTTGATACAGATGGCACCGGGCTTACCGACCTGTCCTTTGGTATCATAATGCAATCAACTCCGGCACATAGCGCTGTTCTTATCAGAGCGCCGAAATTATGCGGATCTTCGATATTTTCCAGTATCAGAACAAAGGGGAGGTTTTCTGATTTCTTATGCATAATAAAAAAATCAGACAGCCCCAGGATGGGATAATAAGATACCCGGGCTGCAACGCCCTGATGTTTTGTACCTTTTATCAATTTATCAAGGAACAATTGTTCTACATATTCAATCCTTAAGCCTCTTTTTTCAGCATATTGACAGATTTTATTAATTCTGGTCCTGTTTAAATCAGACCGTTGATACTCTTTTTTCAGAAAAAGGCTGTGAAAATTTCTCCTGCCTGCCCTTAAGGCCTCAAAGACCGGATGAATACCAGAAAGGATTTCTGTTTTATTGTTTTCCATCCCTGATTTTTAAAGATTCTCCCTTACAATATTACAAATTTCCCTGGAGGCCATGTCAAGGTCGTTGTTCACAACAATGTAATCATAAAAATGTTTCTGATCCATTTCAGCCCGGGCATTTTTCAGGCGTAACTCTATTATCTCATCTGTATCTGTGGCTCTGCTTCTCAATCTTTCTTCAAGCACACCAGTGGAGGGAGGCATGATAAAGATTGTCACAGCGCCAGGGAAAATTTTTTTAATCTGTTTTGCACCCTTAATGTCAATTTCAAGGAGGACATTCATACCCTGTTCAAGCTGCCCTGCAAGGTGTCTTCTGGATGTGCCGTAATAATTCCCATGCACCTTTGCCCATTCAACCCAGAAATTATTTTTTATTTTATTTTCAAAATCATCAATGGAAATAAAATAATAATCTTTGCCATGCTCTTCATCTTTCCTGGGCTTTCTTGTTGTATGGGAAACTGAATATGAAATCCGGGGAAATTTTAACAGAAGAGTGGTGCACAAAGTTGTCTTCCCGGCACCGGACGGCGCAGATACTACAAACAGCTTTCCAGGGACAGAATCTTTATTACCATTTGAATTCATAAATATAAACAATCCCTATTTTGACTTATCCTTATATAAATTTGCCATACGCTGGGATATTGTTTCCGCCTGGATTGCCGAAAGGATAATATGGTTGGTTTCTGTTACAATAATTGCCCTGGTCTTCCTGCCATGGGTGGAATCCACAAGCCGTTTCTCCTCCCTTGCTTCATCCTTCAGCCGCTTCATGGGAGAAGAGTTGGGAGATAAAATAGATACAACTTTGTCTGCAATAACATAATTGCCAAACCCGATGTTTAAAAGGGCCTGTTCAATGGTACCGTCCAGTTTAAGAATTCTTGTTTTATTCAATGTTCTGCACCTGCTCCCTTATCTTTTCAAGTTCTGATTTCAGATCAACAACCATCTTTGATATTTTAACATCACCTGATTTTGATCCCATGGTATTATACTCGCGATTAAACTCCTGAACAAGAAAATTCAGCTTTCTTCCCGGGCTTGTATCAATATCCTGTGAAAACAGAATCTCCCTTGCCTGGTTTATGTGACTTTTTGCCCTTACTATCTCTTCGGAGATATCACTCTTATCTGCAATAATTGCAATCTCCTGGGCAATCCTCACAGGGTCAAAGTCATTATTCTCAAGCATGAGATCCTTAAGTCTTGCCTCAAGTTTTCTCTTGTAAAGTACGGGAAGACCTTCTGCCTGCTTTGCAATTAAATCTATTATGATCTCCATTGAAGTAAACCGTTCTTCAATATCCCTTAAAAGGTTGTTTCCTTCATTAATACGCATTTTGTCAAGGTTGTCCAGGCATTGATGTACAACTAAAGACAATCCTTCAAACAGGGCGTTTTCATCATGATCAGGCTCCTTTGGTATTATCATATTTTTTCCTGCAAGAACCTGCTCAAGGGTTATTTTTTCTTTAATATTCAATTGCTTTTTTAAGACATTCAGTGCGTTATAATAAGCTTCTGCCCTTTTAAGATCAGCACTGAATGCAAGGGATTTTTCTGAAATCTCATCAAGGAAAATACGTATTTCAACCCTGCCACGGACAAGTTTTGATGCAACAATTTTTTTTATCTTCTCTTCAAACATCCTCAAGGAGTCTGGAAAGTAAAATACAAGATCCAGATATCTGCTGTTGCAGGCCCTGAATACTCCTTTTATGGTCAAATCCTCTGTGGTATACACAGCTTCTGCATACCCTGTCATACTTTTAATCATACAACCGCCTTTATATGCCTTATTGTGCAAGGTCAAGGAGATATTTACTCCTGACTTTCAGTAAAAATGCCCTCATATCCTCTGCTGCATAGTCAGGATATGTCCAGTCAAGGGTGCAGAAATCTCTGTCTTTATAAATTAATGTAAGGTCTGCCCAGATATTTTCACCAATATATATTCTATGGGAATAGTCCTTGCCCGTTGCAAGGATAAACCTTGACGGAAGCATATATCCCGGATCAATATTGATCTTTCTGCACCCGTCTTCTTCATACTGTTTTTCAATGGCATTTGTGCTTAATTTTATATGTGCAAGGTTTTCTATGTCTATCAGGTTTTTAAAAACAACTACTCTTCTGAAAAGAGATCTGCCCATTTCTTCTTCATAATAGTCAGTATAATCAAAATCAAACCAGCTGCTTATAATATCAATAACACCGAATTCTGTCTTAAGCATGGGAAGAATCCCATGAAAAAGCCTTTTATCCTGCATAAAAACGCCCACAATAAGCTTGGCCTGCAATGGTTTTTTCGGTATGCTCATTATTGTATAAAAACCTGTCTTACTATCTGTTTAAAGGTTTTGCTTCATCAATCAACATTATCGGGATATCCTCACGGATCTCATAAACAAGCTTGCAGTTATCGCATACAAGCCCGTCATTGTTTTGATTTAATACCACATCACCTTTACATTTCGGGCATGCAAGTATTTCAAGCAGTTCCTTTGACAGTGTCATTTCTCCCTCCTTTAGAATTCTGCATACTTTGCAGTTTATAGTACTCTTTCTTCTGTTCCATTAAATCTTCATGGGTACCCTGCTCTATGATCTCACCGTTTTTCAACAGTATCACCCTGTCTGCATATTCAATTGTTGAAAGCCTGTGGGCAATAACCAGGGTTGTTCTGTTCTTCATAAGGTTGCCCAGAGCTTTTTGAACAATTTTTTCAGCCTCTGCATCAAGGGCTGATGTTGCTTCGTCAAGTATCAGCATGGGAGCATTTTTAATAATAGCCCTTGCAATACATATTCTCTGCTTTTCACCTCCGGAAAGACGGTTACCCAGCTCACCGATCCGGGTATAATAGCCCTTGGGAAAACTCTGGATAAAATCATGGGCAAAGGCGGATTCTGCAGCAGCCTTAATCTCTTCATCCGTAGCACCAGGTTTTCCATAACTTATATTATCCCTCACGGTTTCATTAAATAATATAGGTTCCTGGGTAACAATGGAAATATGTTCCCGCAGGGATTTTATGGAAAGTTCCTGGATGTTTTCATCACCTATTAAAAGTTCCCCACTGGTAATATCAAAAAACCTTGGCACAAGGTTTACAAGGGATGTTTTACCGCCGCCGCTCATACCAACCAGTGCCAGAACCTCACCAGGAGCGACCCGAAGATTTATGTTTTTCAATACAGGTCCATCTTCCTCATTGTACTGGAAATAGACGTTTTTAAATTCCAGGTCAAAGGATGATTTATCTAGTAAAAGCGGCTTTTCAGGCTCCAGAATAGTTGCTTTTTCTTCCAGAACATCATAGATTCTATGCATTGCTGCAATTCCGGGCTGGACATTACCGTATAATTTGCTCAATCTTTTCACAGGGCTGTACATCATTACAACAGCTGCAAGGAATGCAAAAAAAGTTCCAGGCGTGGAATCACCCTCAATAACCCTGATTCCTCCAATCCAGACTACGATCGCAATGGCGATTCCGCCCAGGGTTTCCATGATTGGCGAACTTAATGCCTGGGCCCTGACCCGTTTCATACCAAGATTAAGATACATTTCATTGGTGCTGGCAAATCTTTCTGTCTCATAGGCTTCCCTGGTAAACACCTTGACAATTTTTATTCCGGAAAAAGTTTCAAGCAGGAATGAATTAAGGTCTGCCATGGTCTCCTGTACACCAATGCTGAATTTTCTGATCCTTCGTCCAAGTTTTACAAGGGGATAAAATGCAATCGGCATTATTAAAAATGCACCCACAGAGAGCTTCCAGTCCATATATATCACAACACCGATAAGTCCAATCATTGTCAGAATATCTGATATGGTTGCTGCAATCGATGTTGAAACAACATTTTTTACAGTTTCAACATCATAGGTAATCCGTGACATGAGAACACCAACTTTTTTCTTGTGAAAAAACTGCATGGGCAGATCAATGATCTTAATATATAGAAGATTTCTTAAGTCCCTGGTAACACTAAGTCCTATCTGCTTCATGTAGTATTCCCGTCCGTATGCGGCAAAACCCTTACACAAAGAGACACCAACTACCAGGGCAGGTACCAATAAAAGCATGGCAGCATTTTTATCCATAAAAATATCGTCAAGCAATGGTTTGACAAGATATGCTGATGCTGATGATGATGCAGCACCCACGACCGAACATATCATGCCGATGACAAACCAGCGCCAGTAACTGCTTACAATGCCCAATAGATGTTTTTGTCTGCCTGTAAGCCGGGTGATAATAAGTTTCATAAGCCTTCTTTTTTAAAAAACAATAAAAAAAATTAACTGAATAACATTGCAAATACCAGTAAATTATGAAACTATATACCACATACAGAGCGAAAAAGTCATAATTAATTTTATGTAACAAAACTTAAGGACGGTTTTCATGCAAGAAACTTCAGAGAAGTATTCTTCTTTCTGGACAATTTCCAATAAATTCAGAAAAGATACTGAACCTTTTTTCCGAAATCTTGATCAGGTGTTTGCCTGCAGGGGTGAATATATATCCTCTGATCCTGTAAGCCGTATGATACGGGTTAAGTATCATGGACAAGGCTACTTTATTAAAACATATACAAAAGGTGGTAAGAGGCTGCGGCGTTTTATAGGCAGGAACAGAGCCCGGGCTGAATGGGAAAACCTCCGGTTTTTCAGCAGACTTGGAATTCCCACACCTGAACTTGTGGCATGGGGCCAGGATATTCACTTTGGATTATTCCAGCGCGGGGCTGTTATTACAAAAGAAATTAAAGATTCAACCGACCTTGCAACACTTGCCAGGGAAGGTGATGAGTGTATTTATGACAATGCATGGATGGATCATGTTGGGTTTTTATACTCAAAATATGCAAGGCTCCTCCATGACAACGGATTTGTTCACACTGATTTTAAATGGCGCAACATCCTTGTTACGAAAGGTGAAAAGCCTGAAGTATATTTAATTGACTGCCCGTCCGGCAGAAAAATGGTAAATCCCTTTTTTATCCATTGGAGAATTAAAGACCTTGCATGCCTTGATAAAATAGCAAGATATCACCTTAGCCCTGCCACAAGATTAAAATTTTACAAACATTATACAGGCCGCGCCAGATTGTCACCAAAGGACAAAAGAGTCATAAAAAAGATAATCCGCTTTTATAAACTTATTCCCGAAAGAAAGATTGTAAATACCGATAAATCATGGCAGTATAGGCCCCATGAAAAGTCAAAAGGCCATATTTAATCTATACAATCTTGCCTGGAAAATAATCCTGCCCTTTCTTAAAAGGAGTAAAACCTTTAAAGGAAGTTATGATCTGAGGATATCTGCAGACAATTTCAAAAAAACCAATATCTGGATCCATGGTGCTTCAGGGGGGGAGGCCTATGTTGCAGTGGAAATTCTAAGGCGGATGAACCTGAAAAGCCCTTTGAAAATCTTATATACAGCAACAACCGCCCAGGGACTTGGGACCATGGAGTCTTTTTATAAAAGCCCGGACTTTTCTTTAAACATTGATATGGAAATTACATGGCTCCCCTTTGACAAGCCTGTAATTATTGAAAAAGTAATTTTAAAAACCAGGCCTGAACTCATGATTCTGCTGGAGACAGAAATATGGCCGGGTCTTCTTTACATGCTGAAAAAACATGGAATCAAAACCATTATAATCAATGCAAGGCTCTCCTCAAAAAGCTATGCATGGTATCGTAAGACAAAATTTTTATGGGAGGAGATCAGCCCTGATATAGTTCTTGCAACATCAGACAAGGATGCACAAAGGTATAAAAATATCTTTGACAGGAAGACAAGAATCAGTGTAATGCCCAATATAAAATTTGATGCAATGCCTTCAAGTCAGAGCAGACAAAATAATAAAACCTCCCTTGCGTCGTTTCTGCCCCGGGATATCCCGTTTTCAATACTTGCATCCATAAGAGAAGAAGAAGAGGAACACCTGGAATATATTTTAAAGTATCTCATGGACAATTTCCCTGATCAGATCATTGGAATATTTCCAAAACATATACAACGGGCAGGCCATTTGTCAGAAATGCTTGACAGGCTGCTTGCCAGATCAGGCAATATCCGGTTCAAATGGAAATTAAGATCTGAAATATCCTCCTTTGTCAACAAAGGAACCATAATCCTCTGGGATACTTTTGGAGAGCTTAAGCATGCCTATGAATACGCTGTTACGGCATTTGTAGGAGGAAGCCTTGAACCCCTGGGCGGTCAGAATTTTCTGGAACCTGTGGTTTGCGGCACAGCAGCTGTTACAGGCCCCCATCTTAACTCCTTTAAGTGGGTAGACAATGAAATTTTCAAATCAAAACTTGTTTTTAAAGCAGAAAACAGGCAGCAGGCAGCCCGGTACATGGTGGAAAAATTAAGGTCTGGAACAGATAAAACAATGCTTAGAAAAGCTGCTTATGAGTATATCAGAAAAAACCAGGGCGGTGCTGCCATGGCTGTTAAGCTTATAAATGATAATCTTGTAAATTAATGATCAACCACTCCGTCAAGCTCATGTTTTAAAGTCCTGTTCATAAGTCTGTCCTTGGTCTCAGCAACGGGCAGATCCTCATAAAGCACATAATAGACCTCATTGCATATTGGAAGATCAATGTTAAGTTTTCTTGCAAGGTTATACACGGATTTTGTGGTTTTTACTCCTTCGGCAACCATTCTCATTTCGTTTGTAATGTCTTTGATCTTTTCCCCTGCACCAATTCTTTTACCAACGGAATAATTTCTGCTCAAATCACCAGTACAGGTTAAAAGCAGGTCACCCACCCCTGAAAGCCCGGACAGGGTATGGGGATTTGCGCCAAGTTTTATTCCAAGCCTTGTCATCTCTGTAAGGCCTCTGGTTATGAGGGCTGCCCTGGCATTCAGTCCCATATTCATTCCATCACAAATACCTGCTGCAATGGCAATGACATTTTTCATTGCACCGCCAATCTCAACTCCCACAGGGTCATCATTGGTATACACCCTGAAACACGGGCATGCAAAGATCTGCTGCACATATTCTGCAGTTGCCTTGTCAGTTGAGGCCACTGCCACCACCGAAGGAAGATTTTCCGCAACTTCCTTTGCAAATGAAGGCCCGGAAAGTGCAGCAAAATTTTTCTCTTTAACTGAAACAAGTTTCTCTTTCAGGATCTCAAGCATTGTAAGATGGGTTTTATTTTCAATGCCCTTTGATGCAGTCACAATTATGCTGTCCCGGGAAACAAAGCTTTTCATATTTTCCGTAACTTCCCGCATGCAATGGGAGGGAACAACAATGAGAATAAGGTCTTTCTCCTTAACAACCTGTTTCAGATCATTGGAACAATTGATATTTTCAGGCAGTTTCCTGCCAGGAAGAAAAAAAACATTTTCCCTTTTTGTTGTAATCTGTTCTTTAACTTCAGGTTCAAATGCCCATAGATCAAGCTTAAAACCCTTTTCTGCCAGAAGTTTTGCAAGGGCGGTGCCCCAGCTCCCTGCTCCCACAACACCAATCTTAATATTATCCATATCAATTTCAGTCATTTTAATTCCCCGCACATAAAAGCCAACCTTACCAGACATCAGTTCAATAAAACAAAATATAAGTTTTACTTATATAATATAACATAATAATTATCAAACCGTTTATCATGATTAAAGTAATTCCCCTGGAATAAGATTGACTATATATCAAATTAATAATATAAACTCTTATTTTATGCATACATATTGTATTGACCAGATTAATAGATTAAAGATCATATGACTTTAAAAATAATTCAGAAGGGTAAATGGGGGAACAGTGATGTATACCTCCATGGCTACAACACAGGTCTTTTTGTTGTAAAGACCTTTGCCCACCATTCCTGGTTCATAAGAAATACAATTGGAAGCCTGTTGATAGCACGGGAGTATAAAGCATTAAAAAGGCTTGCCCCCTGTAAAGGAACCTGTAATGATGCCATCAGGCTTGGAAAATTCACCCTGAGCTACAGATATGTAAAAGGCCAGAATCTAAGCTCCTATGCACGGCGCAACAACTTCATTGACAGCAGATTTTTTCCTGATCTTGAAAAAGCTGTGAAAGAGATGCACGACTACGGCATTGTCCATCTGGATATCAGAACCGGATCCAATGTGATTATTTCAGAAACAGGTAAACCCTTTATAATCGATTTTCAATCATACCTGGACTTAAGGCTGATTCCAGGTAAACGTCTCAAAGCTGTCTTGAAATCAGTTGATCTTTCCGGGGTTTATAAATACTGGGCAAAAATGAACCCTGAAACCCTTGACAGGGAAAAAAAAGAAAAACTTGCTGCATCAAACAAAAACCGTAAACTCTGGGTTTTAAAGGGTTATATGCTGCAAAGGCACAGGAAAAACAAACTGAAAAGAATAATTAAAAACCAGGCTGAAAAGAAACAGAGGAGCAATTCATGAAAAGCTTTGTACAACGCATTCATGACCTATTTAATAATAAAAAGGCAAGAAAAGTTTTAGTTAAGGCAAGAATCCCCATAGCTCTGCTTTTCATAATATTTATCACCTTTCAGATCAAAAAAGAGTATTTTTTTTACGGGATGGCCATATCCTTTTTTGGCGAGTTCATACAGGTTTGGTGTTTTTCAAGCCTTGACAAGCAGAAAACCATAGCCATCCGGGGATTATACTCCATCACGCGCAACCCCATGTATATTGGAAGATATTTTCTCATACTTGGCGGCCTTGTTCTAACGGGAAATATCCTGCTTATAATCTTCTATACTCTATTTTATTATTTTTACATGGTTAACAGGGTGAAAAGGGAGGAAGAGACATTAGAGGGCATATTTGGTGATGACTATTTAAACTATCTTAAGACGGTTAACAGGTTTTTCCCATCCTTTAAGATAACAAATTTTAAGACTTTGTTCTTTTTCCGCTGGAAGCTATTCTTCCAGAACAATGCCCATATTAACATTTTAAGTGTTATCATAACCTATGCAATTATTTATTATCTTATATTTTACATCATGGATTAATCATTTATGACAACCGCAATAATACCTTCCAGGTTCGGATCAAAAAGATTTAATGGCAAACCCCTTGCGCCCATTTCAGGAAAACCTATGATACAGAGGGTTTATGAGCAGGCCAAACGGGCTGAAAGCATATCTGATGTTATAGTGGCAACGGATAATGACAAGATTTTTGAAGCAGTGGAAAAATTTGGAGGCAGGGTTGTTAAGACGTCGGATAAATTGAGATCAGGAACTGACCGTGTGTCCGAGGCAGCTTCCATGCTTGGCATAGGCAAGGATGAAATAATTGTAAATATCCAGGGTGATCAACCAGCCTTTGATCCTGGAATCCTTGACCAGCTGGTCCTGCCCTTTGAAGAGGACCCTGCCCTGAAAATGACCAGCCTGGCACGTAAAATAACAGATAAATCCGAGATAGATGACCCTAAAAATGTCAAGGTTATATTTGATAAGAATCATTTTGCCATCTATTTTTCAAGGGCTGCCATACCCTTTCCCAGGGACAGGGAAACCATGGTTGTATATTATAAACACCTTGGCTTTTACGCATATAAAAAAGACTTTCTTGATAATATTGCAAGTCTTGATTCAGGAATGTATGAAAATATTGAAAAGCTTGAACAATTACGGGTTTTAGAACATGGTTTTAAAATTAAAATATCTGTCACCCGGTATGATGCCCCCGGGGTTGATATACCAGAGGATATTAAAACCATAGAACAATACCTGTTGAATAACCCCGATTTAATAAAAGATTTAAGCTGAGAATTGACGGCTCAATGTTTTATAAAAAATACAAAACATATAAATTCAGCTCAAAGTTAAATTTAAGCCGGGATATCCTGGACTTCCTTGTTCTTGTTTTTAATTCAAAAATGTCAAAGGAGCCCGGAACAGTGCTTGGGGGAAGGGTCAAACCCCTCAGAGCCGAACTTGAAAAAATCGGGCCTGTTGTAATCAAAAGATATCTCAGAGGCGGCCTTGTTTCAAGCGTGAATAAAAAATATTATTTTTATTCAAAAAAGACCCGGGCTGAACATGAATTCAACACATTGGCCAGCATGAAAAAGGCTGGTGTCAATGTTCCCACACCCATTGCCCATGTGAGCCGGGGCACTGTTTTTTACCAGGCATGGCTCATAACCAGGGAGATTAAAGCTGCAGATAATTTTGCTGAGATTTGCAGAAAAGATCCCAAAAAGGCTCTTTTGATAATGCCGGAAATATGCGAAAATATAGACAGACTCCTTAAAAATTCCATACACCATGTGGACCTGCACCCGGGGAATATAATTGTGAACGGAAAAGGCATGCCCTTTATCATCGATTTTGACAAGGCCTGCCATTATAATGGGGACAGGGAAAAACTTAAAAAAAAATATAAACAGAGATGGCAGCGGGCCTGCAGTAAACATGATTTACCCCATGAAATATCAAACCTGGAACTTGGATAACAGATATGAAGGTATTGATTGTAAAGCTTGGTGCCCTGGGAGATGTTATCAATACCCTGCCCCTGGCAGTGAATATTAAAACATGTATGAATGCTGAAATTCACTGGCTTGTTGCGCCTTTAAGCTATCCCCTGGTAAAGGAACACAATTGTGTTGACAGGGCAATACTGTTTGATAAAAAAAAACCGGGCAGATCCTTTATAAAAGCTGTAAAGGAGATAAGAAAGACAAAATATGATATTGCCCTTGATGTGCAAAGACTTCTGAAATCAGGCCTGTTCACCATGCTTGCCAGGTCAGAAAGAAAGCTTGGATTTGATAAGAAACGATGCAGGGAGATGTCCCATCTCTTTAACTTTGAGAGAATAACCCCGGCCGGCCACCTGACACACATGCTGACCCAGTACATGGAATTTGCAGAACATCTTGGTATTGAATCTGAAAAAATTGCCTGGAACATACCCTGGACAAAACAGACCCACAAGCTTAAGCACGAATTCAGGATTGCATCTGATTATATAGTACTTAATACAGGAGCCACAAAAAGTGCCAACAGATGGCAAGGCAGAAATTTTGCCCGTCTTGCAGAGATGATAGATAAAACTTTAAAATTTACCCCCGTACTGACAGGCGGGCCTGAAGACATGCACACGGCAGATACAATTGAGGCTGAAGCCCGTTGTAAAATACAGAACCTGTGTGGAAAAACAACCTTACAGGAGCTTAGTTTAATCATTGACAATGCAGAGTGTGTAATAAGCTGTGATACCGGCCCCATGCACCTTGCATCTGCACTGGGTACAAAACTCATAGCACTTTTCGGTCCATCTGACCCCTTTCGGACAGGGCCTTTTCGTGGTAGTATTATCCGGGAAAAAATCGAGTGCTCACCATGTAATAAAAAAAGGTGCGCATCTCCCCTGTGTATGGAAAAGATACAACCGGAATATGTATTTAAAAAACTAGTGGAAAAAGTTGGAAAAGAATGAAACCCATAGATACTGTTATTTACCATGTAATATCACTCTCCATGAACCTTCTTGGAATGATTCCTGCACCCATTGCCGATAAAATCGGAGATTTTCTGGGCTCTTTATGGTTTTTTCTGGATAAGAAACACAGAACACTGACCATAAGCAACCTTACCCATACCTATGCAGGGGAAAAGGATGAAAAAGAGATCATTAAAATTGCCGAACGTGTGTTTAGAAACACTGCAAGAATGCTGTTTGAGCACACAAGATTTCACAGAACAAAACTTGAAAATCTGCATAAACTGTTCACAATTACAGGCCTTGAACATCTTGAAGCTGCCCATGCCAGGGGCAGAGGCATATTATGCTTTTCAGGCCATCTTGGAAACTGGGAACTTCTTTCAGCTCTGACATATATAACCGGGATTGAATTTGCCGTTGTATACAAAAGAATAGAATTTGAACCTTTTAACCAATACATCATGAAAAAAAGAGAGTTCACAGGTGCAAAAATGTTCCCTGTGCATAATGCCCTGGATGAAATTGTTAAATGCCTTAAGAGGGGTGGTATTGCGGGACTTTATGTGGATCAGAATGTCAGGAAAAGACACCGCGGTGTCTTTATTGATTTTTTAAACAGAAAAGCATGTACAACAAATGGCCTTGCAAGGCTTGCATTATCAACAAAAGCACCTGTTATCCCAATTTTCACATTTAAGGACAAAGGCAGATCACACATTGTGATACTGCCTGAAATGCCCCTTATTGAGACAGGCGATCCGGAACAGGATATCCTTGAAAATACCCAGGCATATCACTCTGTAATAGAGAAATATATAAGAAAATATCCTGATCAATGGTTCTGGATGCATAACAGATGGAAGACAAGGCCGCCTGAAGAGCTGGATAACCCGTTAAAAAAACCATGATCAAATAACCATGATGAATATACTGCTTGTTAATTTAAGTTTTCTTGGTGATACTATATTGTCAACTCCTGTGATTGCAGGTTTAAAAAAGATTTACCCGGAATCCAGAATATCCCTGCTCACAACTCCTGTTTCAAGCGGCCTTGTCATAAATGACCCCCTGGTTTCCGAGGTCATAACCTATGACAAACGAAGGCGTGATAAAGGATTCAAAGGTCTTGTTAAACAAGCTTCCCTGTTAAGGGAGAAAAAATTTGATAAAGTTTACTCCATTCACAGGTCCCCCAGGACATCCCTGCTCCTCTTCCTTGCAAAAATACCTGAAAGAATAGGATTTAAGGATGCAAAACTTGGATTTTTATATACTGAACAGCGGGGAAAAGAGTTCAATGGTCATGCAGCCATACGTAACCTGTCACTGCTTTTTCAGGATATGGATAAACAGAAATTTAATAAAGAACTGAGGCTCTTTGCACCGGATATTAAAGCAGCATCAGAAAAGGTGAGGGAAATACCTGAAAAATATATTGTAATGGCACCGGGCAGTGCATGGAGAACAAAACAGTGGCACTGGCAGGGGTATTTAAGTATTGCTGAACATTATATTAAAAAAGGGATTGATATAGTACTTATCGGCGGACAGGATGACATGGATATCTGCAGAAAAATAAAAACCAGGGCCCGCGTCACAGACCTTGCCGGAAAGATTACCATACAGGACACATTGCATGTCATGAAAAATGCAAGCCTGCTTGTATGCAATGACAGTATGCCGCTGCATATGGCTTCGGCATTTAAAATCCCTACTGTGGCAGTTTTTTGTGCTACCTCACCTGAATTCGGCTTTGGGCCATGGCAGAATGAAAATGCAAGGGTTGTTGAAGATTCTGTCCTTGAATGTAAACCGTGCAGAAGGCATGGCAGCAATAAATGTCCAGCAGGTACGGAAAAATGCATGGAGCTTGACCCTGAAATTGTTATACAGGCCTGTGGAGAATTGATATGAAAAACAGATTAAAACTCGCATTCTGCCTGTTTAAATATTTCCCCTTTGGCGGACTTCAGGGGGATTTTCTTGAAATCGCAAAAATCTGTATTGCCAGAGGTCATAATGTAGATGCATACACCATTTCATGGTCAGGGGAAAAGCCTGCCGGATTAAATGTAAAAACAGTTAATGTATCAGGGCTTTCCAACCATGGAAAATACAAATCCTTTGGAAATAGAATTGCAGAAATCGTAAAGGATAAGAACTATGATGCCATTGTTGGGTTCAACAGGATTCCCGGCCTTGATATATATTATGCAGCTGACAGCTCCTATGCAGCTAAGATGCTGAAAAGAAGTGTACTGCATCGTATCTTCAGTCGATACCATACATTTATGGCCCTTGAAAAAGCTGTTTATGGTAAAAACTCAAACACCAGGATTCTGCTTTTAACTGAAAAGGAAAAAGAGTTCTATATAAATTTTTACAAAACAGATCCTGACCGGTTTTATATTCTGCCCCCGGGTATTTCAAAAAAATGTATACCACCTGCAAATGTGGATGAAATTCGTGAAAAAAAGCGGGAAGAGCTTGGCATTGCAGGAGATGAAAAAATGATCCTGATGGTGTGCACTGTATTTAAAATCAAGGGGGTTGAGCGCGCTGTCAGGGCTCTTGCATCCCTGCCTGAAAACATATCCTCTAAAACATTACTCATTGTTGTTGGAATTGACAAGCCCTGGAAATACAAATGCCTTGCAAAAAAACTTAAAATATCAAAACAATTAAAATTTATCGGTGCCCGCACAGATGTACCCCACCTTCTCATGGCCTCTGATCTGTTTCTACACCCTGCCTCCATTGAAAATACCGGCACGGTAATTGTTGAAGCCCTTGTTGCAAATATTCCGGTTCTTACCACTGACATATGCGGATACAGCCGCCACATTACAGATGCAGATGCAGGCATTGTGATCCCGTCCCCCTTTGACCAGCAGGTGCTCAACAGAGAATTACTGGCCATGATAACCTCTGGCAGTAAAGATAAATGGAAAAACAATGCCAGAAAATATACTTTTAACACTGATCTTTTCAGCCGGTCTGAAAAGGCTGTTAATATCATTGAAGAGGTTTTTCTATGATTGTTCTGCCTGAAGAGTGGAGAAAATACTGGAAAATTGAGAAGCATGGCATGGCTCTGCTTTTCAAAATTAAAGGCAGGCTTTTCAGGCAGAAGGATGGCCGTAGAACCATCTGTTTTCAATTCAGGGACGAGAACTATTTTGGTAAATTCCACTCCGGAGTCGGATGGAAAAAAATATTAAAAAACCTTATTCAATTCCGAAAACCTCCTGTGCTCAGTGCACAAAATGAATGGAAAGCAATCCAGAAGCTCAGGGAGCTCAATATTGACACAATGGAGCTTGTTGGTTTTGGAAAAGAAGGAAGAAACCCGGGAAAAATAAGATCCTTTGTCATAACCCGGGAACTTAAAAATATTATCAGCCTTGAAGATTATTGTATGGATTTTGCCGCACACCCACCCGATCCTGCCATGAAACGGGCTTTGATTACTAAAGTTGCACGTATTGCAAGGACAATACATGAAAATGGAATGAATCATAAGGATCTATATATTTGCCATTTTCTCATGGACGTATCAGGCGGTATTGAAAATATTGACCCGGAAAAGATACGCCTTTATCTCATTGACCTTCACAGGGTGGAGATCCGTTCAAAAATTCCGTTTTACTGGCGTGCCAAGGATATCTCTGCGATTCTCTTTTCAAGCCTTGACATTGGCCTTACAAAACGTGATATTTTCAGATTCATGGAGACCTATCACAATACAAGTGTTAAAGACTCCCTTGCAAAGCACAGGTTTTTCTGGTGGATGGTGAAAAAACGTGCCTTTGATCTTTACAAAAGAGAGTATAAAAAAAATCCCCCGGTGGACTGGTAGAAAATGGAAGAATTTTACAATAAAAAAAGTTTTACGTCTTTCTGCCTCTGCAGGCAGGATAGATATTCACAAGGTATAAAGGCACTGCTTGAAAACCTTGACAAGGCCTTTGAAATACCAGCTGACAAGCTTCTTAAAAACGGCAATTCAGCAACGGTTGTGCGCTGTAAAAGCCGGGAATATGACCTTGTAATCAAACGGTATAATATGAAAACCATGTTCCATGCAGCAAGGAGAGCTTTTAAAAAAAGCCGTGCTGATCACTCCTTTTGCCATGCCCATATCCTCCTGGATAAAGGAATTAATACTCCTGTTCCGGTTGCCATGAAGGAAAAAAGATTTGGTCCTTTCAGAAACAAGGCATATTTCATCTGTGAATACATTGATGGCCCCACTGCCCTTGACTTTTTCCAGGACAATAATAATGATGACGGACAGGGATTTTCAGACATGGCAGAACAGATCACTGATATGTTCAGACTTCTTAAATCTTCAATGATCAGCCATGGTGATATGAAGGCAACCAATATCATTATACACAACAGGAAACCATTTCTTCTGGATCTTGACAGTATGGTTCTCCATAAAGGCGTACAGGGATTTAAGCGTGCATGGAAAAAAGATATGAAGCGTTTTATGCTGAACTGGGCTTCCATGCCCCATGTTTCAGAACTTTTTAAAACGCTTGAAAATCAATAACTATTATCGGAGACAGATTATTAATACCAGTGAATGGCAGAACATTGACAAAAAGTCCTACAATTTTCTGATAAAAGATGCTGAAATCCTGACCGAAGATTTGTATGGCTATAAAGTTATAAAACTGAAAAATGGCAGTATTGCAAAATTATTCCGTTTAAAACGAATCCTGTCTTCTGCACTTATATGGCCCTATGCAAAACGGTTTGTAAGGGGGGTTTCAATACTGAAAAAATATGATATCCCCACCGTGACCATTACCGGGCTTTACAAAGTCAACTTTATAAAAAGAGATATGGTTATTTACCGTCCCCTTAAAGGTGAATCTTTAAGGGATATTATTAAAAACAAACACGATGCAGGAAAAATTATCTCTGAATTTGCATCTTTTTTTGCACAACTGCACAGGTACGGCATATATTTCAGGTCAATACATTTTAATAATGTCTTTATAACCCAGGACAGAAGGTTCGGGTTAATTGATGTTGCCGACCTTAATCACTCTTTTATTCCCTTCACACTTTTTAAACGGGCAAGAAATTTCAAACCCATATTCAGATATGAAGAAGACAGGTCTGCCATTGACTCTTTCTCCCTGGATAACTTTGTTGATATATATTATAAATGTTCAGAAATAAAATCAGAAAGAAAAAAAGCAACCCTAAAAAAAATGATCTTAAGATTTTATAATAAACAGATAAGATAACATGATATGGGAAAAATCAATCTGCTTCTTTTTTCCCATAGATCAATATGGTGTGTTTCCGGCCTGAAAAAGCTGCAATCCTGCCAAAAGTTTTGATGACCACAAGATCAATTTTCCTTGTTTCAGCCCTTATTACAATAAGGTCAGCTGCCTCCTCTTCTGCTTTTTCCTCAATGCTCCTGGTGGTTTTACGCCTGTCATAATAGTAACTTTTTATTTTTGAATCATCTTTGACTTCAAGATCTATATAAAAAAGAATTTTAACGCTGTTGGAAACTATTTTTACCTCTTTTTTTCCATACTTTTCTGAAATCCACCGGGCAGCATTGATTGTTGTGCTATCCCGTGCAGATATCAGGCTGAATGTCTTTGCAGCTGGCGTTAATATGATCAGAAAAATCAAAATAAGAATTATCTTCTTATTTTTTGAGTCCATGGCTTTACTCCATAGTATATCAATACCTGCTCCCAGCCATGGGAGAAGAAGGCAGGATGGTACCATCAGATATCGTGTTGCTATAAGATCATGCTTTATTAAAAAATAAAAGGCAAGGCCGGAAAACGCAAAGCAGAGCAAGAGTATGAATCTGCCGGAAAAATTAAACCTGCCCCTGAATCCAAAATAGATTGGAATAAACGAAAAAGGCAGGAGTATTTTAATTAATATCTTTACTATTCCCAACATATAGATAATGGGCATGAAGTGCCTGCACAGGGCGGCAAAGTTATTGTGACCATGGTAAAAAGGCGGATGGGCACCTGCCTCTTCCAGGAACTTATAAATCTGTAAGGGTTTATCCAGAAAACCACCCCTTAACAGATCCATCACCTCAACAGACACATAATCAAATCTGTTCACAGCCATGCTTCGTACACCGCTTGATAATAAAACAAGCATTGCAAGACCAATGGGTATAAAAGCCCACGCAGCAGACCATGCAACATATTGCCTGGTGTGCTCTTTTTTAAAAAATGCAAGGTAAATCAGACAGAAAAAGTAAAAAACTATGAAAAGTACGCCTTCGATTCTGATGAGGGTTGCAGCCCAGGCCAGGATAAAACCTGCTGCAACCAGTGCTGTGCTTCTCCTGGAAATGGCCTTAAGGGCAACATAGATACACAAAAGAGTGATCAATAAAAAAAGTGGATCACGGATAATATACAGCGACCAGCTGTTCATCTTTGGAATCAGGGCAAAAAAGAGAGAGGCAAAAAAGCCTGCTCTTGCATTAAATATCATTTTTGTTAAAAAATATATTGGTATTAAGGCAAGAACCATGCTCATGATGGAAATTAAAAAACCAGATAAAATCCAGTTTTGAACCATTGTATGGATCAGGGCCAGGAGCAGTGGATATGCCGGCATGGGGTAGATTCTTAAGCCCTGGGAAAAATTACCCAATGCATATTGCCGTGCTGCATTGATGTATAAAATACCGTCATTATTAATTGGGGTGCTGTATAATATACCAAGAAGAAAAAGTTTAACTGATAAAGAGACAGATAGTACAATACCTAAATAATACCAATCTTTTTTATCTCCTTCAAAGTTCTGTCCAAACGCTCTGATTTTTTCCAGCGGCATTTTAATTGTCAAGGGAATCATCCTTTAATATTTTATCTGCATTAAGATTTTTCAGTTCTTTTTCAATCCTCTTTAAGCCCTGCCGGCGTGTTCTGGAGGTTATGCCAAATTCTTTATGAAGTACCATGGTAGCATGGTTTAAATGTACAAGATACCTGCTTAAAAAATCAATTGAAAGAAACACCATTTTATGGCCATTTTTTACCAGAATATTGTGCATATGGGAGCCTGCTGTCTTTTTCCCGCTGCTGAAACCAATATTATATTTTTTTATAAGGTCCATGCGGTAAAGGGCGCAGTGGCTTCGAAGATAATAGTATCCGCCATTGTGATCATTCAGGTTTAAACTGTCCGGCTGTATCAGGTCATAGTAACCACTTTTCCTCTGGGCCATAACATGCTCTAATCTGTCTTTATTCCCCAGAATGCGGTAAACCATTGATCTTATTCTGAATTCAATTATTTTCCAGAGCCGTTTATATAAAGAGGGCGGCTTTTCAAGCTTCCATGAACCTACTCCGGCAATATCAGTATCTTTTTCCATCTCATTTATTAATGCAGGCAGCCAGGATGAATTTTTCACAAAGGTATCTGTATGTATTGACAGAATATATGGTGTAGTGACACGTTCCAGCGCAAGATCAAGGGCCATGGAGTGGGACAGGGCAGGAATTTCACCTTCAACCCTTTTCCGTTCAATGAGCTCAATCCATGTAAGTGATTTTAAATAGTCAGTTGATGCATCATTGGAATCATTATCAATTACAACCACACGGGCCATTGCAGGATCAGTATGCTTTCTTATAAGGCGGAGGCAGAGCTTTGTGAGCATCAGGGTTTTATAATTTGGAATCAATATTGTAACTTTGGGAGCAGACACATTCAATTTTTAACAATCCTTAAACAAACTGTTTATCCATTCAATTTGAAAATTATGCATAGTATCAAAAAAAATGGCACCTTTCAATTGCTGATCCATATGTTGCATAAAATATGATGCATAAAATTTGCCGGATAATATTTAAAGGCAGGTACGACCTGATCCCATGGGATAAATTGCAGTCGTGTTATGGTGTGTGGGCATAAGACCATGGAATTGACATGGTACTCTCCTGGCCTGATGATAATTTTCCAGGGTCTGAACAGGCAAAGGCGGTTTAAATACACCTTTGCAAAGCATATCTCAACCGCCCTTCTTTCCTTATACTTTAACTTTTCTCATCCTTTACAATGATTTTATCTTTGTTGAGATCAAAAATCTTTTGACCAATCCCTTTTACCTGCATGATATCCTCTGGTTTTTTAAATTTATGTTTACTCCTGTATTTGATAATTCTCTTGGCATATGCCTCGCCAATATTTTTCAATGTGCACAGTTCTTCCTGGCTTGCGGTATTAATATTAACTTTAGTTTCAGCAATCGCAGGAGTTACAAATACAACCAATAAACAAAGGGACATCAGAATCACTAACAATTTGTTTACTTTCCTCATATTACTCTCCTTAAATTAAAAAAAATATTGTTAATCATTGTTGCCAATAAGCCTGGTAACAATGTATATCATTCAGTAATAAACATTACTGAACTCAACCGTTAAAGCACGATATATCTCTCGGTTGAAAAAATCAATAAAAAAAGTTAAAAATTAGTCATTTTATTATAGGCTTTGTATGTGTAATGCATGGTGGAAAAATAATTTTGAAAATGTAAAGCAATGGCCAGTACCTGAAGGTAAGGATCCTGGAGAGGCTTTTGCAGCCGGAGTAAATATAAAGGATTGGGTGTTAGCAGGTCTGCCGCCTGCCATGACATTGAGTCGTTATGAAAAAATGATTAATGTTCCTGAAAATCTTTTTCCTCTCCAGGAGCTCAGATGGTTTTTAAAAACATACCCCATAAAAATTAAGGCTGATGAAGAACAGGCAGAGGTGATATTTGACCCGGGGCTTAATAATCAACAAATTAAAAGCAGGGTGAAACAATTGTTTTTTGATGATGAAGAAATTTTTTATTATTTAAAAATGTATCATCCGGACCAGGTGATTGAGGGTGATAATTTTGATTTTGAAGGAGGGATTTCTTGCAATGAAAAATAAACTTATTGATTTAAATAATCATATGTTTGCTCAGTTAGAACGGTTAAGTGATGAAGATAAAAAGGGTGATGCTTTAAAGGAGGAAATAAATCGTTCCAAGGCTGTTACCAGTATTGCATCACAGGTCATTGACAATGCAAGGCTTATG
>CAZQJS010000021.1:0-12117 GCA_964593725.1 uncultured Desulfobacterales bacterium
TAAAAAATCTTGCAACAAAACCGGGCAAATGGTAGAAGTTAAAGGTTTAAGCATTGTGTTTGTTTTATACAGACTTAATTTAACAGGGAATTTTAATAAAGTGAACCGGTTTAATGCATGTTTTTTAAGTATCATGGTTTTGTTGCTGCTTGCAGGCTGCAGCAGTACGGAAAATAATGATAAAGCTGATGTCTATATACTGAAATCCCCTAATCTTATTGTGTCAATATCCCAGTTCACCGAGGAGCTTGAACTTAAAAAAGCAGGTTATAATTATAATATAAAAGAAAACCCTTCTGAGTATAATAATATTGTTATTGCAGTTGTAAAAGATTTAACAGAAGAGATGGTTTTACTGGAGGTTGCACGGGAAAAGGGTATTGTTGTAAACGAAGAGGATTTTAAAAAGGCAGAAGCTGATTTTTTAAAGGATTACCCAGGCAGTTCATTTGAGGATATGCTTTTAGAAAATGCCATTGATTACTCTTTCTGGAAAGATCGTTTCATTAAAAGACTCACGATTAATCGTCTGATTCAACAGGAATTACGGGAAAAAGTAGTCATTAACACAGAGGATGTTGTGGAATTTTATAAGAAATATAAAAAAGAAGACAGAAAGAGTTTAAGTGAAGATGCTTTAATAGCTCAGCTCAGGGAGCAGAAAACCGAGGAAAAATATTTTAACTGGATTGACAGGGCCATGGTGAAATATCCTGTTGATGTAAATAAGCAGGAGCTGAAAAAATTTTTAATAGGCCTGCATAAAGTTAAATTCTGATAAATAATCAAAAAAATCTGAACCGATAAACTTAAGGTAGATGAATATGATAAAAAAAATTAATATTGCTTTTATGGCAACACTATTGATTTTTTTGTTTTTTATGGTATCTGATGGTGAAGTCCTGGATAGAATTGTTGCAGTTGTCAATGAGGATATAATTACACTTGTGGATCTTGATAAAGCATTAAAACCATACTATCTCGAGCTTGAAAAGACAGCTTACCCCGTGGAAAAAAAAGAGGCTGTTATTAATAAACTTCGAAGAGAAATGGTGGAAAAGCTGGTTGAATTTAAGCTTATTGAACATGAGGCAGAAAGATTGCACATAAGAGTCACGGATAAAGAACTTAAGGCAGCCATAGACAGAACTCTGGATGAACAGGGTATTACTGAAGATGAGCTTAAGCAGGCACTCTTAAAAGAGAAAATTACATTTGAACAATACAAAAATGATATGCGCAGCAAAATATTGCAGCCAAAACTTATCAACCGTATAATTAAAGCAAATGTTATTATTACAGATGAAGAAGTTGAAAAGTACTATGGGAACCACCTGGATCAATATAAAGGTTCAAAAAAATACTATTTAAAAAATATCCTTAATCCTTCTGAACAGGTGATTGAAATGGCAAGGGAGCTGCTGGATCAGGGCCATGATTTCAGCGAAATTGCCAAAAAGTATTCTACTGCCCCCAATGCCGCTGCAGGCGGTGACCTTGGCTCATTTGAACTGGATGCCTTTGCCGATAATATAAAAGATAGTATTGAATCCCTTGAAAAAGGACAGTATACAGATGTGATCCTGACAGATGGAGGATTTCAGATTTTCTTTATTGAAAATATAGAGTTGACAAAGGGTAAAACCGTACAGGCTGTAAAGGATGAGATCGTCAGGAAACTGTATGCAGCCAAGGCTGAAAAAAAGTATTATGAATGGCTTAAAGGTTTAAAAGAGAAATCCCTTGTTAAAATAATGCTTTGATCCTGATTTAAGTAAGCATAATGTTAATGAATGGTTGATTGAAAAAGGAATATGATTATGCAAAAGGAACCCAATGAAATACTGATAATCAGTATTAAAAGGCTTTTGCGCCGGGGAGCAACAAAGCAGCTGAAAAATATCATCCACAAAACCCATACTGTTGATCTGTCGGCAGTGTTCCGTGAACTCAGCCCTGATAACCGGAAAAAATTATTTTCTCTTATTGAGACTTCAGAACAAAAAGGGGTTCTTTTTTCAAAACTGGAAGAGGGTACATTCCTCGAACTTGTAAAAGATATTAAATTTGAAACCCTGGTTGAAATATTTGATCAGATGCCTGCCGATGATGCAGCAGAGCTGCTGGGCAGGCTGGATGAAGAATTTGCCGATAAAATTTTAAAAAAAATGAAAACCAAAGGCTCGGATGATGTTGAAGAGCTCATGAGCCATGGTGAAGATACTGCCGGAAGCTTGATGATGCCGGATTTCATTGCCCTGGGAGAGGATGTGGGCGCAGGTGAAGTTATTAAGGCTCTCCAAAATAAATATATTGATGTTGAAATGCCGTTTTATATTTATGTTGTTGATAAATATGAAAAACTGGTTGGTGTAAGCTCGCTTAGACAGCTGGTTGTTGTTCATCCTGACAAACCTTTAAAAGATTTCATGGCAAAGGATATTGTTTCTGTAAAAACCTATACAGACAGAGAAGAAGTTGCCAAGGTTGTTTCCCGGTATGATTACCTTGCTGTGCCTGTGGTTGATGATGACAACAAAATTGTGGGTATTGTAACGGTTGATGATGTTATTGATATTCTACACGATTCAGCCACAGAGGATATGTTGAAAATGGCAGGTGTGGGTGATGACTACATTGAAACCCAGACCATTCTCAGGGGTACAAAAATTCGTCTTCCCTGGTTGTTTGCAAGTTTTATAGGCGGGCTTACTGCGTTTTTCATAATAGGCAGGTATGAAGCAAGCCTTGAACAATATACATATCTTGCAGCCTTTATTCCGGTCATCATGGGAATGGGAGGCAATATAGGAACACAATCATCAACAATTGTGGTGCGCGGTATTGCAACAGGTATGATAAATATCAGGGATTTCTGGAAAATTATATCCAAAGAGCTTGCAATCGGTTTTATCCTGGGAATTTTTTATGGACTTTTCATAGGTATAGTAGCAAGTATTACCTACAGATCAGAACCGGTTTTTATCTCCCTTGCACTTTCGGTTGGACTTGCCGTGATATCATCCATGACAGTCGCAGCTCTGGTTGGTTCCGGCATACCATTGCTTTTTGAAAAGATAAATATTGATCCGGCCATTGCAACAGGTCCCTTTGTAACCACTGCAGTGGATATAGTAAGTGTTTTCTGTTATTTTGTAATTGCCACAATTATGCTCGGGTTATAGATGTCCATGAAGGATTTTTCCTCGAATGCTGTGCTGATCCGGAAAATCGAATATGGTGATTATGATTATATAATTACTTTTTTTTCCGAAAAAACAGGTAAAATTTCCGTCATAGCAAAAAATGCTAAAAAAAGTATAAGACGTTTCCAGGGCTCCCTGGATCTGTTTTCACTCATGAATATCCAGGTTATGTATCCGAAAAAAAGAAAAACTGCACTGCCTGTACTTTTTAATGTGGATTTGATTGATCCTTATGAGACAATACGCACAGATGTTGAAAAAACAGGGTATGCAAGTTACTGGATGGAGATGATTAATTGTTATCTGGAAGATCAGAGAGCCCAGCTGCCTTTATATAAACTTGTTCTTGTGTCGCTTAATGCCCTGAATAAGAATCTAATATCAAAGCAGATTATAAATCTGCTGTTTCAGATAAGATTCATGGTTTTCTCAGGTTTTGCTCCTGATTTGAAAAAATGCGGGATTTGCAGGATGTCCATTGAAGATGTCCAGGGGCATGCAGGCAGGGAAAAGGTAATATTTGATATAAAAAACGGCTGTTTTGTATGTGAACAATGTAAAAAAAGAGCCTCTGCACAATATATAATGATTTCAAAAGGAACATTAAAGCAGCTTGCCTGGATAAATGATAACAAGATTGAAAAAGCGGGCAGAATAAAATTCTCAAGCCTTGCAATAAATGAAGGAGAGGCCTTTTTACAGGCATTTATTCCTTTTCATATCGGCCATGATTTTAAAAGCCTTGCATTTTTACAAAGAATTAAGGAAACAAGATGAATTTATCAAAATTACTTGAAAACAACAGGGTAAAAGTATCAGTACCGTGTCGTATTGACTTTGGAGGAACGCTTGATATAAGTACTTTTTACCTGCCTTTAAACCGTTTATCCCCATCAAGTTTTAATATCGCCCTTGATTTGCGGACCCATGTGACCTTGTCTGCCTTTGAAAAAGGAATGGTTAAGATTTCTTCAAAGGGATTTGAAACTGCACAGTTTCCAGCTTTTCAAGCTCCCTACGATCATCCCCTGGGGTTGATGTTTGCCCTTGCAGATTTTTTTAACATGCATGGTGTGCACATTGAAATCGAGTCAACTTCACCTCCAAGAAGCGCCCTGGGAGGTTCTTCTGCAGCTGCGGTGGCCATTGCTGCAGCATTTATCACAATTGAAAATTTCATTAATGGTGCAGAAGGAGAATCTGCTGTTCAGAACATTGGACTTAAGATAAGAGACGAAATTAATGGTGGAAAAACAGCATGGATTGCCCATTATATTGAATCCAGTGTGGCAGGTGTTCCATGCGGCATGCAGGATCAGCTTGCAGCAGCCTTTGGAGGAGTTAATCAGTGGTTCTGGAAGCTCAACAGGGATGGATACCCTTCTTTTATTCAAAAACCTGTGTTAACTCTGGATAAAGATATTGCCCGGCTGAATAAAAATATCCTTGTGGTGTATTGCGGCATTCCCCATGTGTCCAGCAAGGTAAATAAAAAATGGGTAAATCAGTTTATTTGCAGCAGGAATCGTGATAAATTTGAAAAGATAATCAGTTTGACGGACAGATTTGTAAAAGCATTGGAGGATCATGATTTCACCCTTGCAGGAGAATGTATGAACCAGGAGACTGAAATAAGATTAAAAATGACTCCCCAGGTACTTGATTCCATTGGAAAAAAATTGTTTAATACAGCACTTGAGTTAAAGGTTGGTGCAAGATTTACAGGTGCCGGAGGCGGAGGGTGTGTCTGGGCAGTGGGAGAAGAGAAAAAAATAAGAGGGTTAAAAGATATTTTTAGCGAAATGCTTAAAGATGAAAAAGAGGCAGGGGTGCTTGATACAGCAATTGATACTGCCGGCATCAGGGTTTCAGTTGTATGACCGGTATTAATTGGTAAATATAATATTTTAAAAAGGTTTAGGTACAATGAATTTTCAAGATGTGATTCTAAATTTACAAAAGTTCTGGGGAGATAAAGGCTGTGTCCTGATCCAGCCCTATGACATGGAAGTGGGTGCCGGTACTTTCCATCCTGCAACCCTGCTCAGGGCCCTTGGCCCGGAACCATGGAAGACAGCATATGTACAGCCGTCAAGAAGACCTACGGATGGGCGGTATGGGGAAAACCCCAACAGACTGCAGCACTATTATCAATTCCAGGTACTGATTAAGCCCTCTCCTCCTGATATACAGCAGTTATTCATTGAAAGTTTTAAAACACTTGGTGTGGACCCCCTTGAACATGATATCAGATTTGTGGAAGATGACTGGGAATCTCCCACCCTTGGTGCTGCCGGGCTTGGCTGGGAGGTCTGGCTTGATGGCATGGAGGTGACCCAGTTTACATATTTTCAGAAAACAGGCAGTATGGAGCTTTCTCCCATTTCTGTTGAACTTACATATGGTCTTGAGCGGATATCCATGTATCTTCAGGGGGTTGATAATGTTTTTGACCTTAAATGGAATGACAATATAACATACAGGGATGTTTTTCACCAACAGGAAGTTGAGCAGTCAAAGTATAATTTTGAAATTGCAGATATTGACATGTTTTTTGAAAATTTTAACAAATATGAAGCAGAAGCAGATAAAATACTAAAGCATGGGATAGTTATCCCGGCCTATGAATGTTGTCTTAAGTGTTCCCATATTTTTAATATGCTCGATGCAAGGGGCGCCATCAGTGTAACCGAACGAACTGGCTACATCGGCAGGATAAGGGCTATTGCAAGGGCATGTTCCAGAACCTATGTGGACCAGAGAGAAGCAATGGGATTCCCGCTGTTAAAGGACAAGGTACAAAGGGAGAAGATATTGAAAATAAAAGAGGAGAAAGCATAGGTATTATGGAAACTCTATTAATTGAAATTGGAGCGGAAGAGATTCCTGCAGGATATATTGTCCCTGCCTTAGAGGCTTTTAAAAAGAATCTTCTTTATAAACTGGCAAGGGAGAGAATCGAGACTGGAAAGTGTAAATTCTATGGCACTCCAAGACGTCTTGCTTTAATCATTGAAAATGTTGCACCAGTGCAGAAGCCTGAAACAACAACAATATACGGGCCGCCTGAATCCGTTGGGTTTGACGGGAACGGAAAACCAACCAGGGCTGCCCACGGGTTTGCCAGAAAAGCAGGTATCAACGTTGAAGATATAACCATTACCGGGCAGAAAAAGGGAAGATACCTCACTGCCATGGTTGAGGCAAAAACCACTTCCACAAAGGAAATACTTGAAAATATACTGCCTGAACAGATTCTTTCCATTCCTTTTCCAAAGGTTATGAAATGGGGAGAGCTTACCATCATGTTTGCCCGCCCTATTATTTCCTTGACAGCCCTGCTGGGTAAGGAGGTACTTGATTTTAAAATAGGCAGTGTTAAGTCATCTTCCCATGTTTTTGGTCATCAGTTCATGTTTCCTGACAAATATATCATCGAAGATGCTGCAGCCTATATTTCAACCCTTGAAGCACGGGGTGTTATCCCGGATATTGAGAAGAGGAAAGAACTTCTTAAAAAAACCGTTACAAAGGCTGCAAAAGACTATGACAGCCTGGTTGTTGAAGATGAAGAGCTTTTGGATATTGTGGCAAATGTTGTGGAGTATCCATACCCTGTTGTGGGGAAATTCGATCATGAGTTCCTTGAAGTTCCGGATGAGGTGCTTATCACAGCCATGAGGGAACATCAGAAATATTTTGCACTAAAGGATGAACAGGGAAATCTCAGACCATATTTCATAGCTGTGAACAATACCAGGGTCAAGGATATGAAAGTTGTTGCAAATGGCCATGAAAGAGTCCTGCGTGCCCGCCTTTCCGATGCAAAGTTTTTCTGGGAACAGGATCTTAAGTCCAGCATGGATTTTTTTGCCGAAAAGCTTAAAAAAGTAACATTCCAGGCAGAACTCGGTTCGGTTTCAGACAAGTGCGAAAGGATAAAAAGGCTTGGCACGGCGCTATCCCTCAGAATTGATTCCAGTGAAGCTGATAATCTTAAGGAAAAAGTTAAAAGAGCCTCTTTTATATGTAAAGCTGACCTTGTAAGTCAGGTTGTTATTGAGTTTACAAAACTTCAGGGTGTAATGGGAAGAATCTATGCAGCAAGGGCAGGAGAAGACAAGGATGTTGCAGATGCCATAGAACAGCACTACAGGCCGGTATTTTCCGGTGGTATACTGCCGGACAACGATACTGCAAGAATCCTTGCAATTGCTGATAAAACAGATACTATCTGCGGATGTTTTTCAATCGGACTCATCCCCACGGGTGGTTCTGACCCCTATGCTTTAAGAAGGCAGGGAATAGGCATACTTCAGATTATCCTTGACAGGGGTTTTACTTTTTCTTTAAAGGAACTTATTGATGATGCTGTCAGGGCATTCATCAAAACAGACCGGGAAAAAGAAGAATTATCCTGTACCATAATTAAGTTTTTTGAAGTCAGAATGGTCAACATGCTGACAGATCAAGGTTTTTCAAAAGAAGCCGTAAAATCAGCCCTTGCAGCATCCTTTGACAATGTTCCTGATCTGCTTTTAAGGGTTAAGGCAATTGATTTCCTGAGGAAACAGCCTGATTTTGAACCACTTTCCATTGCTTTTAAACGGGTTGACAATATATTGAAAAAATCAACATTAAGCACAGCATTAAATGTTGATACAGACCTGCTCAGGGATAAAGCAGAGCAAAATCTTTACAATAAAGTCAAGGATTTTGAACAGGAGATTAAATCTTTTTCAGATAAGGGTGATTATGATGAAGCATTAAAGAAAATAGCTTTGTTGCGCCCCTTTGTGGATGATTTTTTTGATAATGTCATGGTTATGGTTGATGATGAAAAGATTAAAACAAACAGGATTGCTTTGCTTTTTAAAATCAACCGGCTTTTTCAGAATATTGCAGATTTTTCAATACTATAGAATTTAAGGAGAAAAGAATATGCCGGGATTTGACCCTGAACAGGACAAAAAATTAAAAGAGTGGCGGTCTGAAGAGACAGGATTGTGTATTTCCATTAATCAGTATAAGAATGGCGAGCCAAAGGTTCAGATAGGCCCGAGGATAATCAGGAAAAAAGATGGAACAGACGGGGCCCCGAGAAAAGCAGGAAGACTTACCATTGAAGATATCCTGTGGCTCTATGAAACTATTGATGAGGTAAAGGATGAATTATCCGACCTTGTCGGCCCTGAATAGTGAGTCACTGGTTCAGGTCCCTCAGGGTCCAAAGCCTTCTGATTTCAGCAATGTTGCGGTGTTGATCAGCAGTGATAAAGATTTTAATAATATAAGGTCAAATTCTCGTAAACCTGTATCATCAAAGTTTTATTTAAGCACTCTTTTCAAAGATAAAAGTAATATTGCCTTTGCAGGACCTTATATTGGAGCACCCTATGGGGTTGTTCTCCTGGAATCATTGATAGCTAAAGGTGCTTCAAAAATTTTGATCCTTGGATGGTGTGGTTCTGTTTCAGATAAACTTAAGGCAGGGGACTTAATCATACCATCCAGTGCAATATCTGATGAAGGAACATCAAGAAATTATTTAAACTATAAAGATGATTTTCCAGCTGTCCATCCATCAGAGTCATTGGCTGCAGCAATGGAAGAAAAGCTTTCCATTCTTGGTATTGAATCTGCCCGGGGGAGAATATGGACAACCGATGCAATATACAGGGAAACACCTGAAAAGGTGGAATTTTTCAGGAAAAAAGGAGCTTTGGCTGTGGAAATGGAGTGTTCTGCTCTTTTTGCAGCGGCCAGGTTCAGAAATATTGAAACAGCTGCACTGCTTGTTGTATCTGATGAATTAAAGCCAGGGCAATGGGTGCCCGGGTTTCGCACAAAAGAGTTTAAAGATGCACGTAAAACTGCATGCAGGGTGATTGCTGAATTTGCCTTGGATTTAATGGAAAATGAATAAAGAAAAACAGTATCAAAAATTAAAAAAAGAGGCTGAAATTTTAAGACAGAAGCTTAATGAACACAGCCACAGATATCATGTTCTTGATGATCCAGTAATTTCCGATGCAGAGTATGACAGACTCATGCAGCGCCTCATTGATATAGAAGAGATGTATGGGGACCTGAAAACAGCTGACTCACCCACACAAAGGGTGGGTGCATCTCCCTTGAAATCATTCACAACAGCACAGCACACCTATCCAATGCTTGGCCTTGATAACGCATTCTCTGATCAGGATGTCCTTCAGTTCCATGACAGGTTAAAAAAAAATCTGAATGTGGATAATATAGTTTATATTGTTGAACCGAAACTTGATGGCGTTGCTGTGGAACTTGTATATGAAAAAGGTGTTCTTACAAGGGCTGTCACCAGAGGAGATGGAATTACCGGAGAAGTTGTTACGGAAAATATAAGAACAATTAAGAGTATACCATTGAATCTCATTGTACATGATAATAATGCCATACCTGATCTCCTTGAAGTAAGGGGTGAAGTCATAATAAATAAGAAAGATTTTGATGCCTTGAACCGCAGCAGACTTGAAAACCGGGAAAACCTTTTTGCCAACTCCAGGAACGCTGCAGCAGGTTCCCTGAGGCAGCTTGATTCCAGGATTACAGCTAAAAGACCGCTGGATATTTTTATTTACGGGGCAGGGGAGAGCCATGGTTTGAATATTAAGTCCCAGCAGGAGATGTACCATAGGTTCAAAGATATGGGTTTTAAAATAAACCCTTTGATTAAGAGCAACATGACCATACATGGGGCCCTTGCATGGTATAAAGAGCTTGAATCATTAAGGGTTTCTCTACCCTATGAGATTGACGGTATGGTCATTAAAGTAGATGATGTTGAAATGCAGCAGGCCCTGGGCCAAAAGGCACGAAGTCCAAAATGGGCAATTGCCTATAAATTTCCTGCCATGGAAGAGGTCACTGTGATCAGGGATATTATTATTCAGGTGGGAAGAACTGGTGCTCTGACACCTGTTGCACTGCTTGAGCCTGTGGATATTGGTGGAGTCACCATTACCAGGGCAACTCTTCACAACAGCGATGAAATTGAACGTATGGATATCAGGACAGGGGATTCTGTTCTGGTGATAAGAGCAGGCGATGTAATTCCAAAGGTGATAAAAAGGGCAGGACCGCGCACCAGTAACAATCATAAACCTTTTAAAATGCCTGAATTCTGTCCTGTGTGCCATGCCATTGTAAAGAAAATTGAGGATGAAGTGGTTTATAGATGTACAAATTCGGCATGCCCTGCCCAGATCAAAGAGAGATTAAAACATTTTGTTTCAAGGGATGGATTTGATATTGAAGGCATAGGCGATAAATTGTCAAAACAGCTGGTTGAACAGAAACTTGTAACCTCTTTTGCTGATCTTTTCTGTCTTAAGCATAGCGACCTATTAAAGCTTGACCGCATGGGGGAAAAATCAGCTGCCAATATAATAAAAGCCATTGAAAGTTCCAAAACCATATCTTTTAAGAGATTATTATATGCATTGGGGATCCATTATACCGGAGAAACAGCAGCACGTTTAATTGCTGAAAGATATGAGAACATAGAGCAGCTTTCCAAAGCCACCAGAGAAGAGATTGCAGGGATCGACGGAATAGGGCCGGTAACAGCAGCAGCCCTGTCTGATTTTTTTGATTCACCTGAAAACAGACTGGTTATTGAAAAAATGATTAAAGCAGGTGTAATGCCTGTGAATGATTTATACCACAAAAACCGGGTACAGGCCCATATCTCTGAATCAAACAGTCAGTTTTTTCAAAAAAGAGTTGTTCTTACAGGCTCTCTTGAAACAATGACAAGGAAAGATGCAAAGGAGAAACTGATTGCTATGGGGGCAAAAGTGACTTCAAGTGTGAGTTCAAAAACCGACTATGTGATTTGTGGGAAAGGTGCCGGCAGTAAGCTTGAAAAAGCTGAGAACCTTCAAATTAAAATTATTGACGAAGGGCTGTTTAATACCATGATGAAAAAGTGGACCGCCGGTTAAAAGGTTACCATGGAGATATTCACCGGTTTACCGGAATAAAGTTTTTCGCAAACACATAGCTTTGTCCCTGGGCACTCATCATAAAATCAATAAACTTTTTAATTATTCCCTCAGGTTCATTATAAGTTACAAGATTCAAGGGCCTGGTAAGGGGGAATTTTCCGTTTTTTACATTTTCAGGAACTGCTTTTACACCATCCAGGGACGGCAGCAGGATTCTGTGGGTTTTTGCTTCAAAAATAATTGCCTGCCCCATTGAAACATATGCGATGGCATCCCTTCTCAGGGATACAGATATGATGGTGTCTTTGTTTGATCCAATGATATGGCATTTCTTGCCGGAATATTCATGTTCACCCTGTTTTCTGTGGAATATGAAAGAATCTGTGTGCTTTGCCTCAAGCTTTGTATAATCAAGGAAGAGCTTAAATTCAGCACGGCCGGGTTCTCTGCTGATGCAGAATATGGGCCCGCTTTTTCCGCCTAGTTCCTGCCAGTCAGAGATTTTTCCAAGATATATATCCCTTAATTGTCCGTTTGTTAATTCAGTAACTCTGGTTGATTTGTTGACAATTATTGCGATGCCATCGTAGCCGATAGTTATGGCCTTAAGGTCAGGCCATTTTTTTATTTCATCGTCCCTTAGTGCCCTGGAAACAGCTCCGATTCCGGTTTCCCTCATCGCAACCAATTTGATACCATTACCGGAACCGCCTCCGGAGATATTAAATGATATCATATGTAATTTCTCAAAACGATTCGCTGCTGCCGTAATAATGGGACGTATCGTACTGGAACCTGCGATGCTAATGTTCTGATCTTCTGCACGGACAGGGGTTGAAAAGAAAGAAAGGGAAAGTATACATGTTAAAATAAACAACATATACCTATGGTCTGCTGAATTAATCATGAAAGTCACCATTTTTTTT
>CAZQJS010000021.1:12217-17631 GCA_964593725.1 uncultured Desulfobacterales bacterium
CTTGCTATTAAGCTGTTTTTTTGTTATTTAGTGCTCAATATAATTTTAATTCAACTGAAATTTTTGAAATTATGGCAGAAAAAAAAAGTACAAACAGTAAAACAAGAATAATAAAAAGACGTAAGAAAAAGAAGCTTTTTTACGCCATTGTTAAGTGGAGTGTAATTATGGGCTCTATAGGGTTGGTAATTATAGCTTCCACTCTTATCGGGCTATATTTTTATATCAGTAAAGGACTTCCCAGGATCACCACATTGCAGGATTATTCCCCCTCAACTGTAACAAGTGTTTATTCGGATGATGAAAGAAAAATTGGGGAGTTCTATAACCAGCGCAGGATAGTTATTCCGCTTTCTGAAATACCCAGGCAGCTTCAGAATGCTTTTATTGCAGCAGAGGATTCAAGGTTCAGGGAACATCCAGGTGTTGACTTTTTAAGTATTTTCAGGGCAATGATAAAAAATCTTCAGGCCCACACCATTGTTCAGGGCGGCAGCACAATAACCCAGCAGGTTGCAAAATCATTTTTTCTGTCACCTGACCGTACATATAAAAGAAAGCTTAAGGAGGCAATACTTGCATACCGCATTGAAAAAAGTTTTTCAAAGGATGAGATTTTATATCTATATTTGAACCAGATCTACCTGGGTCATGGTGCATATGGTGTGGAAGCGGCAGCAGAAAATTATTTTGGCAAACATGCCAGTGAATTGGATCTTGCAGAGTGTTCAATGATTGCAGGACTGCCCCAGGCACCGAGTAAATATTCTCCGTTCCGCCATACAAAAAAAGCCCAGCAGCGCCAGGTGTATGTATTAAACCAGATGAAGGAATCCGGATTTATTACTAATACCCAGGCAACAGAGGCAATGAATAAAAAACTTGACATAAAGCCGAGGAAGAACTGGTTCATAGAAAGAGTGCCTTGTTATACAGAGTATGTACGCAGGTATGTTGAAGAGAAGTATGGTAAAGAGGTATTATACCAGGAAGGGCTTGAAATTTATACTGCCGTTAATATTGAGATGCAGAAAATCGGCAGAAAACAGATTGTTAAAGGTCTAAAGGAACTTGATAAACGTCAGGGCTACAGAGGCCCTTTGGAGCACCTGCCCGCCTTGAAAATAGAGACTTTCTCCAGAAAAATTTCCCAGGAGATGGATCACAGCCCCCTGCAGCAGGGGAATGTTTATAAGGGTATTGTCCTTGATGTTAATAACAAGAAAAATCAAGCGGTTGTCCGGGTTGGAGAACACCATGGAATAATCAAAGGAGAAACAATTGCCTGGGCAAGAAAACCTGACCCGAAAAAAGGTTTCTGGGAAAATAAGATAAAACATATTAAAAAAGTTCTCAGTGTGGGTGATGTTATCCTTGTTATAGCTAAAGAACATATTGAATCATCAGATAACTGGATATTTGAACTGGACCAGGAGCCTGAAGTCCAGGCAGCTCTTTTGTGCATTGAAGCTGAGACCGGGCATGTAAAAACAATGATTGGTGGGAAAAATTATCTTGAGAGCCAGTTTAACCGGGCCACACAATCCAGACGTCAGCCAGGTTCGGCATTTAAGCCCATCATATTTGCAGGAGCAATTGATAAAGGATATACAGCAGCCAGTATCATACTTGACTCTCCCATTGTTTTTGAGGATCAGGAGCGGGAATTTTTATGGAAACCCAAAAACTATAATGAGAAATTCTATGGACCTACTCTATTGAGAACAGCCCTTGTCAAATCCAGAAATGTTGTTACGATTAAGATTTTAAAAGATATAGGGATTGATTATGTCATCGACTATGCCAGAAAACTTGGTATCAAATCAGATATCAATCATGATTTGTCCATTGCACTTGGATCGTCTGGCACAAGTCTTCTGGAGATGGTTAATGCCTATTCTGTATTTTCAAATTTAGGTTACCTGGTTGAGCCTGTATTCATAACAAAAATAGTTGACAGACGCGGGACTGTCCTGGAACAATCAGAGCTTAAAAGGAAAAAGGTCATAGATATGACCACTGCATATATTATAACCCATCTATTGGAAGGGGTCGTGAAATCAGGTACTGGATGGCGTGTAAAAGAGTTGCAGCGGCCGGTTGCCGGAAAAACCGGAACAACAAACAATCTTTTTGATGCATGGTTTTTAGGTTATACACCACGGTATACAACCGGTGTATGGGTTGGATTTGACCATGAAAAACCCATGGGCAAAGGTGAAACTGGTTCCCGGGCGGCAGCCCCGATATGGCTCCATTATATGCAGGATATACTTAAGGGCAAATCTGTACGAACGTTTAATGTGCCTGAAGGTGTTGTTTTTGCAAAGATCGATGCAAAAACCGGACTGTTGCCCATTGAAGAGTCTGAAGATGTTGTGTTTGAATGTTTTAAAGAGGGTACTGCTCCTGTAGAGTATACACCAAGGTCTGATACAGAGGTGATATCCAAGGATGATTTTTTCAAGGAAGAGATTTAGTTTAAAATTGAATTTTGTTTAATCTCTCTTTGATCATATTTTTCATTGTCTGGTACCTCTTTTTTTCGCACAGGCGGATTATTTTATTAATAAGTTCCTGGAGCATATCCCTGTTTATGCCCTTTTTAAGATCAAGGGAAAGGATATCAGAAGGCAGGTCTTCCACCAGAATATGTTGATTGTTATTACCATTAAAACTATTATATCTGTTAAATATCCATGATACTATTTTTGTTATTGTATCATCACTCAGTTGGATCTTAATATCTGGTTTCTGTTCTGTGGTGCTTTCATCTGTTTCATCTTTATCTATAACTGATGTTATTTTCTGACTTTCCTGGTTGTTCGTATCATCCTGATTGTTAAGATTCTCAGGAATGTCAGCTTCAGAAGCTTGAGTGTAGCTGTCCTCAGCCTCTTTGTCCTCAGCCGGCTCAATATCAACTGGTAGAATATTCTGCAGATCTTTGAATGTAATTAATCCGTACTTTGACCGCAGTTTTTTAAACAATATACCCAGTTGTTTTGGTTCAAGCAGTAATACAATCTGGTCCCCATGGATAAAAATGTTTGGACAGCATAATGAAGCAAGTTCAGGATATAACAGAGGAGTTGGTTCAAATATATCAGGTGGTTTTATCTCATTAACTTTTTCATCAATAAGAACAGTTAAGTGTTCTTTTCTGAACCTGTTTTTTAAAGTAACTATTTCAGCACCTTCTATCTCCATTCCCTGCTGGGTAAAAAATGATTTAAGGAAAAAGACAGGTTTTTTCTTATTTTCTTTTTTAAGATCTAAATCCTTAAGTTTGATAATATCAATAATATGGGATGCATCAATCCCTAAAAGGAAGTTACCAGCTTTAATTAAACAAACTTTCTCCATTTTTTTAAGTTTCCTGTTTTGATTATCAGGTTGATAGTTTTCCAGTTGGTAAAGCAGGCTTAACATGACTGTTTATAAGGGATAACAATTCATCATCCTTAAATGGTTTTGTAACAAACCCATTTGCACCAAGCTCCTTTGCCCTGTCTTTATATTTTTTTGCACTTCTTGATGTCAGCATTAAAACAGGGATACTTGAATATTCAGTTTGGGTCTGTAAAGATTGCAGCACATCAAACCCATTCATACGCGGCATCTCAATATCAAGAAGGATCAGATCAAAGGTATGAAGACGTATCATTTCCATTGCATCAACTCCGTCTTTGGCGCTTGTCGGATTCCAGCCATGGTTGTTGATAAAATTTGTCAATACTTTTCTTATGCTGATGGAGTCGTCAACAATGAGTATATCCAGTTTTTTACTGGGCTCCTGTGCATCACCAATATCTCCGGTAACGGTCTTGGCAGGCTTGACACCAGGTCTTTGCTGCAGGAACATCTCTTCAGTATTTATAATGGGTATTAAATTACCATTACCCATAATGGTAGCGCCTGCTATACATGGTACAATATTATGGAGGTGGGATCCAAGATTTTTAAAAACCACATCTTTTTTAGCAATAATCTTATCAGCTACTAGGATACCGTTTTCACCGCCCACATCAACCAGAAGAGCAAATGGATCATTTTCACTGTCCTGGGCCGTGGTTTTTAATCTTAAGACCTCTGGGGGCCTCAGCAGGGGAAATGTGTTGTTATCAAGTTTGAAAGTGTTTTTCCGGGCCTGTTTTTGGTCGATTTTTAAAATTCTGGTAATATCACGAAGAGGTACTGCAAATTCCTGTTGACCAAATTCCACAAGAAGGGCAGGCAGCTGGGCAACCTCTATTGGTAAGCGGATAATAAATTGTGTTCCTTTGCCTTTAGCTGATTTGACTTCAATACTTCCGTTTAATTGCTTAACAGCAAAATCAACCACATCCATACCCACACCACGTCCTGATATGGTTGTTGCTTCTGCCTTGGTGGAAAAACCCTGTTTGAAAATAATATTGGTCAGTTCATCATCATTCATGGCTGATATATTTTTTTCCGGGTATAATTTTTGTGCTTTTTTTCTGATTGCATCATAGTCAAGCCCTTTTCCATCATCGGAAATATGCATATGCAGCCAGGAGCCCCTACGGATACATCTGATAATAATTGTTGCCTGTTCTGGTTTTTTGGTTTTTTTTCGTTGGCCAGGGCTTTCTATGCCATGGTCCACAGAGTTGCGCAGCAGATGCATCAGTGGGTCTGCCAAGACATTCCATACATGGGTATCCATCTCCATGGATTCACCTTCAATAATCAGGCGTATGTATTTTCCAGTAACCCTGGCCGATTCCCGTACAGTTTTATACAGACGGTTGGAAAGTGTGGCAAAGGGAGTCATTTTAATAAGCTGCATGGAACTTTGTATTTCATTGATAACCCGGCGCTGCCTGTCCATGGTAGATTGCCACAGGGTTTGAACTTTAGATGTTTGATCCATGATTGAATTCAGATCAGCAACAGCTTCGTTCAGGGAGCGGATCAGAATATGCAGGTCAGAATAGCGGTCCATCTCCAGGGGGTCAAATTCATCATTGTCCTGCTCTTCTTTGAGTAATGGACCTGTAACAGGATTCAGATGTGGTATTGTTGCAAGCTCAAACCCTGTTTCCAGATTCAAAGCAATGTCTTTCAACCTTTTCATGGTATTATCAAATTCGTTAAGAGTGGTCTGGAGGAATTGGGAAGAGTCTTCATGGCTGCTTAAGTTAATGGTCATATCACCAATAAGACCGATCATCTGGTCAACTTTTGCCATATCCACACGCAATGTCTTTTTTGTAGTCCTTGCCTGTTGCCTTACTTTGGGTTTTTTTATCTGTTTTTTTACTGGTTCAGGCTGTGGTTCATGGATAATCTCCTTAAACTCTCTGACCTTTTCAACTTCTGGTTCAATTTTCAGTTCAATTTCAGGTTCATCTTCAATTTCAGGTTCATCTTCATCTTCAGGTTCA
>CAZQJS010000021.1:17731-43767 GCA_964593725.1 uncultured Desulfobacterales bacterium
TCTGCTCTTTTTCAGAAACAGTGCCGGGTGAATCGTCTGATGTGGAATCAGTTATGATGGATTTAAAAACAATCTTAATATCATTTATGGGCTTGCTGATATTGATTTCCGGGTCAATGGAGAGCTTTTCAAGTATATCTGTTCCATCCAGCATTGCATTGATAATCTCAGGGGAGATGCTGGGGGAGTCGTCATGGAGCCAGTCAAGGAAATCTTCAAATTTATTGCCAAATTCTGCAACGGTCTGGATGCCGATTACGGCTGCAGCACCTTTGAGCGTGTGTACTGAACGTCTTATGGAATGCAGCATATCCCGGTAATCATCACTGATATCTGTCTTGCCAGCAATGACAGGTGCAAGTATGTTCAGCTTTTCATTAATATTATTAAGGTGGTCCTTTGATTCTTCATTAAAGCTTTCTAAAAGTTCAGGATCAATATCACTCATCATTGAGTGCACTGGTTCCGGCACTGGATCTTCTTGTTCAACAGTATCGGCCTCCTGATCGGCTTCCTGGTCCATATCCTGATCAGCCTTCTGATCAGAGGGCAGTTCAAATGGCTGATCATCTGTGTCAAAGATATCCAGGTCAATGTCTTCAAACAGATCATCTTCATCTTCATCCTGGGAAAGCTGTTCAAAAAAATCATCAGCATCATCGTCCTGGGTGAGCTGTTCAAAAAAATCTTCATCACTGATTTCTTCAGAACTGTCAGGATCGCCTGTATCTGTTTCAGAAGAATTTTCAAATTCACTAAATGCTAAAAGAGTATTTTGAAAAAGTTGATCATCCGGGTTTTTCTTTTTTTCCAGTAAAGAGAAATGGGAGTTAATACTGGTGACAGATTCGCTTAAAACATCAATGAAGCGCTGGTTTAAGGACAATCTGCCTTCTATTATATCATTGAGAAAGTTGCCTATGAGAGAAGTAGTGTTTGTGAGCTCTTCCAGATCCATCATGGATGAAACTCCTGTGATTGTATTTATATGACCGTTAAGCAGGGTAATTGTTTGCTTTTTATCATTTTCTTTATCACCTAAGGAGTGTATAAGTTTTTCCATTTCAGGCACAAGAGCCTTGATCTCTTTGATGAGTTTTTGAAAAACTTTATTGTCCAGTGGTTCTGTCATAAATTATCTCCTTTAACAATAAGCTGCCGGGAATACGCTATATTATGCAGTGGAAAAATCATGTAATCTGCCTGAAGAGAGGAATTTATCAAGATCAAAACGGAATAGTTCTTCCCTTATGTTTTCCCTGTCAAAAAAAGCCTTTCCTGAAAAATATTGAGAAAGATCATCGTTTTTCTGAATTTTTTTTGGATCATCATCTGTCATGGAAAAAAGAGGTCTGGTTGCAACAATTTTATTAACCAGAATAGCAACTTTCATAATGTTGTTATATATAATCAGATAAGGTTTTTTCTTGATAGATATATCTGATTTATTACCCTTTTCAATATTAAAAAAAAGGCCCAGATCTACAACCGAAATGATCTCTCCCCGGATATTTGCAATGCCGGTTATCCAGTCAGGAAGAAGGGGAAGTGATCGTACCGGCAGGTATTCTCCTGCCTCCATGACTGCATCAAGGGGAATGGCAAGCTGTCTTTCACCAAGCTGGACACAAATATGTCGGCCAATATCAACCTTGTCACGGCTATCTTCCAGATCAAAGGCGGTATCTTTAAGACCTTTATTTTGTACTGTTTGAATCTCATGTTCAATACTTAATATGAGATCTTCAAGTGCAGGTACTGTCTCTTCCCGGGGTGTATTTTTTTTCCGGGAGTCAGGTTGTTGCTTTTTTCCCTTTTTCATTAAGAGTCTATCCTTTATTCAGCAGCCTTGCCACTTCTTTAAGCAGAACTGTGTCTTCACACGGTTTTGTTAAATAGAAATCAGCACCTTGTTTTTCCCCCCAGAATTTATCTGATTTCTGGTTTTTGCTGGTAAGCATAATAATGGGAATATGCTTGAGATCAGGGGATTTTTTTATTTTTCTACAGGCCTGAAAACCATCCATATTGGGCATAATAACATCTAAGATTATCAAGTCCGGGTTTTCTGACTCTGCCTTTTCCAGAGCCTGTTTCCCATCGGTTGCAGTTACAACTTCATAATTCCTTAAAACAGCAGCCACAGATTTTAATCCAGTGGGGCTGTCATCCACAACAAGTATTTTCTTTGCCATATTTTTTTCTCCTAGGTAATATTGTAATGTTGAGGTTAAAAAAATGTTTAAACTTATTCAATTTTATTTCATATGCTTTTCCACCGTATTAATCAGGTCATCCGGTTTAAAGGGTTTTGTAAGATAGACATTGGCAGAAGATAATTTGCCTTTTACCTTATCCTTTAAGCTGTCTTTGGAAGTTAACATAATAACCGGAGTTTTTTTCAATTCATTATTATGTCTGATCATATAGAGGATACTATAACCATCCAGTTTGGGCAGCATAACATCCAGAATTACAAGGTTTGGGCGCTCAGTGGACAGTTTGCTGAGTGCTTCGACTCCATTATCCGATTCAACTATGAGAAATCCGTTGCTTTCCAGGGTTTTTTTAATAACCCGTCTGGTTGTGGGGCTGTCTTCCACAACAAGTATTTTCTTTATTATGGATGAATCAAACGGGCCAAGGGCTTCTTTAATTGAGTATTTGGAAGCTAGAAATCTGTGACAATACTCTTTGAAGATCATACGGTTGCCATAGTCATTGATTTTTAAGGAGAGGCCATATATCAGATTCTCAGCAAGCTTTACAGGATAGTCAAATTTGTTAAACCCAAGTTTTGAAATTGCATTATTAACATGTTTTGCAGCGCCTGGGCCGATGAATCTGGTGAGGGTGTCTTCAATGTAATCAAAATCTGATTCGTCCAGAATTATAATATTTTTAAGTACAAAATTAATAAGTCCAAGTTTATAAAGATTTACAATGATATTGCCAACTTTTGCTGCAGGAAAGCCTGTGGCATTTAAAATATCTTTAACTGATTTTTCTCCATCCAGAGTATTAAGCAGTTTAATCATGTCCTCATCTAATTTACAATTAGCCGAACTCCTGGTGGAGCGTTTAAATACAGATCTAAAAAATTTTGCCTTGTTAATTTTCATTGTTATCTGTCTTTAATACTGTTGTTAATATTCAAGTTCAGGTTGTTTGCCCGCATTTATACGAAGCTGCTTCCAGGAGGCAGGATCGCGCGTTGCTTTTTCTCCAGGCATGCTGTAAAGAATTTTAAAATAATCCTGTTTGAATTTATTCTTTGTCACTTCTTCTGCTTTTTTGCACTTCACAACATAGACAGTCTGCTGGGACTGGTGATCCAGGGCTCTCCACTGCTGCTCATCTTTTAAAGATACATATTTATGGTTTTCAAGGGCTTTTATTACAGCCTTTGTATCAAATGTTCCTGCACGCTCCACAGCGCTTTTATATTCATATAAAATAGTGTAGGCAGAGCCGGCAGAAGATGACGGGTAGGAGTAATATTTATTGACATATTTTGTTACAAACTCTTTTCCTTTAGTGTACTTTTTATTTTCAAAGGGGACTTTCCAACACCAGGGAAGTGCGCCTATAACATCTTCCATCACCTTTGGCCCTGCACTTACTGCCATGCCTAGTGTGAGATTGGGTACAAGGATTGCCTGGAAATTCTTCTTAAGTCCCATCTCTTCAAGCATGGTAAGTGCCCGTGCCATATCCCTGCCAAACAATACCAGAACCAGGACTTGCGGCTTTATTACCCTTGCCAGGGCCAGGGCATTGGAGAAATCTTTGTAAGTGGCTCCAGGGAAAGGTGTATAAAACCTTTTGTGCCGTTTTTCATTGGTGGTTTTACTGAAATTACGGATGGATTTTTCTGTGGTCTTTCCCCATGTATAATTGGCTGTTATATAGAAAAATTTTTTACTGGTTAATTTGTTATCCATTAAGTAGCTGGAAAGGGCATTGGCAGCCATCCATGAGTTATAGCACTCTCTGAACATATATTTATGTCCTTCTGTACCTGTAGTGGCATTGGAGTAGGTTAATGTACCAAAGTATAGTTTCCCTCTGGATTTGGCTACTTTTCCCCCTTCAATGGCCACTGCACTTGAAGAGCCTCCAAAGATCATTTCACATCTCTTTTTATCTATCATTTCCATGACATTTTTTCTGGATACAGCAGGTTTGGACTGGGTATCTCTGGTTATAAGATTAATTTTCCGGTTCAGGATTCCTCCTTTATTATTAATCTCTTCAATTGCCAGCATGGCAGCATTATACTGTGCCTTACCCTGAATCGAATATGGGCCTGTCTGTGGATAGTTCAGGCCGATATTGACAACTTTGCCCCAGCAGATGGGGGAGAAAAGGGAGAGAATAATTATTTGGATCAGAATCCATTTAAAACATTTCATGTTTACCTCCTGCTCCTAAAAACATTGTTCGTCAAAAGTTAAATTCAATAAAAACTTAGCCGGATATATCCATATACCAAAACTTGTAAGCAATAATAATCTGGTCGGCAAACCCTGATTCTTATTATAATATAACATATTGCAGAAGCAATTAATACTGCAATTCCACAGGTTTACCTGCTTCCTTGCGGATTTTTTGCCAGTAATCTTTTGTGCGGACTACCTTATTGCCAGGTAAGACTTTAATTATTTCAAAATAGTTCTGTTTAAATTTATCCTTCAGCACTTCTTCTTTTTTCCTGCATTTCATAACATAAACTGTCTGCACAGACTGGTGATCAAAGGCTCTCCATGTTTGTTCGTCTTTCAGGGAAACATATTTATAGTCTTCAAGTGTCTTAATAACTGCTTTTGTATCAAAGGTGCCTGTACGTTCAACTGCATCTTTATATTGATGGAGAATTGTGTAGGCAGAGCCAGAGGAACACGACGGGTATGAATGGTATCTGTCTGCATATTTATTCACAAATGCCTTTCCTCTTTTGAAGTTCTTTTCAAATGGAACATTCCATGTCCAGGCAGCAGTGCCAATGACATTTTCCATTGCTTTGGGGCCTACGCTTACCGCCATATCAAGGCTGAGGGTTGGTGCCAGTATAGCCTGAAAGTTTTTCTTTATTCCCATCTCATCTATCATTGTAAGGGCGCGGATAATATCTTTACCAAATAATAAAAGCACAAGTACCTGGGGTTTAACAACTTTTGCCATGGACAGTGCATTGGAAAAATCTTTAAAGGTAGCATTGGGAAAGGGTGTATAAAATCTTTTATGCCTTTTTTCATTGGTTGTCATGCTAAAGGTACGGATGGCTTTCTCAGTGGTTCGTCCCCATATATAGTCGGCAGTAATATAGAAGAATTTTTTACTGGATAATTTTTCTTCCATCAAATAACTGGAAAGGCTGTTAGCTATCATCCATGCATTGTACCCCTCCCTGAATATATATTTATGTCCCTCTACACCGGTTGTGGCATTGGAAGCAGTCATTGTTCCAAAAAAAAGCTTTCCCCTGGATTTGGCAGCCTTTCCGCCTGCAATAGCCACAGCACTTGAAACTCCTCCAAAGATCATTTCACATTTTTCTTTATCGATTAACTCCAGAACATTTTTTGTGGATATTTTCGGGTTTGACTGTGTATCCCTTGTGATTAGTTTAACTTTCCGGTTAAGGATTCCTCCCTTACTATTTATCTCTTCCAAAGCAAGTACAGCACCATTATATTGAGCAAGACCAAGGGCTGAATAGGGACCTGTCTGGGGATAGCTGAACCCGATATTAACATCCTCAGCCCAGCTGTTCTGGAAGAGAAGAAAAAACATTACAACCAGGATAATAATTTGTCTGAAAACCTTCATATTTACAATCTACTCCTTATAGTATTATTCATCATCAATTGAATCTAAAAAATCAGACTCATCCAGCAGATCGATCTCTTCAATGTCAGAGACTGGTTCACCAGAGATTTCATCTGTGTTGTCATCAACAAGTTTAAATTCTGCAACCGACTTGAGCATCTCATTGGCAGTTGATGCCATGTTTTCCATTGATTGTGATGCCTTCTGGGTTTCATCGGCAGTATCAGAGCTTATAATACCAATTTTTCTCATTTGCTCAGCAAGCTGGGCAGTTGTATATGACTGTTCCTTTGAAGTTTCGGCAAGTCCTGAAATCAATTCTGCAATATCATTGGAACTTCCGGTGATCTCTTCAAGTCTGGAAAGAGCCTGCTGTGAAAGTGAGGTACCTTTTACAACTTCCTGAATACTTGCATCCATACTGATACCTGCTGCTGTGATCTCTTCCAGGATGTTTTTGATCAATGTTTCAATCTGTCTGGTTGATGCAGCTGCCTGTTCAGCAAGGCGCTGGATCTCTTCTGCAACAACGGCAAAGCCTCGTCCCTCTTCGCCGGCCGAAGCAGCCTGAATGGAAGCATTCAGAGCAAGAATAGATGTTCTGTCTGAAATTTCATTAATTGTTTTTGCAAAATCGCTGATCTCCTGGGAACTTTCACCGAGACGTTTAATCGCCCTTGCTGTATCCTGGACATTTTCACGGATTGTTTCCATGGCACGGCTGGTGTTTTCAACAACTTTAGCACCTTCCTGTGCCACCTGGCTGGATATTTTTGAAGTGTCAGCAGATTTTTCAGCTTTTTGTGATGCATCATTAATTGTCTCGGTTAATTTATTGATCTCATTTACAGCATGGTCAATTAATCCAGACTGGTTAATACTGTGCTGGGCAAGTTCACCTGTGGATGAACTGAGTTCGCTTGCAGTGGAAAAAACCTGTTCTGAGGAACGTTTAATCTTACCAAAGGCTGAACTTAACTCTTCAAGCATCATGTTAAGGGAGTCGGCCAGGGTTCCTGTGGCATCTTCCCTTACTGTTGTTCTCACGCTCAAATCACCATCAGCCAGTTCTGAAATCTCATCGAGAAGGGTCATGATTGAGTCCTGAAGCTGATCATGCTCTTCCTGACGGGTCTGCATGAGATTCCTTGTGGTTGCAATCATATTATTAAAGGAAGATGCCATGACACCAAGTTCATCTTTACTTGTTACCTTGGCCCGGGCATCAAAGTCACCCTGGTCAACCTTTTTAATTACCTTCATGATCTGATCAATCGGTCCTGTGATACCTTTGGAAACAAGGAGACTGATGATAAGAACCGCAATCAAAGCAACTCCAAGGAGCAGTATTGTAGTTTTAATCAGGTTTCTGATGGGGACATCAACCTGTTTAAGGTCAACCTCTCTTATGAGTGCCCAGTTGATCTCTTTAAATCTAAAGGGCATCCAGGCAGTCAAGACCTCTTCACCAATATTGTTTATGGTTTTTTTGGCACCTTTTTTACCCTGAAGGGCAAGGGCTACAATGGGGGTGTCCATGCGGGCATTGGTATTAAACCTTGTATGTTTAACCCCGTACTTGGCAGCAAATTCAGATTCTGTACGCCACAATTTATCCTGGCCAATGAGAAAGCTCTGGGCCGAAGCAATTTTATGTCCTTTTGTTGTTTTAAGCCCAACAATTTTGTCAAGATGGGTGGATGGTATCTGAAAAGCCACAATAAACTCTATACCATTATAAATAACAGGTTTGGCCATAAAAGCAGTGGGTTTATTTCCAGCAGGTTCATAGGGTCTGTAATCACTTACAACAAGTTTATTTGTTTTGAGCACTCTTGTAGCAACTTCGGCAAGGCCTGACTTTCTATAGGGGCCTGTAAAAAGGTTTGTCTGGAAATCTGCAAGCTGTCTTACCGAATAGAAAACATAACCATCTGTTCCAATTAAATAGAGATCAGGAAAACCATATATGGCAGCTGCGTTCTCAAGATAGGTCTTTCTCTCCCCCGGGATCCTTGGTGATGATACTTCAGCCTGATCCATTTCAAGCATAAGAGCATATTTATTACCTGCAATATCAATCTGTGCAAAGGAGGTAAGAACAAGTTCACCAAGATAATTAATATTGGCCTCATGGCCCTGTTCACCCTGTATTACCCTTCCAATAAGGTCACTGTCCAGAACAAATGCCGGGTTTGCCATTGTAATTTCATCAAATTTTCTGGAGTTTGAACGGAACAGGCTGTCACGTCCTACCAGATAACTTTCACCCTCTTTTCCAAGGGATGGTGATTTTTTTAATATCGGATCAAGGCGGGTATTGGACATCCGGAAGAGTGCGATGCCAAGCAGAGGGTTTCCCTCTTTTATCGGGTTGTAGAAATATCCTGCAGGCTCATCATTTCTCAGGGTGGATATTGCAAAGTCGTTAAAGCCGGTTCCTTTTTTTGCCTTTATATAAGCTGCATATTCAGGAGTCTTGGGATATTTTTTCAATGATGTACCCTGCTCTATGATACTGTCACTTGAATAGAGTACTTTTCCATTGGTGTTGATAAACATCATGGAAGCAAAATCACGGGTCTTGATAAATTTTGATAAAAAGGGATGAAATCTTTTATGCGATTCAGATGGAGATGATTTAAATGCTTTTATCATTTTTATCTGTTGGGGGCTTGCACAGAATATCTTTGTTAATATAAAGGAGTCTTTAAAATAATTATTAATCAGAGATTTTTTTAAATCACGGATGGCATCCATCTTGGCATATGCATTAAAGCGCAGCTGATAAACATCATTGGTGATTTTATCAAGGTTCCTGGACCGCTCGGTGAAATAGTTCTGCAGCTCTTCTTCCTGGAACCAGACTGCAGCTGTCAAACTTCTTAAAAGCTTTTTATGCAGCAGATTTGATGCCATGAGATAATTGATAATACCAATAATGGTCAGGGGGACAAGAGAAATAAGCAAAAGCCATATCATAAGCTTGCCTCTGATACTCTGTCCAAGATTAAAAAAACGCATGGGTTTTTTATTTTTTTGTTTTTTCCCCTTTTTTAACTCTAGTGCCATGTTTTTCACCTTTATATAAAAAAATTATTTTGAACCTAAAATATTTGCAAGATCAGGAATTATCATAAGGGTATCCCTGTATACAAAAGCTCCTTTGACAATCTTTTTATCAATATCTGAAGATTTTAATTTTGCAGGCGAACTGGAAGCTGGAAGTTCAGTTGGTTCTATTCTGCTGGGAATTTCCAGCGCACCCTGCAATAAATACTTTTCTCCTTTTATTACCCCTGCACTTTTCACAACAATATATCTTTTGTCCCCAGCCGTCTCTTCAGTGTCAAAGCCGTACCGTGAGCATATATCAATTACCGGTAATATCTGTTTGCGCCACAGGCAGGCACCTGCCAGGTAATCAGGGGCAAAGGGTATCTGAAATATTTTTACAGTGTGTATGATCTCTTCAATCTGGGTTGTGGAGAGAAGCAGAGCAGGCTTTTTCCCTGATATTTCCCTTCCCATTCCATGTATTAAGACTATCTTTGATTTTTGATCAATTGTTTCCCGGGTCATATCAATAAAAACAGTTCTCTTAAAAATTTATAATAGTACTTCATAAAAATATCCTAACTTATCTTAATTTTGTATGATGGCATTCCTTTACTGCTTCTGTCAATGAAAAAAATCAGCCTTTAAAGATTCTTTGCCCATGAGAATATCTCCTTTTATTGAAAATGTTATTCCAGGGAAAATCTGATTAAGTTTTTTAAGATTATTATTTTTATATCCACGCAGTCTGGAGTCTGATGACGGATGCACTTTCAAAGCTATTGCATTGCCATTAAAACCTTTAGAGAGCAGATTTTTTATTTTTGTTTCAGCTTTATCAAAAAACAGTTCTGACAATACCAGGTGACCAAAGGCAGGGTGCCATGGCCCTGCCAGGATATTACCTGTGCTTTCAAGTATTTCAGAAGTTTGCAGACCCATCCTTATGACAGGAATATTTTTATTTTTAAACATAGTATATATTTTTTTGACAATAGTGATGGCCTGGTCAAGTTTAAGAGGCGTATATCTGCCGGATTCATACCAGTCAGCAATGAGGCTGCCCCGGATCACAACCAGTGGATAGATCCTTATAAAGTCAGGTTTGAGACAAAGGATATCCATTGCGCCTTTCAGGGTTGATTTTTTATCTTCTCCCGGAAGCCCCACCATAATCTGCATTCCGGTTTCATATTCATACTTTTTCAAAAGAGATGCAGCATCAATTGTGCATCGGGATGAATGGCCTCTGTTTGATAACAATAGCACTTTATCATTCATTGACTGAACTCCAAGTTCAATGCAGGAAACCGGAAATTTTTTTATGAGATCAAGCCTGGCTTCTGAAATTGTATCGGGCCGTGTTGAAAACCTGACAGAATCAATTTTTGATGCCTGTTTCAATTCCCTGGTTATATTAAGAAGCTCAATTATATATGATGTGTCAAGCCCTAGAAAGTTGCCTCCGAAAAAAGCAAGTTGAACCAGGTCTCTTCTGCCCTTGAATTGTAAATATTTATCTGTGATTTTTTTTATTTCTTTTCTGCCGGGTAATTTCTGCTTTGTGTCTGTGATGATGGATTGATTGCAGAATACACACCGATGGGGGCAGCCGGAATGGGGAATAAATATTGGTATTATCAGAGGTTTTTGCAAGGGCAGCACTGATGATTAAAGGGTTTGATTGATGGATGTTGATGGAAAAACTTATTAATACTACCCGGTTTCTTCAATCTGTTTTAGGGCATTGGCCGCAGCATCCTGTTCAGCTGCTTTTATTGTTTTACCTACACCTGTTGCACTGATACTCAGGGTGTCAATAACAACTTCAAATGTTTTGTCATGGTCCGGTCCTGTCTCATTGATCACTTCGTAAACCGGAGCAGTGTCTTCGGTCTTTTGAACAAGTTCCTGGAGTTTGCTTTTATGGTCAATTTCAGCTGCTTTTCTGGCAATAATCTTTATCTTTTCAGAAAACATCTGATTAATGTGGGAGTAAACAGTATCAAAATTTGAGTCAAGATAAATAGCTGCTATGAGAGCTTCAAAGGTGTCTGATAAAATAGAGTCTTTTTCCCTGCCATTGGAGAGGCGTTCACCTTTGCCAAGGAAGATGAATCTTCCCAGCTGGATCTTTCGTGCCATATGGGCAAGGGCAGGTTCATTTACAAGGTTTGCCCTGAGCTTTGAAAGTTCACCTTCATTCTTATTAGGTGCATGCTCCATGAGCAGCTGGCTGATGCACAGTTCAATTACTGCATCACCAAGAAATTCAAGTCTCTCATTATCCTCCAGCTTTTCATCCGTAGATTCATTTGTGTATGAACGATGCTGGAGGGCATTGACCATCAAGGACTGGTCATTGAATTTATAACCAATATTTTTTTCTAAATTTTCAAGGGAGTTGTTTTTACTCTTAAGTGTTTCAACAGCATTGACAAGATTAGTATAAATCTCATCAAATACAACAAGATCACCCCTGCCGGTACCGATATTAACCCCCTGATTCAGCAGGCCGTGGAAATCAGAGCCGCCCGTGATGATCATACCAAGTTCTTCAGCAAGTTTAATGAAAAAAGATGTCTGCTCATGGGTGTGGGAAGTGAAATATGCTTCAATACCGTTAAGCCCTGTTTTTTTTAAATTTTTTATAAGCTTTTCAACAGAGAATTTCTTACTGTCCTTTAATATGCCCGGATGGGCAAGTACGCTTACTCCACCCGCATTATTAATGGCTTCAATTGCCTCTTTACATGTTATTCTGAATTTGTCTGCATACGCTTTTTTACCCCTGCCAAGGTATTTGTCAAAGGCTTCATCAAAGGAGGAAACATAATTTTTTTCAAGCATAACCTGGGCAATGTGGGGACGTCCTGTCTGGCCATTTCCTGAGATTTCATCGGCCTGTTCAAGAGTTATGTCAAATCCCAGTTTATTGAGTTTTTTAATTATTAAGGGGTTTCTATCTGCCCTTGCCTGCTGGAGCTTTTCCAGAATTGAATTCATTTTATCATTTTCAAGATCAAATCCATATCCCAGAATATGAAGACTGCTGTCATTGGGAAACTCCCCGGGTGGTTCACAGCTTATCTCAACCCCGGTGATGAACTCAAGGGGCCAGGGCACGCCAATATCCATAACTTCACGTACACCGTCAATAGTGTCATGGTCAGTCAGAGCGATGGCCTGTATCCCGGCATCAAGGGAGAGGTTTAAAATTTCACTTGGTGAAAATGATCCATCAGAAGCTGTTGAATGAATATGCAGGTCAATCATATTATTACCTTTTTTTTAAATTCCAAGGGCTTTTTCAAGGTTTTCTTCTTTTTTCTTACAATCAATGCACTGGCAGGTTACAGGCCGGGCTTTAAGCCTTTCCAATGAGATTTCCTCTTCACATGTATCACAGATTCCAAATGTATTGTTTTCAATCCTGTCAAGGGCCTTTTTGATCTTTTTTATGAGTTTGTGTTCCCGGTCACGTATTCTGAGTTCAAAATTCCTTCCTGCCTCATGGGAAGCCCTGTCAGTCGGGTCGGCAAACCGGTCCTTTGATTGAGTCATGACTGTAACTGTACCATCTGCATGGGAAAGGAGTTCATCTAGTCTTTCTGTTAAATGTTTTTTAAAAAAGTCCAAATCTTTCTGTTCCATATTAATCCCTTTAAATAAATACTTTACAACAGATAATAGTTAAAATATTAAATATTAAAATATATATTATACGTTTTTTTTAAATAATGTAAAGGGATTTATGATCAGTGGTTTATGACCGGCATGGAATGAAGTGCAGCAGCATAAAGAGCTGGCGGTCATCTACTGCAGAAGCTTGTAAATATTGCCTCCAAAGATCATCTGTTTCTGGTTCCCAGAAAATCCTGCCCTGTGTGCAAGCTTCTCAACTGTTTTATATTCTTTTCTAAAGTCAAACCAGGGCCAGTCTGTCCCGAATATAATTCTTTCAGGGCCGTGTATCATCAACAGCTCGACAAACTGGTCTTTTGAAAGTGTATGGGTTGCATTGGAGGTATCCAGATATAGATTGTCATATTGAATAATATTTTTTTTTATTTGTTGAAATGGTGCTGTAAGGCCTGCCATATGTGCAGCAACAAAGTTTATTCCCGGATATTTTTTTACAATGGTTTTGATTTTTACAGGTGTGGTTGTGTTTTTAAGGTCTGTACCAAAAAAATCATGGGCAAGGAAGAATGTGTCAAATATTATGAAAAACGAATAACTATTTTTAAAATTAAAGGTCTCAATGGCATTGAACAGTCTGAATGCCTTCACAGAATTGAGATCAAATCCCTGGGAAAAACTGCAGAGTTTAATTGCTTTTATCTTATTGTGTGCAAGGCGTTCCAGTTCCCCGTCAATATCCAGGCTTTCCGGGTGGAGTGTTCCAGCCGTGAAAATATTTTCATGTGGCCCAGCAGTTCTGATAAAATCTGAATTTACTTTTTCAACTTTATCAGCAGGTGCAGTGGGAAGCAAAAGAGCAGAATCAATATTACAAACCTTCATTCTGTTTTTAAGGGCTGCAATACCTAACCGCTCTTTTGCCTGTTTTGTCTCAAGGGATAAAAGCGATGCCATCTCTTTTTTTTTAATTACATTTTCCACAATTTTTAATGTAAAATCATGGACATGGGCATCTATTATCATGTTACAGCTTACTTGTTTTTCCAGTCAGGCCTTCGTTTTTCTTCAAAGCTTTTCAGGCCTTCCAGGGTATCTTCTGTCTTCATGAGAGTGTTTAAAAAGTAGTCACTGGAAAGTTGTACTGCCTGGTGAAAATTTGTGCCAATGTGTCTTTTAACTGCCCGTTTATTCATTTTAAGTATAAGGGGGCTTGCATATGCAATCTCCTTAACATAGGCATCCACAGTCTCATCAAATTGATCAGGGGCAACGCATTTTGAAACAAATCCCATGGTTTCTGCTTCGGTTCCGGAATAATTTTTTCCAGTTGTACATATTTCAATTGCTTTGGCTGTTCCCACAAGTTCCGGCAGCCGGATGGCAGCATAGGGCGGAAAAAAACCAAGTTTCACTTCAGGCTGACCAAGGATTGCCTTTTTAGATGCAATCACAATATCCGCTGCAATGGCAAGTTCAAGTCCACCGCCAAGGCATGCACCGTTGACAGCAGCTATTACAGGAATATCAATCAGGTTGATGAGTTCGAAAATTCTGTTAAATACGCTGACCATTTCATCAACGTTTTCCGGGGTGTGATCAAGCACTTCAACACCTGCACAAAAACTTCTGCCTTCTCCTGTGATCACCACGCATTTAAGATCATCATCACCTGCAATTTTCTCAAGTTCTAAATTAAGTTCTTTCATCATCTCAATATTGAGAACATTGTGTTTTGGTCTGTCAAGGGTGATTCTGGCAACTTGTTTTTCCTTTTTAATTTTTATAAATTTTTCCTCAGCCATATATTTATTTCTCCTGATATAATTAATTTATCCTTTGATAATACGCGGCAGAATCATCTGATGCTGGGGGCATATGGATTTTGGGTTCTGGTATGCACCGCCTGCAAAGGCCACCATATATTTTCTTAAATCTTTAAGGTTTACTATTTCATCAACAAGACCGTTTTTTGCGCAGAAAAGCGGGCGGGATGTTCTGTGGTATTTGTCTGCCAGGGCATTCATATTGTCAATAACCGGATCAAGGGGGTGTCCTGCCTCTTTTTCTTTGACCAGACGTCTTGCATAGCTTGCAACTGCCGCTGTTTCACCATGCATGACATAAATTTCCGTTGCAACGGTTCCCAGGGTAAATGCATTGTGCCGGTTGGCTGTCGGGCCGCCCATTACATAATGGGCTGCTGCAGAGCCTTTTCTCAGGACCACAAGCATCATGGGGATATCTGTCTGCTGTATGGAATAAATCTGGGACTGACCAAGACCTAATAGTTCTGCCTTTTCTGCAATATCACCAACATCAATGCCGGATGTATCCTGGAACCACATTATTGGGATTCTGTCCCTGCCGCACAGAGTGATAAATTCATTCATTTTAATCAATCCCTGACGGTAGAGTTTGCCGCCTATGCCGGGGTAATCCGCATATTCAGGGTATCCTTTGCCAAGGTATCCCTGGCGGTTGCCAATACAGGCCATTAAAAACCCATCGATTTTGCAAAGGCCTGTATATACCTCAGGTCCGTAACCAGGTCTGAATTCGCTGTGCTCTCCGCCATCTACAAGGCGTGACAATATCTGATCAAAATCATAGATTCTTTTGGGTTCTATTGGCAGAAGCCTCATGATATCATCTTCCGGATAGGCAGGGTCCCTTGGTTCCGCAACCCTGAAAAATTTAGGATTATAGGATGGAATATCCTTCATATAATCCTTTAATCCATCAAGCACTTCTTCCTCTTTCTCATAGACATATCTGAAAAAACCTGTTTCGTCATAGTGGGTTTTCACGCTTCCGGGAGGTTTTGCTTTATGGGTTTTGGCCTTTTCAATGAGTGCTTCGGCCATATCAAGGTCAAAGCCGCCCTGGGGTGCCATGCCGCTTACAATTCCGGCTCCTCCAACAGCAATATTACAGTTTTTATGGGCAAACAATATTGTGGGGCTTATACTCTGATATCCACCTCCGGCAGGGTTTGTGCCATAGATGCCGGCCAGAACCGGGATGCCCAGTTGTTCAAGCTCTGCATGCCTGAAAAAAGGGGTGCCTGCTCCCCTTCTGTTGGCATAGAATTTTTCCTGTTCCGGAAGTTTTGCTCCGCTGCAGTTTACAATCCAAACCAGGGGTAGATTCAGGCGTTTTGAAAGATCTGTAATCCTTAAAATATTTTCTGACTGCCCCGGCATCCATGCGCCGGCCATGAGCTTATTGTCAAATCCGATAATGACTGCCCATTTTCCCGAGATTTTGCCAATACCGTCAACCACATTGGTGGTTCCCTCTTCATTGTCCATGGGGTTATAAAGAGAGTGCAAAGGGCACCAGGTTCCTTCATCAACAAGGTAATCAAGGCGCTGCCAGATGGTCATCTGGCCCCGGGAGTTTATTTTTTCTGTGGGAAGCCCCACATGTTTTATCTTTTCGACTTCCCTTTCAATCTCTTCTTCGGCACCTCTTATCTCTTTTATATTGTCTTCAGTTCTTTTGATTTCCCCTTTTTTAAGTTCTTTTCCAAAGGGGTCCATCTTTTCAAAATATGGTCTCATGATCTTAAGTGCTCCTGACCTTAAAATGTTGTATTGATCTTTGTTGTTCTATCTATTCGATGGTGGCTATCTGATCATCTTCTTCGATCTCATCACCCTCTTTTTTCATTATTTTTGTAACTTTACCATCGCATGGTGCAAAAATAGGTGTTTCCATCTTCATGGCTTCTATGATGATGATCTCTTCATCTTCTTCAACTTCTGAACCGACTTCAATGTTCATTTTTATGATTTTACCAGCCATTGGTGCCAATACATCTTCGCTCATTATAATTTCTCCTTATATTAATGTTTTTCATTGTACTTTTTACTGTTTTACTATATGAAACGTTGTTCAATATATTTAAAATGTAATACTTGAAATGATATGTCAAGTTATTTTTTCCTTGACAAGGCAATAAACTTTTTGTTTATGATAGATCATATTATGAAACAACGTTTTGATATACAAAACAGTTGCCATGGAAATTATGAATACCTGTAAAAACAAAATAGAGACTATTGATCAGGCTGTAAAGGCTTATATAAAGGATAAGGATCACCTGTCCATTGGAGGGTTCACCATAAGCCGTAATCCCATGGCATGTATTCATGAGATTATACGCCAGGGGAAAAAGGACCTCCATGTATATGCCCATTCCAATGGCCAGGGTCTGGATGAGCTTATTGGGGCAGGGGTTGTAAAAAGAGTTGAAATTGCCTACTCTGGAAATGGCAGGTTTGCCCCCACATGTTTCTGTTTTAAAAGAAAAGTGGAACAGGGCATGCTTGAGGTGGAAGACTATTCCAACTATCAGATGGCCTTAAGGTTCCTGGCAGGCTCCATGGGAATTCCCTTTATACCGACATACTCCTCCCTGGGAACTGATATTATTGAAAAATGGGGATTTGATACCGGGTTAAGAAACCGGGAAGAGAAAATCTCCAATGCAAAGCTTTTAGTGATGGAGAATCCTTTTTCAAAAAAGCAGAGCCTGAACCCTTGTCAACAAAACAGCCGGAATCAGCAGCAGTTTCCAGAGGGTTATGAAGATCAGGTTGTTTTACTGCCTGCTGTTAACCCGGATGTAACAATTATCCATGCCCAGAAAGCACATGCAGATGGATGTACAAAGATTGAAGGTTTGACCTTTGCCGATGTTGAGCAGGCAAAGGCATCAAAGCGCGTTATTGTTACCACAGAAGAGATTGTTGGTATGGATGAATTAAAAAAAGACCCGGGTTCAAACCAGATACCATCTTTTTGCGTTGATGCAGTTGTCCATATACCCATGGGTGCATACCCTACGGCCTGTTTTAAGTATTATGATTACGATCCTCTGTTTTTTGACTGGTATAAGGCAGCAGCTTCAGATGATGATAAATTTTTAAAATATATTAAGGATTATATTCTGACAAGCCGGGATCATAATGAATTCATCGGGAAGGTGGCAGGTGATTCCGGGATTGAAAGGATTAAGGCAGATTCAGAAACAGGCTACTGCATTGGAATGAAGAGAAAATGATGGAATATACTCCAAGAGAGATGATGGTTGTTGCAGCAGCAAGAAAAATTAAAAATGATGACATTGTCTTCTGTGGAACCGGTATTTCAATCCTTGCAGCTGTAGCAGCAAAACATATGCATGCTCCGGAAAGTATAATTTTCTTTGAAACAGGAGCCGTGGATTCAGAACTTGAAGAGCTGCCTCTGGCAGTTTCTGACCCAAGGGTAATGCATAATGCTTCAGGGTACTGCACCCTTGCAGATACCTTTGGATTCATGCAGAACCGTAATACTGGTAAAAATATAATAGGGATAATCGGTGCTGCCCAGATTGATAAATACGGCAATTTAAATTCCACCTGTACAGGTGACCATAAAAGACCAGATGTCCGGTTTCCCGGCAGCGGCGGTGCCTGTGATGTTGCTTCCTTTGTGGGAAGAACAATTATTTTCATGAAGCTTGAGAAGAGAAAATTTGTGGAGAAACTTGATTATATTACAAGTCCGGGATGGCTCTCCTGTGCGGACGGGCGCAGGAAAACAGGATTGATGGCAGACGGGCCGTCATGTGTGGTTACGGATAAAGGGATAATGGGTTTTGACGACATTTCAAAAAAAATTTACTTAACATATTTTTATCCTGGTATTGATCCGGAAGATATTAAGAAAAATGTCGGTTTTGACATTGATGTTTCAAGGGCAGATGAGATTAATCCTCCTTCAAAGGCTGAACTTGACGCTTTGCGGAAAAAATCCGATCCTGAAAGATTAATACTTAAGTGAGGTTTTAATATGAACAAAGATAAAAGCAATAGTCTCAATTCCATTGAAAAAGCAATAAAAGTCTTACTTAAGTTCCGGCAAAGCGGCGCAACCCATGGTATACGTGAACTCAGCAGTGAACTTGGTTTCAGCCCTGCAACTGTCCAGCGGATTTTAAAAACATTAAAAAAACATGATTTTGTACGCCAGAATCCAGGTAACCGGCAATATTATATAGGTAATATCTTTTACAGTTTTATCCAGGCCCTTCAAAGGTCAAACAACCTTACAGGTATTGCAAGGCATTTTATTGAGGAGCTTGCACATAAAACCAAAGAGACCTCACATATCAATATCATTGAAGCAGGCCACCGTTTATGCATTGATACAATTGAATCTCCCAGGAATCTTAAGGCAGGCATGCCTGTGGGAAACAGGTCGCCGCTATATGCAGGTGCCTCTGCAAAGTGTCTCCTTGCGTTTTCCTCCGGGGAGTTTATAGACAATTATATTGAAGCAACCATATTAAAACCTGTCACGGAAAACACAATATCAGATGTTCAAGAGTTACGGGATGAACTTAAGAGAATAAAAGAGCAGGGCTTTGCAAAAAGTCTTGGTGAGAGGACCCCTGGCCTTGGATCTTTAAGTGCCCCTGTATTTGATAATTCAGGGGTTGTGCTGGCAAGTTTAAGCCTTGCCATTCCCGGGATACGGTTTTCTAAAGATGAGTATTTAGATGAGTGTATAAATATTTTGACCAGTGTTGCGAAATCTTTTTCAGAAAGTATGGGTTATAACAGCATTGGCATATCAAACAATTAAGGAGAAAAAAATGGAATTTAAGTTGTCAACAGAGCTTTCAATGCTCCAGAAGGAAGTTAGAAAATTTGCAAAAAAAGAGATTGCTCCCAATGCAGATCAATGGGATAAAGATCATTATCTGCCCCATGAAGAGGTATTAAAACCCATGGGTGAAATGGGGTTTTTCAGTACTGTGATTCCGGAGGAGTACGGCGGATCAGAGATGGAAGAGGGCTGGCTTGCAGCAATGATCGTTACAGAGGAGCTTGCAAAAGCCTCGTCATCTCTAAGGGTTCAGGTAAACATGGAAGTGCTTGGATGTGCAAATACAATATATAAATATGGAACAGATGAAGCCAAAAACAAATATATTGAGAAACTCTGCACATGTGAATACCTGGGCGGATTTGGTATTACTGAGGCCGATGCAGGTTCGGATGTTATGGCCATGGTCTCAACTGCAGAGGACAAGGGTGATCACTGGCTTTTGAATGGCTCAAAGACATGGATATCCAATGCAGATTGTGCAGATGCCCTGATTTACTATGCATATACTGACAAGGAAGCAGGGTCCAGAGGTTTGTCAGCATTTGTCATTGAACCTAAAAATTTTAAAGGTGTTAAAACATCCTCCCTTGAAAAAATGGGCTCCCACTCTTCACCCACGGGTGAATTATTCCTTGATAATGTCAAGGTCCCCAGAGAGAATATTCTGGGTAAGCCTGGCGATGGTGCAAAAATAGTCTTTTCCTCCCTGAATCAGACAAGGCTCTCGGCTGCTGCCGGAGGTGTAGGGCTGTCTCAGGCATGTCTTGAAGCTGTTCTTAAATATTGTAATGAGAGAAAACAGTTTGGAAAAAAGATTGGTTCATTCCAGATGAATCAGGACATGGTTGCACAAATGGCAACAGAGATCGAAGCTGCACGTATGCTGGTATATAAGGCTGCATGGGCTAAGGACCAGGGTAAGATAAACAACGGCCTTGATGTTGCCATGGCCAAATATTTTGTGGGAGAGACCGTAACAAAATGTTCAAATTTTGCCATGAGAATTCTTGGCGCCTATGGTTACTCACCTGAGTATCCCGTTGCAAGGTATTATAAGGATGCACCAACCTATTATATGGTGGAAGGTTCTGCAAATATATGTAAATGGATCATTGCCCTTGATCAGCTTGGCATAAGAAAAGCCAATCGATAGCAGATATTTATCATACCAGATTAAAATGCAGGCTGTTAAACATTGATTTTTTTTCAGCCTGCATTATATTTTTTATTAAATTCGGTTGGTTATAAAGTCTATTGTAAAGATAAAAAGGTATAGTTAAAAGATATAGTTAAAAGGAGAAAACCTGCTATGGATGAAAAAGAGCTTGCCAGAAAAACCGGGGAAACTGCTGACCTCTATTTCAGCAGTATAAAGAACGAAGAAAAACCATATAATCTATGGAAAGAGTTTGATAAAGATCTTGCAAGGGATATGTCTCTTTACATCACAGGAACAATGTACTCACGAAAGAAGATCCCCCACAGAACAAGACAGCTTATAACAGTTGCTGCATTAACATCTTTATCAAAACCAGAAGAGTTGAAACTGCATATCCATGCAGCATTTAATGTCGGCTGCACAAGGGAGGAGATAGCAGAGGTAATATTCCAGACAAGTATCTATGCAGGGGTGCCTGCATGCAACAGCGCACTTACCGTATTAAAACAGGTGCTGGCTGAAAGGGAAGATAAGCTGTAATATTTTGTTTACAAATATTGACATTGTTTATACAGTGCATTTATCAATTTTATTGAGCTTAATTGAGCAATAGGATAAATAATGCGCTTCAAACCAATATTTTGTTTTATTGTTATTTTCCTTTTTATTTCTACCTTTATCATCTCTATGCCTGCGGCAGCCAGGGATGGAGTCAGGGCAGAAAAGGGCATTATTGATTTATCTTCCTGGAATTTTGAAAAAGACGGGATAGTAAATTTAACTGGTGAATGGGAGTTCTATTATAATCATTTGTTAACTCCCGGGGATTTTAAAAAAGGTGCTCAAGCTTTAAGATCCGGAATTTTTCAGATTCCCGGGTCCTGGAACTATTATTTAAAGGGAGATAATGCCTTTCCAGGACATGGGTATGCAACTTACAGGCTTATAATAAAATTAAAAAAAGGGCGTGCCTATGCATTAAATATACAGCCCATCTCCACTGCCTATAAGCTCTGGGTGGATGATAAATTTGTTACTGCTGGCAAGGTTGCTGAAACAAAAAAAGGGATGATTCCAAAGTCTTTAACTAAAATATTCAGGTTTGTCCCTGAAAAAAATAAATGCCAGCTTGTATTACAGGTTTCTAATTTTTACCATCGATCCGGCGGCCCCTGGCTCCCCATTAAATTAGGACTTTTTCAACAGATATTGGAGCAGAGGATTAAGTCATTTGCTTTTGATCTGTTTCTGATGGGTTCCATCCTTATGATGGGACTCTACCATTTTGCCCTTTTTATTCAGCGCAGAAAAGAGATTGCAACCTTTTATTTTGGTGCATTATGCCTTGCTGCCGTGGTAAGAACTTCTGTTACTGGTGCCAATACCTTTTATCTTCTTTTCCCTGAATTCAGCTGGTTTATTTCATATAAACTTGTGTACTTGAGTTTTTACCTTGCAATATCCCTGTTAGTACTTTTTTTCAATAGTCTGTATCCTGAAGAGTCATTGCCCGGTGCATCAAAAATCAGCATGGTCCTTGCGGCTGCATTCAGTCTGGTTGTCATATTTACACCTCCCCAGATTTTCTCCCATACTATGAGAACCTATCAGATTATAACACTTATTACCCTTTTCTACCTTGCTTATATAATTATAAAGGCGGTTCTTAAAAAGCGGAAAGGGGCTCTGCTCGTTGCAGCCGGTTCTGCTCTTGGGATTGCAGCTATCATTAATGATATTCTCATTGCAAAAGAGATGATCAATTCTTTTTTTACGGCACCTCTCGGGTTATTTTTTTTCATGCTTTTTCACTCTTTAAACCTTTCTATTAAGTTTTCCAATGCATTTTCAGATATTGAGATTGTTGAAGAGAAATACCGCTCAATCTTTGAGAATTCACTGGATGGCATAGTCCAGGTCTCATTTGTAAATAACTCTTTTATTGCCAACCCTGCCCTTGGTAAGATGCTGGGATTTTCATCTTCCAATGAGTTTGATTCATTCATAGCAGGGGGGTGGGATCAGGTTTTCCTTAAAAAGCAGGTTTTCAGGCAATATTGGGAGAAATTACAACTTGACAGACAGGTCAATGAGTTTGAAGCTCAACTGCATTGCAGAAACAAAGAATCAAAGTGGGTCTCAATAAATTCAAGGGCCAAGACAGATAAAGACGGTGCCATCATTACAATTGACAGTATAGTTCATGATATTACACACAGAAAAGAAAAAGAGATGCTGGAAGCAAAAATGCTTCAGGTGCAGAAAATGGAAGCAGTCGGGCATCTTGCCGGAGGAATTGCCCATGATTTTAATAATATTATCTCTGCTATTTTAAGCAATGCCCAGATTTTAAAGATGGATCATGATAATAGTTCAAAAAAAGATGAAAAAAGGTTTTTAAATATAATTGGGGCATGTGAACGTGCAACTGATTTAATTAATCAGATACTGACATTCAGCAGGAAAAACAGGGAAGATGCACTTGCACCCATTAAAATCGATTCGGTTGTGAAGGAGGTTACAGATTTCATAAGTAATACCATTCCCGGGACAATCAAAATCGAGGAGAACATAGATGCTCAATCCATGAGGATATTGTCAGACTCAACACAGATTTATCAGATCCTTATGAACCTCTATTACAATGCCATGGATGCCATGGAAAAGAATGGCGGTATACTCAGGGTTTCGTTGTCATCCATTGAGACTGAAGGTAAAAGAACCTCCACAGGTTATCTTCCAAAGGGTGAATATCTTGAACTTATGGTAAGTGATACAGGAGAGGGTATCCCCTCTGAAATATTAAGCAAGATATTTGATCCGTACTATACTACCAAAGAGCAGGGCAAAGGCACGGGCCTTGGACTCTCCCTTGTCCATGGTATTGTTAAATCCCATGGAGGAGAAATCCAGGTTAAAAGTGAACAGGGCAAAGGTACGGTATTTAAAATATATATTCCTCTGACCCACAGGAAAGAAGAAAAAAAAGAGACATATGACAAGCCAATTGAGATATCAGGCCGGGGAAGGGTGTTGTTTGTGGACGATGAAGAAGTGATTGCAGAGGTGTTTGGCGAACTTCTTGCTACTTTTGGATTTGAAGTTGACACACATACCACTCCCAGGGAGGCACTTCAAAAAGTTGAAAAGGATTTGTATGATGTTATTGTCACAGACTATAAGATGCCTGTGATGAATGGTATTGAGCTTGCAGGGAAAATAAGAAAGAGGGATAAAAAGGTTAAAATCATCATCTGCTCAGGGGATGTCTCTGCAATCTCTTCCAATGAATATATAGATTTAGACCTGTATTCAATTATGAAGAAACCTGTGGAATATAGTGAACTTGCCCAATTGATTCAAAAGGCGGTAAATTCAGAATGAAAAGTGAACTTACAGGCCAGATCGAACGTATAACATTTTTTAATGAAGAGAATAATTTTGCCATATGCAGGGTTAAAGTGAGGGGCGAGCAGAATCTTGTAACAATTGTGGGCAGTCTTTTAAATCCAATACCCGGTGCAATATTGAAGATGCAGGGCAGATGGGTGGATCATCCGAAATTCGGCACCCAGTTCAGTGTTGATGTTTATAAAACCTTAGTTCCTGCCACGGAATTTGGTATTAAAAAATATCTTGGATCCGGCCTTGTCAAGGGTATTGGCCCTGTAATGGCAAAAAGAATTGTAAAAAAATTTGGAAAAGATTCCCTTGAAATCATTGAGCACGATATACAAAAGCTTTTAAAAGTGCCCGGTATTGGAAAAAAGAGAGTTGAAATGATAGAAAAGGCATGGGAGGATCAAAAAGAGATCCGGACAGTCATGCTTTTTCTATCATCCCATGGCGTAAGTTCAGCCTATGCTGCAAAAATTTTCAAGCAATATGGCAGTAATGCAATTGAAATTGTTACTGAAAACCCCTATAGACTTGCAGATGATATATTTGGCATAGGATTTATAACAGCAGATAAAATAGCGGAAAAACTTGGGATTGAAAGGGATTCAATATTAAGAATAGAATCGGGAATTTTATATACCCTTCACTCTTTATCCAATGATGGCCATGTATGTTATCCCTATGACGACCTGATTGTCAAGGCCGGGGAACTGCTTGAGACTGGCAAAGAGCGCATTGTTGAAGCAATTGACATTGCAAGGCAGAATAAAAAAATAATAATAGAAGATGTAAAAAATCCTTTAATGCCTGGAGAAGAAAAAGTTACAAAGGATGTATTCTTAGCTCAATATTTTTTCAGTGAAAAAGGCATAGCCTCAAGGTTGAAAAAGATTAAATCCCAGGGATCCAGTATTCGCAGTATTGATACTGAAAAAGCCCTTGATTGGGTACAGGGAGAACTTGTAATCAAACTTGCAAAAATGCAGAAACAGGCAATAACCATGGCCCTGAATGAAAAACTGCTTGTCATTACCGGCGGACCTGGGACAGGAAAAACAACAATTATCAATGCAATTATCAAGATATATAAAAAACTTAACATAAAAATTTTACTTGCTGCTCCCACAGGCAGAGCTGCCAAACGCATGAATGAAGCAACATGGCATCCTGCAGTAACAATACACAGGCTCCTTAAATATTCTCTTGCAAAACAGGGCTTTGAAAAGGATGAGAACAACCCCTTAAAATGCGACCTTTTAATCCTTGACGAATCATCAATGATTGATACATATCTCATGTATCAGCTTCTGAAAGCTGTACCGGACTTTTGTTCTGTCATCCTGGTAGGTGATGTTAACCAGCTTCCTTCGGTTGGAGCAGGTAATGTTTTAAATGATATTATAATGTCAGGCATATTTAATGTGGTTAAGCTTGACACAATTTTCCGCCAGGCCCGGAAAAGCCTTATCATTGTCAATGCCCACAAGATAAATAAAGGCGAGTTCCCCATTATTAATACAGGCCCTGAAAGCGATTTTTTCTTTATCCAGCGCCTGGAAGTGGAGGATGTGGTCAGTACAATTGTTGAACTTGCCAGAGACAGGATAAAGAAAAAATTCGGATTTAACCCTGTGGATGATATCCAGGTGTTGACACCCATGCACAGGGGGGTTGCTGGTGCGGCAAATTTGAATATTGAGCTGCAAAAGGCATTAAATCAAAAAGATGGTGCAGCCAGAGCCATATCCAGAGGGAACCGGGAGTTCCGTGTAAATGATAAAGTGATGCAGATAAGAAATAATTATGAAAAACTTGTATTTAACGGAGATATCGGAATCATTTCAAAGATTGATTTTGAAGATCAGAAACTGATTATTCTTTATAATAAACGGGAAGTGGAGTATGGTTTTATGGAGCTTGATGAAATCATACATGCCTATGCTGTTTCCATACATAAATCCCAGGGTTCTGAATATCCGGTTGTGATTATTCCCATGGTGACCCAGCACTATATTCTTTTGCAGAGGAATCTTATCTACACTGCTGTAACAAGGGGGAAAAAACTTGTAATAATTGTGGGAACTAAAAAAGCCCTTGCCATGGCCATTAACAAAATCAAGTCTGAAACACGTTTTACAGGACTTAAAAGAAGACTTACCTGCTGAGATTTTTAACAGCAGTTCCCGGTGGTTATTTTTTAAAAGTATTGATCAGGTCTGGTTTTTATCTTAAAAACATTGTAGAGTTTCAGTTTTTTTTTGTAAGTCCCAAACAGACCAGG
>CAZQJS010000022.1:0-36411 GCA_964593725.1 uncultured Desulfobacterales bacterium
CACTTGTTGCCTGTTAAAACATTGGATATCTTTCCTGAATTACTTAAGGTATAAACCATAAAAGTTTCACCGCCGGCTGAAACAACAGCAGGGCATGAAATGCCGTCTGGTTTAACAAACTTATAGGCATATTCCACAGCCTGGGGTTCAGGTATGGTTGATAAATTTACAAATTTGCAGAATTTACGCCCGGTTGCAGCTATTTTGTCAAATGAGGCAAGGTCATAATGATTTAAAACCGATACCAGGCCGTCCTTTGGGTTTCCCTCATGAAGATGAACCGAGTTTTTGACAATACGTGGTTTTTCACTTCCCTGATACAGTTCAATATGGGCAACCGATACTGTGGATGCCCCAAGATTCAGGCCGAGTACTTTTAATTTTTTTGACTTTTCCATTTTTCCTTTACAGATTCCAATAATCTATCCTAATTAATAAAACATGCCCGGATGAGCATTTTAGTAATTACTATAAATGTGAATACAGTTTATGCTCTGATTTCCAAACCTTCCTCATGTTTTTTAAGCCAGGTTTTTTTTAAATTACTGCCTGTGCCAGCGTTGCAGGAGAAACAGCAGAAAACAGGCCATGACTTTTCCATAAATCTCCGAATAGAAGTAATGTAACAATTATTGTTACAGGATGAATATTGGGGATATGGGATAAGGATAAAGACCTGCTTTTTGCTAAAACAAGTATTAAAAATTCTCAAAGTTTAAAATATTACTCCTCCTCTGATAAAAGCACAATATGTTGTGCTTTTATCAGGGGATGTCTTATCCTGTCAAGATAAAAATAAAGCTTTTGAGAAGAAAAAAAAACTATATTGATATTTGTTAGAAAAATTTAAAAACTATACTTAAGCTGAAAAAATATTCTGTCCTGATTATTATACGGGTAAATGGTTGATGAGTCACTCCTGGACTGGTAAAAGGCAGCTCCGGCAAGTATGCTTAACCCATCAAACAGATCATACTCGGTTGTCAGGCGCAGAATATTTCCGTTACCTGGATGGAAATATACCCAGAGAATATCAAATTCAAGAGTATTGTGCATCATGCTGTATGTTGCCTGTGTGTATGTCCTGTACTCATTTTGTTCATCACTTAGAAAATGTTCATGGCTCAGTATATGGGTTTTTTCCACTTCAAAATTTATCCGGAGATTGGTTATACCTGTGTATTCAAGCCCTGCCAGCAGCGCTATTTTATCAGATTTTCTGGTTGTTTTTATTTCGGCAAAAGGAACCTTTGCATTTATTTTTTTCAGAATATCATTGCGCATAAGCTTGATATTATTCTGGAATGCCCCCTCAAATTTAAAAAGAACCGGACCTTTAACAAGGTTTCCAGACATACCAAGTGTTCTGTATTTATTGTACTTTGGCTGGAGAACAAGTCCTGATGCTGTCAGGGCTTTAATGTTAAGATATGGGCGGTCATCATAGGTGTTTGCTGCAACAAAGGATATGTCACCTCCGTTAAAGGATTTTTTTGCCCTTAATGCAAAACCAGGGGATCGAAATCCGCTTTTGCCCCTTTTTTCATTGAGGATTATTATTCCCGGCCTGCGTATTGAAGCATAGTAATCAAAATCTGAACCTGCGCCGTTAATATCACTTCCAGGGTGTTCATGGGTGCTTGCAGCATCAAACAGCCAGTTGTCTGAAAAATATGATAATCTGATGACGTTCACAGGCAGTCTTGCATCTTCAATACTGATAAGCCCGGGCCGGGTCAGATCCCGTGGATTGACAACATCCAGAATTCTTGCATATTCAGACTCACCAAATACAACCACCTGCCTTCCTGCCTTTATTGAAAGCCGATTGCTAAGTTTACCATCCAGGAAAAACTCTTTTACGGCAATATCATATTCATTATCATCAAGGGTCTCCTGTGAGAATTCACTCCTTGATTCAATGGCATAGGCAAAGTCATAAAAGGCATTTACAGAGCCCCTGAATTTCAAGTTGTCATTTATTTTATAATCAGATTCAAGAAAGAGTGCGGTTTCGACCCTGGACAGTTTTTTATGGTACCTGTTGTATCCATACTCTGTTCTGAATTTCAGAAAACCTCCCAGGGATAACCTGGAAAGACTGTTCTCCGGGTCATCTTTGTTATATTCTGTATCTTCCATGGAGCTTATATCCGGATCAAGCTCAGGAAATGTGTCTGATTCTTCAAAATCAGAATCAAGGAATTCATCGGCAAAGGAGTTTGTTATTAATCCTGAAGATGTGCCGGCAATTGCCATGATCAAAACAAGGCAGAATATTTTTATAACATACTTATGAACGTATTTATGCATTACAGTCCCCGCTCCATACTGAGTGTTGTAAAACGGGCATCATCAATATCAGTATTATATTTTACGCTGCTGATTTTTAATAATGTTGTATGCTCTACCCTGCCTTTTGCTGTTGTTATCATTGTCATTTTGCAGGCAGTCCAGATACCGTCTATTTTTTTGATATCACCGGCCTTTAAGAACTTAATTTTATGCCCTTTTTTTACCCAGTATTTTGCCTTGACAACCATGAAATTATCCTTTCTTATCCACATCAGTGATTTTAAATATCCTGTTTCATCCATTACTTTTTTCTTTTTTGAATCCTTTGGTACTCCCTGAATAACCCATGTGTCAAAGCCGTCAACCAGCATGCTCTCTTTAACAAATGTATAGTCCCAGTTTTCTATTGTGATGCCGTTTATATCTGAATAGGAAAAATCACTGCCCATAAAAGCACTGGATTTATCACTTGATGCAATGCGTTTTACCTTTTTCAAAGCCGGAAGATAGAGCCATGAATCGTCTTCTTTACCAGGATCATCCCAGTCAAAAGACATATAGGCAGTATTTTTAACATCAGCAGGGCTTAAAAAGAAAACAATCTTTTTTGTATCTTTTCCATAATCCTTGGAGATATTTTTAATTTTTCTGATTCTTTTCTGTCTCTTTTTGTTCACCAGTACCATTGTGATATCTGATCTCATTGTCTGGCCGTCATCCCGGTTATCCATTTTTTTCATTACCTCAGGGGCTGTAATATTGTCCCCGGCCCATACCGTAACAGAAGTTGAAATAGTCATTAAAGACAGAACAGTGATTATCATTGCCATGGGTATAATTTTTTTTGCATTCATTTTTTTGTCCTCTTTAAATATTATGTTGGGGGTTAAAGGTTATCTGTTTTTCTACACCTGCCTGTGTCTGTGAAGCTTTGGAACGTTCAAGGAGAACAATGAAAACAGGTATTAGAGCAAGTGTTGTAAATGCACTCACAAGCATGGTTATTGTTATCATAAAACCCATGATGATCAAGGGAGTGAGAATGGAAAATAAAAGCGCAACAAAACCCAGCCCCACGGTTACGGCATTGGAGACAATTGCCTTGCCGCTGTGGCTTACTGTATTGGTTAAGGCATCAGAGAAAGCCATGCCTTTTTCCCTGTTTTTTCTGAACCTTGAAATATAATGGATTCCATAATCTACACCTATGCCTATGACAATGCTTGAAATAATCGCTGTTCCCATGTCCAGAGTGATATGGAAAAATCCCATGATGCCGAAATTGATTGAGATTGTCATGATAAGGGGTACCATTGCAATGGATGCATAAGTTAAGGTCCGGAAGGTAAATAGCAGCATGAAAAATACAAGGACAAGGGATACTAATAAAGATATGATCTGACCATTTACAATCTCATGGGTTGCGTCAACCGCAACATGGGCAAGACCGCTGACATCAAGACTCAGACCCGGAGGAAAATTCTGTTCTGCAAATGCTTTTACTTCACTGGTAAGCTCAACCATTTTCCTGGATGAATTGCTTTTAACAACAGCTCTGATATTAAGCCTTGTATAATTATCATCCGTGAGATCGGTCAATACATCTCCCCCTCCGTTTTCATAGAGCAGCAAAAGCTGTGCAATTTTATTTTCAGATGCACTGTTTTGATCTTCTCCCTCTGGTATGCCAGGGATTATATTAGCTTTTTTGTCTTCATTGTTCATAACATAATTAATGCGTTTGATAAGATCATTCAAACCAAGGGCTTTGCCCACAACCGGCCTTGATTGAAGAAACCTGACAAAATCATCAACAGCTCTGAGGTTTTCAGGGTTTTTAAATGGCTGGTCATCCCCTGAATTGTCCCGGATTAGAAAATTGATCACAGAACTTCCTGCAGCAGCGCTGTTTAGTTTCTGTGTGGCTTTATATAGGGTGGAATTCTTTAAAAAATATTCAGCTGTGTTGTTGTCCACCACTACCTTTGATGTCCCGAACAATGCAATGATCAGAATAGCAAGAGCCGTTGATCCAATGAGTTTTGGTTTTGCAACCATTGTCTTTGTAAAACCAATTAAGAGGTTTGTATAGATTTTTTCAAAATTTGATATTTTTTTCTCCTTTGCACCTGTTTTTTCAGGCAGAAGGACAAGAAGGGCAGGGATGAAAAAAAGTGAGAAAAACATGGCAACTATTGTTCCAATTGCCACAAAAATTCCAAAATGCCTGAGCTGGACTATTTTAGTTAAAGATATGGCGTAAAAGGCAACAGCTGTTGTGACTGATGTCATGATCACAGGCATGGTCAAATGCTGCAGCATGAGTTTTACAGCCTCTATTTTGTCATGGCCTTTTTCAAGATTATCTCTATATTCGGAAAAAATGTGAATACCGTCGGCAACACCTATGGATAGAATAAATACAGGCAGGGTTGTTGTGACAATATTCATGGGAATATTGAATAAAACCTGTATGCCAAGGGTTATAATAAGGGAGAGGATTACAACGGCAAGGGGAGCTGCAACTCCTTTTATGCTCCTGAATGTGAAAAAAAGGCATGCCACAACAATCATGAGCACAATGGGGAAAAGCCGTCTTGTGTCCTGCTGCATTACTTTGCCCAGGGCGCCTGTAACAACCGGCATCCCGGATATATAGTATTTCTCAGGCCCCTGGATGCGATTCTCCATGATATCCAATACCTTTTTATAGATCATATATTTCTCATCAGAGTTATCTTCATTTGTTGATATTTCAATTATAATACTTGTATACCTGGGATCATCCTGAACAAGGGTGTTGTGGAAAAGTTCATTTGAGAGAACTTTTTTCTTAATATTTTCAAGTTCTTTTTTATCTTCAGGCACATCTTCATATATTGTGCTTATATCAAGTTCATCGTTTCTGCCAAGGATATTATCTGTATTTGCAAGGGAAGTTACTTTGATTATGGGGAAAAGCCTGTCTGAGAAACATGAGAGGGCTGCATTCAGTTCTGTGCTGCTTTTATCTGACAGGGATAACTCCTGAAAGATCTCGTCCACAAGCATCCAAGTATTGGAATCTATCTTTTTTTCTGCCACCATGGTAATTTTTTTCTTCAAGCTTTCGGGTGCTGATTCAGCTGACTGCAGAAGCCGTGCTCTATCCTTATCTGTAACAATATTGATATTTTCAAATGCATTGGTCAGTTTTTTGATTCTTGTTAATGTCCCATGGGTGAAAATGTCTTTTTCAGCTTCCATTAAAATCAATATGCTCTCTTTGGTTCCTGTGTAGTCCTGCTGGAGTTTTTCAAGATTTATACGGCTTGGATGATCCGGCGGCAGAAGATAGGGAGTCGGATTCCTTGTAAGGCCGCTGAGCATGCTTCCTGCCCATATGGCGATAATGATAAAAACTGATATTATTAAACCAGGGAAACGTACCACTGATTTTTCAACAAATAGATCTATTTTCATTTTTTTACCTTTTTATTAATAATTTCATCTTTGTATCAAGAACAATGTTCTAATTATGACTCGCGGTCATAACCGGCGTTTAAAAAAACTCCCCAAAGGGAGTATATTGTTCCGGACAAGCCTTTTATTTTATCCCATGAATCCTTTTAAGATCATATTCTCCATGAGCAGATATAGTTGTTCATTGGGTTTAACCTCTCCTGCAAAAATAAGGTCAAACACACCGGTCAGGAGTCCAACAGCAGCAGCAACAAGGTTTTCAACAGGTTCATCCCTGAACAGCTCATCTTTAATGCCTCGGTTGATGAGTGCTGTTATCTGCCTGTTCTTTTCACGGTTTGCCTTTGTAAAAGTCATTAACACCTCAGGGGTCATATCCTCCATTAACAGGAGTTGATCGCATTTTCTATACACTGCAAATTTTCTTATGTCATTTGTAATTATGTCCCAGAAGAGCCTTAGAACCTGTTTGATTTGTGTGATAAGCGGGGCTTTGACATCAATCTTGTCAAAGGCTGATAGAATCTCATTGCTCTGGCGGATGACAAGAAAGCCGAAAATCTCATTTTTACTTGAAAAATGCTTGTAAATAGTTCCTTTTCCAACCTCTGCCTTTTCTGCAATCATTTCAATGGTTACAGATTCAATACCAGCTTCGGAAAACAGGTCAAGGGCAGCCTGGAGAATATCTTCCTCCCTCTGTTTAAACTGCCTTGCTTTTCTGTCTGCAATACTCATACCCCCTCCTGTGTAACGTGACTGACAGTCATAAAATATTCCCGGCTGATTCTTTTGTCAAGTTTTTTTTATAAAGATCTGCCGGTAATATTAAACAGGAGAAAGCCGTTTCTGAACCTGGGGCCTCCTATGGTAATGCTTCTGTTGTTTTTTAATATGATTTGGGTACCAAAGATTTGATTTTTTGTTTTATGGATTGTGATTTGATATTTTATTTTTTCTCCTGTTATGTTAACCGGAGTTACAGATAGTGTCCGTCTACCCGGAAGGGTAACCCGGCCTGTCTGATTCTTTCCAAGGCGCATATTTTTTGTTTTTAAAAGCCTGTATGAGGTATACTTAAAAACAGAACTCAATTCCTCGGCTAAATCGGTAAGCTCCGGGTCTATGTGGTTTTGGTTCTGGGATGCATGAATTACCAGCACGTCAGTGTCCACTGCATTTTCAGCCGATACACTGTCTGGAAAAACAGAGGCCAGGGCAATAAAGCAGCAGACTGCCGGAAAATAAAAAAATATTTTTTTAAATCTGTTCATGACATCTTCTCCTTACAATATCAGGCTTCGGAAAACCATATTATAGTATGCCTGTTTTTTTTTGTTTCAAAGATCATTATTGATGAAGCATCTCCATCAATTGAATTAACAATGGCACTGGAGCCAATCCCTCCCACAGGTGTTTTATGCCCTGGCAGCACCTGGAAAAATATAAACAGTATTCCCAGGATGACAGCAGCTGATATACCCTTTAAGTAAAACTTTGAAAAGAAATAATCAAATACTTTTTTATAATAAGATTTTTCCCTTTGCTTTATTCTTTCCATGACCTTCAGCCCTGGAAGCGCTTTATCGATCTTATCAACCTGTTTTGATATATTGTGGGTAAATATCCCGGACAATTTTCTGTATTTTGCAACAGTATCACTGCAGACGGGACATGTTTCAAGATGTTTTGATATTTCCACGGTTTTCTCTAAAGAGAGCTCATTGTCGGCAAAACAGCTGATTATCTTTTTATCATATAATTTACAAGCTCTTTTCATGGTTTTTACGCCTTTGATCAATTTTCCATTGATTCCAATAATATTTTTCGTGCATGGTGGAGCCTTGAGCCCACAGTCCCCCTTTTTATTTTAAGGAGTTTTGCAATGTCATGGTACCCCATACCTTCAAGTGTGTTTAAAACAAAAACAACCCTTATTTTTTCAGGTAGTTTCCCAATACTCTCCATGATATGCTCCTCGCTTTGCTTTTCCCTGAAGAGTGTTTCCGGATTGGTGTCATTCTTTCCGGCTTTAAAAAGTTCTGCTTCATCCTTTGTTTCCATCTGCTGATGATCCCACCGGAAACGTCTCTTCCATTTTCTTTTCCAGTTCAGGCAGTTATTTACGGTTATCTTCCGGAGCCACACTGCAAGGCTTGCTTCCTGCCTGAAGTTTTTTATATTTTTGTGAACACTTACAAATACATCCTGTACTATTTCAAGACTCTCTTCTCTATCAAGTGTTATACCATAGGCAGTTTTTAAAAGCATGGTCTGATATTTTTTGACAAGGATATTAAATGCCCATTCCTGTCCCTGTTTCAATCTTGCAACCAGGTCATGCTCTTCAATATTATCAATATTTGATGCCAATTATTAAGCCTATGGTTTAACACTTTAAGTTGTTAAATAATCAGTAACATGAAACCCAGATCCTCTGTTTCCTGTAATGGCCTTTTCTTATAATAAATCTCTGATACCTGCCAGATACCCATTTTCCTCTTTTATTATAATGGCCCGGGTTCCATTTGTCTTCATATTCTGCTGGCACCCAGACTCTTTTTACAGTCCAGTAGCCATCGGGTTCCATATAGTCATCACAATCAGGGCAGTTGTGGCAGTCACTCCATTGACCGTGTTCCCTGCAGTATCTTCCCTGTCTTGTTTCTTTCTGCTTCTGCTCTGGTATATACGCTTTTTTCTGACCTTTGTGCAACCTGTTAACAATTGTGGCACTGATAAAACCAACACCTGACCCAAGAAGAAATCCTTCAAGGTGATGCCTGCGCCTCTTTGAAGCGCCGGCATGGGCAGATGTCACAGTCATGGCAAAGACAAAAACCATTATTATAATTAAAGTTATTGTTCTTTTCATATTAACCTCCCTTGCTTATACATTGATAATAATCCTGCAATATTATATTTTTGCCTTCTTAATAATTAATGACACCACAATTGAGGAAAAGTTCAAAAAAACTTTAAAAGTGTATATAAAAGTCATTTATCACTTGACTTTTAAGGGTATACCGATTATTCTTATCACGATTGCGCTGTATTATGTAAAGCGCATGCATAAGGTTTCCTTAACTAAAGGTTTATATTCCCGACAATAGTGTTGGTTCGCCTTAAAGTTAGAAACTGGTATTATTTTATTTTTTATTACAGGAGAGTGCCAATATGGCTAACGGTATTGTAAAATGGTTTAACGACTCAAAAGGTTTTGGATTTATTGAACAGGAAGACGGAAAAGATGTATTCGTACATCACACTGGTATTAATGCAACAGGTTTTAAATCTCTTAATGAAGGGGATCGCGTCTCATTTGATGTTGAGGAAGGACAGAAAGGTCCTGCAGCAACTAATGTAACTGTGTTATAGTTAACCGTTTTATTGCTTAAAAATTAAATGCTCCGGATGTTAATTCATCCGGAGCATTTTTGTTTGTAAATATTTCAGATGTAAAGATTATTCAATTTTAAACCGGTCTACCATTTCATGCAGTTCCTGGGCAAGGCTGGAGAGCTGTTCTGAGTTTCTGGCAATGCGGCTTGAGTTGGATGAAACATGGCTTATTGAGCTGCTCACTTCATTAATATCTTCGGCAATTTCAGTTGAGGCAGCAGATGTATTGGCAACATTTGCACTGACCTCCTGAACTGCCTGGGCACCTTCAGATACATTGCTGCTTATTTCAGTGATATTCTCAGTCTGTTCCTCAACAGCAGCAGAAATATTTTTCACAATATTGTTTACTTCATTTATGACTTTGGCAATCTCTTTGATATCTTCCACAGTTGATGCTGTTGAACCCTGTATCCAGTCAATATTTTCTTTTATTTTTTCCGTTGCCTCGGTGGTCTGGTTTGCAAGGCTCTTAATCTCATTGGCAACAACTGCAAATCCTTTTCCTGCTTCTCCTGCCCTTGCTGCTTCAATGGTGGCATTCAGAGCAAGCAGATTGGTCTGCTCAGATATGTCTGTGATGGTCTCTGATACCTGACCTATTTTATGGGCAGCGTCTCCAAGGTCATCAACCCTTGATGATGCAGAATCAACCCTCTCAACAGCTGTGCCGGATATCCGGCTGGCCTGGTCAGCATTCCGGGCTATTGTTTTACTGGTGTCGCTCATTCTGGCGGCTGATTCAGCAATCTGCTGGGTATTTGCCGTAAGCTCTTCCATGGCTGCTGCAACAGCATTCATGTCTTCGCTCATGGCTTCTGCATTCTGGGCAACATTTGTTATCTTCTCAGCAGAATTATTGGTTTCATCTGAAAGCTCAATTGCAATTGAATTCATTTCACTGGATGAGTCGTTAAGGCTTAAAGCCTCGGCATATATATTTTTCATGCTGTTCTGCAAAGACTTTGCGAAAATGTTAAGATTATATCCAAGAAAATCCAGCTCATCGAGTTTTTCCTCAGGTTTGTCTGCTGTATCAAATCTTCTGGTCAGATCACCTTTTTTCATCTCCCTTGCAGTGGCTGATGACTGAAGCAGGTTTTTAACAATGCCGGAGATCTGGAAAGTAGTAATCACCACTAGAACAATGCCCACACATAAACTGATTAATTGAAACATAATCAGGCGCTTAACCTTTTTTTCAGATAGTTTCTGGAGCATAACAACTGCTGTGTTCATCTCCTTGAGCAGGTGCAGGTTGTTATCTTCTATAAATTTTAAACATACTGCAGGATCTTCTTTATTGGTCTGGAGATGTTCAATGTGCACGGTGAAATCATCCCAATTTTTTTTCACCTTATTCAACTGGGTAAGAACAGGTTCAACTGCCCTTGGACAATTGGCATATTCCCCTCCAATATCGAGTGTAAGCGGCGCTTTTCCTGATTCTATCAATGCAGACAATGTTATATCAAAAATTTTCATTGTATTGTTAACATTTGTCAGCAATTTGCTTTTTTTTTCAGGTTTGTCAGCAACGGAAAATGAGCATAACTCTTTTGCAAGCTTCTGGGAAAGCATGCGCTGTCTTCCTGCAAGATTAATAATAAGGCTGTCAGCCTTTTGTGCAGAAGTTGTATACCATGTCATCAGAAACATGCATAGAATAATGAGTGATAAACCTGCAACAATTAAACCCAGTCTATATCTTATAGCCATTGTTATATCCTTTCGTACAAGTTGGGGAATTATTTTCTAAATTTACCATAAATCGCCGCAGTCTGCAAATGATTTTTTTGTGAATCTGGTTTCCATGTCTGCTTAAACCAATATATAATTGCAGTATCAGCTTAAAGGCTTCTTTCATAATAATTTAACAAAATTTGTTTGTATAATGAATTCAGGTGTTGTATACTTTTAAATATAGTAATGAGAATTTCGTAACAATCAAACGTATAAACTTTCTTAAATTTTTTTAATGGTTATCGGATTGCCAATGGTTACTCTGGAAGCAGACAGCGAAAAAAAAATTAAAAAATATATTGCGAACATGCCAAGCCTTTCAACAACCATTGCAATGGTATTAAAAGTATGTAACAGCCCTGACACAACTGCAAATGATTTGAACAGGGTAATTGCCATGGATCCGGTATTAACCGGTAATGTGCTCAAGCTTATAAATTCAGCCTACTATTCCATGCGGGATTCAGTGACATCATTGACCAAAGCAATTATAATGCTTGGTATGAATACAATAAAGAATCTTGCCATAAGCACTGCAATCCTGGGCACGCTTAACAAGACAAAGTCCAATAAAACTTCTTCCATTGATACGTTCTGGGAGCATTCCATATGTGTGGGAAGTGCTGCAAAGATCATTGCATCAATGCCGGAACTTGGATTAAAAAACAGGGATGAATTTTTTGTTGCAGGGCTTTTACATGATATAGGCAAGATTCCTCTGATTAATTGTTTTCCCAAAAAAAATGTACTTGTGGAAAAAGCTGTCAAAGAAGATGGTGTTGCAGTTATCCGGGCAGAGAATCGATTCATTGGGGTCAATCATTCCCAGATAGGAAAACAGATTGCCGGTAAATGGGGTATTGAAGGTGCTATCCATGAAACCATATGTTATCACCACTTTCCCTTTTCTGCTGATGTAGACAACCCAAAGCTTGTTCAGGTTGTTGCTCTTGCAGATATTTTTTCAAAAACTCTTGAAGAAAAAGAGAGTAATGAATTGACAGGAGAGTCTGATATGGTATTTAATCTGGATGATTCTTTATTAATTACCATGCTTGATAAAATGAATATCAGGCATGGCAGTTTACTGGATATGGAAGAAGTAATTATTGATGAACTTGAAAAAGCAAAAGAATTCTTACATATAGCCCAAAAGGGGTAGGGAAGGCCATAGTATGCGAGTAAAATTCTGGGGAGTCAGGGGCTCAATACCATGCCCGGGGCCTGAGACCGTTAAATATGGCGGGAATACAATGTGTATTGAGATACGTTTTTTTGACCCGGACAGACTTTTTATTATTGATGCAGGCTCTGGAATCAGGGAACTTGGCAATGATATTATGGCCAAAGATTACCCTAAAGGACCGATAAAAGCCGATATCCTGCTAACCCATACCCATTGGGATCATATTATGGGTTTTCCTTTTTTTACACCGTTATTCATACCTGAAACAGAGTTAAGGGTATTCGGGCCTGTCAATTTTGTAAAAAACGAAAAGCTTGAAAAAATTGTGGGCGGACAGCTGGAATATCAATATTTCCCCATTAATCATGTTGAATTAAGTTCCAGTGTTCAATACATTGATTCAAAGGATGGGATAATTGACCTGGGGTATGATGAAATCAAACTTACTGCAAAATCATTGAATCATCCAATAAAGTGTTTTGGTTATAGATTTGAGTATAAAGATAAGGTTATATGCACTGCCTATGATACTGAACCATTTCAGAACCTGTTTTTTATGACTCCTGATGCCCCTGATTATGATGAAGCAAGGTGTAAAGAGGGGGAGAAAATTGCACAGGAGTTGAATCAGCAGGTTAGTGATTTTTTTGCAGGAGCTGACCTTCTTATCCATGATGCCCAATATACTGAAGAAGAGTATAATGCTTCAAAGATTGGCTGGGGGCATACGCCCATGGAGTATGCAATCCGGGCAGCTCAAAAGGCAGAGGTAAAAAAGCTTGCCCTTGTGCACCATGAGCCGCTCTATTCAGATAAAAAAATTGATGAACTTTCGGAAAAACTTTGTAATCCTGATCTATTAAAGGATATTGATGTATTTTTTGTACAAGAGGGCATGGAAATAGAAATGTAATAATCACAGAAGGGGTAGTGAATGCAAAAGAAATCAGCCGTGGTGCTTGCTGTTGATGATGAAGTTTATAATCTTAAAATCATTTCATACCATCTTAAAAACGAAAATTTTGAAGTTGTCACTGCTGAAGATGGGCTTGAAGCCTGGGATCTGTTGACCCGGAACCCCGATAAATTTGACGCAGTCCTCCTGGACCGCAGTATGCCCCGTATGAGCGGAATGGAAGTGCTTAAGAAGATAAAATCCCACAACATTTTAAAGACCGTTCCAGTGATTTTTCAAACAGCAATGAAGCAGCAGGATGAGATCCTTGAAGGGCTCCAGGCAGGTGCCTATTATTATCTTACAAAACCTTATAAGCGTGATGAACTCAGGGCCATTGTAACAGCAGCTGTTTCTGATTCCATTAAATATAAAAAACTTAAAAACAAGGCAGATAAAGTACTTAAAGCATTTGCCTATATTAAAAAAGGTGAATTTGAAGTCTTTACTCCTGAACAGGGAGAGCAGCTTTCTGCTCTTTTATCAAGTGTCTGCCCCGAACCAAGGAAAGCTGTTGTGGGATTATGGGAATTGATTCTCAATGGTATTGAACATGGAAATCTCGGGATATCCTATGCAGAAAAATCTGAATTGAACAAAGAGAACAAATGGGCATCGGAAATTAAACGGAGATTATCCCTGAGTGAGAATGGGGCAAAATCAGTGGAGATCTATATGAACTGCTATGATAATGATATTGAATTTATTATTCAGGACCAGGGAGATGGCTTTAACTGGCAGAACTATCTTGACATATCCCCGGAAAGAGCCTTTGACAGTCATGGCCGTGGTATTGCCATGGCATGTATGTACAGTTTTGATAAAGTAGAGTACCATGGAACCGGTAATATGGTTTCAGCTGTTGTTTCCCTGCCCGGTAAAAAAGAGTGATAACCTCAGACATATGATATCCTTTACAAAGAATGTCTCCTGCCTTATATTACCCTGAAAATAGTTTTATATTTATGAACCTTGAAATGGTTTTAAGCAGTATGGGGGAAATTTTGAAAAAAACGTTAATAATTGCAACCAGAAATAAAGGCAAGACACGGGAGATTGAAAATATTTTAAAGGATTTCCCGGTAATAATAAAAAACCTTGATGATTTCGGACCCATTCCCGAGGTTGAGGAAGATGGTGATACCTTTGATGATAATGCATATAAAAAATCATCTTTTACTGCCAGGGTCCTGGGTTATCCAGCCCTGGCAGATGATTCCGGGCTTGTTGTGGAGGCATTGAACGGCGAACCAGGTGTCTGGTCGGCAAGATATGCCGGAGCCAATGCAACAGATCAGGAAAATCTTGAAAAGCTGCTAAAGGAGATAAAGTATAAAGATAATAAAAAGGCATCTTTTAAATGCGTTCTGTCCCTTGCAGTACCAACAGGGGCAGCACTTACCTATGAAGCAGGTTGTGATGGATTGATTGTTCCTGAACCTGCAGGTGATAATGGGTTTGGATATGATCCTGTTTTTTATTATCCTGAATATGATAAAACGTTTGCCCAGTTGACAATGGATGAGAAAGCCCGGGTGAGCCACAGGGGAAAAGCACTAAAAGAGCTTGCCTCTGAATTTGATAAAGTACTTGAATGGATTGATATACACATGCCTTAACAGATGTTTTAATAATACTCTTTTCAAAGGGAAGTTAAAACCATGTCTTTTTTTGAACTTGTAAAAAGTAACAGAAGCTGCAGGAGATTTGATAGTTCATTTAAGCTTGATGAACAAACACTATTTCAATTAATTGATCTTGCAAGAATGTCAGCTTCAGCAGGTAATATGCAGCCTTTAAAATATATTCTTTCCACAGATGAAAAAATGAATCAGAAAATTTTTTCCTGTCTTAAATGGGCTGCATATCTGAAAAACTGGCCGGGTCCGGATATTCCGGAGAGACCCACAGGTTATATTACAATCCTCGGGGATAAATCCATTGCATCAAATTTCTGGTGCGACCATGGAATAGCTGCCCAGACAATATTGCTGGGGGCCAGGGATAAAGGCCTTGCAGGCTGTATTTTTGCAGCAATAAATCATCCGAAGCTGAAGAATATTCTGAAACTCAATGACAATTTTGAGATACTTCTTGTAACTGCCCTTGGCAGGCCGGTTGAAAAGGCACAAATAGACAGGGTCGGTGATAATGGCGACATCAAGTACTTCAGGGATAAAGATTTTGTACACCATGTTCCCAAAAGAGGGCTTGAAGAGATAATCATTGCATCATACTAGGCTGCTGGTTTGAAAATTTTCCTTGTCAATCCTTCTCTTTTGGATCTGAGACCCAATGAATACGATGTTTTTTCTGTTCCAACAGGGCTTTATTACATTGGTGCACTGTTAATTAACCATGGATTTGATGTGGAAATTATCAACCTTGCACTGCAGGAGCACCCCCTTGTCTGTTTCAAGGAGAAACTTGAACAGGAACAACCTTTAATAATAGGTTTTTCACTCTTAAACGCCAATAGATTCTCAGCCTTTGAAGCGGCCCGCGAGGCAAAAAAAATTAACAGGGATGTAAAAATAGTTTTTGGCGGACCCTGTGCAACTTTTTTATCAAAACATCTTTTTGAAGTTCTGCCTGAGCTTGATTTCATTGTTTCAGGAGAAGGGGAATTTACCTTTCTGGAACTTGTCAGCATGATCGATTCAGGGTGTGTGGAAACCTTTGAATCAATAGACGGACTCTTATACAGGAGCAATAACCAGATAATAAAAACCAGGCCAAGAAAGTTGATTGATGACCTTGATCTACTTCCAGGTCCTGCCAGGTTTTTCAGGTTCCAGCACCTCTCTTTTTCACGGGGCTGCCCTGGCAGCTGTAACTTCTGCGGATCTCCCGGGTTCTGGGGCAGGGGCAGGGTGCGCTTTCATTCCCCCAGGTGGTTTGTTGACCAGATGGAAATTTTGTATAAAAAAGGGGTAACTCATTTTTATATCTCAGATGATACCTTTACAATGGACAGAGGACGGGTTCTTGAAGTGTGTAGCGAGATTATTTCAAGGAACATGGATATTACCTTTGCTGCAATATCCAGGGTGGATTTCGTGAGCAGGGAGGTTCTGTTTTCCATGAGAAAAGCTGGATGTATACAGATAAGTTTTGGTGTGGAAAGTGGTGCCGTGAAAATCAGAAAAATACTTGGTAAACCTGTAACCCGGGATAGAATCATTAAATCGTTTCACATGACAGCTTCCTATGGTATTCTTCCCAGAGCCTATTTTATTTATGGCTCCCCCTGTGAAGACAAGCAGACTATAAAGGAGAGCTGTGATCTTATTCTGCAAATAAAGCCCCTGGGTGCAATTTTTTATATGCTTGTGATTTTTCCTGGAACCGGGTTTTATAATACATTAAAGGGAAAAGGGCTTGTATCGGATAAAGTATGGGAGGAGAGGATTGAGGATATTCCATGGTTCAGGTTTGATCCTGATCTCTGTTTTGAAGATGTAAAATCATTTGGTGAAGAACTTAAGTCCACTTTTTATGGAAACCTTGACAAGTTTGCTTTAGATATTAACCTTGTTGATGAACCTGAACTTTATTCCGGGCATGCTGAATTTCTGTCAAGACTTGGTATGACATTCAGCCATGGGGAATATAAAGATAACAGGTATGTGAAAAACCGGGATAGTCTCACCACTGCTGAGAAACTTTTTAAAAAGGCTCTGGCATACAGTCCTGATCGTACAGCATACCTGGGACTTGGAATGCTTTTTCAGAAAAAAGTGCAATTTGAAAAGGCAATATCCATTCTTGAAAAAGGCCTGGGCTTTTTCCCGGACGATTTTGATCTGAATATCTGTATGGGGGTATCTTTGATGAATACAAAAAGATTTTCTAAAGCTTTGGACTATTTTAACAATTTCAAAGATAATAACCATGCTGCCCATTATATCAATTTATGTAAACAAAGGCTTTAAGGATGAGAATCAGATGATTCTTAAACGAGTATAAAATGAAAGATTATAAACTTGCCAATCTAAGGAAAAAAGAGCTTAAGCTCTCAAGGCAGCGTGAAGAGATTTTAATGCTGGAACCAGAGGAAATCCTCGATAAAATACTCAGTTCGCCACAGCCTGCAACCCTTATCCAGTCTTTTTCTGATCAGGATCTTTACTTTTTGATGCATTCTGTGGGCCGGCAGGATTTTATCCCTGTGCTGGCACTCTCCTCGTCAGATCAGTGGGAATATATTCTTGATATGGATATATGGCGTGATGATAAACCTGATATCAACCATATGACCAGAACTTTGAACCTTTTGTTCCAGGCAGCTCCTGAGCGCCTGATGCATTGGACCATTAAAGAAAAACCTGATCTGCTGGAGTACTATTTCTTCAAAAATATTGAAATAAGAATACGGGAGCATGATGAAGTTCCGCCTGATGAAGATGATTTCATAACATTTGATGATAAATTTTATTTCAGGTTTCCCGGGGCAGACTCTGATAAGAACAGGGAATCTGCACAGGATCTTATCGTGAGTATGTTTGACAAGGTTGCAGACATGGATATTTCTGTATTCCATGCCGTGTTACTGGAAACAGTAAGGGTGCTTGCACTGGAGGTGGAGGAGGAGCAGTTAAGACTTAAAAATGTAAGGCTTGCTGAAAAGGGATTCCTTCCAGCCTATGAGGCCATTGGTGTATATCAGCCGCTTAGTTTAAAAAGGTTTAGAAAGAGAAGACAGGATTTAAAGAAGCCCTGGAACCCGGATATCCCCATGGCACCTCAGCTGCCATCAAAGTTTATCAAGGAGGACAATCTTTTTGCAAAGGCCCTTGGCACTTTGAAAAGTGACCTTTTTTTTGATCTGCAGTCAGAGTTTGCTTTTCTGGTCAATAAAGTAATCTCAGCAGACAGAGTCAGGATACATGGGAGGGAGGATATTGAAAAGGTAATAGAAAAAACATGCAGTTATCTCTCCATCGGCCTTGAGAAAACCGATCTTAATAACCCGGGGTCTGTGATTGAAAGCTATTTTCTTGAAGATATATTCAGGGCAGGCTCAAGTGAGATCCTGAAACTTGGGAGAATAGTGCAAACATGGCATGGAACAAGTTTTCTGAATAAAAACAGCCTTCCCTTAAGTTTCCTTGATGAAAAATGGCTTGGTATTACAGGTGGTTTACTGCTTGAAAGACCTCTTTTCTTTGATGGCCTGAAACCAGGAGAATCTTACAGAAACTTTAAATCCCTTGTTGAAATCAAAGATGTCACCATTGAGGCGGACAAGCTTATTGAGACAGACAGGATGCTTGGAAGGCTCAATATTGATATGGGATCGTTTTCCCACGGGATTTTAACTTATAAATCCATGCTGTTAACCTTGTGGGCAAGGGAACACCTTGGCATGGACAACTCCTTAAATCCAATCCCTGTGGATGATTTTAAGAAATTTTTTCAGTCTGTTTTTTCAAGCAGAAAAGAGCCTGATATTGAACAGATAAAAAGAGAAGATTTTCTGTCCTGGGTTTCAAAGGCAGGCAGGATGGATCTCAAGGACCTGAAAAAAGAGTTTATAACTGTTGTACATGAACTGTTTGATGAGATAGAAGAAGAGTATGGGAATGTTAACCCCGTTGATATGGATTTAAGGTTTATACGTCATTTCCTGTTGATTTAACAGGAGACTGGATCTGTGTCTATTCTTTTCTGTATTGGTATTTAACCATGTAGCCTGTGTTATATATGAAAAGTAAACTTACAGGTTTTATTGAAAAAAAAGCTGAATCTTTAATTTCAGGCAGTGAACCTGAAGTAAGATTGTGGTATTGCAGGATATCTTCCATTCTGAAATTATTATTTGATCCGGGAAAAAAGTCTGATTTTTTTAAAGACTATAATGGTATAAGAAATAAAACAATTGATGCACAGGAGTTTTCAATTCCATTCCTTTCAGACTCTGAATTTCAACTTTTAAATAGTTTTAAGAGTATTAAAAAACAGGTAGAGTGGCTGTCAGGCAGATTCTTATTAAAAGGCTGCCTCCATTGCCATGTAAATAGTATTGACCTGTTCAGGGGAATCAAAATTGCCTATGAAACAAAAGGAGCTCCGTTTCTGCCGGATTTTCCGGACATTAAGGTATCTGTCTCCCATTCCGGTGACATTGCAGCTGTTGGAGTCTGTACAGACAGTGGTATTGATATAGGTATTGACATTGAAAAGCTTGGGAAAAAACCGGATAAGAACTTTTTAAGTACAGCTTTTACCAAAAGAGAGATTAATGATCTGGATAACAGTGTTAAGGGTATATTAACAAAATGGACTGCCAAGGAGGCATTTTTAAAATATATCAGACAAGGGTTTAATGAAAGCCTGCATAGAGTTGAGGTCCTTGGAAACAGCATATTGCATAATAACTCAAGAGTTGATGCAGCTTTGTTTTCAAGGGTGATTGAAGATGATTATGTTCTCTCCATGGTTACGGGCAGGAGTGGTACAGCCGGTAAAATATAATTATCTGGTTTCATCCCCATGGTTAAATATATAGCCCACAGAGCGCATGCTTTTAAAAAATTGTGGTTTTTTTGGATTCTTTTCAAAATATTTTCTGAACCGTACAATAAAATTATCAATGGTTCTTGTGGATGTATCACTTGAATATCCCCAGCCTGCCTTGAGCAGTTCTTTGCGGGAAAGGGGTTTGCCCTTGTTGGAGATAAATATTTTTAAAAGGATTACTTCCTGGTCTGTAAGAGTTATCTCGCCTGTTCTGCATTTTGCCTTATAGGTAACAAAGTTGATCTCATTTCTGCCAAAACTGTAGTTTTTCTCCGGGAACAGGCTGCTGTTTTCATTTTTTTCATTGTGATACCAGGTCTGTTTTTTAATCAGACGGTCAATTCTCAAGAGGAACTCATCAAGGTCAAAGGGCTTTGAAAGATAGTCATCAACGCCAAAAAGCAGTCCTTTTATTTTATCTTCGGCATTGCCCTTGGCAGAAAGGATCAGAACAGGAATTTTTTCATCTTTTTGTCTTATTTTTTTTAAGACTGAATAGCCGTTTATAACAGGCAGCATAATATCAAGAACAATCAGGTTTGGTTTCCATGCTTTCCATTGTTCAATGCCTTCCTGGCCATTGGATGCAGTTTTTACATCATACCCCTGGAGTTTCAGGTTCAGCTTCAGACCATCTGCTATGTGCTGCTCATCTTCTATGACCAGAATTCGTTTCTTTTCATAAGTTTCCATAAAAAATTCCTTATTGAATCGTCAGGATCAAGTTTAGGGATTATAAGGGTGAATTTTGAACCTCTGCCCGGGCCGTTACTGGATGCTTTTACTTTCCATTCATGGATCCTTGCAATGTTGAATACAAGATATAATCCAAGGCCGCTGCCATCCACTCCTTCCTTTTCTCCTCTTTTGGATTGATAGAATTTTCTGAATACTTTTTTTATCTCTTTTTTCTCTATGCCTATTCCATTGTCAATAAATTCAATCATAATTTTATGCTTTGAGTCATGGAACCTGATTGTTACAACCGGGGTATCAGATTCATTGTATTTGATTGCATTGGAAATAATATTCATCAACAGCATTTCAAATAAAAATATATTAACAGGACATATATAGTTGTAATTTCCGTTATTTTCAACTTCAATCCTGCAATTGTGAAAAAGTTTGGCATTCTTGTCCAGGAAAATTTCAACAAGCCTTGCAGGGCTCTCATCTGTTAACTCAGCACCATAGCTTCTGCTTTCAATTTTGGCCAGGTTCAATATACTGTTTATATTTTCAGTCAATTTATTTATATCCTGGAGCATATATTCTGAATACTTTTTTATATCTTCCGGGCCAAGGTCATGTTTTGTAAAGGTCTCAAGGTATATTTTCAATGAGGTAACCGGGGTTTTTAACTCATGGGTGAAGTTATAGATAAAATTATGCTGGAGTCTGAAAAGATCAACGGTTTTCTGATAATAGATGTAAGCCAGCAGAATACCTGTGAGAACAACCGTGATAAGAGCAGTCAGTACAAGGAGGATCATTCCTGTCTTTGATGGGAATATAAGGTCAGGATTGATGTTGAATTTTTTAATGACTATTTCAAGGCCAGCTGTGATCTCCATGTACCACTGTACTGTTATGAGAAGGGCTGCTGCAAGGGCAAGGGTGGAACATGTAAATATAAAAAGCGGATGAAGGTACCATCGGGAAGGTGTTACTATATGCATAATCAACTATCCATATTCAGGCTTGGGAATGGGGGGAGGCAGGTATTCTGATCATAAACTCTGCGCCTTTTCCTTCCGAGCTTTTACATTCAATGGTGCCGTTCAGGGTTTGTGTTATAAGGTTGAAAACAATGGACATGCCAAGGCCGGTGCCGCCCTGGCCGCGCATTGTAGTGTAGAACGGGTCAAATATTTTCATACGTTGATCTTGAGTCATTCCAGCACCATTATCCTTATATTTAAAGTTTAAATAGTTATCCTTGAGATTGAATACCATATCAATTCTGCCTTTGTCCATGTTTTTAAAGCCATGGATAAGGGAATTTAAGATAAGGTTGCTGATAATCTGGTAAAAAGCACTGGGAAAAGACCTTATTTCAATTTTTTCCGGGCATCTGGTTGTAATTGTATGATTTGTATCTTTAAATTTCGGCTTTAAACTTAATAGAACCCCTTCAATATAACTGCTTAAATTAAAGGTTCTGATTTTTTCACTGGATTGATCAACAGCAATCTGTTTAAAGCTTTTTATAAGTTCGCCTGCCCTTTCCATATTAATGAGTATTGTGCTGGAGATATCTTTTAAGATTGCAAGGTGGGATTCAAGCTCGCTTTTTTTTAAATTCCCTGATCGATATTTTTTTTCAAGCTCTTCTGTTTTTTTATCCAGAAATGATGCCGCAGTTACACCAATACCAATGGGGGTGTTGATTTCATGGGCAACACCTGCCACAAGTTCGCCCAATGCTGCCATTTTTTCTGCCTGGACAAGTTTATCCTGTGTTTTGTGCAATGTCTCAATGGAAATACTGAGCTCCTTGTTTGCCTTTTCAAGATTAGCCTGGTAACGCTCTTTTTCCTTGATAAGGTTAACTCGCTCAAAAGCTTTGTATATTGCATGGTACAATACATCCATGTTCTGTATCGGTTTTATGATATAATCCCAGGCACCAAGTCTCAGTGCCCTGACAGTATCTTTGATATTTCCTGCACCCGATACAATGATTATGGGTGTTTCCGGCTGGCTTTTCCTTACTGCATCAAGCACCTCAAGCCCATCCATTTCAGGCATGCGAAGGTCACATAAGATCAGGTCAGGATGTTCTTTTTCAAATTTTTTCAGTCCCTCACACCCGTCTTTTGCTTCAATGACATTAAAGCCATAGTCCTCAAGGCAGCTTCTGGCACTTTCCCTGATATATACTTCATCATCAATTATCAATATTGTTTTGCTGGGCATGGTCTCCATACTGTTAATCCGGATTACCCGTTAAGAATGTTATGGATAGCACTGGAGAGCTTATCCACGGAAAGAGGTTTTTTTATGAATCTGCTGATTTTTGCCATGTTGATCTCTTTCCGGTCAACTGCTTCTGCATACCCGCTGCATAGAATGATCGGGACTGCCTGGTTGATTTTCCTCATCTCCTTTGCAAGCTCAATACCTGTTTTGTCAGGCATTGTCTGATCTGTAACCACAAGATCAATTGTTTTGTGGTGCTCTTTAAAAAACTTAAGGGCATCAAGGCTTGAGGAAAAATCCTTAACTTTATAATTGATTGCCTCAAGCCCCTGCCTGCACATTGCCACAATATCTTTATTATCATCAACAAACAGGATTTTTCCACCCTTTGTATTCTTTTTTATTTTATTTTTTGAATTTTTTATCTCTTTTTTTGTTTTTGAATAGTCAATGGGGAGCAGAATGGTGAATGTGGTTCCCCTGCCTGGCGTGCTTTTCACAAAGATTGCGCCATTGTAGCTCTGGACAATACTGTACACGGTTGCAAGGCCAAGTCCTGTGCCCTTTCCTTCTTCCTTGGTTGTGAAATATGGATCAAAAATACGTTCCTGGGTTTTATCATCCATGCCATACCCTGTATCTGAAACCTGGAACGCAATATATTTCTGTATTGATAAATTGGGGTGTTTCATCAGATCATCTTTTGATAATCTTACCTCTTTTAAGGTAAGAGTGAGTTCTCCGCCGTCTGTCTCCATTGCGTGGAAGGCATTGGTACATAAATTCATAATTATCTGGTGTATCTGGGTTGGATCTGCCTCAACATACCCGCAATTTCTGTTGATCTTATCTATTATTTTTATTGTGGATGGTATTGATCCCTTTAAAAGTTTTATTGCCTCTTTGGCAACTGGGTGAATCTTTATCGGTCTTTTCTCTTCTTCATTACTTCTGTTAAAGGAGAGTATCTGATTGACAAGGTCTGCAGCTCTCAGGGCAGCTTTCTGGATTTTTTCACTATGCTTATAAACCTTGCTTTCCGGATCAACATCCATCATGGTCATTTCAGAATAACCCAGAACCGGGCTCAGTATATTATTAAGATCATGGGCAATACCGCCTGCAAGTGTGCCTATGGCTTCCATCTTCTGGGCATTTCTCAACTGTTTTTCAAGGTTTTGTGATCTTTGCTCAGCCTCTTTTTTTTCCGTTATATCAAGGAGGGATACTGTGATTTTATCGATGCCGGGTAAAACAGCAAAAGTAGCATATGTGTATCGTTTGCTTCCGTTTTTATCAATTAATATAATTTCGTGCTGGTCTGGTTTTAAATTATCATCTTTATATCTCTGCCTGCTGAATTCATTCATGATATCCCTGTGTTCATCTGCTACAAAGTCATGCCATTTCTTGTGCCACTCTATTTCACTCTTTTTAAGGCCTGTAATTTCACAAAATTGCGAGTTAGCCATGGATATCGTATGGTCAGGTTCAAGAATTACAGCAGCCGTGCCAGTGTGCTCAAAAATCACTTTATATCTTTTTTCGCTCTCTTCAAGCTCCTTGGTTCTTTCGGCCACAAGCTCTTCAAGGCGCTCCTGGTAGATTTTGTTTTCACCTTTAAGCCGGCTCTCAGCAAGGCATTTCCTGACCGAGTGGTAAAGAACATTCATGTCTTCAATGGGTTTTAATATATAGTCCCATGCACCAAAATGAAGTGCTTCTACGACAGCAGAGATATTTCCTGTTCCCGACGCAACGATAAGAGGCGTGCCAGGCGATTTTTTTCTGATTGTTTTTAGAAATTCAAGGCCGTTCATTTCAGGCATTCTGAGGTCAAGCAGGATCAGATCAACTTTATTTGAATTAAAGACTTCAAGGCCTTTTTTTCCGTTTTCCGCTTCAAGAACAGCAAATCCAAAATCCTCAAGGTATGCTTTAATGCTCTGCCTTATATAAGATTCGTCATCAATGGTCAATATAACTTTATTGGTAATACTATCCATGGAATGTGGTAATCCTTTCAAGGGTTTTTATTCTGCGATTTTTAACATCGATTTTTTTAAATTCTTATTGTTATATAATCTTGGAAAATTGATATTCTGTCAAGCCAAAATAAATTTTATTCCCACGAATTAAGATATCTCACGGGGTTTTTTTTGATTTATGATTTGGCTCCCCAGCACGGACTTGAACCGCGGACCCATTGGTTAACAGCCAATTGCTCTGCCGACTGAGCTACTGGGGAGCATGTCAAAAGACCTTTAGGTTCTATATCAGACGGCCTGGTTTGTCAAGAAAAAAATAAAAAAATTGACTTGGAATTATTTAAAATATAATAATAGAAACCAGGATCAATCAGGGGAAAGGAACATGCCATGGTGAAAGAAGAGGGCGTTGTTACAAGTGCAACAAAATCAACTGCCTGGATAAAAACAGTCAGGGCAACAGCATGTGATGCATGTGAGGCAAAGGATAATTGTGATATATTAAACAGTAAACATTCAATGCATTTTGAGGTTAAAAACACCCTGAATGCAAAAACAGGAGACCGCGTTGTTGTCGGTGTCCAGACAAAACCACTTCTTTTAATGACATTCATGCTCTATGTGTTTCCGGTTTTTCTCCTGCTTGCCGGGGCGTTAACGGGAAAATATATGGCTTTTGTTTTTGATATTGATCAGAATCTGACTTCCATGTTTTTTGGATTTAGTCTGTTTTCCGCAGGAGTTTTTATAATTAAAAAAATAAATAATAAAGTTGCTCTTGATTGGAAATACAAGCCTTTCATGATCAAAATTTTAAAAATCAGCTGACCTTTGATAATACCATTAAAGAATTATAATTTTTTCTTGATAAAAATATATTTTTCATATATGACGAGATTGTGTTGTAACTTTGCTGAGTGTGAAGAATAGACTCTAATAATATGAAGGGGTAGTATGACACCAAAACCTAATTTAAAAATTGCCATATTTCTAATGATTGTTTTTTTTGTTGTATCAATTATTTGTTATTCAGCATTTTCACCTCCAGGACCTGGTAATCAACCAATACGGTTAATGTTTCAAAACAAGGCAGGTAAAGTATTGTTTGCACATTCCGGGCATATTGATGAATACGGACTTGAATGTACAGATTGCCATCACAATCTTGATGATGATCAGGTTTATCAATGCAGTCAATGCCATGAAGGTACTGGTGATGATGATATGCCAGGTAAATCAGATGCATTTCATATGCAGTGTAAAGGCTGCCATGAAGATTCCGGTGCAGGTCCGGTGGAATGTAATTCATGCCATGCACCATGATTTATCCTTATGATTCATATATTTAAACTCATAATGCATGGTTAAATTGTACAAAACGAGGATTAAACATGATTAAACGATCTTTTTCAGGATTATCTCAACCCAGGCTGAAATATGATTTGGTGGAAACCGACCCCGGAGGGCCGGAAATTGTTCCTGATCCATCAGATTTTATACTCCTGGTGGATGATTCTCTTAACAGTGCAAGAACAGCTCTTTTACAAAAAGATGACCGTGTCAGAAAAGGGGAAAAACTTTCCCTTTACAAAGATAGCACGGAATATGTTATCTCCCCTGTTTCAGGGGTGATACAAAGTATTGAGTCCCTGCCGGGGGAATTTGGTGATGTCAAAACATATCTGGTGATAAAAAAGGATGAAAGTGATGAATCAGTTAATGATTTTGAACAACATGCTGACAAGTATGAACTTGAGACAGCAGCACAGTTTTTAAAATCATTACCAGGTGCACCTCCTTTTAAAGCGTTAACTGATCCGGAAAAGAAGATTCATACTATAGTGATATCCGGAGTTGATGAAGACCTTGCCGCTTCAACACGGCAATATTTTTTATCGGCCGAGTCAGAGGATTTAAAAGAAGGTATTAAGATTCTTCAGAAATTGACCAAAGCACCAAAAATAATATTGACAATCCCCCAGGGTTTCAGTGTGGAAACACAGATTCCAGGGTTACAGGTATTTAATATCCCGCCTTTTTACCCCAATGCCCTTTCTGAAATGATAATGAAAAATCAGTTAAAGATCACGATTCCCCAGGGGAAGACCTGCGAGGATCTCGGTGTATGCTTTATCAGCAGTGAAGCTGTTGTATCTCTGGCCAGGGCATACAGGGATAAAAAAATCTCTTATGGAAAACTTGTCTGTGTAACTTCAAAGGATGGTGTCCGGAAACGCATGCTGGTATCAATTGGAACACCTGTTAAATCAATATTCAAACAGCTTAATATTCATATTAATGACAATGACAGAATTATAATGGGCGGACCATTTAAAGGTTTTTCAGTGTATAATATTTATCACCCGGTGGAGCCTTGTACAGATTCCATCATTATCCAGGATTCAGGTGATGTGCCCTATGTTTCAAATTCTGCATGTATCAATTGCGGCAAATGTATCAGAATATGCCCTGTCAACATTCCTGTAAACCTCCTTGTGCGGCAGCTGGAAGTAAGCAGGTTTGAGGATGCAAAGGAGATGTTTGACCTTGAATCGTGCATTGAGTGCGGTTTGTGCAGCTATGTCTGTACGGCAAAAATACCTGTATTCCAGTATATAAGGCTTGGGAAACATGAGCTTTTAAAAATAGAAGCAGAGGCTGCAACGGAGGATGTCAATGAATAATAAAACAAAACTTATAGTATCCCATGCTCCATTCTGGCATGATGGGGATTCAATCTGCAAAATGAATTTACACATCATGCTGGCAGCAGTGCCGGCTGTCATATTCGGTATTGTACAGTTTGGCATGCCTGCCCTTGGAGTTATACTGCTGGCTGTATCATGCAGTATGTTTTTTGAATTGATCATGAACTTTGCAACAAAAAGATCCCTTTCAATTGGTGACTTTGATGCTGCACTTCTGGGACTTCTTTTTGGCATGATGCTGCCTGCTACCACTCCATGGTGGGTCGTTGTTACAGGAACACTGGTTATTATAGTTCTTGGCAAACAGATCTATGGCGGACTCGGTGCAAATCCCTTTAATCCGGTTATTGTCGGTATTGCAATCCTGATAATATCATGGCCGGGCTATTTTGACGTTGACCTTGCTCTTCTGAACTATGATTTTAACTTTAAAGCACTTGCTCCCCTTGCAGCATTAAAACACCAGGGAGTATCTGCGGTTGATCTTTTCACAATCAAAGGGCTTTTCCTTGGACAACAGGTTGGTGCAATAGGCTCAACTTTTGGACTTGGCCTTGTCCTGGGCGGTATTTTTTTGATTATCAAAGGGTATATACGCTGGGAAATAACAATCTCTTATATTGCAGGAGTTATTGTTACGGCTTTGATATTCAAGATGTCAAATTCACAGAATTTTGCCGGCCCAATGTTCCATCTTTTTTCCGGGTATACTTTAATTGGTGCAATATTCCTTGCCAATGAGAACTCATCATCACCAGTCAATTTTATTCCAATGTTAATCTATGGATTCCTTGGGGGTTTTCTGGTGATCCTGATCAGGAATATTGGTGCATACCCCGATGGAACAGTGTTTGCAATTCTTTTGATAAATCTTGTTAATCCATTGATTGATCGTATCAGACCCAAAGCTCTGGGAAGGGGTGTGACCAATGCGTGAAATGATAAAAATGGTTATGGTGTTGACAATTATTACTGCTGTGTCAGGCGGTGTGCTTTCCATGCTTAAAACAGGGACAGAAGATAGAATTGAGAATCAGATTTTGAAATTTCAGAAAGCACCGGCACTTGAAGCTATTTTTGACACTGCTACCAATGAACCGCTCAAGGAAAGGTTTAAGATTAAAGTAAAGATTAATGAAAAGGACGAAGAGATAACGTTTTTCCCGGCACTGCTCGGGGACGGGTCCAGGGCTGTTGCATTTGAAGCAAAAGGAGCAGGTTTTGGAGGCGATGTCGGTCTTATGGTTGGTATTGACCTTAAAACAGATAAGATAATAAAAGCCAGGGTTACAACCCACAGTGAAACACCGGGAGTCGGTTCCAGGGCAAAGGATGATGTCTCCTTTGTATCCCAGTTCACAGGCATGGCCATGGATTCAAATTTTAAGGTTAAAAAAGACGGTGGCGATATTGATGCAATGTCAGGAGCAACAGTGACTTCAAAGGGTGTATGCCTTGCTGCCTCCAACCTGCAGAAGCTTTATATTAAGCTTAAACCGCAGATTATAAACAAGATGAAATAAGATAATTTAGGAGAATATAAGTTATGGCACAATCCATAGCAAAAGAGTTTACCAAGGGACTATGGGAGGAGATCGCTCCTTTCAGAATAGTCCTGGGTCTGTGTCCCATTCTGGCTGTGACAAAATCAGTGGAGAATGGTATAGGCATGGGGCTTGCAACCACATTTGTCCTTGTTTTTTCCAACCTTTTTGTATCCTTGTTCAGAAATGTTATTCCTGCCAAGGTCAGGATCCCATGTTTTGTGGTTATAATAGCAACCTTTGTTACCATTGTTGAACTTTTAATGCAGGCATATACATATGCACTGTTTTTAAAACTTGGAATCTTCATACCGCTTATTGTTGTAAACTGTATTCTTCTGGGGCGTGCCGAAGCATTTGCAAGTAAAAATTCAGCTGTTTTATCCATTGCCGATGGGTTTGGCATGGGGATCGGATATACATTCTCCCTCATGGCAATAAGTGCTGTAAGGGAGATATTGGGGACAGGTGCAGTCACCTTTTATAAGACACCCTTTGTATTGTTCGGCCCTTCATTTGAACCATTCTCTTTTATGGTTGAAGCGCCCGGCGCATTTGTATGCCTGGGACTGCTGCTTTGTATTATGAATATGATTGGAAAGAAATAAAAGGAGATAAAAATGGACCTTCTTGTATTAGCCATAAGCTGTATTTTTGTAAATAATATTCTCCTTGCCCAATTCCTTGGCAACTGCCCCTTTCTTGGCACGTCAAACAAGATGGAGACAGCAGTTGGAATGGGAATGGCAGTTGTCTTTGTATTGGTAATGGCAGGCGTGATTTCATGGATGGTTGATCACTATCTTTTAAAGACACTGGATATAGAATATTTAAGAACAGTATCCTTTATACTTGTTATTGCTTCCCTTGTTCAGTTTGTGGAGATGTTCCTGAAGAAAAGTATACCTGCCCTTTATGCAGGATTAGGTATATTTCTTCCATTAATTACAACCAATTGTGCTGTCATGGGTGTATGTCTTATCAATATTAAAGAGGAGTACACATTTATTCAGACCCTTGTATCTTCATTCAGCTATGCTGTGGGTTTTGGACTTGCCCTGGTGATTTTTGCAGGGCTGAGGGAGAGAATTAATATTGCAAGGGTTCCAAAACCATTACAGGATACATCAATAGGATTAATAACCGCTGGTCTGATTTCATTATCATTTTATGCCTTTAAAGGTATGGCATAATCTATAAATTCCGGGAGTTTATACTATGATTGCTTCTTTTTTATTTATGCTTTGTATTGGTGCACTCTGCGGTATTGTGCTCAGTTTTGCTTCCAAAGTGTTTTATGTATATGAAGATCCAAAAATTGCCCTTGTTGAAGACAATCTTGAGGGTGCAAATTGCGGCGGATGCGGTTATGCCGGATGTTCTTCAGCTGCCCAGGCTGTTGTGGCAGGAGAGGCTCTTCCCACGGTATGTGTCATCTGTTCAAGCAGAGAAAAGGCTGAAAATATTGCTGGGATTGTCGGTATGCCGGTGGGTACTGCCGAACCAACACTTTCATACAGCATGTGTAATGGCGGGACAAGGGCAACGGATAAGTATAATTATCTTGGGGTTCAGTCATGCCGGGCCATGGATGTTGTGTTTGGCGGTAAACGTGACTGCCATATAGGATGTCTTGGATTGGGGGATTGTGTCAAGGCATGTGGATTTGATGCCCTGGTCATTGGTAAAAACGGATTCCCTGTGGTTGATGATGAAAAATGTGTCGGCTGCGGAGCATGTGAAAAGGCTTGTCCCAAGGGTATCATTGAGGTCAGAACCCTTTCTGAGAAATTGATGAAGATGAATCAGTTAAATGACCCTCTTGCTCCCTGTTCCCAGACATGCCCGGCTGAAATAGATATCCCTGGATACATATCCCTTGCAAAACAGGGGAAATATAAAGAGGCTGTGCAGGTCATAAGAATGAGAAATCCCCTTCCCCTGACATGTGGCAGGGTCTGCCCCCACCCATGTGAAGACGAGTGCAGAAGGGGTATTGAAGATGACCCTGTCTCAATTAACCAGATAAAACGTTTTGTGTCAGACTATGAAATGGAATCAGGCTCCAGAATACCTATTAAATGTGCCCCTGACACCGGGAAAAAGGTTGCTGTCATTGGCAGCGGGCCTGCGAGCATGAGCTGTGCCTATTTTTTAAGAAGGCTTGGCCATGGGGTGTCTGTTTTTGAAGCAATGCCGAAACTCGGCGGTATGGTGCGATATGGTATCCCTGAATACAGACTTCCTGATAAAGTACTTGACTGGGAACTTGACGGCATACTGAACCTAGGTATCAACGCCTATACCCATGTTAAATTCGGACGTGATTTTGGACTGGGTTCCCTGGTTGCTTCGGGCTACCATGCAGTTTTTCTTGGCATTGGTGCCTGGGAAGATTATTCCCTTGGAATTGAGGGTGAGGATCTTGAGGGATGTTTCACCGGAATTAATTTTCTTTCCAGGGTTTCCCAGGGTGAGAACCTTTCCCTTGGAAAAAGAGCCTGTGTGATTGGCGGCGGTAATACAGCCATTGATTGTGTGCGGACACTTTTAAGGATTGGACTTGAAAAGGTCTATCTTGTTTATAGACGGACAAGAAAAGAGATGCCTGCCAATGAGGTTGAAATAGCAGCATCCGAGGAAGAGGGTATTGATTTTATTTTTCTTGCAGCGCCTGCAAGGGTGGTGGGGGATGACTCAGGTCATGTAACGCAGCTTGAATATTTGAAAATGGAACTTGGAGAGCCTGATGAGAGCGGACGACGCAGACCTGAACCTGTTGAGGGCTCTGAGACATTAATAGATGTTGATACTATTATAACAGCAATCGGGCAGTCTCCCGAGGCATCATTTAAAGAAAATGACCCCAACCCAAGAATGACTGAACTTGAACTTACACGGTGGAATACAATTGAGAATGATCCTGAAGTGTTAACAACTTCCATACCCTATGTGTTTACTGGTGGAGATGCTGCAACAGGGCCTTCCCTGGTTGTGGAAGCAATTGGCGGCGGTAGACGTGCTGCAAGGTCCATTGATATGTTTTTAAAGGGGGAAGAGATCACCCCGGCACCTGATTCCCTGCGGCAGAAACGAATCCCTGAATCTATTTTTACTGAAGTAAAGGGTATTGAGAAAAAGGAGAGGGCTAAAATGCCGGAACTGCCTGTGAACAAAAGGATTGATTCCTACGTGGAAGTTGATCTTGTTCTGCCCGAGGACGCTGCTGTTAAAGAGGCTGGCCGCTGCCTTGACTGCTGCAGACTATGCTATAATCCGGACAAACTTCAGCCGTTTACCTGAAAATAAAGCAAATAACCAAAGGAACCTGTTCAATGATTGCCCAATGATTGAACAGGCCTTTTTCTGCTTATTACCCTTGTTAATATTTTATCAATCTTTAATTAATAGCAGAAATAGATTTGATCCATTGTCAGGTGATTTTTCTCTTGCTTTTAATGGGAAAATTTACTATCAAAACATATGAAGATTGTTAAGTTTTTTTCATATTTTGAGTAAAACTATTAACATTATTGATTGGATTATAATGGAAGGTATGAATAAATTTTCAGGGTTAACCATAGCCACAAAAATGACTATGGGATATCTCCCCCTGGCACTCATTATAATCATACTATCAAGCTATACACTTCTGAGCCTGAATGAACTCACTGATATCAATCGATCCATAGTCAATAACAGTCTTGCTGTTATTGATGCATGTGATGCTTTAAATGACAGCCTGCTTGCCCAGGAGTCCTATGCCCAGAGATACCTTATTCTCAATAGCGAAAAGAGCAGCGAAGAGATGCTTACTTTGTTTTCCAAACGTAATATTGAGTTTGGAACCATTATACAGAAACTATTTTCCATTTCAGAATCTGATATGGCAAAGGTGAAAAAGATAAAAACTGTTCACGAACAATATACCTATCTTTATTTTGATCTTTTTGACCTTGGAGAAGAAGCTTATAAAAAGAACCATGACAAAGCAGAGGAGAAGATCAAACAGCAATTTGACCTTCAGTTGAATATGATACGGCAGATAGTGGTTGAAGCTAAAAAGAGACTGCAGAGGAAGATGCTCCAGGCCGATGCATTCAGTACAAAAGCTTTTTATGTAGTTGCTTTTCTTTCATGCCTTGGTATTATAGTCGGAATTGGAGCAGCTCTCTTGATCACCCGTAATGTTGCCCACTCTATAAAACAGTTAAAACTTGCAGCATTAAAGTTTTCCAGACATCAATTTGATTTTGTACCCGATGTCAGCAAAAATGATGAGTTCGGCATGCTGGCCCAGGCATTGACATCCATGGCTGACAAACTTTCCAAGCTCAAAGCAATGGATATTGATACAAGCCCTTTAACCAGGCTGCCCGGCGGCATGGCAGTGGAGAATTTTTTAAATCAGCAGATTGCAGATAAGCAGAAGATAGCTTTCTGCCTTTTTGATATAGATAATTTCAAATCATTTAATGACAGGTATGGCTATGCAAGGGGAAATGATGTTATAAAGTATACAGGAGATATAATACAGAGCGTTGTAAGGGAAAAAATTACCTTTAACTCTTTTGTGGGACATATAGGTGGAGATGATTTTGTTGCCATTATTCCCTGTGACATGTATCATGATGTGTGTGAGTCGATTATAGAGAGGTTTGATAAGAAAATTGTAACGTTTTATGATAAAGAAGACCTTGAACAGGGCTATATAGTATCAAAAACAAGACAGGGGAAGGTTGATAAATTCCCTGTTATGTCAATATCCATTGCAGTTGTCAGCAATAAAGACGATATAGGTATTAACAGTGTCAGAATAGGAGAACTTGCAGCTGAAATAAAAGAATATGCCAAAACATTTAAAGGCAGTACCTATCTTACCGATAGAAGACAACAGCCCGGTGAATTATAAAATAATAAATAACAGAAAATATTATTTATGAAAATAAAAAAAAATATTTCATATACTTTTTTTATACGATTATTAACAGCCCTGGTGCTGCTGTTTTCTTCATCTGCATGTACCACAGCGGGCGATTCTGCAGGAACCATGTATTCTCCTCTTTCGTCCATCTATTATTCCATGGGCCCAGATGTGTTCAAAATTGAGATAGCTGAAAAGGAGAAACAGCTTAATAAACACTCAGCCCACCTTTTTTTTAAGGACCGGCGGGCCAAGCTTTTATTAGAGCTTGCCATATTATATTCACATAAAAATAATCCTGATCAGGATTTTGGCATGGCCATCAGATATTTTACAGAATATTCCCGGCTGAAGGCAAGGGTCGATGTTGAGTATACAGCAGCTCTTCTGAACAATATCCTTGAAAATAAATCTGAATATGATATCCTGAAAATAAATTACGATCAATTGGTTGAGGAGAAAAACAGGTTGGCAAGATCATACTCAAGGCTTGTTTTCCAGATGCGGTCAAAGGATAGAGAGCTTCAAAAACAGAAAATAATCATTCGGAAAAAGAATGAAATAATAGAAAAATTAAAAGTACTTGATATCCAGCTTGAGAACCGAAGGTCAGATACTGATTAATTCGTATATATAATAATTATTTAAAATCATATTATCTGTTTTTTAACTGGAGTCGCAAAGATGGGGAGATATCCTTTAATAGGGAGGCTTGCAATTGAAAATGGGTTCCTTTCAAAACAGGAACTTGATAAAGCCCTGTCTGGTTGTTCCGGGAACAGTCAAGACCCTGATAAGGAATTGATCAGGTATCTTGTTTCCAATAAACTTGTCTCCTCAAACAATATTGATAAGCTCATTGCAGCCATAGAAACAGAAAAAGATCAGAATTCTGAAATTAAATTCGGTGCCATTGCCATAAAAAAAGGTCTGATAAGCAGGAATAATTTAGATTTTATCCTTGAAGAACAGGAAAATGATATAGTGCATAAAAAGGAGACAAGGCTCCTGGGAGATATGCTCATTGAAGCTGGTATGATCACGGACAAGCAGCGTAATCTTGTTCTGGAAATACAAAATAAACTTATCAGAAAAGGTAAGGAGAATTCAGGACACAGGCACGATGACAGGGAAAAAGAAGAATTGTTGATGGAGCCGGAGCCTTTGACACACGGTTTAAAACTTCAGATAACAATGGATTTTCTGGCAGCATTTCTTATTAAAACAGACAAGTTTGATAAAAGCTGTACTGTCAATATTATTAAGGATATTTTAAGTGACAGGGATATCATTTATGGAGTAGTCACCGATGAGATGATAATCCATTTTTTAAAATCTTCTGTGTTTGAAAAAAAGCCTTTCCGCATTGCCAGGGGCATGGAACCTGTCCATGGAAGGAGCGCAGAGATAAAATATTTTTTTGATACAGAACCTTTAAAGGCAGGCGATGTTAACATGGATGGGCAGATCGATTTTAAAGACCGTGGCAGGATTCCCCAGGTTGATAAAGGCATGGTCCTTGCTGCAAAAACCCCCATGGTTGAAGCACAGCCAGGCAGAAATATATATGGAGCAGCCATTGATGTTGATCCTGTGAGTGATGATATATTAAAGCCGGGTAAGGGCGTGGAGTTGTCCCCGGATGGGCTTCAGGCCCTTGCTGCAGTAAAGGGGCATCCTGAGATCAAGGCTTCGGGTGAAATATGTGTACAGGAAGAGTATGTTATTAAGGGCGATGTGGATTATGAAACCGGCCACATTGATTATGAAGGAGATATAAAAATCAAGGGATGCATAAAGAGCGGTTTCAGGGTTAAAGGCAATAATATCAAAGCCAATGAAATAGATGATGGCATTATAGATGCAGGGGGCGATCTTATAATTTCCAATGGTATTAACAGCGGCAGGATATATGTCCAGGGAAATGTCACTGCAAAATTCATACATAAATCCAATCTGACCTGTGTTGGTGATGTGTCAGTCCTAAAAGAGATCATAGATGCGGCAATCGGCAACAGGGGACAGTGTACCATGCCCTCTGGCAAGATCATTTCATCCAGAATCACCTCAAAGATGGGAGTATTTGTCAAAGATATCGGCACAAAAAAAGGAAGGCCCAGCATTATTAGGGCAGGGTTTGATATTTTTACCGAGCAGGAACTTGAGGAGAACAGGACAGCCCGTAGTGATTTGAATGCTTCACTGGAAGATATGGTTAAAAGTATTGAGAAGAAGAAAGAAGAGCTGGAAGCCGTGGAAAAAGAGATTGATGAGTGTGACAGGCTTAAGAGTTCCTCTGAGACATTTAAGGAAAAAATTATATATAAAATGGACTCTCTTAAAAGGAGTGATGCAGCAATTAAATTCCCTGAACCTGTTAAGGAGACCCTTAAAGACCTGGCAGGGGAAATTAAAAAGGCATGTAAAAACCTGGAGATCTGCAGAATAAAACAGAAGGAACTGGAAACGCAGATCAAAGAGCTGACCCGGAAAGTCGGCAGACAGAAATTGAGTATAAAAAAAACAGAGGCCAAAAAGCAGGGTATTATCAAATGGATTGAAGAGAACCCTGGAAAGCCTGTAATAAATGTCAGCGGGATTATCATGGAAAAAACAATTATCAATGGTGTCCATTCCAGAAAAATCCTGGAGGAGCAGATGAAAAACGTCACCTTTGAAGAGAAGAGGGATACAACACCCGGTGCCGGCCCCAATGCATATATGATTGATATTGTTCAGCAGTAATAAGAAGATAAAAGT
>CAZQJS010000022.1:36511-43384 GCA_964593725.1 uncultured Desulfobacterales bacterium
ATAAAAGTTCCAATTATTATTTAAACCCTGATATTTACATTGATATTTACATTCTCCTTTACTATAATGGAGAAAATGGTAATTACAGCAAAGGGGCAGGGCATGCAGAACAGTTTAACTGAAAAGCAGGAAAATTTTTTTCAATATATTAAAAAGATGGTTGAAAAAACAGGTTCAGTACCGAGTTTGCGGGCTGCTGCAGGAGATCTTGGTATCAGCCATGCTGCTGTTGCCCAAATGCTCAGGATGCTGGAGGAAAAGGGCTTTATCAGGCGGGAGGGGCGGTACAGCAGAACCATTCATATTTTAAACCGGCTGGGGGATATTGCAGGGCTTAACCGGTCGGTTGAAGTGCCGGTGATCGGGCGGATAACAGCAGGGCTCCCCATGTATGCACAGCAGGAGTGGGAAGGCACCGTGCTGGTTGATTCCAGAATCTATCACGGAGAGAATCTTTTTGCACTGAGGGTTGCGGGCGAATCCATGAAAGATGCGGGAATTCTGGATCAGGATATTGCTGTATGTGAACCAAGGCAGTATGCCCGGAACAGTGAAATCGTGGCTGCTTTAATTAAAAACGAAGAGGCAACCATAAAACGGTTTTTCCTGCACAGGGACTGTATTGAACTCAGGCCTGAAAATAGTGATTTTTTAACACAGAAATATGATTTCAGCGAAGTATTAATTCAGGGGAAGCTGGTGGGTATTGTCAGGGGAGATAATGCCCAATGAAGTTGATTGATAAGATAGTGCGGCAGGCTTCTGGAATCTATTGTACCGGAATTATAAAATATCTTTTTTAAAGATTACTTTAATGGTATGGCCGTTGTATGTTACCTCCATGGGCTCTTTTATTTTCCTGCGCACACGTGTTTCTCTCCTGCTGTTTACTGTTACCAATCCATCCTGGATGACCATTTTTGCCTGGCCTCCGGTTCCGCATAAACCAGTTGCCTTTAAAAGTTTATTCAGTTCAATATACTCCCTGGTGATTGTAAATATCTGTTCTGTTGTCCCCATCCTATTCTTTCTTTCCAGTTCCAAGTTTTGTTAAATTTTTATCGTACATGCCAGTCAGGAGAAGGCTTCCATGCTTATCCACACTGAACCGGCCGTAGTATGCATCCTGATAGAGTTCACCATGGCCTTCCTGAAAGAAAAAAGCATTGGTTGCAAGTTCTATTGTTTTTTTGTGCATCCTGTAATGTATGAGAATTTCATTGTCAGATAAACTTTGATCTTGATATAGAGTTTTAAATGTTCCAATGTTCAGGTCATTAAGACTCACAATAACATGACCGTCATTTAATGCTGTTTTTTCCGGCACAGATCTGCCTGCCTCTTTTTCCAGTATGGCATTGTAAACTTTATCAGACAACTCTAAACGCAGAGCCATGTAATCACCCTGCATTAAAGATCGAGGATCTACAGGTGCAAGGGCAAGATATACAAATTTATCGCTGTTTAAGTGCTTCTCCTTCTTTATAATGGACAGGTTGACAATGCACAGGATGACAGCAAGGGATATTAAGGCAATCTTTTTAGACATCTATTATTTCCTCCCTTCCGGATAAAATACAGCCCATTATCCAACGTCCGGTTAGCAGAATAATGCCTGTAATGAACAGTATCTGGGCTTTGACAAGCAGGGTTGTATCGAGCAGATAATAATAGTAAGACATGTATATAAGAAGGGATATGATGCCCATACCAAGCAGAACACGATTGGAAGCGCTGAAACCAAGCAGAATGATTACAATGCCATATGATATTCCCAGGGCTTTCAGGGATACAGCACACAGGAGTAATGTGACTGCAATGGCAAGTATTCCCCCGCGTCCGTGGAAAGGTATGCAATGACGTTTCAATAGTTTCAGCACCACATAAAGTGCTGCAGCCAGTGTAATGAATTCCGCTGACCAGTACAGGGATACTGAATATATTATATTGTCTGCATAAGACAACAACTCGAGTAATTGAGGTATTGATATGAAAAATTTCAGGGAGATCAAAGCCAGTATCAGGCCATAACCTGCTGCCCGCATCTTTTTAGATATTTTGGGAAATTTGAATTCATTGAGCCACACCCATGCGGCCATGAACAGAATTATGCTGCAAAGGAAGATGTATTGAAGCAAAAATATCATGGCTATGGCTGCAAATAATGTTGAGAGAACACAATGGATGAAATCGGGCATGATTATAATTAAAGCTATCTCCAGAAGAACAGTTGCTGACCATGGCGATATTTCAAATATATCAACAAGGGCAAATATGGTAAGAACCTGGCCGGCCAAGCTCAGAACAAGGGCCAGGTGTTCAAAAAAATCGCCCGTTATTGTAAAAAACATTATTAAAGCTCCACCCATGAATGCCATGCCGATTAACAGGATTATAACAGTGTTGCTCAGAATAACTTCAAGGCCAATGCCAAGAACAACGGATAAGAGCAGGAACAGTGCTGCAAGCCATCCGGTAAACGCCAGCAGCGCTTTCAAATACCAGGGCGGCTCTGACCTGCCGGTTGATGGGGGAAGCTCCTGAATCAGATTCAAGTTAAACAATCTTGTTAGTAATTGCTCATTTTGTTTGTTCATGAATTAAGCTCCTGATTTATTTTCTTAAGCCAGAATACTGAACCTGCGCCCAGAGCAATGATAACAAATGCTGTTACTAAAGCATTGGAAGCGTTAAGGTGCCAATTGTACAGCATAAGCGAGACTATCACAACAATGACCGATATGCACAGGCAGGCAAGCATGAACAATTCAGGCTTTACTTTTCGATAAATATAATACATGGCACCAAGCCAGAGGAACCAGGCCAGCCATGGAAATATTTCATCCTCTCCATTGTTGAATATTACATTCACCACAATCATGGTGATAGGAACAGCATTGCCCGCTGCAAGTACACGTAATGCCCACTGTTTTGATAACCATGGGCATTTTGTTCTTAACAGTTCAAAGGCTGTAAGGATCAGGGCATTAACAAAAAATATAAAGAAAAACGTATTTGTGAAGAGACTGAATGATAGAAAGATATTTTGGAATGTATTGATAAACAGAAAAATGGAAAGGTCTATAAGTGCTGTCCAGACTAACCATATGCCGGGGAAACGCCCGATAAGTGCCCAGGGCAGCATCAGAATTGCCCAGTTAAAGAAGAGGTGCCAGGGGTCAGCTCCGGTCTGATAGGTCTGGTTAAACAGGGCAAGTAGAACACCAAGCAGAAGTGTTGAAATCAGGAGCGCTGCCTTGCCTGCAACCTTTTCATGCCCAAATTTATAGTAAACTGCAATGGATAAAATCAGCAAAAATTCAACAATACCGAATTTAGCAAAACGACCCACTTTATTCCAGTTCCAGGCAGTAAAAAAGACAACTGATACAGCCAGGGCAACTCCTCCGAGCCAAAGCATCATATGGTCAATAAAAGTATACCAGGAGCTGGCATTGGGGTAAATTTCAGTTGTAATAAGGGCGTCTGCAATTTTATCTTCTGGCAGGTACCCATGTTCAATCAGGTCAATAATCTGGTTACGGGGGGAAGTCATAATTCAATCCTGTTTTAAATTAATCACGGCTTTTATGGTCCAATACCATATCTTCCGGGAGCTATTATGCCATTGGGATCCAGTGCTTTTTTTAAGTTATGGAAAGTCGCAGCTTTGTTTTTATCATATCTTATATCCATTCCTGTTACAGGTTTTCTGTAGGAATTTATTCCTGTCTCTGCACCTTTTCTGTTCAGGGCATTGAACAGGTCATGGGCTTTTTTGCATTGGCCTTTATCACTTTTGTCAAAACTGATACTGATAATACCAACAATCCTGTCCGGGCTGATAAGAGTCATGGTAACCGGTAGTTCAAATCCATACTCGTTAAAGAGAGCTTCTGCATCCTTAACAACTCTTCTTGAGTCGGTTCCATTGGCCGGATATGTGGGAGAATACCACAGCAGCCCCATGTCCGCATCATCCTTTACCCGCCATTTGATATTATCAAAGGCCTGGTTTGACGGCACTCCTTTTCCAAGTCCATGTACATATTCAAGGGCTTTGATGCTCTGGTTCAATGAATTGCGCAGGCCCGGCAGCATAAAATTATGGTTAAATATTTTCCTTAACAGATTTAATTTTCCGTCGGAAATAAACATTACATCTGCAAACTTAAAACTCTGCCTTATTTTCCTTTTTTTTATCTTTATCTCACCACAAGTGCCGTAAATTCCGCCAAGCGCTGTCCAGTAACCAACTTTCACCAATGGAGTACTCATAATCTTTACTGCATCTCCTGAAGTCAATATTTTATTTTCAAATCCATCGGGACAGGTTCTGGTGGAGACCATGGATCTTACTGCATTGGCTATGTGAACAAGGCTTGTAAGGATATTCTGTCTTTTAAGCTCACTGATTGTATCCACTAAGGCTTCCAGATCCCGGTCATTTTTCACCTTTATAATAAAGGATTCATAACGTTCAGGAATGGGCATTAATTTAACTTTTATACTTGTTACAATGCCAAAGTTGGATTGTACAAAAAGAGCGCTTAAATCAGGGCCCAGGCCGGGGAAAATACCGGTTTGCAGCACTGTTCCGTTGCCCAGAACAACCTGGAGATCAGATATGGCCCTTCTCCTGTTTCCCTTTGGTGTATGGCCGAATCCGCCCTCAAGGGAATTGCCGACAATGCTTGCATCCAGTCCCGATCCTGTAGCATCCATCCAGAATCTGGAATCATTGGCTTTTAGAAAATCATTGAGCTGTCCCTGGGATACTCCTGGCTGAACATAGACAGTGCCATGTCTGTTATCAAACCCGTAAATTTTATTCATTTTTCTTAAATCCACTATGACATGACCGTCTGAGACTGGTGCAATGTCCCCATAACCTACATTTTTGCCCCTGCTCACAGCATGCAGGGGAGTAAGGTATTTATTTGCAATGCCAATGATTTTTTCCACATCTTCTGTTGACAGAGGATAAACCACAGCTTTGGCCTGTCTTTTTACGCCCAGTGTGTTATCAAGCATGGTTTCAAGGGTTTTAACATCGCTTATAACATTTTCACTGCCAAGGGCATTTACCAGGGCAGTAACTATTTCAGATAGCTTTTCAACCATGCCACGCTCTCTCCATAAAATCCATGAGTATTGTCCCTTTAACCTGTGCTCTCAAAGTACTGCCTTTCCAGAATGCTTTTCTTTATTTCCAATGCCTTTGAACGATAGGGCTCCTGTATACCACTGGTATTGATGTGCATGACTATGGCATGGTTGTTTATTCCGGGATAAATTACATTCCGTGTGCCAGGGAGAACCCTGAAACCAAGTCGTTCATACATGGGGGAGTGATCAGGGTGTACGGCAATTATGCAATCATCAAGCCTGTGTCGGAGTGCCTGGCCAATTGCGAATTGAGCAAGAGTTAATGCAATTCCATGTTTCCAATGGGAAGGCAGTACAGTAAGCCTGCTTGTCTCAACAATTTTTCTGTTGGTTGAATAACACTCCTCTAAAAACCCATCAATATCAAATGCCTGTATCAAAGGGAATTTGCAGCTCCTTGACATTGTTTTAAACCTTTTATCTTTTAATGATCCTATTATCTCCGTCAGGGTATCAAGACATTCGCATTTTAAGTCTTTATAAATAAATCTGAATGTCCCGATTATCCGGCCGCTCTCTTTTTCAAACACAGCAAAAAATCTTGAATACATATCCCAGGCATCAATATCCATTTTATCATCATTGGTTTCAATATACTTTACCCGGGAATAGACCATATATCGTATACGGAAATATTCCAGAAGTTCATTTTTATCAAAGATCTCTTTAAAAACAAAGATTTTTCTGATTGAAGAATCGGTCTGTTTTTCACGTAATTTTTCCCGGATCATACTATTACCTCATGGATAAACGGTTATGCTTTGTCAACTGCCCTGGGCAGTCAGAATAACTTTCCGAGACAAAGTAGTAAAAAATTAGTAAACTTCAAATTTATATATTTATTTGTTGCATGAATGTCAAGGAAAAATAGCGTGGAACAATAAAAAATAAATGTTTCACGGTGAATGGCATGCCCGGAGGGATTCGAACCCCCTGACATGATTAAAATTGTTGAATATTTATAAGAGTTTCAAAACACCAGGAAGATCTATGATAAAAAAAGTGTCAGCACAAAAGTTTTGAGTAAGTGTATAATAAATTGTTTTAAATCTTCAGTTTAGTTTCTCAGTCATTTATTTTTTTTGAGTGCTTAATTTTCCACATAGCCTCACGGATAGTAATCCCGTGACGATTGATCCATATCACTGCATTATTATGTATTCGATCTTTTGTCATCAGTAGATATTCACTTGAAATAACTGTTGGTATGATCTCCTGTTCTTTGATTTCATATTTGACATGGGCAGAATGACGGCCAAGGCTATAAACTAGTATAACAAAGTTGTCTGTTGCATCCTCAACACTCCAATTGCCGTCTTCGTAGGATTTCAGAGGACCCCGCCGTCTTTTTACTTTAGGATCAGCGTCAGCAGAGCTGATTAGTGCATTTATAACTTCTTCTGAAGTTATCCCTTTGGTAATTGGAATAGGTTTAATGTTTTTCATGCTCGTTGTTTTGCAACCTGCTATAAATATTAAAGAAAACTTAAACAGCAATTCCCGGTCAAAAATTATTTTTAAGATTAACAAAGGAATAAGTGAGGCCTGGATATGCTTTTTCCGTTTAGGTTTCACTTGAAACAGATGCACTCCAAAAGCATATCCAGGCCTCACTTTGCCCGATCTTATGCCCTGAAAGGCAATATAACTGGTTCATCCGATTAATGCGTACTTTTTAAAAAACTCAAAATCACGATATCCATA
>CAZQJS010000023.1:0-42898 GCA_964593725.1 uncultured Desulfobacterales bacterium
AAGTTACTTGATTTGTGATTCACTTATTGTTTGATTTTCTGCTGTTGCAATAACGGCATAACAATAACCGGGCAGCTTAAGCTGCTGCTGCTTATTTAATGGATTTTTTTATAATCTTGTACCTGACTAAAATTTTTCTTTTGTATTTCAGCCTGAGTGATGCCGGATTAATAACAAGTCCAATGTACATCATGCCTGACTCTTTAAGCTTATCTAAAGAAATCTGCTCTGTGAATATTGTTGAAATATCTTTAAGTGCCCTGGCCCCTCCGGTCACCCGGATTGTTTCAGGAATTGCTTTTGCCTCTTTCATGACTAATCCTGGTGGCAGTTTCCCGGCCCAGTCAGGCTGAACAGGAAGTTGCTTTTCCATCAATGTGTCAATAGTGATATCAAGGACTGAAGGATTTATATTTTTTAAACGTATACCCGGGGGAAGTGATATATTGTCCCTTGTTATGGACAGTTTATTTCTGCCAATAACTGCCCTGGACAGGTCAAGTTTGACAGCAATCTGATCCGGGCTTATGGAGTTTACCAATGGTTTTGCACCGCTGATCAAGAGCTTAATGCGGGAGGCAGAGGATGATATAATTTCCATTTTTTGATCAGGGTTCATGAATTCAATTGGCACTTCATGTGTTGCAAGGGTTTCCATACCTTTTGAAAAACTGAGCCATATTCCCGTAACACAGAAAAAACTTATCAGGGCTGCTGAGACAAGTTCCATGGTTTGACGTTTGAACCTTTTTTTTGCAGAATCCTCCCCTGTATGTTTTTTTAGTAATTTTTCCAGAGTTGAACGGTCTGCAATATTATAGATTTTATTCTTTTTAAATACTGTGATACTGCCGCTCTCCTCAGAAACGACAATAACCAGGGCATCAGTGAGTTCTGTTAAACCTGCAGCTGCCCTGTGCCGGGTTCCAAAATAAGAGGGAAGATCTTTTCTTTTGGAAAGCGGGAGTATAACACCGGCACTGATTATCCTTTCTCCCTGGATTATGGCGGCACCATCGTGCAATGGATTGTCCGGCCAGAAAATACTCCCAAGCATCTGCCTGGACAATTTTCCATCTATGGAAGTTCCTCCCTGGACAACACTGCTAAGGCCCTGTTTAAACGGTAAAACAATCAGAGCTCCGATTTTTTTCTCACCAAGGTCATGGACACTTTCCATAATTATATTCAGCAGTGTGCGGGATTGACGGCGGGGGATCCCCCATAAAAATGACTTCAGATCTCTGGTCTGTACTACGCTTGATATCTCATTTCTAAAGGCAATGATAATGATCAACGCTGCCAGTGTGATAGCGCCCTGCCTTGCCCAGCTTGTTATAACAAGGCCCATGGGAACTGCAATCTGGCTGGCTGCCAGCAGGACACAGAAAGCAAGCAGAACCCGGATAACATTGGTTCCCCGAAACAGGATATAGAGCCGGAACAAAATATAGCTGTTTAACAGTATATCAAGTACATCCTGCCAGCGGAATCCGGAAAACAGATAGAGAAGAGATTCCATAATCAGTCAGTCATGCTGAATCTTAAGGTGCGTAAAAGGACATCATCGGCATTGTGTATTTCAACACGCCAGGGCCCTTTATCAGCAGCCCGTATCTGTACCCTGCTGAAAGAAGACCACTTTGGCGGAGAAAGTGTCAGGCGCATGGTAAAAATCAGTTTATCTTTTTTAAACCATTTGTGGTACACATGGGTCTTTTCAAAAACCGGGTCAAATTCTGAAAAACAGAATACCTCTCCCGAAGATATTGAAAATATGACTCCAGGGTTCACAGGTTTATAATTTTCAATGGATTCGCACATTACAGCCCGGGTCATTTCCATTCTGTCATTGGGCTGCCCTGTGCAGATACCTGCCATGGCAGCAAGGAATATAATAATCAAAGAAAAGAGTATTTTCATATTTCACCTTTTTATAAGTTCCGGATGATAACCTTGGGAGCCCACCCGGAAAATATTAATTAAACAACTTCCATACAATAACAATTTGAATACTCTGTTTGCAAGGAATTAATTTACACCTATTTTCCAGATGCCTTTTTCTGAAAAAGCTTCAATGGTCTGTCTTTTAGCTTTATTTAATAAATTTGAGTGGGATAGTTTATTTTTTTTAGCATACTGGCTGAGTTTAACAATCTTTTTACCTTCAATATATGCTAATCTTTTATGATAGGAATTCAGCAGGGCTTTATAGATTATTTCTTCCATGATTTCAGTTCTGTTTTGGTTATTATATTCGTTAAAAGCATCATAATATTGCTGTCTGTTAATAAATTGAATATTGATGGTAACATAACCTTCCCTGAGAAACAGCAGGTTATTTATAACCCTTCCCATACGTCCGTTTCCATCAACAAATGGATGGGTATATTCAAAATCCAGATGGAATTTCGCAATCCTTTGAATAATATGTGCCGAAGCATTGCCATAATATTCCATTAAAGCATTTTTTATTCTATCTTTAATCTCCCTGGGAGCAGGGGCAATATGGCTGCCAACTCTGACAAACTCATTTTTATAACGGTACCTGCCGGCAATTTCATCCTGGATATTACCAATCAGCATCTTGTGCAGCAATAAAATAATCTCTTCATTTAACTCTATTGTTTTAGCTTTCTTATGAATATAAGACATAACCCTTGCAAGATTTGTGGCTTCAAACATCTCCCTTGATGAAACAAATCTGTCCAGATCTATCTGCAGTAGAATTTTTTCAGTCTCTTCTAAAGTTAATGTACTGTTTTCAATGGCATTTGAATTATATACATTTTCAGCTGTTTCTGCTTCATTGATTAAATCAATAATAGATTGTTTCCCATCAATGGCGCTATAATACCTCTTGCGCAGCATATCGATTTTTTTAAAAGCACTGTTTTTTTTCATCATACATATATTTTATGTATGATTCACGAGTTTGTCAAGCAAACCATTAAATTACCATTGTTTTTAGATATAATTCACGTTTCAATATACAAAACAGAAAATTTTCAACATCACATACTGACATTAACTGACATCATCTTCACCCTCTTTTTCCATAACTGGATTTTCAGGAGGGAAGAGAGCAAGATCGCGAACATTTTTCTGAACAGCTATGGATGCATAGAGGCACAACAAAAAGGACATGGCATAGAAACCTTTTTCACTGAGTGTTAATGAGGCATTCCAGAGTCCAATACCCAATAATAACAAAGCAATACCAATTGATGTCCAGCACAGGCCATAATAAATATTAGTAACTGCTATTCCTTCCAGTCTATCCCGAACTGATTTCTGCAGGGAAACAGCAGAAAAAAGGCCATACATAAGTAAAACAAAATAGTAGCCTTTTTCATTAAGTGCCATGCCGGCATTCCACAACCCTAATAAATATGCTCCAACACCTATAAATAATGCACACCAGGAGGCTCCTATAAATGCACCTGTAGGTTTTTGAACATTTCTGCCAGAATAATCTGAAAACTGAGTCTCATGCATTTGATTTAATCTCCATTAAATTTAAGTAATAAAACAAATAAATCTGCTTGATTTCTTTTAGCCTAAGGTTATCCAGGATGTCAATCAATAAGAAGAGAAAATATAATAAAATATAGTAAAATTAAGATATAAATATCATATTGACATAAAAAGATATATATGTAATTGGATAATAAAATGATAAAATCATTACATTTCAGCAGGTTCAAATTAACAGGTTTAAAGCATTGGAGCTTTTAATGGTAAAAAAATTAATTGTATATCTTGTGTTGATTATGGGGCTCCAGGCAGGTGTGCCAGTGCTTGGTTTTGAAGTGAACAAAGATGGCAGATCATTGATCCTTGAGTCTGAACAGGCGTACCGCAATGATATGGAGGACAGACCCGTTGTAACCGACAGGGCCATGACAGGCTATGTAAATAAAATTGTTAAAAAACTTATACCGAAAAATAAAAAACCACCCAGGGGAGTAAACCTGAGTGTTACACTGCTTGAGTCGCCCCAGCCCCAGTTATATTCCTATACCAGCGGGCATATAGTCATGACAACCGGGACCCTGCTTGCCATGGAAAATGAAGCCCAGCTTGCAGGAGTTCTCTCCCATGAAGTAGCAAATATTACTGAGGGCTATTACATCAATATGTACCAGAAAATCAAGACTGCAAAGCGCCGCGGGAGAATGAAAGGAGTGGCTTCCGCTCTGATAGGTTCCCTGCTGGATGTGGCTGTTGATTACAGCGCGGACTCTGCTGCATACGATATCTCTGACAAATGGATTCAAGGGGATGCAACCTATAGAGAGACCATGAGAAAAATCACAAAGATCAATGCTGCAAAGTCTGCCTACTACAGTGTAAAGGATGTAATAGCAAGCATACCAAAAAAGGATGAAAAAAACCAGTATATCGACCCCAGGTTAAGCCTGGAACCTGTGGCCGATACCATGGGCATGGTATATACTGCCCGGGCCGGATATGACTGCACACAGACAGCCAGAGGATGGAAGAATCTCTACCGTGAAAAAAAAAGGGGGCTGGAGGATCAGGAAGCCCTGCTGGGTCCATGGGCAGAGCAGCTGCGCCAGACACAAAGTCTTATGAGATTAAATCTGGCACGCATACAGCAGTCCATGGGGACAAGCGGCCTTGTCCAGACGCGCAGTGAAATCCCCCCCACCCGCTCTGAATTTGCAGCACGCATAGTTAACATCAAAGAGGTTAAGGAAGCAGGTAAAGCCAGCACCCCATCAAAGGGTAAAAAAAGCTACCAGAGATTTTTGACACGATCCATGGCTCCAAGAGCACAGAAAGAGATGGATAATGAAAACTATGAGACAGCCTATGCCCTTTTCAAAGGACTATGGGACAAAGGCCTTAAAACTGCCCCTATTTCCTATGGCATGGCAAAATCAAAACTTGGTGATTTTGCCTTTGGAGCAAGTGAGTCGGAAAAAAGGAGTGCTGAAAAAGCATATAAACAGGCTGCTGCCATGGACCACTCCTTTGCCCTGCCCCACAAGGGGCTTGGTGAACTTTATGAAGACTGGGACAGATATGCAGATGCAGCCAGGTCCTATGCAAGGTATCTTAAGCTGAACCCAGGGGCAAAAGACAGGGAACGTATTAAACGTAAAATAAAGATATGTAAAAAGAGAGCATCCAGATGAAAAAACCATTACTTTCTTTCTTAATAATGATAATTTTTTTAATATTACTGCAAGACAGCTTATTTGCCGGAAGCTATAGATTTAAATATAATCTGAAGCCTGGTCAAAAATGGCTGTGCACCGTATCCACCATGGGTGAGAACAGGATGTCAGGGAAAAAGAGTATAGACCGCAGCAAAACAAAAATTCAATACAGGGTTTTCAAAGGCAGTAAAAAAGGATGGGTCAGGCTTGAAGCACACATTGCTTTCCAGGGTAAAAATGCAGGCACCCTTGATATGAGTAAAATTACCTATTCTGCGGCTTTCCATCAAAGCGGAGAGATCAGGGGCATAAAATACTCTGGAAGCTGCATGCCTGACCTTGGTGCCAATGCAGCAGATATTCCTGAGGAGACACTGAAAATGATGGAACAATCTTACAAAATGATTCCTGAAGCCATGAAAAATATGGTATTCTGGTTTCCTGAGTTCCCTGAAATAAAACTTGGTATTGGCGATGAGTTTGATTTTAAGCAGAGGATGGGAACCGGAACCACAGGAGACCCCATGCAGACACAAAGTGCCATGAAACAGACTTTTGTACTTGAAGATGTGAGTAAAGGCCTTGCATATTTCACAGTAAAAGACAGGTCAGTATCAAAAATTTCAACAATGGGAAACAAATGTAAAGTTAAATCAGCCGGCAAAGGTGATGCTCTGTTTGACATGAAGCAGGGAATGTGGGTGGAATGGACAGAAAAATCACTTACAAAAATCGGCATGGGTAAATCAGCCGGCTCAAAAACCAGGAATAACACCCTTAAAAATATTACAAAATTTGAAATGGAACTTCAGTAAACAGAAAAAAGTCTTGAGTTAGCCTTTTCCATATGCTACTTTTATAGTTAAGCTTAACATTAAAAATCGTATGGAAAGGCGAATCAGGCTGGATATCTGCTGCCGGCCCGGTTTTATCAAATCGCCCTTTTGCTTTTATAACATTGCCAATGGACATGGGGTGTTTATGTCAATGAAAAACAAAATTATCGGCCCGGTTCTTTTACTGTCATTAATTATCATGGGAATGTTTCTCATAACCTGGGGCACTGTATCCGGACAGAGAGATGATGGATTACTCATCAATCTTGCCGGCAGACAACGGATGCTTACCCAGAAAATGACAAAAGAGTTCCTTGTGTTCACAGATGCATTGTCAAAAACCGGTAAAATTGACGAAAAACATGTATCCCGGGTAAAGGCAACAATGGAAATCTTCTCTTTGACACTTAAAGCTTTAACATACGGCGGCAATGCCCCTGTTTCCCTGGACCTTTCCCATGGGCGGTTCAGGTTGTGCCCCAGGGCGATGGAACCATGTTTTTCGCAATTAAAAAAAGTCGAGGGCATGTGGTCAGAATTTAAAGGAAATCTTGAAAAAGGGCTGGGAAAAAATGATAGAACAAACGAAATTCAGGCCTGGATATTAAAAAACAATATTCCACTGCTGGCCGAGATGAACAAGGCTGTCACCATGATGCAAAAGCAGTCAGAAGGCAGGACAAAAAAGCTGTTAATATCCCAGTTTATTGCTGTTATTATTGGTGTTATCATGCTGGTTTTCTGTCTGTTCATAATTGTCAATGTTGTAAAGCAGCTTGATAAAATTGCCGGGACACTGGACTTAAGTGCAGTCAGTGTAAATGAAGGAGCAGGGATCATTGCCCGGGCAAGTGCGGTCATGGCAGAAGGAGCATCTTCCCAGGCAGCATCCATTCAGGAGACATCTGCATCTTTGGAAGAGATCTCCTCCATGACAAAATATAATGCAGACAACAGCCACAGGGCAGATGAGCTGATGAAAAATACACAACAGGCAGTCAACCAGTCAAACTCTTCCATGGCAGACCTTGTAAAATCCATGACCAGAATAACAGAGGCAAGCAAAGAGACTTCCCAGATCATCAATACAATTGATGAAATAGCCTTTCAAACTAACCTTCTCTCCCTTAATGCAGCTGTAGAGGCAGCCCGGGCAGGAGAAGCAGGTGCTGGATTTGCAGTTGTTGCAGATGAAGTGAGAAATCTTGCCACCCGGGCTGCAAAGGCTGCAAAAAACACCTCGGGATTAATTGAAAATACTGTTAATACTGTAGATACAGGTTCCATATCCCTAAAAAACACCTCTTCAACCTTTTCAACGGTCAAAAATGATATTGAGCAGGTGGGAAAACTTGTTGAAAAAATTGCCAGTGCATCCACAGACCAGGCCCAGGGCACAAAACAGGTAAGCTCAGTTCTCTCCTCCATGGAAAAGACAATTCAGAGTAATACTGCCAGGGCTGCCGAGTCTGCCCGGGAGGCAGACCAATTAAATACCCAGGCTGAAAAATTAAAGGAACTTGTGTCCGGACTTGTCTTTCTTATCACTGGAAAACCTTAAAAAAACGTGATTAAATTGCTCTGGCTTATTGACATTCTACCACAAAGTAGTATCTTTAAAGGGAAAAGTAAAGTTCAGCATAATAGATATGTAAGGAGATAATATATGTGGGAATATACTGATGCAGTTAAAGATCATTTCCTGAATCCCCGGAATGTGGGAGAACTTGAAGATGCCAATGCTGTAGGTGAAGCAGGTTCCTTAAGCTGTGGAGATGCATTGAAAATATTTTTAAAGGTTAATGAGAATGAAAGAATTGTGGATGCTTCCTTTATGACCTTTGGTTGTGCAAGTGCAGTTGCATCCTCGTCTGCTTTAACAGAAATTCTAAAGGGCATGACCCTTGACGAGGCTGCAAAACTGACCAATGAGGATATATCTGATTACCTGGGCGGGCTGCCCAGGGCCAAAATGCACTGTTCTGTTATGGGCCAGTCAGCCCTAAAAAAAGCAATCGCAGATTACCGGGGTGTCCAGATTATGGAAAAACCCGGAGAAATAGTCTGCGAGTGTTTTGACGTAACAGATCTTGAGATCATTGATGCTGTCAAAGCAAACAATCTTGAAACCACGGAAGATGTCACTGATTTTCTAAAGGCAGGCGGCGGCTGTGGGAACTGTCTTGAAAGGATTGAAGAGCTGATTGAATCTGTTAAAGCAAAGGGATAATAGACATAATGAATATAATATATACTGACAATAATGCCACAACAAGGGTTGCAGACAGAGTTATTAAAGAGATGCTTCCCTATTTTAACGAACTTTATGGCAACCCCTCCTCCATGCACACATTTGGAGACAGGGTAAACAGAAAAATAAAAGAGGCAAGGCAGAAAACAGCTGACCTTATCAATGCAGATCCTGAAGAGATTATTTTCACAAGCTGTGGAACTGAAAGTGATAATTCGGCAATTCAGGCTGCCATAAAAGCTTTTCCCCATAAAAAACATATTATCACTTCCACTGTTGAGCATCCCGGGATCAAAAATGTTTTCCAGGATCTTGCAAAAAACAGAGGTTATGAAGTGACATTTGTTCCTGTGGATGAAAAAGGAGTTCTGGATCTTGATTTTCTGTACAAAAGCATATCTGATAATACTGCCCTTGTCTCATTAATGTGGGCTAATAATGAAACAGGTGTTCTTTTCCCCATTAAAGAGATTGCAGACAAATTAAAGGGTAAAGATATTATATTTCATACAGATGCAGTCCAGGCAGCAGGAAAAGTCCCCATTGATGTAAGAGAAGCTGATGTGGATATGCTGTCCATTTCAGGACACAAAATCCATGCCCCCAAGGGCGTTGGCGCACTCTATGTTAAAAACGGCTTTAAATTTTCTCCATTTCTTGTTGGCGGACACCAGGAAAATGCACGGCGCGGAGGTACGGAAAACAGCGCCTCCATAATCGGACTTGGCAAGGCATGTGAGCTTGCAAAGGAGAATCTTCCCACCATGGGTACAAAGGTGAAAGAGCTCAGGGATCATCTCCAGAACAAACTTCTTGAAGAGATTCCATCGGCCTCTGTTAACGGCAGCCCTGACATGAGACTGCCCAACACCGTATCAATAGGATTTGATGCAGTGGAGGGCGAATCCATACTCCTTATGCTGGACCGTGAAGGAATTTGTGCCTCTTCAGGCTCTGCCTGCACGTCTGGTTCCCTGGAACCATCCCATGTGCTCATGGCAATGAAAGTGCCGTTTAAATCAGCCCATGGCTCCATCAGATTTTCACTGTCCCACTACAATACCATGGAGGAGATGGATAAAATCGTCACAGCAATGGTGCCAATCATTGAAAAACTGAGAAAGATGTCACCTTTCTGGAAAGATGGCAAAGTAATATGACAGCACCTGGCAGAATCAATAATAATCTATCAAAAGAGATACAAAAACAATCTGATGTCAACTTTAATGCCTGCCTCCATTGCAGGACCTGTACAAATGCATGCCCGTTTCTTAGGGGTATGGACTTTCCACCCAATAGTGTAATACGTCTTGTTCAACTGGGCATGGAAGAAATGGCTCTTTCCTGCTCCACAATCTGGATCTGTGTGGGTTGTAACACCTGCAGCAGCTTTTGCCCCATGGCCATTGATATTCCTGCTGTCATGGACGAACTTCGCCACAGGGCATTGGAAAAAGGTGCAGAGATTCCAGAGCCGGACATATTGAATTTCCACAACGAGGTATTAAAAACAGTTGAAAAATACGGCAGGACACATAAACTTGAAATCATGATGAGATATAAACTTAAAAAATTTGACCTGCTCACTGACATGGGACTGGGTCTTAATATGCTGAAGAAAAGAAAACTTGATTTAACTCCTTCAAAGGTCAAGGATAAAAAAGCCATTGAAAAGATCTTTAAAAACAGGCAGGTCAGCTGCCAGGGCAGACAATGAACTTAAAGGGATGAAATTCTCCTTTTTTCCGGGCTGTTCACTTAAGGCATCAGGCCATGAGAATACAGCTTCCCTGCTGAAGTTCTGCACCAGGGTAAATATTGAACTAAAGGAACTTGAAGACTGGAACTGCTGCGGATCATCATCGGCCCACAGCCTGGACAGCAATCTTGCAGAACAGCTCCCCATGAGAAATATATCCCTGGCACCCAAAAAAATCCCTTTACTCATAGCCTGTCCCAGCTGCTTTATCCGCATGAAATCAATGTACCTGAAAATTAAAAACAGTAAACCCCTGCAGCTTGAATACCAGAAAAAATGGGGACAGGCCTTTGATGAAAGCCTTGAAATAATCCATTTTTTTGATATTTTCAACCGCATTGATCTTTATAACTTTTTTGACAAAAACAGTGTGCCTTTAAAAGGCATCAGGACAGCTCCATATTACGGCTGTATGCTGTCCATGCCCCCTGACTTACGATTTGAAACAAGTTATCATGGAACCATGGAAAACAGCCTTGCAAAACTGGGTGCTGATATTGTGCCCTTTGGGCATGCAATGCAGTGCTGCGGCACATATCTATCTGTTGCAAAACCAAGACTTGCGGAAAATGTTGTCAATAAAATCATGACAAGTGCAATCCAGGCAGGGGCAGAATGCATGGTCACTGCCTGTGCCATGTGCCATTTAAACCTTGAAATACGCTGCACTGTTAAAAAACCCATACCAATATTCCATTTTTCTGAACTGCTCTCCATGGCACTTGGGGCAGATGATCAGAAAAAGTGGTTCCCCCGCCACATTGTTGACCCTGTACCCCTCCTTGAAAAAAGGAAAATCATATCTTAAAACAGCAGGTATTAATCCTTTAACTATTGACTTATCCTTTACTGCATACTACAAATTATCTGAACACTGGCTGTACAGGCTGGTTTACATAATTGAAAGAGTTATATCAAACAGTAAAATGGTTCATTCCCTTAACAGAAAATTTATTTTCGGAGTTATCATAATAATTGTTCCGATCCTTGGATTTATATTTATCTGGATTGAGATAAATCTAATTGACCAGGCAAAAACCCATACCATTGATAAAGCAAGAGTGCTTGCCGACAATATTATTCTGCTCAGGCAGTGGGTCACAGACTGTAAGGGAGGTGTTTTTATTCCCATTAACAGTATTGGTGCCTGCAATATGGAAAACAGCATGGAATATAATATCAATACCGAGCTTGGTGAACTTAAAATGTTTACACCTGCTATGGTCACAAAAAAGCTCTCCCAATACTCCATGGAAGAAAAATTATACAGCTTTCGCATATCAAGCCTTACACCTGTGAACCTTGAAAATCGTGCCGATGATTTTGAAAGACAGGCCTTAAGATTTTTCAAGCAGGAAAATGCCACGGAAGTGTACAGATTTAATGATGCTTCCCTTGATTTTATTGTACCTTTATATAAAGAAAAGGGGTGCATTGAATGCCACAATAATAAATATTGTGTGAATTCAGACATTATTGGCGGCCTGCGCATCACCATCCCCTTTACAGAAACCCGGAGGGCTCTTAAAAGAAACGCCATAATGCTTGCAAGTGCCGGTGTATGCATCACCCTTGTCACAATAGGGGTTCTATTTTTCCTGATTAATAAAATTGTGCTTAAACCCTTAAATGAACTTGAACAGAAAAGCCGGGAGATTGCCCTTGGCAACCTTGATACCAGGGTTGCCATAAATACTGATGATGAGATTGAACACCTGGGCCGCAATTTCAATATGATGGCATCCAGCCTTGCCCAGAACCGTGACCGCCTGGAAGAGAGGGTGTCAAAGGCAACCCGTGAACTTGCAAAGGCCAACCATGACTTAATGAAGCTTGACACCCTTAAATCTGATTTTCTGACCAATATGTCCCATGAGCTTCGCACTCCCCTGACTGCTGCCAAGGGCGGCATCAATTACCTTGCAAGAACCCTTAAAAGAAAAGATGATCTCAAATATATCAATATTGTGGATAAGAACCTGTCCAGATTAACATGGCTGATAACTGACCTGTTTGATTTTACAAAACTTGAAGCAGGTAAGATAGAGTGGGAATTTGAAAAAGAAGATATCTCACAGCTCGTGGAAGAGGTGATTGAAATCTTAAGCCCCATTGCCAATAAAAAAAATATATCCATCCGGTTTGAAAACCCCGGCACCATATCTGCCCTTATTGATCTTGAACGCATTGAACAGGTGCTGGTTAATATCCTTGACAATGCAATCAAATTCTCCGGCCCTGACACTGATGTTCTGGTAAACCTTGAGAAAAAGGATAAAACAGTTGTAATATCCATAAAAAACCATGGGCCTGGAATCGATGAAAAGCATCTTGATAATATATTTGAAAAATTTTATATAGTGGAAAAAACAGTTAAACAGAATAAAAAGGGAACAGGCCTGGGCCTTGCCATTTCCAAGGCCATTGTCACTGCCCATAAAGGCAGAATAGAGGCTGAAAGCAGCCCGTCAGGCCCCACTGTTTTCCATGTAATACTTCCACTGGAAAAATAAACGGAAATGCAATATGGCTAAAAAAAACGAAAAAACAATTCTGCTTGTTGATGATGATGAAGACATTGTCCATACCATAAAAAGCAACCTGCTCATAGACGGATATAATGTTATCACAGCTTTCACAGGCCGGGAAGGGATCGCAATTGTGAAAAAAACAATTGTTCATCTGGTTCTTCTGGACCTTAACCTTCCGGATATTGACGGCATAGCTGTATGTGAAATACTGCGCAAGGAGTATGATTTTCCCATTATCATGCTCACAGCAAGGGATACTCTTCCTGACAAGGTGCTTGGCCTTAAAAGCGGAGCAGATGATTACATAGTCAAACCCTTTGATTTTCTGGAACTGTCTGCAAGAATTACAGCTCTTTTCAACAGGGTTGACCGTATCTCCGTGCAGTACAGGCAGCAGTTGAACGACCTTGAAATCAATTTCAGAACACGCCAGGTCACACTGAAAAACAAGCTGGTTAAATTAACCAAAACAGAATTTGAACTGCTTGCCCTCTTTGTTTCCCACAATAATAAAGCACTTTCCCGGGAATTCATTGAAAAACAGATATGGAAAGATTCAAAACTCTATTCCAACTCCAGGGCTCTGGATGTTCATATCCAGAGGCTTAGAAAAAAAATAGAACAGACTCCTGACAGCCCGGAATATATTGTCACCATTCCAGGGGTTGGATATAAGTTTGATGTAACAAAATAGTTACATCTTTAACAACACAGTTACACTCTTTTTTATTATACTTTACTAACTTGAATTTCAATCATACAGTCTTGAAAAGGAATTTACTATGACCTCAGCATCAAGTCCAAAGACAGGCAACAGTAAAAAAGGTTGGTGGTTTGGAGGAATTACAGGGGTTGTTCTGATGGCAATTATTGTTCTGGCATCCGGTTTTATGATTGAGACAACCAATACAGACACATTTTGTGTCTCATGCCATATCATGACCCCATTCAGGACCGCATGGCAGGGTTCGGTACACGGCGGAAACAATCCCCAGGGTTTTACAGCCCAGTGTGTTGACTGTCATCTTCCCCATGGCAGTTTTATCCAGTATTTCACGGTCAAGGCTAAAACCGGTACCAGCGACATTATACACAATACATATATTGATGAGAAAACCTATGACTGGGCAGGAGCTGCTGAACGCAACCGTCTTAAATTCACCTTTGATAATGCATGCAGGAAATGCCACCATGTCCTGACACCACCGGGTATGAAACGCGGCGGATTCCTGGCTCACAGGGCATATCTTCTGGGGGAGACCAAAAAGAAATGTGCGGAATGCCATCCGCATGTCGGACATAAGAATATGATAAATATAGCAAATAATTATTTTAAAAACCTGTAAAACAGATACTTAACTAAAATTGTAAGGGGGAAAAATGAAGTATTCACCGACAAAAACTCTGCTTTTGAGTTGCTTTCTTTTTCTGGTGGGAATTGCTGCTGTTGCTGTTGCCGGCGACCAGACTCCCAACCTTGAAGAGAAGACACTCGTTATTAAAACTGGTTATTCCAAAGAGGCATTGAGCTGTATTGAATGCCACTCCAAGAAGATGTCCGGTACTGTCCATGCCTGGAAAGAGAGTTCCATGGCCCATGCCGGGGTTTCATGTTATGACTGCCATGCGGTAAAGTCCACTTCTCCCATGGCTGTACAGTGTGAAGGCCTTAAGGGTACTGATACATACATATCCCCCATGGTTTCATCAAAAACCTGCTCCAGGTGCCATCCAAAGGAAGTTGAACAATTTCTCAAGAGCGGACATGCAAAACTTGCAAGCAAAGCAGTAATGGATGTAACAAAAGCCGGTGGAAAACTTGTTAAACTCCAATACCATTATGAAGGCAGGGGTTTTATTGATCAGCCCGATATGAAGCTTGACGGATTAACACCAAAGAATATGGCCGCATATAACAGGGCTTCCAGGGCATCAGGCTGCCAGATGTGCCATGGTACACAAGTTGAAATGGGTCCTGATAACAAACCTGTTAATGAGACATGGCCTGGTGGAGTAGGGACCAGATATCCAGATGGCTCCGTTGGTACATGTACTGTATGCCATACAAGACATAAATTTGATATTGCCGAGGCAAGAAAACCCGAAGCCTGCGCATCATGTCATCTCGGCCCGGATCACCCGGATATTGAAATCTATTTATCAAGCAAGCATGGACAGCAGTTTTTGACCCACGGTGAAGAGTGGAGATGGGACAGCGCACCTGATACATGGGAACCAGGCGATTATACAGCACCAACCTGTGCAGTATGCCACATGAGCGGTATTGGTGAACTCTCCACAACCCATAATGTTAATGACAGATTAAAATGGGATCTCATGCATAAAAAGAGCACCATCAGAACCGGTGAAAGGGGCAATGGTGAAAAGGGTGATAAACTTATGCAGAAGGTGTGTATAAACTGCCATGGTGCAACCCATACCCAGACCCAGAGAACTGTTCTTGATAATTCTGTTGCCCTGTACAACCAGTATTGGGAAGGTGCTGTTAAGATGAAAAAAGAACTTGCAGACAAAAAACTTCTCAAAAAAGATGCATGGAGAGACGGATTCCAGGAACTCATGTACTATCTATGGCACCACACAGGCAGAAGAGCAAGACAGGGCTCTGCCATGAACGGACCGGATTATGCACATTGGCACGGATTCTTCCAGGTATTCCAGGTTTACCAGGACATGGAAGAGATCTACAAATGGCGAATTAAAAATAATAAAATTGAGGAATTAAGCCATGTTATGAGTAGTGGCCCCCTCTAAAATATAGAATTTTCATTCCCTTCTTATTGATAAAAAATCCCCGTGCAAGCGGGGATTTTTTATGTTCAGGTAACGTTACTATAACCGTTAACCTTTCCGGGATTTTCACAAACTTTTATTGAACAGGCCTGGGAGACCCAATGGTTATCATCATAATATCATGCTATTCCAATATGTTATAAATAATTTCTTTCCAGGATATTTTTGGCATATTTTTTGATACATATCCTATAGAGTTACTCGGATAGCAACAACTTATGATGGAGGGTAAAGTAAAAAGATGAGTTCAAAAATATCACGCAGGGCATTTTTAAAGGGTTCTATTACAGCTGCAGGCTCTATTGCTGCATCAATGCCCATTGCAAAGGGAGCAAATGCCCTGGCCAGGGATAAGAAAGAGCCCCTGGCTACATTGCTGGACATTTCAAAATGTGTTGGTTGTGAAGAGTGTGTCTTTGCATGCCAGGAATCAAATGCAGCAAAATATCCAAATCCTGAAAAACCGTTCCCTAAGATGTATCCCAACAGGGTGCCTGTGGAGGACTGGTCAGAAAAAAGAGATGTAACAGACCGTCTCACCCCTTATAACTGGCTCTTTATACAGCATGCAGATGTAACATTGAATGGTGAAGATATTGAGCTCACCATTCCCCGCAGATGCATGCATTGCGACAATCCGCCCTGTGTAAAACTATGCCCATGGGGAGCTGCAAAGCAGGAGGAAAACGGCCTGTCCAGAATTGATTCAGATATCTGCCTTGGCGGTTCCAAGTGCAAAAAGGCCTGTCCATGGCATATTCCCCAGCGTCAGACAGGTACAGGACTATACCTTGACCTTCTGCCGAGTCTTGCTGGCAATGGAACAATGTATAAGTGCGACCGCTGTTATGACAAGCTTGAAAAGGGTGAAATTCCTGCATGCATAGAAGCCTGTCCCGAGGGTGTCCAGACCATAGGGCCCAGGAGTGAAATCATTAAAAAAGCCCATGCCCTTGCAAAAAAAATGAACGGATATATCTATGGCGAACATGAAAATGGCGGAACCAATACCATCTATGTCTCTCCTGTCCCCTTTGAAGAGATTAACAAAGCCATTGAAAAGGGAAAAGGAAAACCCCACTTGAAAAAGGTGAAAAACATGATGGCAAATGGCACCAATCTTGCCAAAGCCATGGTCATTGCCCCCATTGCAGGTGTTGCAGCAGCCATTGGAAAATTTTACCTTGCAGCAAAGGAGGATAGATAGACAATGAAAACACAAGGAAAAATCAGCAAATTCATTTATGCAATAACACTGTTTTTTATCACACTCTCGGGATTTGCACAGATGCCGATTTTTAAACGATACTATATTGCAGATATACCTGGATTCAGCTGGCTTGCAAAGTACTATGTAACCCATTCAATGCATTATATAGCTGCCATTGTTCTCATGGCATGTGCAGCATTTTTTATTGTGGACTTTATTCTGAACAGGCCGTTTCACAAAATATATCTGACAGGATACTATAAGATAATACTTTTGGCAGGCTTGATTATCACAGGCTGCCTGCTTGTAATAAAAAACATGCCCGGAGTATACTTTAACCATAATATGATCATTGCACTGGATCTTATGCATTTGGGATTCTGCATGATGTTCCTTGCCGTGGCTCTTTATACAATGATTAAAAAACGAAAAACCTGATCCAGCCCCCCACTATCCACGGGATATCAGAGTCAGGGATAGGGGTATTGCCAGAGCTGCGGGGTTATAGGACATTTTAGACTGCCTCAACCCCTTAAGTCCAAGGTCCTGCTCCCTGTTCAGGTATTTACACTTGTCCTTAAGATACTCTGCTGTCCCGTGGTTTATCATCTGGGATGCACCTTTAAAATCCCTGTCTGCTTTTTCAAAATGTATATCATAGGTCATTGTTGCCCCTTCAGAGCTGACAGGACTGAAAATCGAAAATCCGGCAACCCGGTTTTTATTCAGCAGAACAAGGCCTTTAAGCTTTAAGTCCTTAAAATAGTCAAGGGCCGTGGCAAGGGCAGAAAACTCCTGGCCGATTCCGGCAGGACCTGACATCTTTTCTGCAAGGTCTGATACGCCTTGTTTAAAAAAGTCAGCAAACAGTTCAATTTTAAAATCAGGAAAGCTCCTTTTAAACTGTGATATGAGATTTTTTTTCTTTGCAAGTTTTTTCCCCTTTAAAGAGCAGAGATCATCAACATTGTAGATATATTCAGCATAATCCCTCTTTTGCTCTACAATATAATAATCACTGATTTCAGGAAATTCATTAATATAATCTTCAGTTGCAAGGGCAAAATCCGGTTTAAGACCGATGTCTTCCATTTTTTTTGAAAGCTTTACAAGCTCCCTGGGGGAAAAGGCATCACCCAGGGGCATGAAGGAACACTCATCAATGCCGTCATAAATTAAAAGTCTGCCCCGGTATAAGCACCAGGATAGTCTGGCAGGTTTCTGCCAGCAGAAAAGGTTGGTGAAATTATATTCACAAAACAGAGGATTGAATCGTGCAACAAACAAGTTGACAAAGCTCTGATCTTTTATATCAAATCCTGTAAATTCCGGGAACTCTATGGTGTTCAATCCTTATATTTCAGGGGGATATAGCCGTCAAGGCGTTCAAATCCGAGTTTTTCGTAAAAAGAGGATGTTCCGGGCCTGGCAATGAGCCCTATCCAGTCAATATGGTATGCCTTGAGTCTCTTGACAAGCAGCATGATGATTCTTTTTCCAATACCATTGCTCCTGAACTTTTCCAGCACAGCCACATCCTGGATATAAGCATCACTTGCCTTGTCAGACAAAGCTCTTCCCATGCCGATCATCTTATCTTTAAAAAATGCACCTGCAAACAGAGCAGAATCTGCAACAATGGATTTTAAAAATTCAGGGTTTTGATCAAAGGATGCATTCCACCAGCCAGCCGACCTATAGAGTGCTGTAAGATCAGCAATGGAAGCTTTTGTTATAATCCTGACCTCCACATTGTCCTCAATGGCAGCCATGTTCTGCATCCGGCACTCCCGTGTTCTTCATTTTCAGATATTATTAAACATTTTTTCTGCAAACCCGGGCAGAATAAAGGAAGCCTTGTGTATCTCAGGAGTATAGTACTGAAGTTTTTCCCGGATCTCATCTGGAATCTTCCTGGCTGGTATTTCAAGCTCCGGCCCCAGGGAACCAAGGCAGATACCTATATGTCCGCCCGGGTAAGTAGGCACAAGAATACAGGAGTATGCCTGTACGCTGAACAACTCCCGTGTTATCTTAACAAGGTTTGTAACGCACTCTTTATGTAGAAAAAAAGACTCCCCCTGGGTTGCAATTATGCCGTTCTTTTTCAATGCTCGTTTCAACCCTTCATAAAATGGACGTTCAAACAGTGCCTGTCCGGGTCCGATGGGGTCAGACGAATCAACAATAATCACATCATACTCATCTTTTTTAGAATCTACAAAAAGATTGCCGTCTCCAATATGGATATTAACCCTTGCATCATCAAAGCCACAGGCAATGTCCGGCAGAAACTCCTTTGCAACCTGTATCACCTCTTCATCAATCTCGCAGAAATCAATCCGGCTTACACATTTATGACGTCCGACCTCCCGGAGAACCCCCCCGTCTCCTCCTCCGATTACAAGTATATTTTCAGGTTCCGGATGGGCAAACATGGGGACATGGGCCATCATCTCATGGTAGGCAAACTCATCGGGTTCAGTGAGCTGGATTATTCCGTCCAGAACAAGCATTTTCCCGAAATTCTTTGTCCTGTAAAGGTCAATCTGCTGGAACTTACTCCTTTTACTGTATAAAACCTCCTGGATCTCAAGGGAGAGTGCGACTCCCGGCCACATGGGACATATCTCGGAAAACCAGCCGTCAACTATTTTGTTTAAATTTTTCATAATCAGATAACAACTGCCCCACTACTGTCTCAATGCAATCTGCATTTTATAGTTATCTCCTTTGAAAAACAGGGTTGCAAACTCGGCAATTTTCCTTGGCTCATAGAACTTGCAGCTGAAAATATCAATAAATGCACTATTGGATGCATTGGCAAAATGTCCTGATATAAGGGACGTTTCAATAAGCTGGGTCATACTGAATCCTTCCACTTTTTCATCCTCGCCGAAATGGACTATCCTGCACCTGCCAAACCGCTTCATGCCGATCATGTCGCAGAGTTCACACACAAATTGTTCAATTTTATCTGCATTCCTGATGGTATCAGGGTCACACATATAAATATCCACGGAGGTCAATACTCCCCAGGGGTTCTTCCTTGCATACTCCTTTTCCCAGGATATGGGGAAAATATCTTTGTTGTCAACCATATGGGCAATATCGGTCTCTTTTGTGATATTGTTCCGGCCAAAGGGGCGGGATATTAATCCCCGGTTCTGATCAGAAGATATAACAACATTTTCCGACTTAAACGAGTCCTTCATGGAATCAATTGCCGCCTCAAGATCAATCTTATCACCACAGGTGAATATATCAACGGCTGCATAATTGTGTTCAGGCCATGCATGGACAGTAAAATGGGACTCGGCAATTATAACAACACCGCTTACACCCTGGGGCTGAAAATTGTGAAATGACGAGCTTATGACAGTGGCACCGCTTCCGGAAGCTGCTTTAAGCATTGCTTTTTCAACTTTCTCTTTGTCAAGGAGAAGGTCTCTGCCGCAGTTATAATATTCAATGGTCAGCTGCCTGCCCAGGGCAAAGGATACATCCTGCCCGGAACTTCCAACAAATTTTCTATTCTTATCAAGCATTAATGCTTCTCTCCAGAGAATAATGGTTATAAACCTTATATTATAAAACCTATTGGCCAATAATCAAGGGTATATTAAGCATAAACTGTATAATTTATAATAAAAAAACAGCTGAATTCAATAATTTTCCATTATTGATTTAAACCTTTCAAATTCAGTATCAACCGGAAGCCTCCTGGCTTTTAATTTTTCAATCATACCCTTTTCATTAAACCTAATGTAGGGGTTTACCTTTAGCTCATCTTCCAGGGTTGAGACAATTTCTCCATGGGGATTATATTTTTTCATATACTTTTCAATATCAGGGTTGCCAGTATCAATGGCACCTGCAATTTCCAGGGATTCTTCCACATAATCATGGCCTGCATATATTCTTGTGCTCCCTGGAAAAGCGATAACCCTTTTAAGGGAATTAAAAAATGCATTAAAATCATTGGAAAAACAGTTACCCACAGTGCCGTTGAACAGAGTATCCCCGGTTACAAGAAAATCATCTGTCCAGAAGATAATGGAATCAAGGGTATGGCCCGGTGCATGAAAAATATTAAGCACCTCTTTGCCAATGGCCACTGTCTGATCTGATCGGATTTTCCCCGGATCCAGAAATTCACCGCTGGTTCTTTTCAGTAATTCCTTGTTCCCGGGGGTATGATCATAATGGGAGTGGGTATTGGTAATAATTCTTATGCTGATATTGTTTCTGTCCGCGAACAATAGTGTCTCATCAACTGCTCCACCATCAATGGCGATACCTGTATCACCTGAATATACAAGGTATCCCAGGTTATCACTGGAATATCTGAACTGTTTAATATCCATAAAAGCTCCTGTATTGAATATTATTATTGTTTCATTGACATCATATCTTTATTTTATAAAATTTTCCATCTGATTAAAAGGAGCATTTTAAAAGGGGTATCCCTGCTCCTTTGGATTTTCAACCTCCACGCTGTGGCATGATTATTGAAAGCTTAGTTTACAACACCCGATGTTAATGGTTATTCAGGTGATCAGATGTCCTGAAAAACCGGTAAACCAAGGAGGTAGATTATGACAAGCTGGATGTGCAATAAATGTGGATATACTCAGGAAGCTGAGACACCGCCGGACAAGTGTCCGTCGTGCAGGAGCGAATGCTCGTTTGTTGACAACTCATGTTACACGCCGGATTGCATGGGAACCCCAAGTGATCCTAAAATAAAACAGGATAAATAGGAGAGGACAAAACAATGGCAGAACCCAAAGATATGTATCAATGCCAGACAGTTAACTGCGGTTACACCTATAACCCGGACAGGGGAGACAGAAAAGGTAAGATTGCCAGGGGAACAAAATTTGAAGATCTTCCCGAAGATTGGCGATGCCCCATATGCGGCGCAACTGTCAAGGCCTTTAAGCCCCTTGGTTAAGGAAAGAATCAGGGGACATGAAATCAGAAGACAATGTAAATAGTAACAAACTTTAAACTAACAAAGGAGGCAGCAGCCAAAATGAAAGTAATCATTACAAAACAATGCATGGGAGACAGAAACTGTAACGATCTTTGTCCGGAAGTATTTGAGTATGACGAAGATGAACTGAAATCAACGGTTAAAATGGATGATATTCCTGACCATCTTAAGGATATTATCCGCAAGGCAGCTGATGAATGCGGTGCAGATGCCATTATAATAGAAGAATAAAAAGAGGATAAGATATAAATGAAATTCAGGGAAAGCAGAACTGCAAAAAACCTTCATGCATCTTTTGCCGCTGAAACCCAGGCAAGAACACGGTATGATTTTTTTTCTGACCGGGCAAGGGATGAAGGGTTTATGCAGATAGCAAAAATATTTTCTGAAACTGCAAAACAGGAATATGAGCATGCACTGCGTTTTTTTAAATTTTTCAATGGCGGAGAGCTTGAAGTTAAATGGGTCTTTCCAACTGGTGTTATTAAAGATACACGGGCAAACCTTTTATCAGCTGCTGCCCTTGAAAAATATGTCAGTGAAGATATGTATGCAAACTTTGCTGAAACAGCGCGTAAAGAGGGATTTGAACGGGCTGAGGATACATTTAATAATATTATTGTGGCAGAGCAGCACCATGAACAGCTCTATCTTGAACTTGCCGATAACATGGCAAACAACAAAGTATTTAATAAAGATGAAGAAAAGGTCTGGCGCTGCCTCAGCTGTGGTTATCTCCACAAAGGCAAATCTGCCCCGGATAAATGCCCGGCCTGTGTAAAGCCCACAGGATATTTTGAATTACTTTTTAAAAACTGGTAAAATCATAAAAGCACAATAGACGAGACAGTTCTGTCCTGTCTATTGTGCTTAATCTATTTTCCGGTCCTAATATTCCCACAGACCATGGAGGTTGCAATACTCCCGTGCTGTCACCTTGTCAGCATCAGTATAGAAAGTGGCACAGGGTTCATCTGATGCGCTTAAAAACTTTCTTTGTATCAATGTACCATCCTCCGAGACAAGTTCAATAAATGAGATCAGATGCTCTTCTGTCATGGGGTGCGGCACACTTCCCACCTTGACCAGGTATCCGCCGTCAATCTTTTCCACAACCGGGACATGTTTCTCCCTGGCTGCATCAACTGTATTGGCTACGATGCGATCCATGGGTTCGCCGCAGCACATGACCGGAGGTTCCTCTCCATGGAGTACCTGTACTATGTTTCCGCACTTGCCACATTTATAAATACCATATTTTTCAGCCATTTTACCTCTCCTTTCTTAATAAATTAATAGTTTTCCGGCAGCAGTTCAAAATAGGCTCTGGCATGGGCACATGCAGGGCATAAATCCGGTGCTTCACTGCCTTTATGGTTATATCCGCAATTCCTGCATCTCCATGTAACACTCTGTTTCCTTTTAAACACACATCCCTTTTCAATATTATCCATAAGGGCAAGGTACCGCTTTTCATGGTACAGTTCTGCCACAGCTATTGCTTCAAAGAGTGCTGCAATATCACCAAAACCCTCCTGCCTTGCCGTGGCGGCAAACTCCGGATACATGGTTGTGTGCTCATGGTTTTCACCTGCTGCAGCTGCTTTGAGATTCTCTTTTGTCCCGCCTATTATCCCTGCAGGAAAACCTGCTGTAATCTCAAGTTCTTCTCCTGATTCAAGAAACCTGAACAACCGCTTTGCATGCTCCTTTTCATGATTGGCTGTCTCTTCAAAAATTGATTGAATCTGTACATACCCTTCTTTTTTTGCTTTGGAAGCAAAATATGTATATCGGTTCCTGGCCTGGGATTCTCCTGCAAAGGCAGCAAGAAGGTTCTTTTCTGTCCTGGTTCCCTTTAATTGTACCATTTTTTCCTCCTGAAATCATTGAATTATTAAATTATTATAAATATCTCCATTTTATCAATAACAGCTGTTATTGATCTTTCTGTTATTAATCTTACCGGATCTGCTGCACAAGGTCGGAAAAACGCTCTGTGCTGCCAAGCATGATACACCCTGCAAGTTTCCCGTCCTTTTTAACTATTTTTTCATAGCTGTTTTCACCCTTTTTAATATCGCTTTCAAGTTTATTATCCACATCAATATCCCCTGCCGAGGCAAGGGCAATCCCGGCAACTTTTAACCGGTTTGAAGGCACCACAGGTTCATAGACAGCAGCAGTTCCCGCCATATTACAGCCTGCTGTTCTGCCCTGGTCCATGGCTTCGGGCCAGATGGAAAAGTTTGCTCCTTCAAACTGGGCAACATCCCCGGCAGCATAGACACTGTCAAGGGTTGTTTTCATATGTTTATCCACAACAACTGCCCTGTCAATTTTCAAACCCAGATCTTCTGCAAGCTTAAGATCAGGCCGTACTCCAGCGGAAAAAAGAACCATATCTGCCTTTATAATTTCACCTGACTCAAGCTGTACACCTGTGACAGTATCATTACCGCAAATCTCCTTTGTCCTTGCATCCAGCCTGAAATTAAAACCCTTGCTTTCAAGAAGTTTTCTTAATATTGATGCACCCTCTTTATCCATCTGACGGGGTAGAAGACGGTCAAAAAATTCAACAATTGTTACTAAAAGACCTCTTTTAACAAATGCATGACCTGCTTCAATGCCAAGAAGTCCACCGCCTATGATCACAATATTTCCCCCATGGGCCAAAGCATTAATAATATTTTCCGCATCCCTGACCGTTCTCAGGGCAAATATATTTTCCTTTGAGTTTCCTTTAACAGGTGGTATGAACGGACTGCTGCCCGTTGCCAGCAAAAGGCGGTCAAAATCGTACAGGTTTCCTGCGCTGTCCCTGGCTTTTTTCAGGGCGTGATCAATATTTATAATTGAAGTTTCAAGTTTCAGATTGATTCTGAGATCATCATACCATTTATCATTTTTTACAACCAGATCAGACTGTTCTGCATTGCCTGCCACATAATCAGGCAGTCTGATTCTGGAATAGAATGGTATTTTTTCCTTTGTAAACATGGTTATCAAACCGTCAGGATCATTTTTTCTGATCTCTGCTGCAGCTTCGGTTCCAGCCACACCATTTCCTATTATCAAATATTTTTTCATAATATATTATCTCCTTTTTGGAAGCACTTTTAAAAAACAATCCCGGCCTGTACCAGGCCAAAATTATACCATACTATAACAGTGTAGCAATCATCATGCCTGAATTCAGATTAATGTGTATAAAATCCATATCCCAGGTCTGATTCAATCTGAAACTTATCTGATTTATAAAAACAGATGCAATACAGATATCCTCTTCCGGGAAACCCCGGGCTCCCGGCTGGCACCGTGTGGCACAGAACTTGTATCTGATAAATATTAATAAATATAGTAATATGATTTTGATAAAAAACCAATACTTAAGATCAAAGGAGAATTAAATGAAAAAATATGCATTATTTGTCTTTAATGGTGACCCCATCTGTTTTATCCATGTATTGTTAAATGCCCTTGATATGAAAGAAAAGGGTAATGAATCCAGAATAATATTGGAAGGTGCCAGTGTTAAGCTTTTAAATGAACTTTACAAACCTGGAAACCCCCTGAATAAACTCTGGGAAAAAGCCCTTGATCTCAATCTTGTACAAGGCGTGTGTAAAGCATGTTCCAGCAAGCTTGGCACACTTAAAGATGCAGAGAGCCATGGATTAACCCTTTTGGGAGACATGTCAGGACACCCTGCCATGCTAGAATATATTAAAGATGGCTTTGAAATAATAACCTTTTAAGATAGAGGAGATACCCATGAAAATTGATATTGATAAAAACCTGGTGGAATTCACACCTGAGACAGACAAAGAAAAAGAACAGCTTGAAGCCCTGTGGCGGACCGTGGTTGATTGTGTAAAATTCAATAAAAAACTTGTTCCGGTTGGAGAATATATTCCTTCAGAGAATAAGCTTGCGCGTTTTGCCATTGAATAGAGCAGTGCGCCCCGGATAACAATATAAATATTAAACTTTTACAACCAAATCCGGTTCAGGCTCTGCTGCCTGGACCGGATACACTTTAACAGCCACAACCTGCCATTAGCTTATTGCCCAGATATCCCTTAATGCATCCATGTTTCTCATCAGAATATCAAGATAATCATTCTCCAGAAAGATCATCTCGTGGTCTTTTTTCCTGAGCCATTCAGCAAAAATGGTTGGAAAAAGCATATTGTTTTGATCTGTTCAGAAGCCCTTGCCTGCCCTGCAAGATACAAGGCAGCACTTCTGCCTGTTTCAGCTGAAGAAAGATAGTCCGGCCGCTTAAGCCCGGTGCTGGTCAAGGCCGTTATTATTTAAAAATTCCACGGCCAGGGCAATATTGTTCCGTAAAGCAGATTTGCCCTGGCAAAATTGCTCCAGTAAAAACAGAGTGTTGTTTTTATCCTGAATCACCACCCTGGACAGGGTGCGCTCCGGGCTTCCCTGGATATCAATATCTTCTCTTACACACCCAAACTCAATGTTCCACTGGTGCTTTAACCATTGGATAAAGCTTCTGTCTTTACTAAATAATTCTTGCAATCTGTTTTTCCAGCTCTTCCATGGGCAGAGCTCCAACCAGTTGATCAATGATTTTACCGTTTTTTACAAGGAACATGGTTGGAATACTTGTAATGGAATACTTTGAGCTAATTCCGGGGTTCTCGTCCACATTTATCTTGGCTATTTTCAATCTTCCCTTGTATTTCTCTGCAAGTTTGTCCAGTATAGGGCCCACAGACCTGCATGGACCGCACCACGGCGCCCAGCAATCAACCAGAACCGGAAGTGCTGAAGATATGACTTGCTTTTCAAAATCAGCATCTGTCACATTGACAGGCTGACCCGCAATATCAACTGATATGGGTGCACCGCATTTGCCGCATTTTGGCGATTCATCAATGCGGGACAAAGGAATTCTGTTCTTTGCACTGCACTTGGGGCAGTTGAGTATAAAACTATTGTCATTATTCATGATTTTTTCCTATATTAATTCAGTAATTTTTTTGCCGTAATCCTGGGCAGCCTCTTTCCCACCGCCTACCCAGCCTGCTTTAAGCATCAGGGGATCTGAGGCCATTTTCATACCAAAAATATTTTCCATGGTCTCAAAAATTCTTCCCGGGGCCTCGCCGCTCCAGCCATAGGCACCAAATGCGCCCCCGGCTTTACCTTTAAGTTCTGCTCTTTCGGCCATGAAAAGGAATTGCTTCATGGAGGAAATCATTTCACCATGGTAAGTTGCAGATCCGAATACATAACCGTCATAACCTTTTATGTCATCTTCACTGGTGATTTCATTAACCCGGTTCAACTGAACTTCATGGCCTGCAATACGAACACCTTCGGCAATGAGCTCAGCAATGGATTTAGTCTCGTCCGACCTTGTTGCAAACACTATTAACACTTTTCCCATTTTTTTCTCCTCTGTTTTTTAAGTTTTAAATAAAATTGTTGAGTCTATCGTTTTAATATTTTCCTTTCCAGTCATGAACATTGCCTTTTTCAAGGTTGCTTTAACATGTTCAAGGTGAATACACACGCCATCAGCCCCTGCTCCCACGGCTGCCCGGATGATATCCCTGCCCAGAAGAACCGCATCTGCACCTAGAGCAAGCATTTTTAAAACATCATACCCGGTCCTGACTCCGCCGTCTGCTGTGATTGTTACAGATTTACCAACCCGCTTCCGTATCAGGGGCAGAACCGCTGCAACGCCTGGTGTTGAATCCAGCACCCTTCCACCATGGTTGGACACTGAAATAACTTTTACCCCTGCATCCACACACTCCATAGCTTCATCAGGCATCATGATTCCCTTGGCAATAAACGGCAGAGAGGAATATTCAACCAGTTCTTTAATATCCTTTACACTCTTTTTAAAAACCGGCTGGCCATGGTCAGCCATATTGGTTGAACCGCAGCCGTCAAGGTCAACACCAACGGCTATACATCCAAGGGCTTCAGCCTTTTCAATCAGATTTTTCAGGACAGACTGCTCCCTTGGCTTAAATATTGGTATCCCATGGCCCGCACAATCTTTAAGTGCATCCAGGGAAGGATTAAAAGAGGGGGTATAAAACCAGGTGTCTCCACGGAAACCAATGGTGCCGGCCTTTTTTGCACCCTGTAATACTGCTTTGGAAAACATGGTTTCATCCATACAGTCATTATATTTTTCAATGCCTGCTGTTGATGAAGCAATTACGGGAAATTTCAGATTAATACCAAGAAAAGATAATGAAGTATCAGGTTCAAAATGATCACCCACAACTGACATATTAAACTGTACATCTGCAAGGGCTTTTATATTTGCCTGAAATGACCGCCCCTGGCCTGCACCGCCAAATCCGATGGGCTGTCCATAAGCCTGGCGCTGGCATATCCTGTCAAAATTCCCATCACATAAAGGATATGCAGCACAAATTCCCTTTAATTTTTTCCTGGCCAGGGCCCTGACCTGCTCAAGGGTCATGGAAAAACCCTGCTGTTCCTGAACCATGAATCTCCTCCTTGAAAGGTTGTAATTTCCGAAAACTCCCGGAAAATATAACTAACCACAGCAAAATCCATACCATGGCTTTAAAAAGTTTATTATATGGGATTGCAGTTTAACATAAAATGCTGTTTCAGATTTTCAGATTCCATATTTCCTGCTTTTTTTTGCTCATTATGGTAAATTGCTGGTATCAGTATAATTTTATACATATGATTGCAAGGAGGCACCATGGAAATTCGCATTGCAGCAGATACAATGGGTGACATTGAAATTTGCAGAAACTCTCTCTGGGGCGCCCAGACCCAGAGGGTTCTGCAGAATTTTAAAATCGGGGACGAGACCATGCCCCATGAAATCATAAAAGCCTTTGGCTACATTAAAAAAGCCTCGGCAAAGACCAATGCACTCTTTGGTCTTTTGCCTGAAAAAAAAGAGAAGCTCATCTCAAGGGTATGTGATGAAATCATCAATGGAGAGCTTGATGATCATTTTCCTTTAAAAATATGGCAGACAGGCTCCGGCACTGGTACAAACATGAACATAAACGAGGTAATTGCCAACAGATCACAGATCTTATCCGGGAAATCACTTGATCAGGATATATTGTTTATCCACCCCAATGATGATGTCAACAGATCCCAGTCTTCCAATGATACTTTTCCCACTGCCATGCACATCTCTGCTGTCTTAGTGCTTCTGGAACAGACCCTGCCCGGACTGCAAAAGCTTGCCCTGGGACTTGCCGGGAAGAGCAGAGCCTTTGAATCCATTGTAAAAATTGGCAGAACCCATTCCATGGATGCTGTGCCCTTGACCCTGGGCCAGGAGTTTTCCGGATATGCAGCCATGGTGGATAATGGAATAAAATCCATTAAACACAGCATGACACGTCTTTTTGAACTTGCCCTTGGCAGTACTGCTGTTGGTACAGGGCTGAATAGTCCAAAAGGATTTGATGTCAAGGCTGTAGAATTGATTGCCAACCTTACCGGCCATGCCTTTATTCCGGCCGGTAATAAATTTGAGGCACTTGCAGCCCACGATGCCCTGGTTAATGCCCATGGAACATTAAAAGCCATGGCTGTCAGCCTCATGAAAATTGCAAACGACATCAGACTAATGGGCTCAGGACCCAGGTGCGGCATTGGCGAGCTATATCTTCCTGCCAATGAGCCGGGTTCTTCCATCATGCCTGGCAAAGTCAACCCCACCCAGGTGGAAGTTCTTACCATGGTGTGTTCACAGATCATGGGTAATGATGTAACCATTAACATTGCAGGCTCCTCGGGCCAGTTTGAACTCAATGTATTTAAACCTGTCATCATCCATAATTTTCTGAAATCTGCAAAATTACTTGGCAATGCTGCCCTTTCATTCCAGGACAATTGTGTCTCAGATCTTGTACCAAGACGTGAGACCATAAAGAAACATCTGAATAATTCCCTTATGCTGGTTACTGCTCTCAACTCCCACCTGGGCTATGACAAAGCTGCCAGGATTGCAGAAAAAGCACACAGGGAAAACAGTACATTAAAGGAGAGTGCTGTGAAACTTGGATTTTTATCCCGGGAGCAGTTTGATACACTTGTGATTCCGGAAAATATGACAAAACCTGACAGGGGCAATCCCCTGGAATAATAATGACAATGGAAAATATACTTCTGATCCAGCCCCCCATTGAAGATTTTTATCTTACAAGGAAGAGAACAGTGCCCTATGGCCTCTGTTCCATTGCCGGATCCCTTGCAAAGCATGGGTATCAAGTCGAAATATTTGATTGCCTTGCAACGGGTAAAACAAGAGTCATAAAATGGCCGGACCAATTTAATTACCTATATCCGTTCTATGGAAGATCTGACAAGTCACCGTTTTCTCTTTTCCACGATTACAAACACTTTGGATACAGCTTTGAATATACAGGGAAAATAGTAAAGGAGATCCAGCCCTTCCTGGTTGGAATCTCCTCATTGTTCACAGCCTATTTTGATTCTGTTGTCAACCTTGCAGAGATTATTAAAAAAAATCTGCCAGAATGCAGGATCGTTATTGGCGGCCACCATCCCACCCAGCTTCCCAAAGAAGCCATGGAGTGTCCATGGATAGATTATATCATCAGAGGAGAAGGTGAACAGAGCATGCCTTTACTGGCAGATGCTCTGGTGGGAAAGCAGGATATAAAAAATGTTCCTGGCATAGTTTTCAGAAAGGATGACAATACCCTTCACATGAATGAACCTGTCTGGCTGAAAAGTTTGACTGGTCTGCCGCTGCCTGCCCTTGATCTTGTAAAGCATAAGTTTTACAAAAGAAAAGGTAAAGGTTCTGCCATTGTTGTCTCCAGCCGGGGGTGCCCCATGAAATGCTCTTATTGTGCTGTGAGCGCATCTTCTCTTGCGCCTCCCTTTCGCAGACGTAAAACAGATGATATTATCCGGGAGCTTGAAATCCAGGTCAAATCATTTGATACGGGTTTTATCGATTTTGAAGATGAAAACCTCTGCCTGAAAAAATCATGGTTTTTATCCCTTATGGAGAAAATAGAAAAAAAATTCCCCGGAAAAAAACTTGAACTCAGGGCCATGAACGGTCTTTTTCCACCGTCCATTGATGAAGATGTTATAAAAGCGATGAAATCTGCTGGTTTTAAAATCTTAAATCTCTCCCTTGGCTCCACCTCCAAAAAACAATTGGAAAGATTTAAAAGACAAGATGTAAGAAGAGCCCATGAAAATGCCCTCCTGCTTGCGGAAAAATACAAGATGAAGTCTGTCTCCTATATAATTGCAGCTGGCCCTGGCCAGGATCCTGAGCAATCAGTGGATGATCTTTTATATCTTGCTTCAAAACCAACCCTTGCTGGCCTTTCTGTTTTTTACCCTGCTCCGGGAAGCATGGATTGGGAATTCTGCCGGAAGAACAATCTTCTTCCAGGCTCATTTTCATTAATGCGTTCAACTGCTCTTCCCATCGCAGATAAATGTTCTCCCTGCCAGTCTGTTACACTGCTGCGCCTTGCAAGGATTCTTAACTTTATGAAAGCCCTGAAAAAAGAGAGACTTCCCATACCCGGCCCCGAAAAATGCAGCCAGGCACATATTGATCCTGACATGGATCGCAAAAACCTTGGCACTCTTCTTTTGTCCTGGTTTCTCAACGATGGTGTAATAAGAGGTGTTGACAAAGACCACAGAGTATACTGTCATGAATGTGATCCCGTGCTGACAGACCGGTTTATCCGGAAAACAGATACTGTCCAATAAACCGTGCTCCCTTTATACCCGGCTTAAATTGTTGGCATGGTTGTTGTATGTTAGTATGGATGAAAATATAAAACAGTGTTTGCCCGCAGCATAACAGGCCTGCCCAATTATACAGGAGGTATTAATATGAAATGGATGCAGTTTTTCACACCGGTAAAATCCTTAAATTTCCAGGAAACCGAATCATATATTGCAAATCACCCGGGCGATGAAATCACAATTTTAGATGTCCGGCAGCCTTCAGAGTATGCCCGGGGGCATATACCCGGAGCCAAACTGATTCCATTGCCCAAACTCTCTGACAGACTCAATGAAATTGACCCTGAAAAACCTACGCTGGTCTATTGAGCTGTTGGAGGACGCAGCCGTGTTGCTGCACAAATGCTTGCCGGCAAAGGATTTAAAAAGGTATTCAATATTGCAGGAGGTATAAAAGCCTGGCACTCAAAAACAGCTGTTGGTCCGGAAACCCTGGGAGTCAACCTGTTTGATTCCCTTGAACAACCCCTGGAAGTATTAAAAACTGCCTATTCCATGGAGCAGGGCCTGCGGGAATTCTATCTTACTCTGGGGGAAAAGGCAAAAAACAGTAAAGTAAAGGAGCTTTTCAGCAACCTTGCAGAAATTGAGATAAAACACCAGGACTCTATATTTAAAGCCCATAATAACATTGCCCGGGAGGAGATCAGCAGGGAAGATTTTGAAAAATCAGTTGCAGCAAAGGCCCTGGAAGGTGGTCTTTCCACAAAAGAGTATCTTGACCTTTTCAATCCTGACCTCAACTCTGCCCTGGATGTAATATCCCTTGCAATGTCCATTGAAGCCCAGGCACTTGACCTTTACCAGAGAGTGTCTGTAAAGGTTGATAATGTAAAATCAAAAAACGTTATAAACAGGATCGCCAATGAAGAAAAAGAGCATCTTGCAAGCCTTGGCAGACTCATGGACAGCCTTGAAAATAAGGAGGAGAACAGATCATGAGAAAGCATCTCATACTTGCCGGAGGCGGACATGCCCACATGATGACCCTGGAGAATATAGATAAATTCATTGCAAAAGGGTTTAAAGTAACAGTTATAGGGCCTTCATTTCATCACTACTATTCAGGCATGGGCCCGGGAATGCTGGGGGGAACATACAGCCCCGGCGACATAAGGTTTGCCACAAGGGATGTGGTCCAGAAACAGGGTGGTATTTTTATTAAAGACAGGGTTATAAAAATCGATCCTGGTAAGAAAGAGCTGTTCACAGAATCAGGTCATACATTTATCTATGATGTACTCTCTTTTAATGCCGGAAGCTATGTTCCAATGCAGCGGGCATCTGATACCATGGAAAATATCTACCCTGTAAAACCCATTGAAAAGCTCATGGAAGCAAGGGATAAATTAATAAACCTTTTCCGGCAAAGGAAAATAATTGTCACAATCATTGGCGGAGGTCCATCCTCGGCCGAGATTGGAGGCAATGTATGGCAGCTTGCAAAAAACACCCGGGGGCATATGCCGGCAGTTAAAATCCTTGCAGGCAGAAAGTTCATGGCAAGATTTCCAGAATCTGTAAGATCGCGGGTTCGTACATCCCTTGAAAAAAAAGGTGTGATGATCATTGAAACAGGATATGTAAAAGAGATCAAATCAGATGAAATACTCCTTGATTCAGGTGAATCACTTCCAACAGATTTTATTTTCATGGCCCTGGGTGTAAAACCATCCACCATCTTTAAGGAATCAGGCCTGCCCCTGGGCCCTGACCAGGGGCTTTTAGTCAATGAATACCTTCAGTCAGTGAAATATCCTGAAATTTTCGGTGGAGGCGACTGTATCTGTTTTGAAAACCAGCCCCTGGACAAGGTAGGTGTCTATGCAGTCCGGGAAAACCCGGTTCTGTTGCATAATCTCATGGCAAGCCTTGAGGGAAAAGAGCTGCAAAGATTTGATCCCGGGCCGGAATACCTTTTGATCTTTAATGTGGGCGGAGGTATTGGAGTATTAAAAAAGAAAAGCATAGTATTTGCAGGGAGGATAGCTTTTATGATTAAAGATTACATTGATACAAAGTTCATGAAAAAATTCCAGGCCATTGAAGGAAAACCATAATATTTTAACTCAGGGGAGAGGCCCCATGGGAAAAAACACTGTTAAAGCTGTGCTTTTACTGCTTGTACCCGGGCTTATTCTGTTGTTTTTTGTCCTTGACATGGAGCAGTACATCTCCCTTTCAGGTCTTAAACATGGGCTTGTTTCCCTTAAGAGTTATTACCAGACCCATGTATTGGGTACCATGGCTGTTTACATGGGCATCTACATTGCCCTGTCTGCACTCTCCCTGCCCGGTGCAGCTGTTCTCACCATTGCAGGTGGCGCCCTGTTTGGTATATTCTACGGTGTAATACTTGCCTCCTTTGCAAGCACCATGGGAGCAACTCTGGCATTCTGGTTTTCACGCCATATATTCCGGGACTTTATCCGGAACAGATTTTCAGACAAGGCAGCTGCCATGGACAGAGCCATTGAAAAAGAGGGAGGCTTTTACCTTTTTGCCCTGCGCCTTGTGCCGGTTTTTCCGTTTTTCATCATAAACCTTGCCATGGGCCTCACCAAAATAAAAACATCTCTTTTTTATCTTGTAAGCCAGGCAGGAATGCTGCCTGGAACTATTCTTTATGTCAATGCAGGGACCAGGCTTGCAGAAATAGATACACCGGGTGATATTCTGTCAGCAGGTATTATCATATCCTTTGCACTGCTGGGGATTTTCCCCATGATTGCAAAACGCTTTGTATCATATATAAGAGCCAGAAAAGAGCTGTCCGGATTTTCAAAGCCTGCATCCTTTGATTATAACATTGTGGTTATTGGAGCAGGATCAGCAGGCCTTGTTTCAGCCCTGGTTGCAGCTTTTGTCAAAGCAAAGGTTGCCCTGGTGGAAAAAAACAAAATGGGAGGAGAGTGTCTGAACACAGGTTGTGTGCCGAGCAAAGCACTGATTGCAAGTTCAAAGCTCATTGCCCGGGCAAAAAGAGCAGAGGATTTTGGATTTAACAAAATAAAAATCGATTTTGAGTTTTCATCTGTAATGGCAAGGGTGCAATCCATTATAAAAAAAATAGAACCCCACGATTCAATTGAACGTTTTACAAACCTGGGTGTTGACTGTATTAAGGGAAAAGCTGAAATCATATCCCCCTTTGAAGTAAAAGTACAGAACAGGATTTTAACCACAAAAAACATTATAATTGCAACAGGGGCAAAGCCTATGATACCTGATATTAAAGGGCTTAATTCCATCAATTATCTTACCTCGGAAAATATATGGTATCTTAAAACAATTCCCCCAAGGCTCCTTGTACTGGGGGGCGGGCCCATGGGCTGCGAACTTGCCCAGGCATTTTCAAGGATGGGCTCAAAGGTTACAATTGTCCAGCGGGGCCGGGGAATCATGAAAAGAGAAGACCGGGATGTTGCTGACATTGTGGATAAATCATTTCAAACAGAAGGAATAAAAATATTATTAAACCGCACACCAGAAGAGATTGATCTTACAGGCAGGGGAAAAAAGCTTGTGTGCACCCATGAAAAGAAAAAGATCAAAATAGAGTTTGATGAGATCCTCATTGCCCTGGGTCGTTTACCCAATGTGGAAGGATTTGGTCTGAAAAAACTTGGTGTAAAGCTTTCCAGGAATAAAAGTATTAAGACCAATGAGTTCCTGGAAACAAACATACCCAATATACACTGCTGCGGAGATGTCCATGGCAAATACCAGTTCACCCACACAGCTGCCCATGAAGCATGGTATGCTGCTGTGAACTCTCTTTTTGGAAAATTTAAAAAGACCAGGGTTGATTACAATACAATTCCCTGGGCAACCTATACAGACCCTGAGATTGCACGGGTCGGCCTGAATGAAACAGAAGCTGAAAAAAAAGGCATACTGTACGAAACAGTTAAATTTGAACTCAAGGACCTTGACCGGGCAATTACTGATTCTGAAGACAATGGGTTCATAAAAGTGCTCACCATGCCCGGAAAGGATAAAATCCTTGGTGTTACAATTGTGGGGCACCATGCATCAGACATGATTGCAGAATATATACTTGCCATGAAGCACGGCCTGGGACTGAATAAAATCCTTGGCACCATCCATATCTATCCAACCATGGCCGAGGCCAACAAGTATGCAGCAGGCATCTGGAAAAAGAATCATGCCCCTGGAAAACTCCTGGCATTGGTTGAAAAATACCATGCCTGGATGCGCAGAAGATAAAAACCAGTTTAATATCCTTATTACAGAATCAGTACAATTAATACCATCAACTGCAGTTGTCGTATAATAAACTAGTCAGTAAAAAAAACTATTGGCAGGAATAGAAATTTATTATAAGAGCACTAAATGAGTATGAAACTAATAAATGTTTCATGCACTGATGTTTCACGCGGTTACGGATTAAACAACTTTTGAATCAGTACCTGTGAAAACCGGTATCCAGCTCAATGTTTAAGATAAAAATCCACCGTAATCAGAGACTTAACTGCTGCCGGAGGACTGGCCATGGTTGAAAGAGTGTATAGTGAAGAAGATTTCATGAGAATTGCCCTTTGCTGTGACAGCATTGAAGATATCCCTGAGATGAAAGAGCCTGAAAAATTTTACCATGAGCTCTATTCAGATCTGCTGGATAAAGTCTGTTTTTTTTATAAACAATTTGCCTGTCTGTTTACCATGGATTTTCCCTGGAAAAATATGGAAAAAATTGAACAAAGGCTGAACAGACATCTTACTGTTTTATCAAGCGGTATGGTTCACATTGAAAAATATGTAAAGGCTCACCTTTTTTCAAAAAAAGAGCTGAATCTGTCTGCCACGGTTTTTGTGCTGTCCTCCCTTGGTTGTGAAAAATACCTTGATTATGTGCTGGATAAGTTTATCAAGGTTGAAGAAGAGTATTGTGATGCTTTTGTTCAGGGCTTAAAGCGGGGTCATGATAAAAAAATAACAGATAAGCTTTTTACAATTCTTGACAACAATTCAGGTTTTATAAAAAAAGCCTGTTTAAAAATTATAAAATACCGGAATGATTATGATCCTGAACTGTTTGAGCCATATCATGACAGTACTGATGCACCTGATCAGGTGCAGGGCAGCCAGGATTTTAATGCCCTGGAACAGCTCATAACAGAGATGGAATCTGAAAAAAATGATTACAGGACAAGGCAGAATGCCTGGAAGGAATTTGTAATGACTTTGGGCAGTAATATACCATTTGAAGCTGACTGGCCCGTGGCAAAACAGATAAAAAGTATCAATATGTGCAGGGAAGCAATTAATGTGGGAAATAGAAAATAAAACACCATTTAAGGCAGAAGCAGGTTTTCAACGCACCATGGAAGGAAAAGAGCTGTGGATAGTTGTTATTAAAGCGTGCTTTGATATACAGCCCGCTGGCAGACTTGATATTTCTGAAAACCAGCAGGAAATTTTCCATGCACCTGTGTATAATTTCGAACCAGGCAGTTCAAGTGTTAAATATGATTCTGACTTTGTAATCAAAAAACCTGCAACCGATGTGATTTTAAACGGACAGGCATGGTCAGAAAAAGGCAGGGTAACCAGGCTTGAAGCTGCAATGCAGGTGGGTTCAGTGAACAAGGAATTGGTTGTAACCGGAGACAGAACATGGAGAGGTGATATTTTAAACACAAAATCCCTGATAATGCCCTTTAAAAGCATGCCCATTGTTTATGAAAGAACATATGGCGGCACTGATACAACCCATAAAAACACGAAAAAACACCAATCATTTCCTGCAAATCCGGTTGGAACCGGGTTTGCATTAAAAGCATCCGGATTACGGGGAAAAAAGGTGCCCAACATCAGATATAAAAACAGAAGATTCTTGAAAAAAAACAGCCCTGCTGGTTTTGGTATAATTTCCAGATATTGGGAACCAAGAATATCCTTTGGGGGCACCTATGATGACAAGTGGAAAAAAGAGCGCAAACCTTTTCTGCCGGAGGACTATGATTTAAGATATAACCAGCAGACTCCGGAAGACCAGCAGGTAAAAGGATATATTAAAGGCGGAGAACCTGTTTTACTTAAGAACCTTCATCCTGACGGCACACTATCCTTTAATATTCCAGGAATTGATGTTCTGTGCAAAACAAGACTTGATGGTGCATATATTAAACAGAATCCGGATATTTATACAATTATTATAGAGCCTGATGAGAACCGCCTGATAATGGTATGGCATACTGCACTTGAATGTCATAAAAAAGACCATTTAATAGAAAAAACAATAATAGAGTACTTAAAAAGATGAAAACAGAAAACAGCATATGCATTGTCAAGTGCGGAGCAAGCACACCAATCGGCACAACAGCAAAGATGTCCGGCGAAATGGCAAGTGTCAATATGACAAGGCTCTTAACCCATCCCCTGTATAAAGACAGAGATGACAACCCCATAATTCTCAGCCTTGCTTCATATATAGACAGGGCAAACACAGTATCAGAACGGTTTAAAGAACTCTTAGCCTATGCTTTACCAGATGTTCTTGCCAGGATTAATGTACAGGATCCATCTGTTTTCATAGGTGTCCCAGAACCCCGATCAGGCCTGACTGACAATGATATTGACGATGTGAGACTGTTTACCCGTGAGATTTTAGAAAATAATAATATAACATCTTCAGATATGCAGATTTTACCCTTTGGCCATTGTTCCGCCCTTATGGGAATGGAACAGGCCTGCAAGGAATTGAGCCAGGGCAGGAAGTTCTGTATTGCAGGCGGTATAGAGTCATACTTTGCTTTTGAGACCCTGACCTGGCTGAGTGCCCGGAACAGGTTAAAAACCCGGAGCAACAAATTCGGGTTTACACCTGGCGAGGCAGCAGGATTTGTTTTGCTAACCACAGAAAAAACAGCTGAGCAGAACAATATACCTGTCCTTGCAGAGCTTGTTGCTGTATCAACATGCACTGAAAAGCACACAATTGATAAAGATACGGTGTGCCAGGGCAGAGGATTGTCCAAAGCAATGGCAGCAGTACTTCAGTCCCTCCCGGAAAACAGCAGAATCGACCATATTTTCTGTGATCTCAATGGAGAACGGTACCGCACTGACGAGTATGGTTTTGCATACCTGAATAACAAAAAATATTTTAACAGAGCAAGCAGTGTCACTGCTCCTGCACATCTCTGGGGTGATATCGGGGCAGCAGCAGGGCCCAACCTGATCAATCTTGCGATAATGTCAGGGGAAAAACAAAGTTATAATCTTATCTGGACAAGCTCTGACTCTGGCAAGCGCAGCGCACTATTATTAAAAATAACAGGAGAAAAAAATGGGTAAACCAACTGTAACAGTAAACGGACTTACAATGTGTCACAAAGGAAGCAAAGGTATTGCAACTTCAACTTTACCGGATATCTGTCTTACAAAAGTAGGCAAGCCTGTGGTTCCTGTTAATTATGTAAATGTGGCAAGGGATGAAGACCTTGTGGACGGCAGCACCACAGTTGAGGCAGATGGCGGTAATTCCATTGCCATAAAGGGATGTACATTTTCAAAAAGCACAGGGGATGAGCCTGGCACATATAAAGGCATTTCATCCGGGACCCAGCTTGATGAGGCAGAGTTTATCTCCTGGTCCATGGATGTTACAATAGAAGGCAAGCCTGTATGCAGGCTGTCTGACAAGATGATCATGAACAAGGGCAACTCAGCCTGTATGGCCGGGATATTAATACATCCTGTATCTGTCAACGCTCTTTTAAATTCTACAATGTTGGAACCCAACCAGGCCATGATATTTCTGATTGATGCAGATGGCAATCCCATACCCAATGAAAGAATGGAGATCTATGATGATACAGGAACAATGATTGCAGAAAATACCATGGGTAATGACAGTGCTGTGCTGATTGACCTGCCAGATGTTGATACCAAATATTTTGTAAGATACCCCGGACTTGAGCCAAATTATACAAAAGATATTTATAAATACAAGGACAACAAACTGTATTACCCTGTGAAAATTGAAAAAGGAGATGCCATTGCACAGCTTGGAGCAACCAAAGGGTATAATGCGTTTTTCAGTTTGGATTATTATGAAAGAGCTGTAAACAAAGAAGCACCCAATGCATGCAGAGCAGGCAGCAATAAAAATTTAAAGATCGGCACCCTCTACTATTGCCCTTTGAGGACTGTTCAGTCAAGTCAGATAGTAACCCATAAAATCCATTTTGCCACAAGGGCTGTAAGATGTCTGTATGATGATGGATCAAATGAACCTTTAAGGAACAGATATGTCCTGTTCTGGGAGCTTAATGATAAAAAAGATGATTTTTATATTACAAAGGATGGCAGATATCATAAGTATCACCGGGGAAATGCCAACCTGCCCATAGGTTACGGTATAACCGATGAAGACGGTAATCTCAGCGCATGTACAGATCTTACCATCTGCACAGATGATGAAGATCGGAAAAATTTTACTTTTAACAGGTTTGTTGATTCTATTAAGGGCAGGATTGCAGAGGACTATGCCAGGGTTCCAGAGGAGATTGACGATGACATTGAAAAACTGCTTGAGAGTAATCTTTTTTTCTATTCCGGAGACGGATCAAACACAGCAAGGTACGAGGTTGGCCAGAAGAAAAAAGATCTGCCTGATAAAAAAACAGTAAAAAGACAACGACATCCAAATGACCGCCAGCTTGTTCCCATGCAGCGGAAAGATGATGGCAACAGGGTCAGATTTGTCTGGAAAGATAACCTTTCAAGGTTTCCATTAAAACGCAATCTTGTTTTTATGATTCTGCCGGCAGATATCTGTCCTGAAAAAGCATTTACAACCAGGAACCTGCTTGAGATAGACAAACTCTATCTATGGAAAGGTGATAAGCTTAAATATCTTGATGCAAAAAATCCTGAACGGTCAATTTTCATGCCGCCTGGCTCATATCCTGAACAACAGGAAATGTATTTTAAAACATTAAAAAAAGAGCCAGACAAGTTTTACTCCTATCATGGATATTACTACTCAGATTCAGTGCTCAAAAAAAATAATATTGATTACTGGAAAATAGAATTTAAGGACAACAGTGATGATCTGGGCTATTATATACAGAAGAAAACATACTCTGCTGGTGGGTATGAACGTATCACAGAGCGTGCAAGCGACAGAGTCACAATAAAACTGCCGGTAGATAATTTCCTGCCTGAATGGACTGCCAGAATAAAACAAAAAACAGAACTGCTTGAAAGTGCATTTATGGAATATCAGGCAGCAATCATGCCCCATTTAACAAATATGCACATACTTGACAGAATGTCAGACCTGATAACCATATTTGCAAAATATCCTAAAGAATGGCAGTCAGAAACTGAAATTAACCCGCTTAAAAAAAGCATCAAAGTAATTGATCAATTAAAGGGCAAGATAAAAAAAAGATACACTGCAAACAGAAACAACCCTGACAGAAATTGCAAAATCGCCTTTGATGACCTTGAACAAAGTGCAGATGATTTGCTGAAATTTTTAAATAATAAAAAGCTGATAACAGTATTTGATGAATATATAGAAAAAGTAAAAGAGAATAAATTCGGGAACTGGCCATATGAAAACACGAAAATAGACTGGCTTACACCATTTTTAAAGAATCTTACCCGGGCATATTATGCTCTGTCAAAATTACCTGATGTAATGGAAAAAGATGTTTATAAAGATCATATTCAATATGTATTTGATCTCTGGGCATCTGAGATTGATGATAAACAGATAATAGATATTAATTCAAAAGCCGGGAAATTTAATTTAAGAAAAATTAAAAGACCCGAGTCAAAAATTAAAGATATTCCCATTGTCCATTTTGTTGCAAAATGCATTGAACTGCAGGATGTTGCATCAGCAGGCGGCATACTTCAAAACATGCTGAAAAATGATGATGGACCGTCAGCCCTCTATTTAGCCCTTGCAAATATTTTTGGCAGCAGGTGGTGCAAAGTGTTTGAGCACGGTAAATTGCGATCAGCACAAAAAACAATCAACAGGGCTGCAACCCACATGATGGGATTTTTACGGGTTTTTACCAAGAGCCTTGATGATCCATTCGCTGAAAATGAATTATTTACTACTGTTATAGAACAACTTAATATGGATAATCCTTTTAAGAATACAGATGAGATTGCTAATGATATAAAAGATAGGTTAAATTTAAGTTCTGAAATAAAATCAAGGATTTTCAGGGGCTTAATGGTCATGTTCTCATCATTGGGGCTCTGGTCAAGCATAAAAAAGGATGACCAGGAAACTTTAAAATACTGGGCAGAAATAACTGCTGGTGCTGCAGACACAACAGTTGCTGCAATGAACATGTTATTTAAAAGATTTGAAAAAAAACTGTGGTTTATTAAGACCAGTACACGCCTTGAAAATCTTGTATCTGTGGTGGGTATAGCTCTCAGCCTGAACGATGCACATGATGCAGCATATTACGGCAACGATATTGAAGCCGGTTTAAATTATATCAATACAGCAGCTCTGACTGGTATAGCCTTTGGCAAAAGCTTTGTGGCTGCAGCCCAGGTTCTGGATATAGGGATTGTTGCTTTAAGTGTGGAATCAGCAGTTGCTGTCTGCCCCTATATTTTTATAGCTGTGACAGCTCTTTTGCTGCTGATGCCTTTTTTAACACCAGAATCAGAACAGACCCTTGACCATTTAAAAAAGCAGTTTGGGAAAAAAAATGGTGCCTACGGCAGGGAATATATAAAAAATGATGCTGAGTTTCAGGAACTGTTTCAATCAATAGGAGATGGGTTTACACTGCACCGTTGTTCCTGGCGTGCGGTTATTCCTCTTTACGAAAGTGGTTTTGTTGTATTTAAAAAAAAGAAAAAAGGAATTGATACTGAAAAAACCATTGATCTGCTTGATAGCTATGTAGATATTGTTGATGTAATACAACATGCCTATCACAAAAAGTATCCCCTCTCCCGGATACAAACTGAATTTAGAGGACAGAGTGAGAAAGAAGAAAAAGAAAAAAAGCGTGCCTATGAAATAAAAAAAAGACATGATAAACATATTGCTTACAATAGAGTCAATGATGACAGATATTACATAGATGACATATTAAAAAAATATGCAGAGGATTTAGTAAGGGCAAAACATGGCGACAGTAAAGCAAAGGAAAATGTATATAAATGGCGGACCGGGACCATATATCCCAATAGAGTGCCAACCGTGATCCCTGAGAATATTGTCACACAATGGCATGGAGTAGTGATTAACAGGTATCCTGAACGATATGACGGCCCGGGTTCTTTATCTTGGAAAAACACATACCAGGATGTGGACCTCCTGGATTGAGTTGTTACCAGGTTTGTCATGCCAGTTATTACTATTACCCCATTGTTCTTTGCCTGGACATCAGCACACTGCTCTGTCAGCAATTCCCGGTCAAAAATTATTTTAAAGGAATAAGTGAGGCCTGGATATGCTTTTTCCGTTTAGGTTTCACTTGAAAC
>CAZQJS010000024.1:0-42515 GCA_964593725.1 uncultured Desulfobacterales bacterium
TTTACAGCTCATATCATAAATTGAAATATTTGCCAAATTATTTTTACTAAATAGGCTTGATTTTTTAGTTCTGGTGTTTTAATGGATATCGCATAATATACATCTGAGCTGCTGTTTTTAAGGGAAAAGTTTAATCAGGGTGGTTTATATGAGCAATGGAAGGAGTTTTTAACCTGCCGGATTATAATTAGTAATTACATTATTGTCCGGCAGGTCAGGGATTTTGTTTAACATTATATGGTTTCAGTCTTGATGACCGGGTGTTCCTTTAAATACTCAAGTCTGTTAAGCCCGTTAATGTATGCAAGAGCACTTGCAGTGATTATATCAGGGTCAGCACCCCTGCCAAGGGCAATGATACCGTCTTCCTGAAGTCTTACTGTAACTTCACCCTGGGCATCAGTGCCGCCTGTGAGGGCGTTTATGGAAAATCGTAAAAGTTCAGATTTTGTTCCTGTGATATTTGAGATTGCATTGAAAACAGCATCAATGGGACCGTTGCCATCGGTTGCTCCTTTGACAGGCCTGTTGTTTATATTAATTTCAAGGCTTGCTGTGGGATATATTGTGTTGCCGCATACAACATTGATATACGCAAGGCTGAAGACTTCTGAACTTCTAAGTACGCCCTCATTAACCAGGGCTTCAATGTCTTCATCCATGATGGTCTTTTTTTTATCTGCAAGACGTTTAAACTTATCAAAAACCACTTTCAGCTCTTCATTACTTAAGGTATAACCCATCTGTTCAACATGGTTTTTAAGTGCATGCTTTCCTGAATGTTTGCCAAGTACAAGATTGTTTTTGTTCAGGCCAATGGTTTCAGGTTTCATGATCTCATAGGTCATGGGGTTTTTTAAAACCCCGTCCTGGTGGATGCCTGCTTCATGGGCAAAGGCATTGGCACCTACAATGGCCCTGTTGGGCTGTACTATAATACCTGTTATCATGGATACAAGTCTGGATGTAGGATAGAGTTTTGTCGTATCTATGGAACAGGTCTGGGGAAAGAAATTAGGCCTTGTTGCAAGGGTCATGGCAACCTCTTCCAGGGATGTATTTCCGGCCCTTTCTCCAATGCCGTTGATTGTTACTTCCACCTGCCTTGCACCTGCTGATATGGCAGAGAGAGTATTGGAGGTTGCAAGGCCGAGGTCATTATGGCAGTGGACACTGAGTACAGCCTTATCAATATTTGGTACATTTTCCATGACATAGGCTATGAGCCTGGAGAACTCTGCCGGGATCGCATATCCCACCGTGTCAGGCAGGTTAATGGTGGTGGCGCCTGCATCAATGGCAGCACTGAATACTTTGCATAAAAAATCAGGGTCGCTCCTTGAGCCGTCTTCGGCAGAGAACTCAACATTTTTTGTGTAAGATGCTGCCTGTTTTACTGATTTTATGGTCTGCTCAATGACCTGTGTCCTGCTCATTTTAAGTTTGTATTCCATGTGCAGATCTGAAGTTGCAAGAAAGGTATGTATCCTGGGGTGTGCAGCGTTTTTCAAAGCTTCCCACCCTCTGTTAATGTCATTTTCAGATGTTCTGCAAAGTGCTGCCACCTCAGTATTTTTAAGAGTCTGGGCAATTGCTTTAACAGCCTCAAAATCATCTTCAGAAGCAGCCGGGAATCCTGCTTCAATCACGTCAACCCCAAGTTTTTCAAGCTGGGTTGCAATGCGCAGTTTTTCCGCTTTATTCATGCTTGCGCCAGGTGATTGTTCTCCATCTCTTAATGTGGTATCAAATATGATTATTCCATTGTCCTTATTGTTGTTACCCATTATTCTTTATTGTTCCTTTATATATTAATAGTTGTAAATAGATTATTGATTCATCTTTTCTTCATTATCCAGGGAAAGCTTATACTGAAAACTGTCTGCCAGGGCCTGCCAGCTTGCTTCAATAATATCTTCTGACACCCCCACAGTTGTAAATACATTGTTTTCATCACGTGATTCAATCAACACCCTTACACGGGCCTTTGTTCCATCAACGCCGTCAATGACACGCACTTTAAAATCAACAAGGCGCATATTGTTGAGCTTGGGATAGATGGTGGACAAGGCCTTTCTCAAGGCATTGTCAAGGGCGCTCACAGGCCCGTCGCCCTCTGCAGATGTTATTTCAAAATCATTTCCCACCTTTATTTTTATCATTGCATGGGAATAGCATGGCCTTTCTCTGTCCTTTTCCACTGAGACCCTGAAGGATTCAAGTTCAAATTTCGGTCTGAACTGTCCTGTAAGTTTTTCCATGAGCAGCTTTAAGGAGCCGTCAGCTATATCAAACTCATAACCGTAGTTTTCAAGCTCCTTTATACTGGATACTATGTTGATGCCGTTTCTTTTATCATTTTTCAGATCAACACCAAGTTCCCTTGCCTTGTATTCGATATTACTTTTTCCCGACTGTTCGGAAACCAGTACCCGGCGTTGGTTGCCCACAAGCTCCGGATCCATGTGCTCGTATGCCCTGGGGAGTTTATTCACAGCGCTCACATGGATTCCACCTTTATGGGCAAAGGCGCTCTTGCCCACAAAGGGCCGGTTGCCCAGAGGAGGAATGTTTGCTGCCTCACTTACAAACCTTGAAAGGCTTAAAAGCTGTTTAAGATTCTTATCAGAAATACAGTGGATATTAAGTTTTTTAGTTAGTATGGGGATTATGGCTGTAAGATCTGCATTACCACATCTTTCTCCATATCCGTTAATTGTCCCGTGTACCATGGAAGCACCCTGTTCAACAGCAGCCAGGGAATTTGCCACAGCCAGGGCACAGTCGTTATGGGCATGGATTCCAAGGATAATATCATCAAACCCTGCTTTTTTGAAATACTCCTTCACAGCCTTTGTGATTCCAGTGATTTCAGAAGGAAGTGTTCCGCCGTTTGTATCACACAATACAAGGGTTCTGCTTTTTCCTTTAACTGCAGCTTCCAGGGTGTTCAGGGCATACTCCGGGTTATCTTTATACCCGTCAAAAAAATGTTCTGCATCATAAATAACCTCACGGCCATGTCCGTTGAGATATGCAGCACTCTGGGTAATCATATCAAGGTTATTCTCCCTTGAGTTATTCATTATTTTTTCCACATGGAGATCCCATGATTTTCCGAATATTGTTATAACTTCAGCTCTGGACTCTATAAGGGCATTGAGGTTCTTATCATCTTCAACCCTTTTGTCAGGATGCCTTGTTGAACCAAAGGCTGCAATTTTTGCATTTTTAAAGTTTACATCCTGTGCAAGCTTGAAAAATTCCACAGCTCCCGGGTTAGACCCTGGCCATCCACCTTCGATATAATCAATTCCCATGGCATCGATTTTTTTTGCAATCTTGATTTTATCTTCCGGGGAAAAGAATATATTTTCACCCTGCATCCCATCCCTCAGGGTTGTATCGTATAAAAGTGCTTTTTTCATTTTTTACCTGTCTTGATCTATCTGTTAGAAGGCCTGAGTTTTCTGACAGCACGTCCTGCACTCCACATTTCAGAATCGTGTATTTCCTTTAGCTCTGCTGCAAGTTTTTCCTTGTAATCAGGGGCGCTGTTGGCTTTTAATGTAATTGCAGTTTCATTCCCGGAAATAACAGATTCATATAATTCCTTGAAAACAGGGAGGGTTGCAGCTTTAAATTTTGGCTTCCAGTCAAGGGCTCCCCGCTGGGCTGTTGTGCTGCAGTTTGCATACATCCAGTCCATGCCGTTCTGGTCCACAAGCCTGATAAGGCTCTGGGTCAATTCCTCCACGGTCTCATTGAACGCTTCAGAGGGTGAATGATTATTGGCCCTTAAAGTATCGTACTGGGCCTCCATAATACCTGCCAGGGCTCCCATGAGAACACCCCGTTCCCCGGTTAGATCAGAGTGTACTTCCTTTTCAAAGGTAGTCGGGAAAAGGTATCCTGAACCTATTGCAATACCTATGGCAAGTGCTCTCTGTTCTGCCCTTCCTGTATAATCCTGGAACACAGCATAGCTTGAGTTTATGCCGTCACCTGCAAGGAAGTTGGCCCTGACACTTGTGCCGGAACCTTTGGGCGCTGCAAGTATGACATCAATATCTTCAGGAGGTATGATTCCTGTCTGTTCCTTGTATACAATGGAAAAACCATGGGAAAAATATAGTGCATCTCCCTTGTTAAGGTGTTTTTTCAGTGCAGGCCATAAAGCTTTCTGGGCAGCATCTGATACAAGGTATTGAATAATAGTGGCTTTTGCTGCTGCTTCCTCCATGGGGAAAAGAGTCTTGCCCGGCACCCATCCATCATTGACAGCTTTTTCCCATCCCGGTCTTTCAGGGTCGTGGCCGATGATCACATCCACACCATTGTCCACCATGTTTTTTGCCTGGGCCGGGGCCTGTACTCCATACCCTATAACTGCAACTGTCTCATTCCCAAGCACCTGCCTTGCCTTCTCAATGGTGAATTCATCTTTTGTAATAACCGTCTCTTTTACTCCGCCAAAATCAATTTCCGACATTGTTTTCTCCTTTAAGTTGTATACTGTTTATTTTCTGTTATTTTTCTTTTTTATCTCTTTTCTGCCATTCTCCCTTGCAAGGGCAATAGAACCTGTACTTGCAATTTCAATTATTCCCATTGGTTTGAGCAGATTGAGAAAGGCTTCAAGTTTGTCCATATCTCCTGAAACCTCAATGGTGTAATGATCAACTCCAACATCAATGATCTTGCACCGGAATATATCCACAATTCTCAATATTTCAGCCCTTTTTTCAGGCTGGGCATTAACCTTTACAAGGGAGAGCTGGCGCTGGATAAATCTTTTTTCCGTTAAATCATTAACTGTTATTACATTTATCAGTTTATTCAGCTGCTTTTTAATCTGTTCAATGATCTGGTGCTCACATTTAGTAACCATTGTCAGTCTTGAGACTTCAGGGTTGTTGGTTGCCGCTACACTTAAACTGTCAATATTAAAGCCTCTTCCTGAAAAAAGTCCTGCAATCCTTGACAGGACACCGGGTTCGTTATCAACAAGTATTGAAAGAAGGTATTTGTTTGTGTTCATGGGTCTGTCCTTAAATTATATTAATTATTTATACAAGAAGCATTTCAGTTATTGCCTTGCCAGCCGGTACCATGGGATATACTGACTCCTCTTTTTCCACAATAAATTCCATGATTACAATACCTTCATGGGCAAGTCCGTCTGCCAGAGTCTTTTCAACATCTGCAGGCCTGGAACATCTCATGCCCTCAGCTCCGTAGGCTTGTGCAAGCTTTACAAAGTCAGGTGCATGATTCATGCCTGTTGAAGCATATACCTTGTCATAGAAAAATTCCTGCCACTGCCTTACCATGCCCAGGAACCGGTTATTCAATATCACAATTTTCACGGAAAGCTTTGCTTCTATTGCTGTCATAAGCTCCTGTATGTTCATTTGAATACTTCCGTCACCTGCAATATCAATAACCTCTTTTTCAGGGCAGGCAGCTTTTGCACCAATGGCAGCAGGAAGGCCAAATCCCATTACGCCAAGGCCGCCCGATGTAATAAAATGGTTTGGTTTTGTAAAATTATAAAACTGGGCAGCCCACATCTGATTCTGACCCACTTCCGTTGTAATGATAGCTTCTCCATGGGTCATTTCATTCAATTTTTCAACCACATACTGGGGTTTAATAACATCTTTGCCCTGGCTGTACTTCAATGGTGTTGTTGATTTCCATTCATTGATTGTCTTTAACCAGGCCCCATTGTCTGTCTTCCGGCAGAGCCTGGTCTCAAGGGCTTTATTGAACATTACAAGGCTCTCGGTGCAATCGCCGACTATGGGGCATAAAACATCAATATTCTTATGGATTGATGTAGGATCAATATCTATCTGGATAATTTTTGCATTGGGAGCAAATTGTTCAATTTTACCAGTAACTCTGTCATCAAATCTTACTCCCACTGCAATCATGAGATCACATTCCCCTATGCTCATGTTGGCCCTGTAGGTGCCATGCATGCCAGGCATTCCAAGCCAGAGGTCATCTGTGCCCGGAAAGCATCCAAGGCCCATGAGGGATGCGGTCACAGGAATATCTGCCATTTTTGCAAGTTTTGTAAGCTCAGAAGATGCCTTTGAAGATATTACACCCCCCCCTGCAAAGATAAGGGGTTTTTTTGATTCCATAAGCATTGTGACAGCTTTTAATATCTGTTTCTTATTTGGTTTGTAGGTTGGTTTATATGACTTTAAAGTCAGCTCAGGTTCTGTAAACTCGATGGATGCCTGTTGAATATTTTTAGGAAGATCCACAAGAACAGGTCCGGGTCTGCCCGAACTTGCAATATAAAAGGCTTCCTTGATGGTCTCTGCAAGTTTGCTGATATCCTTAACAAGATAATTATGCTTGGTGCATGGGCGTGTTATTCCTACAATATCCACTTCCTGGAAAGCATCATTTCCAATCAGGGCGGTTGGAACCTGGCCTGTGAAGACCACAAGGGGGATTGAATCTGAATGGGCAGATGCAATGCCTGTAACTGCATTGGTGGCTCCGGGCCCTGAAGTAACAAGGGCAACTCCGGTGGTTGAACTTGCCCGGGCATAGGCATCAGCTGCATGGATCGCTCCCTGCTCGTGGCGCACAAGAATATGTCTTAAATCATTGTGTTTTGCAAGCTCGTGGTAGATATCAATCACAGCACCGCCCGGGTATCCGAATATGGTGTCAACACCCTGGTCTTTAATCATCTTGATGAGTATTTCAGCACCTGTGAGTTTCATTAATTTCCTCCTTGTTTTTTAAATATTGCGCCGTTTGCTGCCGAAGAAACCTGTTTTGCATATCTTGCAAGATACCCCTTTTTGATTTTTGGCTCTGGTTTTTTTAAATTTTTTAATCTTGTTTTTATCTCCTGATCAGTAATATTGAGTTCAAGCTTTTTGCCGGGAATATCTATTATGATCTCATCATTCTCCTCTATAATGGCAATGGGACCTCCCTGGCTTGCTTCAGGGGATATATGGCCGATGGCAGCTCCCCTGGTACCGCCGGAGAATCTCCCGTCTGTGATCAGGGCAACACTTTCATCAAGCCCCATTCCCGCGATTGCCGACGTGGGAGTCAGCATCTCCCGCATGCCAGGCCCTCCTGCCGGGCCTTCATAACGTATTACAATGACATCACCTTTATTGATCTTGTTTGCCATGATTGCTTTTGTTGCTTCCTCTTCAGAATTAAAGATCCTGGCAGGGCCTTTATGGGTCAGCATTGTATCCATAACCGCAGACTGCTTTACAACAGCGCCATCCCTTGCAATATTGCCAAAAAGCACGGCAAGTCCGCCCTGGTCATGGTATGGGTCATTAAAAGGACGGATAACATCTGAATCACCAGGTTTAACTGTTTCAAGGTTCTGCTCCATGGTTTTTGATGTAACTGTCAGACACTCTTTATGTATACAGCCGTTATTATTAAGTTCATTTAAGATTGCCCCTATTCCACCGGCCCTGTGAAGATCTTCGATCCTGTGTGCGCCGGCCGGGCTCAGGGTACAAAGGTGGGGTATTTTATCACTGATTTCATTTATCAAGTCAAGGTCGATATTAATACCTGCTTCATTTGCAACAGCCGTTAAATGGAGAACAGTGTTTGTGGAACACCCAAGGGCCATATCAACGGCCAGTGCATTATGAAAAGCTTTGGTGGTCATTATTTTTCCAGGGGTTATATCTTTATTGAAAAGATCCATTATCTGCATGCCTGCCTCCTTTGCAAGTCTGATCCTTCCGGAAAAGGGAGCAGGGATAGTGCCGTTTCCCGGCAGGGCCATGCCAATGGCTTCTGTGAGGCAGTTCATTGAGTTTGCCGTGAACATTCCTGCACATGACCCGCAGGTAGGGCAGGCAGCATCTTCAATGGCCCTGAGGTCTTCTCTGGTAATATCATCTGTGTTATATGCTCCCACAGCTTCGAACACATCCACAAGATCAATTTTTTTCCCATGTTCATGGGGGTGATTTCCGGCAAGCATGGGACCTCCGCTTATGAAGATGGCCGGAATATCAAGGCGGGCAGCAGCCATAAGCATACCAGGGACGATTTTATCACAGTTTGGAACCATGACAATGCCATCAAAGGGGTGGGCATTTGCCACAACCTCAATGGAGTCTGCAATGAGCTCACGGCTTGCAAGGGAGTAATGCATTCCCCGGTGATTCATGGCAATGCCGTCACATACACCAATTGTGGAAAAGGTCATGGGTGTACCGCCTGACATGTAAACCCCTGCCTTTACAGCCTTGACTATGGAATCCAGGTGGATATGGCCTGGAATCAGTTCATTGGCAGAGCTGGCAATTCCGATCAGGGGCTTTTGAATCTCCTTGTCTGTATAGCCAATGGCTTTCAGTAAACTTCTATGGGGAGCTCTTTCAATTCCTTTTTTTGCAGTGTCACTTCTCATTTGATTTCTCCTGAAAATAAAAAAAGCCGTTATCTGCCCTTTTGGGGCTGATAACGGCTTTTATAATTAGTTTAAGGTCTATGCCACTAGGTGCCCCGGTCGGTGGAGGTAATTAGGACCTCCACGATAATTATGAGGACTAGTAGAATGTTAATTATGTTTCTGTTAAGCATATTTTCTTATGACCTTTAATTTCAAAGTATTATTTGACCAGATATACCTGAATCTCAAGCAATGTCAAGTATAATTTTATTTATTTTTTATTTTCTTGCATTTTAATATCTGTTATATTGAACATTATTACAATAATCAGATCATTTTTTTTAAAAATCGTTTCTAAATTAAATGCCATGGGCAAGAGCAATTCACATTCACGGAGAATTGAACAGAGGCTGAAACCGCCTGAAAAAGGCAGAGTTTCAGCTGCAAGCACAACTGATCGCAATTTAACCCGGCCTGGAAAATCGGAAATTCAAAAGGCAAGCCTTAATAAAATCAATCAGATCATTATAGATTCTTCTGATCTGGATGAGATGCTGGATGAGATCTTAAGACAGATACAAAAAGCTTTTCAATGTGACAGGGTATGGATTGCCAATTTTGTCATTAATCAGAACAGATTCCAGATCATGAATGAATACACCCTGCCCGAATGGCCCGGAGCCCTGGAGACGAATAAGAAAATCGCCATGAGCAGGCCTGCCATTAGCAGGATCAGGGAAATAGCTGACAAAGGTGATATTATGTTCCTTGACCATGCAGCTGTCAGGAAATTTGAAGATGATACCGGGCATACATATGGGATGAAATCAATGATGATTGCACCGGTGTATGCAGACAGCAAAGTGATCTGGCTCTTTGGGCTTCAGCAGTGCAGTGCGGAAAAGGTCTGGACAGAGGCAGAGCAGGACTTTTTCAAACAGCTGGGCCAGCGGGTAACAGACGGGCTGAATAATATGCTGCTGCACAGGGAGCTGAACAGAGCTAAAAATTATATTGACAGTGTAATAAATTCCATGCCGTCGGTGCTGATAGGCATTAATTCAAAGCTTGAGATCAACGGCCTTAATTTAAAGGCTGAGAATAGTACACAGGTTAAGTTTGCAGATGCAGAAGGCAAAAAATTGCACCTTGTTTTTCCACATCTTAAACCCTATTTTGGAAAAATCAGGCAGGCTCTTAAAGAGAAGAGAGTTGTGGAACTTAACAAGATTCCAAGGCAGATCAATCAAAATCTGTGTTATGAAAATATAACCATTTATCCTCTTATACAAAGAAAGGTCAGGGAAGCTGTTATCAGGATTGATGAGGTTACAGACCATGTAAGACTTGAGACAATCATGATTCAATCGGAAAAAATGCTCACAGTGGGTGGGCTTGCTGCAGGCATGGCCCATGAGATAAATAACCCCCTTGCAGGCATGATGCAGAATGCCCAGGTCGTGGGGAACCGGTTGTTAAAGGATTTTCCAGCCAACCATGCCGCTGCCCTTGAAGCAGGTATTACCATGGATGATATCAGGTCATATCTGACAAAGAGAAATATACCCCGGATGCTTGAGAACATTAATGAAGCCGGGCGCAATGCAGCAAAAATTGTTAAAAACATGCTCTATTTTGCCCGTGAGGGAGTTGGTACAAGGGATTACCATGACCTTGCAGGCATTATTGATGCAACAATTGATCTTGCCCGGTATGATTATAATCTTAAGAAAAAGTATGATTTTAAAAATATTGAGATCGTCCGGGAATATACTTCTGATGTTCCAAAAATCATGTGTGAAGCAAGCATGATCCAGCAGGTGATATTAAATATATTAAAAAATGGCACAGAAGCAATGTCAGAAAAGTTTGCAAGAGATTGTGACAGGGTAAAACCAAGATTTAATATCCGGCTTTTCAAGGAAGATCAAATGGTATGCATCATTATAAAAGACAATGGCCAGGGTATGACCGATGAAGTCCTTAAACATGCATGTGACCCGTTTTTCACAACCAAGGGGCCAGACAAGGGTACAGGCCTTGGCCTTTCAGTCTCCTATTTCATCATTGTGGAGAACCATAAGGGTGAGATTGCAATTGAGTCCACCCTGGGCGTGGGCTCGTCTTTTATTATTAAACTGCCTGTTACATAGCCTTTGGCTGCTTTGTCTGCAATTTGATTGGGTATTTTCTTTTAATTACAGCAATTTTCGGTGGTTATTTTTTAAAAGTATTGATAAGGTTTTCAGCTGATAATTATATTTCAGTTGCTTTTTGATTAATCGTCTGATATTTTTTGCAACGCAAATTGCCTCTGCTTTGTGTTTCGTTGTTTTGAATTTGATTACAACACCTTACTATTAATTTTAATGAAGATTTACAGGAGAAGTTCCATGACAGAAGCAACTATTCAGGCCCTGGACGGACTGAGAGACCTTTCAACTTTAAAATGGTATGTTATGCCATTTCTTATGATTGTTTTCTATATTTATGTTAAGGAGATCAAGCTTGCCCGTTCAACCGGGAACTGGAATGCTGTTTTTGCAGGCATTACACTTTTTGGTGTTGACTTTTTCAATGAGACCTGGAACGGGTGGGTCATGCATTTGACTCAACACTCGGCTTTCTGGACAACACCGGGTGATACAGCCCTGCGAACCCTGGTAGGCTGGAATATTGAAATCATGTTTATGTTCTTGATTTCAGGTATAGTTTACTATCACACCCTTTCTGACAGCACCAGTGAAAAGATACTGGGCATGCCTGAAAAATGGTTCTGGGCAATAGGCTATTCCATGTTTGCAGTATTTATTGAATGTGTTCTGAATGTGGGAGGACATCTTGTCTGGGAGTACCCGTTCTGGAATCTTTCATTTAAAGGTATATGGCTTATATTTTTCTTTGGTTATTTTCATTTTTTTTGTGCAGTTATCCTGGTAATAAGTTTGAAAACAATGAAGAACAAAATATTGACCATGGCAGTCATTTACTCTGTCCCGATAATCATGAATATTCTTGCATTTGGTTTTTTCGGCTGGAACTACTAATGGAAAGATAAAACAGAATGCAGCAATGGCACGGCTTGCTCAAGGGATAAACAGAACCGGGGTCATGAACCTGTATGATTGATGGCCGAGGCCATGTAACCTGCGCCAAATCCATTGTCAATGTTTACCACTGCCACATTGGAACTGCATGAATTGAGCATACCGAAAAGTGCTGTAAGGCCGTTGAAGCTTGTGCCGTAGCCAACACTTGTGGGGACTGCAATGACCGGGGATTTGACCATGCCTGCCACGACACTTGGCAGGGCACCTTCCATGCCGGCAACAGCAATGATTACGCTTGCATTATTAATGGTATCTTCATGGGCAAATAGCCTGTGAATACCTGCAACACCCACATCATATATTGATTCTGTTCTGTTCCCCATTGCCTGTGCAGTCAGCAGGGCTTCCCTTGCAACGGGAATATCAGAGGTGCCGGCAGATATTACCAGTATTTTTCCAAGCCCTGTGATGGCAGGTCTTTTTGTCATTAATTGTATAAGGCCTGCATCTTCAAAATATTCAACATGTTTAAACCTTTGCTTTATCTCTTCTGCCTTGGTTCTGTTTACACGTGTTGCAAGTATGATGGTGTTTTTATCCATCATTTTTTCCATGATGCCGATGATCTGGGCACTTGTTTTTCCCTGGCCGAAAATAACTTCGGGAAAGCCTTTTCTATCGGCTCTGTGGTGATCAATATGTGCATAATCAATATCTTCAAAGTAAAGATGGCCAAGCAGTTTTTCAGCCTTTTCCATGGACAGGGATCCGCACTGAAGATTGTTTAATATGGCTTTAATTTTATCGTGGATCAATTTGGTTAAAACCTGGCCTGACTGTTCATTGTTTTATGTGTGACGATATATGATTTCAACTGGTTACCCCGGTTTTTTTCTTTAACCATGACAACCCTTTTGAGGCTTTGCCGGAAGGCGGTGTTTCATTTTCCATCTCGTCAAAATCATCTTCTTCCAGGGCCTCACTCATTGTATTTTTTTCAGGATTCTTTTTTGACGATGGAGCTGATGCACCATCTTTATATCCCCATTTATATCTTCCAAATTTGAGGTATCCATAGACATTGTTCAGCCTTGCATCAATGGATTTTGAAATCGGAATGATTTCACCTTCAATGTTGGGCAGCAGATATTCAGCAAGCTCAAGGCTGCCGCCTCCGGACAGGAGAATGGAATCAAGATCCCAGTCATCAGCCCACAGGCGTGCGAGGTCTGAAGTGATTGCCGAGGAAAAGTGTTTATATACTCTCTTTTTAAGGTTGGTAATATTATACTCTTTGCCCTTTATTTTTATGGAACCTGAATCAATGAATTTAAACATACGGTACAGTTCAAGGTTAATATTGCTCTCCTGTTTCAACTTGTTTGCAATTACAGTAAAGCATTTTGATATACCAACATCCAATGTTGAAGATCCTCTTTCAATGTACTGGAGACGGTCAAATATACTGAAATCAGTAGTTTTGAACCCAATATCCATGACCCCGAGTTTCTGCATGGAAAGCTCCTTGTTAATGATTTTGCCTGTGTCATTGAATATCAGGTTAAAAACGCTTCCAATGGGCTGGGGTATGATATGGACCTTGGCAATGGAGACGGTTTTTGTAATATCTTTTCCTCCCCGGTGGTGGAAGGTGATTTTATGGTCGCCCAGGAGCACATCTTTGAATCGTTTTGTATCCCTTCTTAAAAAGCCCACAGGAAGACCTGACACCACATACATTGGTTCCCTGGCTTCGCTGCATAATCCTGCAGCAGATACAGCAAGTATTTTTACAAAATTGGAAATCAGTTTGTCCTGATCCAGAGTATAATCACGGATATTTGACTGGAGTTCTGCATAGTCGCCCAGAAAATAACTCTTATCATTCAATGTAATGTGAAGGTTTGATGCAGCAAGGTTATCACCAATTGATGAATGAAACTGAATCTCTGTGGCATCACCTATTATGGATTTTATAATAACCTCTGTTTTGCCATTGTATGCCTTTGTAAATCCAAAGCCGACATCAATACCAACAATTTCCATGATGTCCTCCTTTTATTAAAGTACAGATTCAAGTGAAAACAGATGCAGATTTAAGCAAATGACCAGGAACAGGCCATGTAATGATTACAATGATCCCGGAACCTGAGTCAACACGGTTTGCAAAGAATCTTTATTTTAGATATTATACGAGGAGTTACACTAAAAAGCAAATATAAAAGAACAGGGTTATTGATAATGAATAAGGACAGGATATTTGCAGAACAGATGAAAACTGTTTCACCCTTTGAATTTGATAAAAACGTTGCCGGGGTGTTTAATGATATGCTTAACAGGTCTGTTCCTCTGTACAAGGAGAGCATAAAATACCAGGCCATGCTTGCATTGAGGTTTTACAGACAGGGTACAAGGATTTATGACCTTGGCTGCTCCAATGGCAATCTCGGCTTGATGATCATGGATCGGTTTAAAACAAAACAATTTTCCATGGTGGCCATTGATTCTTCATGGCCCATGATTGAAAAATACAAGGCAAGGCTTAAGCAGGAGCAGGAAGGATCAGTTAAGCTCATTTGTGACTATATTGAAAACATTTCAATTACCAATGCCTCCGTTGTAATCATTAATCTTACCATGCAGTTCATTGATACTGTTAAAAGAGCCGAACTGGTCAGGAATATTTATAAAGGACTTGTTAAAGGAGGAATTCTTTTACTCACCGAGAAGATCGTTCAGGAAAATAATGTGTTCAGGGGTGTTCATGAGGAGTTTTACAGGAATTTTAAGCTTGCGAACGGCTACTCTGAACTTGAAATAAGCCAGAAACGGGATGCTCTTGAAAAAGTACTCATACCAGAGACCATTTCAGACCATGAAAAGAGGATAAGGGAGGCAGGTTTTACTGGTTTTGATATTTTTCTGAAATGGTTTAATTTTGCATCCATGATTACATATAAATAATTGCCGTGCACGATGACAGGCAGGAAAGAACAGGGAATATATGGAGAAACTACTGGTCAACCATGGAAAACTTAAAATAGATCAATGGTATGATCAACTTAAAACTATTATTAAAAGAGAGAGGAAATTTTTTGACAAACCAGTTGGCAATGCCTTTTCATTTAACAATGCCCTTGAAAGCCTTCCTGAACTCACACCGTCACGCATTGCCCTGGATAACAGCAAGGTTGTAATCGGAAGCAGATCTGATATTGATAAAGGCAGCTTTGATAAATTAAACCGCGCCCTTTATCAATTGTGTCCCTGGAGAAAAGGCCCCTTTGAACTGTTCGGCATTGATATTGATTCAGAATGGCAGTCCTGGATGAAATGGGACCGCCTTAAGGATCACATAGGGGATATCAGGGACAGGAAGATTCTGGATATAGGCTCCAGTAACGGGTATTATCTGTTCAGGCTGGCTGCGTATAACCCCCTCATGGCCCTTGGCATTGAGCCCCAGCACTCCTTTTACTATCAATATCTTGCTTTACAGAAATATCTTAATCTTGGAGATGTTTACTGCCTTCCCATCAGGTTTGAAACACTGCCCTGCATGAAAAATTATTTTGATCTGGTTTTATGTATGGGTATTTTATACCATAGAAAATCACCTGTTGAGATGCTCCAGTCAATATTCAGGCTCATGGGACAGGGCAGGACCCTTGTTGTTGAAAACCTTGTTCTTGAATCCCATGAAGGATTCTGTCTTTTCCCGCAATCCAGGTATGCCAAGATGAGGAATATCTTTTTCATACCCGACCTTAAATGTATGGAGTCCTGGCTTGAAAGGGCAGGGTTCACAAATATCAAATGTATTAATGTATCAAAAACAACCATTAATGAGCAGAGGAAAACAGACTGGATCAAAACAGAATCCCTGGCAGACTTTCTTGACCCGGAAGACCACAGCAGAACAATTGAAGGTTACCCCGCACCTGTCAGGGCAATTTTTACAGCATTAAGTTAAATTTAATCTTTCAGTTTTTTCTTGTTTCAGATACAACATAATATTAAAAAAAGAGTGTATCAAAAATGTATTGATTATGGCGGAGCAGGTGGAAAATAACAGTAAACTGATTAAAACATATATGGCACTGCCCCCGGTTTTAAAGGGCATAGTTAAGATCATGGGTGTACATGTACACCCTGTCAGCCAGAAAAGGCTGCTAGAATATTTTCATGCATCAAAAATCTGTAATGGGAAAAAAGTGCCTGTAAGCCAGCAAGGGTTCCGTCCCCTTATATTAAAACTCAAGAACCAGGGACTTATTATAAATGAAAATGGAAAAGGCCTGACCTGTCCCAAAAGTATTCTTTTCCATGCAGCCATGGATGCTGCAGTTAACAATCAGTTTGAAAAAATACTGTTATTATTTAAAGAGTATAAGGGAAAACAGCTGAGTCTTAAGAACAATACCCTCCGGTCTGTTGAGCATGCATACAGGTTAATTCAGTCGGCTGTTTACTGCCAGGAGAAATATGTTGATTTTTATCGTGCTTATAATTCTGGATTTTGCCGGTTTATCAATGAGTTTTTAGCTGACCCTCCTTTGTTAAAATTTTTTAACCATCCTTTTACACCACACTTGTTTGATTCTTTTAGTCCCTTTGAACTGAGAGTGAAGATAATATCCACAATGGTTATAGAGTCAGGAAATGTGCTTGAATCCATTGTGGATATACTGAGATATGTAAGGCCGTTCCTGTCCAGGGAATTTTTACCAGAGTTAAAATATGTGATAGTGGAATCATATCTATACCATGGCAGAATCAATATACATGGGAAAATCATATATGGATCAGATCAGGTGCCATGCTGGGAGCTTGAGGCACAAAAGGGCTGCCACGAGTTTGTCTGCAATAACAATGAATCTGCTCTTACTTATTTCAGAAAAGCTTTGACCATGTATAAAAAAGAGACAGGAAGGAGAAAAGTATTTATTAGCGGCAATGCAGGCCTGTTTTTTCTGTGTGCTCTGTTAAAGAGCGGAACTTGTAAAGATTTACAATCCGGGTTGGACTTTGTAAATATTATAATGGATGAAAGCGGTCCAAAAATCCATGTCTGGTCTGCAATGGAACAAATATTCCAGGATAAGCTTGGCATTGTGGTTGAAAAAATATACCGCCCGGATACATTAATGGGTTCGGGTATAAACATTAGCATGTTTTTTGCGATTCTTTTTCTGTCCTGGATTGATATAAAGAAAGCCAGGGAAAGGATCAGCCAGCTTGATGATATAAGGGAAAAAGCTGCAGCTGCCGATTATCTCTGGATTGAAGCCGAAGCCTGTGCACTCCTTGCCCGCCTTGGAAGTAACCCTGATCAGAACAGGGCACGCTCCTGTGAGCTCCATGGGCAATGTTCCACCACCACCATCACAGATATTGTTAAACAGGTGCCCATGTGGGAAAACAGGTTGTTGAGACTTGCCAATCTGGGACAGCAGTTGAGCAGGAAGAAAAAATCAAAATCAGAAGGAAAATCAGCAGATACCCAGCGCCTTATCTGGATTCTGGATTATGATGATGAGTGTAAAACCTGTAATATCAGACCAAGGCTTCAAAAATTGACAAAAAAGAAAACCTGGTCAAAGGGCAGAGCAGTTGCCTTAAAAAATCTGTACCATAATGCAAAAACCCCGGACTGGCTGACAGATCAGGATCAAAGGATCTGCCGTGCCATTGATGAAGATAGTATTCCAACTTATTATCGCTATTACAGGCAGGTAAAATACGCCTTTGATCTTAAAAAGGCTCTGCCTGCCCTTGCAGGGCATCCTTATATTTTCCTTGAAACATCCCTTTCAAGCCCGGTGGAGTTTTTAGTGAGTGAACCTGAGTTAAGGCTCCGTGTTATCAAAGATAGCATTACCATCACCATGGATCATTTTCCCGGTAAGTCAGAAGAAGAGATAGTAATAAGGGAAACCCCTTCACGGTTTAAATTGATCTCTTTTTCCGATGAACAGAAAAATATTGCAAAATTTATTGGTAGAAACGGGCTCAAATTTCCCGGAAATGCTGAAAAACTTGCCATAGAAGCCGTGACAAATTTATCTTCTGTAATAACAGTAAATTCTGACCTTGATGTCGGAAAAGATAAGAACAATAAGATTGTTAAAGCAGATCCAACCCCCAATGTCCATGTAATGCCGTGGCAGGACGGGATATGTATTGAATTTTTTGTGCGGCCCTTTGTTGATGCCGGCTCATATTTCAGACCTGGCAGGGGAGGTAAAACTGTTTTTGCAGAGATAGGGGAAAGAAAAGTACAGGCAGTCCGCGACCTTGACCTTGAAAAGAAGCTTGTTAAAAAAGTGATTGAACAGTGTCCCACCCTTGATCTCCTTGAAGAGGTTAACAGTCAGTGGCTGATCGGGGACCCTGAAGATGCCCTGGAACTTCTTCTGGAGATGAAAAACTGCAGGGAAAAGATAGTCATGTCATGGCCCCGGGGCGGAATGATACAGGTGAGACCCAGGGTCTCCCTTGGCAGTCTCAGCCTGAATATAAAAAAAGACAGGGACTGGTTCAAGGCAACCGGCTCATTAAAAATTGATGATAACACAGCCATTGATCTTGGCAGACTTATGACCCTGCTGGAGAATTCATCGACCCGTTTTATTACCATGGATGACGGGACTTTTCTTGCAATTACAACTGCTCTTAAAGAGCGGCTTGAAGAACTAAGGGCATATTCAACCTCCCATAAAAAAGGAGTTCGTTTTTCTCCCCTTGCAGCTCCTGCCATTGAGGACCTTGTTGACGATGCAGGCTCCTTAAAGAGTGATAAATCATGGAAGGCACATTGTAAAAAACTTAAAAATATTGTCCAGCCGCAGATCCCCGGCACTTTGCAGGCAGATTTAAGGGATTACCAGATAACCGGGTTTAACTGGCTTGCCAAGCTTGCTAACTGGAATGTGGGCGCATGTCTGGCCGATGATATGGGGCTTGGGAAGACTGTCCAGGCCCTTGCTGTGATTTTACTCCATGCAGCCAAGGGCCCCACCCTTGTGGTTGCGCCATTGTCAGTCATGGCAAACTGGCAGGAGGAGTGTAACCGTTTTACTCCCACTTTAAACCCTCTTGTTTTCGGAGGCAGGGACCGTCAGAATTTTTTAAATAATTTAAAACCTTTTGACGTTGTAATAGCAAGCTATGGACTGCTTCAGGTTGAGGGTGAAAAACTTTCCGGGGTGGAGTGGCAGACCATTGTACTGGATGAAGCCCAGGCCATAAAAAATATGAAAACCAAACGGTCAAGAGCTGCCATGAAACTTAAGGCAAAGTTCCGCATTATTACAACTGGTACGCCCATTGAGAACCATTTAACCGAGCTGTGGACGCTTTTTAATTTTTTAAACCCGGGTCTTCTCGGTTCCATGCAGAGTTTTAGGAATAGTTTTATTCTTCCCATTGAACAGGATCATGATAAAAAAACATCCCTGCGCTTGAGAAAATTGATCCAGCCTTTTATCCTGCGCAGGTTAAAGAGTGATGTGTTAAAAGAGCTGCCTGAAAAAACAGAGACCACACTTAAGGTTGAGATGACCGGAGAAGAGGCGCTTTTATATGAAGCCCAGCGGTTAAAAGCCATAGAAGATATTGAGTCTGCCGATGATAAGCCCGGCCAGAAACATCTCCGTATACTTGCCCAGCTTACCAGACTCAGGCAGTTGTGCTGTAACCCTGCACTTGTTCTGCCTGATACTGATATTAAGAGTTCAAAGCTTAAGGTCTTTGGAAAGGTTGTTGATGAATTGATGGAAAATAATCATAAAGCCCTTGTTTTCAGCCAGTTTGTGGGGCACCTTGAAATCCTTAAACAATTTCTTGATAAAAAGGGCATCAAGTATCAGTACCTGGACGGATCAACATCGGCAAAACAGAGAAAAAAACGCATAGATGCTTTCCAGAGAGGTGCCGGGGATATATTTTTAATAAGCTTGAAAGCAGGAGGTTTTGGTTTGAATCTCACTGCTGCAGATTATGTAATTCACATGGATCCATGGTGGAATCCTGCTGTGGAGGACCAGGCTTCGGACCGTGCCCACAGGATCGGTCAGGCAAGGCCTGTAACTGTATATCGAATTGTGGTTAAAGATTCCATTGAGGAGAAAATTGTTGCTCTGCATAAAGAAAAACGGGAGCTTGCAAACAGCCTTCTTGCCGGCAGTGATATGGCAGGCAGAATGTCTGCATCTGAACTTCTAACACTTTTGAAAGATCATCATAGTTATGGCCAGATCAAAACGTGAAAAGAAGAACCTTAAGAGAAAAAAAAAGAAAAAACAGGTCAAAGCTTCCAGGATACGCAGCCAGGCAGCCCAAAAGGGCTGGTATCATTTTGAGGATGCACACTTTTATTATCTTGAGCAGGATATGCCAAAGGCGGTAAAATATATAAAAAAAGCTGTAAAAGCACTGCCAAATGAGCCGGACGTTCTTATGCTCATGGCATCCATCGCCCGGGAGATCAATAATTCTGCCATGGAGCTTAAAGCAGTTCTGATGCTTGACAAAACAGGGCAGATACCCCCTGAGCTTAAATTTGAAATACCGTCTTTGCTATATATGGTGGGAAGATTTGAGGATTGTATAAAGTATATTGATACACTGATAGCAATAGTTCCCACCTTAAAAATGAGTCATAAAAGGGAAGCAAAAAAAGAAGTTAAAAAGATCAGGCAATATTGTGAAAAGATGATCGCCATCGAGGGTCAGCAGAAAAAGGCTGCGGAGAAAATACCTTCTGACACAAGATCTGATAAAGAAAAGAAGACAAATAAACCTGTAGAAAAAATCAGAACATCGACTAAAACATCAACTGTAACATCAAAGGCCGCATCTGAATCTGTAAAAGCCACCCCCGGGGATATTCCGGACATTTCAACCACCTGCACAATTGATAAAAAGCTTTTTTTAAAAGCTTTATCAAATTTAGTGCCTGCAGGCCCTGCTACCCATGAACTTGCTGTATTAAGCCATGAAATTCAACTGGCAGAGTCCTTTGAGACTCTCATCTCCCTTTCTTCTCTTAAGGGAATACAATCTTTCAACTACCAGGAAGAGACAGCTAAAAAAGTGTTAAAGCAGTTCAGGGGCAGGGCTCTTTTATCCGATGAAGTCGGGCTCGGTAAAACCATTGAGGCGTTGATGGTTCTAAAGGAGTATATACAAAGAGCAATGGTTCAATCCTTTCTTATACTGACTCCGACCCCCCTTGTGAGCCAGTGGCAGCAGGAGATGAAATCAAAGTTCAATATAGATGCCTGCTCAACAGATGATAAAGGATTTTGTTCCGGTGTAAAATCTTTCTGGGACAAGCCCTTTGTTGTGGCTTCCATTAACCAGGCAAAGTCAAGGAAAAATGAGGGCTTTATTATTAAACGAGAGTATGACATGGTTATTGTTGACGAAGCTCATCATCTGAAAAACCGCTCCACCCTTAACTGGAAACTTGTTAACTCCCTTAAAAAAAGATTTATTCTTCTTTTAACTGCAACACCTGTGGAAAATAATCTTATGGAGCTTTATAATCTCATAACCCTTCTTAAGCCCGGGCAGCTTGAAACTGCGACCTCTTTCAGGAAAAAATTCATGACAAAGGGTGATCCCACTGATCCAAAAAATCGGGCTCTTTTAAAAGGATTGTTAAATCAGGTAATGATACGCAATACGCGGGCACTTGCCAACATCAATATACCGCCGAGATTTGCTGAGACCATACGCATTAAACCCGATGAAAGGGAAAAAGCGTTTTATGAGAAACTTGAGGATTTGATCTTCTCCCTGGATCAGAAAAAACAGGGAAGGATAAAAATGGTTGTAAAAAACCTGCTTGCCCAGGCAGGATCATCACCCAGAGCTGTTGAATTAACCCTGCAGAATATGCTGGAAAAAGAGAATTACACCAGAGAGCATCAAAAGGAACTCAAAGCTGTTGCCGGCCTCTGCAGGGCAGCCCTTGATACGCCTAAAAACAAGATGCTTTTAAAGCTTATAAAAGCTTCAAAGGAGAAGATTATTGTCTTTGTCAAATATAAAGGAACAATTGAGCACCTGGAAGAATTTCTGGAATGGAATAATATCTCCTTTGTATTATTTCATGGTTCAATGGGCAATAAACAAAAGGATGCTGCAATTGATCAGTTCCGGGACACGACAAAGGTGCTTGTCACAACTGAAATCGGTGGAGAAGGGCGTAATCTGCAGTTCTGTTCAAGGATGGTCAATTATGATCTTCCCTGGAACCCCATGAAAATAGAGCAGAGAATAGGACGTATTCACAGGATAGGCCAGGAAAAAGAGGTGCATATATATAACTTTTGTGCAAGTGGTTCAATTGAGGACTATATCCTTGATATACTTGACCGGAAAATCAATATGTTTGAGATGGTAATAGGAGAGATTGACATGATTCTGGGCAGAATCAGAGGCGAGAAGGAATTTGGAGATATTGTCTATGATATCTGGCTTGAATCCCGGTCAAAAACAGAAAGGAAAAAGTTTTTTTCAGCACTTGGAACAAAGCTTAAAAGGGCAAAAACAGGATATAACAAGACCAGGGATTTAGATGATAAATTGTTTGGAGATACCTATGAGCTCTGATTTCAACATGGCAGAAGACGGACTTGACCTTTTAGATTTTACCCGCAGATTTTTTGAAAATAATGGAGCAGCACTTGAGAATAATAATGGAATGACAGAAATCCTTATTCCTGAAAAAATTCATACTGCCCTGGGTGTTAAGGAGTATATATCCCTGACTCCTGACCTTGTACAATTTGGAAATCCGTTCCTGGACAAAATTATTTCCATGGCAGGTAAGGATGTACCCCTTGTCCATATTGATTTGAAATTTCATTATATTAAAACCCAGGGATTTGGGAACCTTATCAAAGAGCAGTTTGAATTTCATAAATGCCGGCATAAAATCACTGGAACAGGCGAGACCATGGCACGTTATATTATACTCATATGTAAATACACTGCCCAGAGTGATGAACTGAAACAGGGTCTGGTGGATTTCAGTTTCAACCTTGACACAGGTGCTTTTGTGCCTGGCATGCATGAACTTATGGATAGTATGGATAAAGAGTACAGAACTGAATCTGCTGCAGGTTATTCAGAAAACGAGATTGATAAGATTTATGACATGGTCAATATATATGGCCACGATGTCATTGCTGTCAAACTTGATGATTTTATCAGGAGAATGAACCGGAGGTTTAAAAGGGATATAAGAAGCCTTGATGAGTATTACAATGCCCTTGGAAAAGAGATGGAGGAGAGCCTGTTAAGAACAGGAATATCACCAGGGGCGGTCAAGGATAGAAAAGAGAAGATTGCCATGCTGCCCCGGGAACTTGCAGCAAAAAAAGAGGACCTGTTGAACAAGTACAGTATTAAGATCGATTTTACACCAGTGGCAGCCATGGCAATAGCCACACCATGCATTAAAATTTTTTCTTCTTTGATTTCCGGTCAGGAAAGATATGATATTGCAATGAGTTATAACCCTGTCACAAAAAAGGCAGATCCTGTTGTCTGTCAATCATGTAAGATAAGTACATACTCCTTTGGCATTTGCAGCAATATGCACATAAACTGCCCCGACTGCCTGGCCATGGGGTGTGATGCCTGTTGATCCTGCATGGAATGTGCAGCAGGTAAGACAGTGAATCTGTTAAGTTGATATTTAATTATTATCAAAGCTGCAGAAAGAATTGCTGTTGTACAACCATTGCCATAATGGTAAACTGTCTTATGGTGAAATCAAAAGTTACAGATTGATTAATTGGCCGGATTATTAATATTTAAATTAGTTGTGGAGTTGATATGAGTAAAATAATTGCACTTGCCGGAAAGGGCGGTGTTGGAAAGACTACGGTTTCCGCACTCTTTGTAAGACAATTCGCAAAAAACAGTATTTCGCCCATCCTTGCCATTGATGCAGACCCCAACAGCAACCTTGGTGAGACCCTGGGCCTTAAGGTTGAGAAAACTGTTGGAGATATCAGGGAAGGGTATATGAAAAACCCCCAGCAGGTTCCTTCGGGAATGGATAAGATTAACTATCTTGAGATGATGATGAATCAGGGGCTCATCGAGGAGAAGGATTTTGATCTTCTGGTCATGGGAAGGCAGGAAGGGCAGGGCTGTTACTGCATGGTTAATAATATTCTTAATAAATTTGTTGAGGAGCTTGAGAAAAATTATAAATATCTGCTGGTGGATAATGAAGCCGGCATGGAACATTTAAGCCGGCGCACCAGCGGCAGGGTAGACCTTTTGATCCTTGTGACCGATTATGCGCTAAGGGGATTGAGAGCTGTGAAAAGGATCAGGGGAATGCTTTCTGACCTGAAGCTTGATGTAAAGGATATCGGCCTCATTGTGAACCGGGCGCCTGATAAACTGAACCAGAGATTCCTGGACGAAGTTGAGGAGATTGATGTGCCCATAATGTGTACAATCCCCGAGGATGACACTCTTCTTGATTTTGATATGGAAAGAAAGTCCTTTATGGAACTGCCCGACGATTCACCATCGGTTTTGAGAATTGATGAACTCATGCAGCAGATTATTAAAATTTGATATAAGGAAAATAAGTTATGGACCAGCTTGATGCTATATTTTCTCCCGAATCAATCGCTGTAATCGGCGCATCAACAAAAAAAGGCAAGGTGGGACATGATATTTTTGCAAATATTCTGTTTGGCGGGTTTAAAGGTACTTTGTATCCGGTTAATCCCCGGGCAAAATCCATTGAAAGCGTGAAGTGTTATGGTGACATTTCACAGATACCAGACCCCATTGACCTTGGCATGATTATTCTGCCGCCTGAACTGGCAGTTGGAGGAGTTAAAGGCTGTATTGACAAGGGTGTTAAGGGGATAGTCATTGTTTCTGCCGGCTTTAAGGAGGTGGGAGGCAGGGGAGTTGAGATCGAAAATGAGATAGCAGATATGTGCAGAAGCGCCGGTGTAAGACTTGTGGGGCCCAACTGCCTTGGGGTGATCAACCCTTCTTCAGATGTCTCGTTAAATGCAAGCTTTTCAAACAGGATGCCAAAGGCAGGCAATGTATCATTTATTTCCCAGAGCGGAGCGCTATGTACAGCAGTGCTGGATTTTGCTGCTGCCAAGGGGTTTGGATTTTCAAAGTTTATTTCCATTGGAAACAAGGCAGATGTGGATGAGCTTGATCTTCTGCGTTATTGTCATAAAGATCCTGATACCGATGTTGTAATGATCTATATGGAGGAATTGTCCAGGAATTCAGAAGAGTTTATAACTGAAGTCAGGGCAATGGCATCTTTTCCAGATCCCCTGCCAATTCTTGTTATTAAATCCGGTTCTTCCGCTGCCGGGGCAAAAGCTGCAGCTTCACACACAGGATCTCTTGCCGGTTCAGATGCAATCTATGATGCAATCTTTACCCAGTCAGGAATTCTCAGATGCCGTACTGTGAACCAGCTCTTTGACTATGCCCAGGCCTTTGCAGCAAAAAAATACCCCAACAGCGACAGAATTGCAATCGTTACAAATGCAGGGGGTCCTGGAATTATAGCAACAGATATAAGTGAACAGTCAGGCTTAAGACTTGCACAGTTTTCCCAGGCAACCATTAAGGAGCTTCATAAATATCTGCCTGCAGCAGCAAATTTCCATAACCCTGTGGATGTTATAGGAGATGCTGCCAGGGACAGGTATGAAAACACACTTGCCACAGTCATGAGCGATTCTGAAGTGGATGCTGTCTTGATAATTTTGACACCTCAGTCCATGACTGATGCCATTGGTACAGCCGAGGCAATAGTTAATATTTCACATAATTCTGATAAACCGGTTGTGTGCTCATTCATGGGTGTTGTCGATGTTTCCGGCGGGGTTGAGATCCTGCAGAAAAACAATATTCCTGTTTATCACTTCCCTGAAAGCGCGGCAAGGGCACTTGGTGCAATACGTGAGGCAAGGAAATGGCGTTCAAGGAAAATTCTGCCCCAGTATAAGCTCCAATATAACCGTGAAAAGGCCGGTAAAATTATTGACAGATATATAAGTGAGGGTAAAACTGCCTTAGGTGAACTTGACGGCAATGCAATCCTTAACTGTTATGGGTTTAATACCCTTTCCATGGAACTTGCAGAGAACAGGGAACAAGCAATAGCAGCAGCTGACAAGATAGGATTTCCTGTTGTGATGAAAATTGTCTCAAGTGAAATTTTGCATAAATCAGATGCCGGTGGTGTAAAGGTCGGCCTTGAAACAAAGAGAGAGGTTGAACAGGCCTTTGAAGAAATAATGACCAATGTCCATGATTTCAATCCTAAAGCAGCCATTGACGGTATTCTTGTTCAGAAGATGGTTCCAGGAGGGCGTGAAGTGATCCTGGGTGTGAACAGGGATCCACGTTTTGGCCATGCTGTTATGTTCGGACTTGGCGGAATATTTGTTGAAGTATATAAAGATGTTGCCTTCAGGCTTGCTCCCATGGCAAGAAATGTGGTGAGAAGAATGATAAGAAGTATCAGGGGATACCCTATACTAAAAGGATTAAGGGGTGAAAAACCTGCTGACATTGAAGCCATTGAAAAGAACCTTTTAAGTTTACGTCAGATGGTGACAGATTTTCCCATTATAAAGGAACTTGATATTAACCCCTTATTTGTGCACAAGGAAGGGGAGGGGACAACAGTAGCTGATGTAATAATTACACTTGAAAAACCGGAGGATTAGAATTCCAACGTTATACCCTGTAATACATGGAGTGAAAACAGATATGGCCGATGCAGCTTTTAAACAAAAAAACAGGCTGTTAAAGCAGTGTGCCCGGGAAGCTCTTAATGCATCTTCTGTAAGGTCAGGCCTTTTCCTTGAAAAACTGGAAAAAGACGAGAAAGGCAGACCATTGCCATCAAATAATTTTTTCTGGTCCATATCCCATAAAAATGAGTTTGCAGGAGGGGTTGTGTCAAAGTCAGCCATTGGGATCGATATTGAGAAGATTAAAAATATATCAACACACCTTTTTAACAGGATAGTAAGTTCTGAGGAGAAAAAATGTTTTAAAAAAGATGATGATCCGACTATTTTTTTTAGGTGTTTTACAGCAAAGGAGGCGGTGCTAAAGGCGGTGGGAGTAGGGCTTCCAGGCCTCAAAGATATTGTTGCTACAAAAGCAGAAGACCCTTTGACCCTTTGTCTTGATTATAAAAACATTGCATATAAGGTTGAACATATTTTTTTTAACAAATATATTGCAACCATAGTTAAGGATGATTCCAGGAATAAATATAAGGTTGAATGGCAGATAAAGGAGGCTTAGCAAATGGCAGAGGGTGATGGATTTGTAATGAAAGAGAGCGCAACTGGTGCAGCAGGCAGTCCAAAAGCTCTTAAGGTTGATTTCTCAAGTTTTATTTTATCCCTGTATTCCTCAGCCCTTGTGCAGTTGGGCAAGGTTGAAGATCCGACTTCCGGAGAAAAAACAAAAGATTTAGTGCTGGCAATGCAGACAATTGATATTATTGCAGTACTCCAGGAGAAGACAGCGGGAAATCTTGATACAGAGGAAGAAAAATTGATAAATACACTTCTCCGGGAATTGAGAATAGCCTTTGTAGAGGCAAAGGATTAATGGTAAACGTTTTATCCCCTGCAAAGATCAACTGTTTTCTCTATGTTACAGGAAAAAGGAACGATGGCTATCATGAGCTTGTCTCCCTCATGGCATGTCTTGAAATGCATGATAAAATTGAGATTATTTCAACGGGCTTTAGAAAAAAAGATCCGGAGAGTACAGAAAATCATATTGAGGTTTATTGTGATCACCCTGATGTACCACAGGATAAAACCAATATTGCATTTAAAGCAGCAGATCTTTTTTATAACAATTTCAGTCTGGCTGTGCCCTGGCAAAGTTTCAGAGTTATTATAAAAATTAATAAGAAGATTCCTGTGGGCGCAGGCCTGGGCGGTGGAAGCAGCAATGCAGCAACTGTTCTATTGGCTCTGAACTCCCTGCATGAAAACTTTTTTACAAAAATACAATTGATGGAAATGGCACTTCTGCTGGGTGCAGATGTTCCTTTTTTTATTTTTGGTACTCCTGCCATTGCACGGGGGGTTGGGGAAAAACTTGACAGATGCAATGCTTTAATGCCTTATCATGTGCTCATATGCTATCCTGGAGTTGCTGCATCAACAGCTGAGGTTTTTAAAAATATCGATATAAAGTTGACACAAAAGCGAAAATTTGATATAGATGGCCGGTTGAATAACTGGTTGAATATCCGGGACAGGGCTTTAAAGGTTGACGTTGCACACTGTCTACACAATGACCTTGAAGAGGCTGCATTTGGACTTTACCCTGATATCCTCCATACTAAAAAAGAGATGGAATGTGTTCTGTCTGAAAAAGTCAGTATGACAGGGAGCGGATCCTCTCTTTTTGTTTTTTTTGCTGATTATACAGAAGCTAAAAGCGCTTACCTGCTTCTTTCAGACAGGTTTGAAGGAAGTTTGAAAAAGGTTTTTTTAACCTCTTTCAGGGCATAGGCAGCCTTGATCAGGATTATTATGAGCTTGCTGGGGCGTCGTCAAGTGGTTAAGACACAGGGTTTTGATCCCTGGATTCAGAGGTTCGACTCCTCTCGCCCCAGCCAAAATTATCAGGGACTTTTAAAAGATTTTTTATTATGAATGAATTATCAATTTTTTCTGGAAGTTCAAATTTGGGTTTTGCTGCAAAAGTTTGTGATTACCTTGCAAAACCTCTGGGGAAACTTAAGGTCAGCACCTTTAGTGATGGAGAAACCCAGGTTGAAATCCATGAGAATGTCAGAAGGCAGGAAGTGTTCCTTATCCAATCTACATGTAAGCCTGTTAATGACAATCTGGTGGAGCTTTTATTGTTGATTGACGCTTTCAGACGTTCTTCTGCAAGCAGAATTACTGCTGTTATCCCTTATTTTGGGTATGCAAGGCAAGATAAAAAAGTAGCACCCCGGGTTCCAATCAGTGCAAAACTTGTTGCCAACCTCTTATACCATACAGGTGTGGACAGGGTTATTACCATGGATCTTCATGCAGGACAGATCCAGGGATTTTTTGATATTCCCGTGGATAACCTTTATGCAGCTCCAGTTATCATTGATAATATAAAATCAAGTTTTGCAGAAAATCTAGTTGTTGTTTCTCCTGATGCCGGTGGAGTCGAAAGAGCACGAGCCTATGCAAAAAGATTAAATGCAGGTCTTGCAATTATTGATAAACGCAGAAGTGCTCCTAATAAGGCAAAAGCCATGGCATTAATTGGTGATGTGAAAGATAAAATTGCAATAATTTTAGATGATATGGTTGATACAGCAGGAACTCTCACCCAGGCATCAATTGCAATAAGGGAAAATGGTGCAAAGGAAATACATGCTTTTTGCACTCATCCTGTATTATCAGGACCTGCCATTGAGAGAATAGAAAAATCAGAGCTTTCAAGTTTGACTGCAACAGATACCATTCCCCTTTTAAAAGAGGCTGAAAACTGTGAAAAAATAAAGACACTTTCCGTTGCAAAACTGGTAGGTGAAGCGATAATACGAAGTTACAGAGGTGATTCTGTAAATTCTTTGTTTATATAATATTTTATTGTCTGTATTGTTAAAGACATGCAGATACGGAGGAAAAAATTTTGGAACTTATTGATTTAAAAGCTGAACTAAGACAGGAGACTGGCAAAGGGAATGCATATGCTCTAAGGCAGAATAAAAGAGTACCTGCAATTGTTTATGGTGCAAAAATAGATCCTGTCATGCTCTCTCTTGATACTACAGAGTTTGATAAAGTTGTAAGAGATAATGGTATGCAGGGTGTGTTTTTGAAACTGGTTGTTGATGGAGACAGTAAAAAAACAAGAACAGTCATGTTAAAAGAAGTGCAGATGGATGTTTTTCAAAAAGAGTATCTCCATGTTGATCTCCATGAAATTGATATGGATGCCAATGTCAGTGTTACAGTGCCTGTTCGTGTTGTCGGGGATGCAAAGGGTGTCATAGAAGGAGGCGTACTCCAGCTTATCCGAAGGGAACTTGTTGTGCTCTGTAAACCAGTTAATGTGCCCGAGGATATAGCCATTGATGTTACTAACCTTGATATAGGTGATTCTGTTCATGTTGAAGATATCGATCTTGATGAGCATGTTGAAATACCCCATGAGGTTGACTTTACTGTGCTGACTATTGTTCCGCCAACTGCAGCGGAAGAAGTTGAAGAAGATGAGGATCTCCTTGAAGGAGAAGTTGCAGAAGGTGAAGAAGGTGTGGAAGAATCTGGAGAAGCAGCTGGCAGCGAAACATCAGAAGAAGCTTCTGAATAACAGCTCTTTTATATGACAGATACCAGAATCTTTATGATAGCGGGTCTGGGGAATCCCGGTGAAAAGTATTCCCGGACCCGTCATAATATTGGCTTTATGGTTGTTGATGAGATTGCCTCGAAAAAGGCTCTTAAATTTTCAAAATCCAGATTTGATGCTGAATATCTGAATTTCAGTTTTAATAAAGAGAAGATTTTTCTGGTCAAACCCCAATCCTACATGAATAACAGTGGGTTTCCCATCCAGAAGCTTACCGCATATTTTAAAATTGGCATACCCGATATAATTATTGTACATGATGATATTGATCTTCCCTCTGGCCGTATCAGGATATCAAAGAATAGAGGACACGGAGGTCACAATGGTGTACGGTCAATTATCAGAGCCCTTGGTACAAAGGATTTTATACGGGTCAGAATTGGTATTGCAGATCCACAACAGCATAACAGCACAACAGGGTATGTACTTGGTAAGTTTTCAAAAAAAGAACGTGCAAACATAGATAAACTGATTGAAAAGGCTGCAGATGCAGCAATGGCAATAGTAGGAAATGGTATCCAGACAGCCATGAATCATTATAATGCCATATGATATCTTCAGTTTTTCCAGGCCGGCAACAATTTTACAAAGGCTTTTCAGGGTTAAAATTTTAAACTCTTATGGTCTGCAACATAGTTTTTCAATTTTGTAAATTCATTTTTAATTTTTTTTATACCAGCCGTGCTTTTTTCCATATCTTCAGCTTTTGAAAAGAGTTCAATATCCAGGGCAGTCTCTGACAGTGCACTGGCACTTAAGTTTGCAGCGCCACCCTTGATGGCATGTGCTTCTGTTTTTATTATTTTATAATCATTGGCAAGCACAGCTTTTTCCATGTTGGAGATTCTTTTTTCCATCTGTTCAAAAAAATCATCCAGAAGTTTTTGCAGGAATTCAGTGTCATTATTAAATTCCTTTAGTTCAAATCTGATGTCAATCGGGGGAGTTTTATTGTCCATTATTTTACCGTTTTTTATTGCATTAAATAAATATCTTAAGAATACATGGAAACTGTACTGATAAAATTAAGACATACTATTCTATTTTATAAAAGACAACCCCTTGTTTCATTTCCAGGTAATTTTTATCAATTGCAAAGCCTGTGCTTTTATTCTGGTAAATCAGGACAGATCTCATGAAAATAGCTTTTAAAAAAAAGTTTGACAATGTGGCAAAATTTGTATTACATTTGACTGAACGGTCGGTCATAGAGTAAATAAATTTTATAACCACCTGAATATATATTAAAAACATAGAACTAACAAGTCAGGAAGTATGATATGGTGCCGGAGCAGGAGGATAAATATGAAAGGATAATCCTTGCTGCCATTGGCCTTTTTGCACAAAAGGGGTTTGCAAAAACCTCCATGGCAGATATTGCAAGGGCTGCAGGAATTGGTAAGGGAACAACATATACGTATTTTAAAGGAAAGGATCAGTTGTTTTTTGCAGCTTTTGAATGGTTTATAAAATACAGTGAAAATGCAGCAAAGCTGAGTCTTAAAACTCTTGTATCATCGAATAGTACTGAAAAAATCAGAGTTTTTGCTGATTCCATATTAAATTCCATTAAAGAGTCAGAGGACTTTTACCCCATTGTTCTGGAATTCTGGGCAGCAACAGCCTCGTCAAAATACAGAAAAGAGATGAAAAATATTTTTAAAAGCATGTACACAATGATTGGTGATTACCTTGGTGCTATTATTGAAGAGGGTATTGAAAATGGTGAGTTTGACCATGATATAGATATTGGTTCCACTGTTCCTGCAATTGTTGGAGCATGGGATGCCATAGGCCTTCAGGCCTGGTTCTACAATGAATCTGATAAGGAGTTTAACGTGGATAAGACAATGCGCGGGTTCACTGATCTGATGATCAGGGGATTGATTAAAAAATAATCAGGAGGAGGATATGGGATTATTCAGGTTCAGGAAAAATCGATATGGTGTTTCTATTATTCTGGTGCTGCTCTTTTTAATTATACTGTCAGGCAGTTCTTTTTCAGATACAACACCTGAAATGGGGGCCAGGATGGTTAAAAAAGCCTTTGACTACTACAGGGGTGCTGCATCGGTCTGTGTGGTTGACATGACAATTCACAGGCCCTCCTGGGAGAGAACCGTGAGGATAAAAGCTTTTACCAGAGGAGAGCATGATTCCCTTTTTAAAATAATTTCTCCGCCCAGAGACAAAGGGAACGGCACTTTAAAAAAAGGTGATGATATGTGGACATTTAATCCCAGGATCAACAGGATAATCAAACTGCCTGCTTCCATGATGTCCCAGAGCTGGATGGGATCAGACTTTTCCAATAATGACCTTGCAAAGTCAGACACCATTGTCCAGGACTATTCCCATACAATAACAGAAGTAAAGGAAAATAATGGTATTAAGATTTATGTGATTGAGTCCATCCCGTTTCCCCAGGCTCCAGTTGTCTGGGGAATGTTAAGATTTGAAATCAGAGAGGATGGAATAATGCTGAGCCAGGGTTTTTATGATGAGGACAGGGTGCTGGTCAAAAAACTTGTAACAGACAGGATAAACATGATGGGAGGAAAGCTTTTTCCTGTCTGCTGGAAGATTTCAAAAATTGATGAACCTGATGAATACACGACCCTTACCTACCTTGAACTTGAATTTAAAGCTTTGCTGCCGGAAAAGATTTTTTCCAGGGCAGGATTGAAGAAAAAGATAAGGTGAAGCCATGTCAACAGATATAAAGATGGCATTGAGAAATATTTTAAGAAGTCCGGTCAGAACCATCCTTACACTGTCTGCAATAGGATTTGCTTCATTAATACTTGTATTTATGCTTTCATTTCAGCTGGGCAGTTACGAGGCAATGGTTAATTCATCTGTTAAAATCCATACAGGGCATTTCCAGATACAGGCAGAGGGCTATAATGAAAATAAGAGCATGCGTTCTGTTATTGCAGACCCCCGTGATATCGCAGCAGAGCTTGAGAAGATCAATGATATTGAAGCATATAGTTTCCGGGCAAATAGTTTTTCCCTTATTTCTTCAGAAAAAAGAACCCGGGGAGCCCTTGTCATAGGCATTGATCCCGGGAATGAGGCACAGGTTTCAACCATTGAAACATTGGTGAGAAAAGGCAGTTATCTTGATGCAGAGGACAGGGACAGAGCAATTATCGGTAATCTCCTGGCACAGCATTTAAAGGTTGGTATTGATGATGAGCTCACAATACTGGGCCAGGGCAGGGACGGGTCCATTGCAGCAGGTGTGGTCAGGATTAAAGGTGTGTTTTCCACGGGTATTGACGAATTTGACAGAACAACCATACAAATACCCCTTGGCTACTTTGATGATCTGTTTTTTATGCAGGGTGCTGTCCATGAAATAGTCTGCACTGCAGGATCTTTATATGATGTCCAATCAATTATGACAAGGCTTGAAAAGATTATGCCAGGGGAGCAAAAGGGAAGGAAAATAGTAATCCTGGACTGGAAGGAACTTGTGCCCGGGCTTGTCCAGGGTATTAAGCTTGACCTTGCATCAGCTGTTATCTTTTATTTTATTTTGGTTATTGTGGTTGCGTTCAGCATTTTAAATACCTTTCTCATGGCAATTCTTGAGAGAACAAAAGAGTTTGGTGTAATGCTTGCCATGGGCGTTAAACCGTCAAGACTTTTCAGGCTTGTTCTCATGGAATCAGCTTTTATGACCTTGTCAGGAGTTGCTGCAGGAGGTGTTCTGGGTGTTTTGTTGACATTATGGTTCAACTCCCATGGCATTAATCTTGCCCAGGCTTCCGAAATTCTGAAGGCCTATGGAATGTCCGGCACGGTTTATCCGAAGCTATCCTTTATTTCAGCTTTTACAGGGCCTTTAGTGGTACTTTTAATAACTTTGTGTGCTGCACTCTATCCTGCCATGAAAGTTAAAAAACTGGCGCCTGCAGAGGCAATAAAGGCCATATAGAAGAGGGGAATGTAATTATGTACCTGGAACTTGCCTGGAGAAATATATGGAGAAACACAAGAAGAACACTTGTTATTATAACTGCAGTTGTTATTGGTGTATGGAGTATGATTTTCCTGGGTGCTTTTTACCGTGGTATGCTTGATAATATGCTGGAAAATGGAAAATCAGTGTTAGTTGGAGATATTCAGATACACCATAGAAATTTCAGGGAAGATCCCTCCATTGACAAAAGCATGGGCAAAGGCTCAATGATCACAGATATGTTAAGAAAAAAGCTCCCTGCCGGAGCAGTCTTTACCGGGAGAATAAAGGTCAGCACCTATGTGAGCAATGCGAGGCACTCATCAGGAGCAGTTCTGGTAGGTATTGATCCTGAGCAGGAAAAAAAAATATCCTTTATTGGCAAGGGTGTTATCAAGGGAGAGTATTTGAAAAAGGGCGATAAGAGCGGTCTGCTCATGGGCCAGGCCCTGGTAAAAAAATTTAATACCAGAATCGGGAAAAAAGTGATCCTGATGACAAGGAATAAAAATGGTGAAGTCATATCCAGGGCTTTTAGAATCAGAGGGATTTTCAGTGCCCAGATGGAGTCAACGGAAAAGGCATATCTTTTTATTACCATGGCAGGTGCAAGAAGTCTTGTGGGTATGGAAAAGGGAATCTCAGAAATTGCAGTTAAGCTTGACCGCAGCAACGATCTTGATGCAGTTGCAACCATGATTTCAAAGAATCTTGATAAAAAATTGTACAGGGTTGAGACCTGGAAGGAGCTGCTTCCCATGCTTGAAGCTTATGTGAGAATATTTGATGGATTTATGTATATCTGGTACCTGGTAGTGTTCATTGCCATGGGATTTGGCATTGTCAATACAAGTCTGATGGCGGTCTTTGAAAGGGTGCGGGAGTTTGGTCTGTTAAGGGCGCTTGGCATGAAGCCCATAAGGGTTATTGTTTCGGTTTTAACAGAATCTGCCTTTACTTTGATCCTGGGAATTTTTTCAGGGAATCTGTTTGGCATAGTCTCTGTCTTTTTCATGGCAGACATGGGCCTTGATCTGGCTTTTTTCAGTAAGGGAGCTGAATTCTTTGGTATGTCACGGATTATTTATCCTGTGCTGACATTAAAGGATATGTTGAGTATAAACTTAATAATACTGTGCCTTGGAATGATTGTATCCCTTTATCCGGCTGTGAGAGCTGCCAGGATCACACCGGTTGAAGCCATGGGAGAGTAATAAATCAGGGGAGAAAAATGAATATGAAGAGTAATATGAATATAGTCACTGCCCAGAACATAAAAAAGAGTTATCTCCAGGGGAAGGTGCAGGTTTTTGCCCTGAGAGGAGTATCAATGTCAGTTAAAAAGAGCGAGTTCATGGCCCTTGCCGGCCCTTCAGGTTCCGGGAAGACAACCATGCTGAATATTATTGGCGGGATAGACAGCCCGGATTCAGGAACCATTGTGGTTGACAACAATGACTATGGTGATATGAACCAATCCTCCCTGGCAGAGCTGAGGCTCAATAAGATAGGGTTTGTTTTCCAGGCATATAACCTTATTCCTGTTTTATCAGCCCGGGAAAATGTTGAATATATTATGCTGCTCCAGGGCTTAAAAGCGTCTGAAAGAAAGGAAAAGGCAATGAAAATTCTGGATGAGGTAGGCCTTGAAGGAAAATATGACAGGAGACCTTCTGAACTTTCCGGGGGCCAGCAGCAGAGGGTCGCTGTTGCACGGGCAATCGTTTCCAACCCTGCCATTGTTCTGGCTGACGAGCCTACGGCAAATCTGGATTCAAAAACAGGAAAGTCCCTCCTTGATATGATGCGAAAGATGAATATGGAAAAACAGGTTACCTTTATTTTTTCCACCCATGACAACATGGTCATGGATTATGCAAAGCGTATTGTCAGACTCAGGGACGGGCAGGTGGAAGATGATATTATAAAACAGGAAAGCAGATAGATCTTTGTATGAAAGTTTTAGGTTTTTATATATTTATATATACAGCCTTTTTGTTGACCTCTCTTTCTGTTTTTTATCCTGTTGTTGATTCCTTTGCAGGAAATATTGGGACAAGCTTTTCAGGTCAGATAAAATTAAGTGTTACAGCCGCACAATATAAGGATAGGTCTATCCAGTCGGAATTTAAAGATGGCAGATGGTTAGGGGAAAATTTCAACCTCAGGATAAAAACAAGGACTTTTTTTAATGATAATTTAAGTTTTGATTGCCATTATCTTTTAAATGTTTCTAAATCTGATTCTATTAAAGCCTCTGCTTTTTTTGCTGAAAAATATAAAGCAATCGTGATGCCAGGTGTGATATCCAGGATTTTTCAAAATGAATATAAGAGTGATAATACAAAACTTTTTGATTTATCATCCAGTATCACTCAGGGCAATGGTTACCTCCTGGATCACAGATTTGACAGACTTAATTTAAGTTTTGAAAATGATCTTGGAAAAATTGTTCTTGGCAGGCAGGCTGTTACATGGGGCAATGGTTTAGTATTCAACCCCATGGATATTTTTAATCCCTTTTCACCCTATGATACTGACAGAAGTTATAAAAATGGCAGTGACATGGCATATTTTGAGGTTTTTTTAAAAGATGATAAAAGCTTACAGCTGATTTATGTGCCAGGCCGTGATCCTCAAACCCATGACATCAGGTTTTCAAAATCATCCCTTGGCATGAAATACCATTGTGTTTTTAATACAATGGAACTTGATTTCATGATTGCTGAACACTATAACGATACCCTCGCAGGCATGGGATGTGTTGTAACTCCAGGGAACATGATTGTAAGAAGTGATATTATTTACACTTTTACAAAAAGCAGTTCCACGGAAAATTTTTTAAGCCTTATAATAAATACTGACTACTCCTGGGTGTGGTTTGCCAGGAATTTTTATGGATTGATTGAATACTGCTATTCAGGCATTGGCCGGGATGATTATTCAAAGGCCTATACAGACCCTGAGTTTTTTCCCAGAATAGAAAGGGGTGATCTTTTTGGTCTTGGAAGGCATTATTTAAGTTCAAGCCTGAAGATCGGGCTTACACCTCTTGTGGATTTTAATTTTACAGCTATTGTAAACCTTGATGACCCATCATATATTTTCCAGCCCGGCATTACATGGAGCATAATGGAAAATTTCGAGATAACCATTGGAGCAAACCTGAAATCCGGTTCTGAAGGTGATGAGTATGGACAGATACTTCTGCCTTTTTCCAACAGGAGAATGGATAGTGGCTCAAACATCTTTCTTATGGTAACTTTTTTTTTCTGAATTCCGATCAATGGAATTGATACTGTGGACATTACTGATTTGCCTTTTGGGAAAAGAGTCTGTCTGCTATAATGAAATTGTTTAAGTAATGTGTTTAAAACATACAGAATTTAATAAGGGGCTTTAATGGATCATTTAATATACACACCCGAAAAAGAGATTAAAGTAAGAATAGAAAATTTAAAGCTTGAAATTAACAGAACAGGCCTGGATGGAGTTATTATTGTACACCATACTAATCTGTTTTATTTCTCAGGCACTTCCCAGAATGCCCATCTTTTTGTCCCTGCAGAGGGTGAACCTCTGCTCATTGTAAGGAAGAGTTTTAAGCGTGCAGTAAAAGAGTCGTCCATAAGAAATATTGTTGAAGAAAAGAGTGTAAAAAAGATTATGGACAGAATAATAGATGCAGGGTTTAAAAATATTTCAAAAATTGGTTTTGAACTTGATGTAATACCTGTGAATACTTACAGGTTTTATGATACAAAAATATTTAAATCCTCTGAATTAAGAGATGCTTCAGGTATTTTTAAAGGTCTTCGATTAATAAAAAGCACGTGGGAGATCGATCTTTTAAGGACAGCATGCAAAGCACTCACAGATGGTTTTGCTTCTGTTCCCGGGCTTCTCAGACAGGGCATGCGTGAAGTTGAGCTTGCAGGGCTTTTTGAAGCAGAATTGAGAAAGCGTGGGTATGCAGGACTAAGTAATATGCGGGCATTTAATCAGGATTTCAGGTTTGGTAATATTGTTTCGGGGAAAAGCGGCAGCATACCATCGTACTTTGACGGGCCTGTGGGCGGCGAAGGCGTTACCCCGGCGAATAATCCCCATGGTGCAGGCTACAAGCGGATCAAGGAAGATGAGCCGGTATATATTGATTATACCTGTGTTGTAAATGGTTATACAGCTGATGCAGAGAGAATCTTTGTCCTTGGCGATTTGCCGGACAGGTTTTACCTTGCCCATGAGAATTCCCTTAAAATCCAGGATGAACTTATATCCATGATAGAACCCGGCATTGAATGGCAGGCGCTCTATTTAAAGGCTGTTGAGATGGCAGATCAGTTTTCCATGCTTGATAACTTCATGGGACTTGGGAATGACAGGGTCAGATTTGTCGGCCACGGTGTTGGGCTTGAGCTTGACGAATTTCCAGTATTTGCAAAGGGACTTACCATGAAGTTTGATAATGGAATGACATTTGCCCTGGAGCCCAAATTTGTATTTCCCGATGGAGCGGTTGGCATTGAGAATACCTTTGTTTTAAGGGATGGACAGGTTGAAAAGCTGACAATTTTTGATGAGCAGATAATTAAAATTTAGAAAAAAAATATTGAACAATGGAATTTTTTGTTTGACAATAGTTCCAAAATATGGTTTTATTCTCAACACTTGGATAAGTTTAATAAAAAAATTTAGCAGGGGGGCGGCATATGGCAAAAGATAAGAGTTTAAAGGGAAAAGAGACAAGTGATGATAAATTTTGCCAGGGGGATCTAGCTGTTTATCCTGCCCATGGAGTCGGGTGCATAGAGTCCATTGAGAGCAAGAAAATCAATGGTGAAGATTTGAATTTCTATATGATGAAAATTATTGAAAACGGCATGGTTATTATGATACCTACCGCCAATGCCAAAGCTGTGGGATTGCGGGAAGTGATACAGGAAGATGAAATTCCAAACGTGTATAATGTTATGCGTGAAAAAAGTGAAAGTAAAGGCAAACAGACCTGGAATCGCCGATACCGTGAATATATGGATAAAATCAAAACAGGTTCAATTTACGATGTCGCGACCGTGTTCAGAGACCTTTACCAGCTTAAAATTGAAAAAGACCTCTCCTTTGGAGAGAGAAAACTTTTTGACACAGCTAAGAATCTGCTTGTTCAGGAGTTGTCAACTGCAAAGGATGTTGATGAATCTTATATGATGCAGGAGATCGAAAATCTTTTTTAAAATTAATAATTAATATAGATACTTAATAAAGCCGGCAGACAACACAATATTGTTTGCCGGCTTTTTGATTTTATGGATATTAAATTAGAAATAACTGAAGTGCACCAGGGTATAAGAGTCGATGACCTGATCTCTAAATCATACGATTTAATTTCCAGAAGCAGAGCAGCATCTTTATTGAAAAACGGGAAAATTCTTGTATCTGAGCGAAAAGTTAAACCCAGTTACAAAGTTAAAGCCGGCGAAATTGTACAAGGCACTTTTACCGATTCTGCAGCTCCTGATATTACTCCCCAGAAAATTGATCTTAATATTGTTTTTGAAGATGAACATATAATTGTTATTAATAAACCCGCTGGTCTGGTCGTGCATCCAGGTGCAGGGAACGATTCAGGCACACTTGTCAATGCACTATTGTACCATTGCCCCGGCATTGTCTGTGCAGGAGAAGATAAATCACGCGCAGGCATAGTACACAGGCTTGATAAAGATACCAGCGGGATCATGGTTGCTGCCAAAAATGATCATGCATTAAATTTCCTTAAAAAAGAATTCAAGCAAAGGCGTGTTAAAAAGGTATATTCTGCCCTTGTAAAGGGTGTTGTCACAAATGAGAGTGGCAGGATCACATTACCTCTGGGAAGACATCCCCATAAGAGAACAATAATGTCCATTGAGGGAGAAAATGCCAGGCATGCTGAAACATTATGGCATGTCCAAAAGAGATATAAAGATGCAACTCTGGTTTCAGTCCTGTTAAAAACCGGGCGGACACACCAGATAAGAGTTCATTTCTATGCACTCAGCCACCCCTTGATAGGGGAAAAAGTCTATCAGTTCAGAAGGTTAAGAAAAAAGAGTACTTCTGTAAAACGTCCAATGCTTCACTCATTTTACATCAAATTCCGCCACCCTTTTTCAGGAAGGTCAATGGAGTTTAGTGTGCCCCTGCCTGAAGATTTTAATATACTCCTTGCAAAGTTAAAAAAGTTAAAAGAATTATGAATGATTTGATCTTACTGGCAGTTCAATATAGAAAGTAGTTCCCTCTCCTGGTTTGGATATTACCCCCATATTACCCTTGTGATTTTCACATATTATAAAATATGAAACTGACAGGCCAAGGCCGGTTCCAATTCCAACAGGTTTTGTTGTAAAAAAAGGTTCAAATATCTTTTTTTGTATTTTTCCTGCAATGCCAGGGCCGTTATCTTCAACTTCAATTCTGATATACTCATTTTTTATATCCTTTTTAAAAATACGCAGGACAAAACATGGCTGAATATCTTTGCAAGTTGACTGGGCCATTGCCTGGGCCCCGTTTTTTAAAAGATTTAATAAAACCTGCTGTATTTTGTTTCCATCACAGGAAACATTGGGTATATCATCATATTTTCTGATAATTTTTATCTTTTTAAAATCAAAATTTTTTCTTAAATCATATTCTTTTTCCGCAAGTTCAATGGTTGTATCCATAATTTTTTTCAGATCATACTCAATAAAACTTGAGTCGCTTTTTCTTGCAAAGGAGAGCATGTCACGGACAATGGTTGCAGCACGTCTGCCCGATTTTGATATAGAGTCCATTATGGAAAAGATCTCTCTTTTTTCCATATATTTCTGCATGGCATCCAGATCAACACCAGTCTCTTCTGCAGCTTTGATATTTGGTTTTAATTTGGTTTTAAGGCGGTTCTCAAGTACCTGAAGGTTTTGTAGAACTCCTGCAAGAGGATTGTTTATCTCATGGGCCATTCCTGCTGCAAGTCCGCCCACTGATAGCATTTTTTCTGATTGTATCAGGAGCTCTTCCATGCGTATTTTTTCAGTGACATCATCGGCACGTATTGCAGCGCCTTCAAAACCACGGGCCAGGGGATATATGGTAATATCAAACAGATACTCCCTTCCATCTTTTATGGCTCTTACCCTGGGAAATTTTTCAACATTTCTGGCATGCACTGCTTTTTTAATTGCAGCCATTCTGATATCAATATCAGGCAGAATCTTTTCAATTCTCCTGCCCATGGCATCATCCACTGATATACCTGTAAGTTTTTCCGCTTCTGTATTCCACGCTGTAACTTTTCCGTCAATATCGATTCCTGCAATAAAAGATGGCATGGAATCAATTATACTTTTTAAAAAATTCCTTAACTTCACAATCTCTTTCTGGGTTTTTTTATATTCTGTAATATCCCTTATGGATACAACCCTCACCTTTCTGCCATGGAAATTCATCCCTGTGGAGTGGATTTCTGCCGGAAAACTTGTTTTATTCTTTGTTATGGCAGTAATCTCATAACAGCCGAACTCTTCTTTCCGGATTTTTTCATTGATGATTTCAACAGATTCCGCATCAATTGTTTTTGGTATTATATTAATATTTTCAAGTTCTTCTGGTTCATATCCAAACATGGAGTAATACTGGTTATTGGCAAAGGCAAGAATACCTTTTTCATGTATTACAATGGCATCTCTGGTGGCATTGACAAGCTGGCGGAGCCGTTCTTCGCTCTCCAGAAGCTGTTTTTTATATTCTGACTGTTTTTCAATATCTTTTTTCAGTCTGAGCCTCATGCTGTTAATGGAATGTGTTAACTTGTCAAACTCATCTTCCTTAGTGAAAAAAAACGGTTTTCTGTGTAACATCAGGGGAGTATCAAGTTTCTCCATGCTTAACATTGATGCATAATCTGAAATAAACTTAAGGTGTCTTGTTATATGGTACTGGATAATTCCAAATATGAGAATAGCAGTGATCATAATTGTTATGAGATTTGCAAACAGCAGTGCAGGCAGCCTTTCCATGATACGCTGAAAGGGGTTATTTAGTTTTGCAACTATCTCAAGCGTTCCAAGGGGTATGGTTTTTTTTGAGGAATCAACATAATTGAGTTTAACCTCATCTTTGATCATCCTTTCCCAGGTTTTATCAAACCTGCCCACAGAGGTTTGAAATCCGCTCTTTTCAGTTATTTTAAGATACTTAATACCGTTTAAATTGAGCAGGCTTTCCAGCTGTATGTTCAACTGTGAGATGTTATAGTTATAAAGACTCAAAGAGATGGGCATAAGGCGGGTTCTTTTAATGGTAAGAATATTTCCTTTTACCTCTTTTAAGTTCTGTTTATAATCAAAATAGAGCTGCATGAATGTCGTGGACAGGGACAGAAAAGAGCTGCATATCAGAATATAAATAAGCAGCTTTAGTGCAAGACGATTTTTTAAAAAATTTCTGAACTTAAAAATCATAAAAAGCCTTTACAAGAACATAATTGCAAATATTATTGCATGGATATGTTTACAAATCAATTCGTATATATTTTTTTCAGCAATTCCCGGTCAAAAATTATTTTTTAGATTAACAAAGGAATAAGTGAGGCCTGGATATGCTTTTTCCGTTTAGGTTTCAC
>CAZQJS010000025.1:0-41922 GCA_964593725.1 uncultured Desulfobacterales bacterium
AGATGTGGATATTGATGCTGATATTGATGCTGATGGTCCGGATCTTTTCCATTCCGGTGTATTAACTAGAACATTAGGCTGGCTTCGCATTGGAAAAGTTCCTTTTCTGATAATTCTAATTATTTTTTTAACTAGTTTTGGACTTACCGGACTGTTTATTCAGTCAATATTGCTGAATGCCCTGGGATTTATGCTGCCCGGTTTAATAGCATCAGTGATTACGCTGATAGTTGTGCTGCCGGTTGTCAGATTTCTCACAGGTATTATTGCAAGGATTATTCCAAAGGATGAAACATCAGCCGTAAGTGAAAAATCATTTATCGGCAGGGTAGCTGTGATCACTCTTGGCAAAGCAGTACAAGGCAACCCAGCCCAGGCAAAACTTAAGGATGAATTCGGAACAACCCACTATTTTATGGTTGAGCCTGATCTTCCTGATACGGAATTTAATCAGGGAGAAAGCATATTGATTGTAAAACAGACCAGGTCGGGATTTAAAGCAATCAGGAACAGCAACCCTGTTCTGATGGGCAATGATTAAAATTATTATATATCATCCCATGGACAGAAATAGAAATACATCAATCAAACACAGGAGAATGAGGAACAGAATAAAATGGGAGGTATGATGAATGTACTGGTAGTTGCAGGTTTGATTTTAACTGCCTTAACAGCCATGGCAATTCTTCTTTCAAAGCTGTATCAACGGGCTACAAAGGAGATCTCCTTTGTCAGGACAGGTCTTGGCGGGCAGAAGATAATCATGGATGGCGGGGCATTGGTTCTGCCTGTATTCCATGAAATTATCCCGGTTAACATGAATACCTTAAGGCTTGAAGTGCGCAGGGATAATGAGCAGGCTTTAATTACAAGGGACAGAATGAGGGTGGATGTTGCAGCTGAATTTTATGTAAGGGTCAAACCCACAGAGGATGCAATCGCAAATTCAGCCCAGACCCTTGGAACCAAGACAATGGAGCCCGAAGAGTTAAAAACCCTTGTGGAAGGTAAATTTGTTGATGCTTTGAGATCTGTTGCAGCAGAGATGGCCATGGAAGAGCTCCATGAGCAGCGTGTTGATTTTGTGCAGAAAGTGCAGCAGGTTGTGAGTGAAGATCTGTTAAAAAACGGGCTTGAGCTTGAAACGGTTTCATTAACCGGCCTTGACCAGACAAGTAAAGAGCATTTTAATCCTGATAATGCCTTTGATGCGGAAGGTTTGACAAAACTGACTGAAAAGATTGAAGAGCGCAGAAAAAAACGAAACGATATTGAACAGGATACAGAAGTTGCCATGGCAACCAAGAATCTTGAGGCTGAACAGCAGAAACTTGAGATAAAAAAGGAAGAAGAGTATGCAAACTTAAAGCAGGAACGGGAAATTGAGATCAGGCGTGCTTCCCAGATGGCTGAGATTGCAAAAGAGCAGGCAGATAAGAAAAAAGAGGCAGAGCTTGCCCGGATAGAATCAAGGAAAAATATTGATATGTCCACAATTCTTTCTGAAAAGGTAATAGAAGAAGAACGTATTGAAAAAGAGAAATTTCTGCAGGAAAAGGAGATAGTTAAAACCAAAGCAATTGAAAATGCAGAGATTGAGAAGAAAAAATCCATTGAGCTTGCTGAACAGGATCGAGCCATTGCAATTGCAGAAAAATCCAAGTCTGAATCTGAAGCAAGAGCCGAGGCAGATCATGCAAGAGCCCTTGCAGTAAAAGAGGAGGAATCTGTAAAAACTGTCAGAGAGACAGCCATTGCACAACGTATAAAATCAGTTGAGCTTGTAAAGGCAAGTGAGATTGCAGAAAAAGAGGCTATTAAAATCAAGATTGCAGCAGAAACAGAAAAGCTTGCAGCCCTTGACAATGCAGAAGCAATCAAAACAGAAGCAAATGCTCAAGCAGAACAGGAGAGAATCAAGGCAGGCGGTTTTGCCGATGCAGAAAAACTTAAGGCAGAAGCTGCAGCCATAAGATATGAAGTTGAGGCCGAGGGAAAACAGGCAATTAATGAATCTGACAATGTTTTGTCCAAAGAACAGATAGCAATGCAGATCAGAATGGCTCTGATAGAAAATCTGCCTGCAATCATCAAAGAGAGCGTTAAACCAATGGAGAACATAGATGGAATTAAAATTATCCATGTGGATGGTTTAACAGGAGGAGGTGACTTTGGCCCAGGCGGCAGCGGAGGCTCCGGAGGCAGCGGAGGGAATTTTTCCGATCATCTGGTTAACAGTGCATTAAGATATAGGGGGCAGGCACCCATTATTGATTCACTCATGACTGAAATCGGCATGAAACCAGGTGGTGCAGATGCATTGGATTGTAAGATACAATCAACAGAATCAGAAAATGCTGTTGATGAATGCTTTGAAACCCGGGCATTGGAAAAAGAAACAGACCTTTCAGGTTATAAAGCTGAAAATGAATCAAAAGTAAAAACAGGGGATGACCAGGGCAAAGAGGCAATTAAACCTGATGATACAATAGCTGAACCTGAGGAGATCAAGGAAGAAGCCGAGGAAGAAGCTAAAGAGGAAACCAGGAAAGAGGCCAAAGAAGAAATCAAGGAAGAGGCCAAAGAGGAAGTCAAGGAAGAAGCCAAAGAGGAAGTCACAGAAGAAGTCACAGAAGAAGTTGAGAGAGAGTTGCAGGCAGCTGAAGATGTGATAGATGCCAGGGCAGCTGAAGATGATATCGCACCTGTTAAGGAAGATGCGCAGGAAGGTGAAGAGCAGGCAGGCAAAAAAGAAGATTTGATAAGTCAGGAAGAAGATTCTGTAGAACCCGAGCTGCTTAATGCTGATGAGCTTCTGGAATTACGCCAGCTTTTTGGAGATAAGTTAAAGGAATTTAAAGGATTCGGCAGCAAAGATGAGGATGATAAGAATACAGAGAAGATAAAAATTATAGGCAATAGGAAAAATTATTTTATGTAGTATCGTGATAAGTCTGGAATGCCCGAAAGTATAATTAACAGAGATATCAAATATATAAGCATGGGAGTTAAACATAATGGGAAATATTATTTACAATTTGTTTGGAGTTGGAGGCATGATGAATGTACTGGTAGTTGCAGGTTTGATTTTAACAGCTTTAATAGCCATGGCGATTATTTTTTCAAAGCTGTATCAACGGGCCACAAAGGAGGTTTCATTTGTCAGAACAGGCCTTGGCGGGCAGAAGATAATCATGGATGGCGGGGCATTGGTTCTGCCTGTATTCCATGAAATTATCCCGGTTAACATGAATACCTTAAGGCTTGAAGTGCGCAGGGATAATGAGCAGGCTTTAATTACAAGGGACAGAATGAGGGTGGATGTTGCAGCTGAATTTTATGTAAGGGTCAAACCCACAGAGGATGCAATCGCAAATTCAGCCCAGACCCTTGGAACCAAGACAATGGAGCCCGAAGAGTTAAAAACCCTTGTGGAAGGTAAATTTGTTGATGCTTTGAGATCTGTTGCAGCAGAGATGGCCATGGAAGAGCTCCATGAGCAGCGTGTTGATTTTGTGCAGAAAGTGCAGCAGGTTGTGAGTGAAGATCTGTTAAAAAACGGGCTTGAGCTTGAAACGGTTTCATTAACCGGCCTTGACCAGACAAGTAAAGAGCATTTTAATCCTGATAATGCCTTTGATGCGGAAGGTTTGACAAAACTGACTGAAAAGATTGAAGAGCGCAGAAAAAAACGAAACGATATTGAACAGGATACAGAAGTTGCCATGGCAACCAAGAATCTTGAGGCTGAACAGCAGAAACTTGAGATAAAAAAGGAAGAAGAGTATGCAAACTTAAAGCAGGAACGGGAAATTGAGATCAGGCGTGCTTCCCAGATGGCTGAGATTGCAAAAGAGCAGGCAGATAAGAAAAAAGAGGCAGAGCTTGCCCGGATAGAATCAAGGAAAAATATTGATATGTCCACAATTCTTTCTGAAAAGGTAATAGAAGAAGAACGTATTGAAAAAGAGAAATTTCTGCAGGAAAAGGAGATAGTTAAAACCAAAGCAATTGAAAATGCAGAGATTGAGAAGAAAAAATCCATTGAGCTTGCTGAACAGGATCGAGCCATTGCAATTGCAGAAAAATCCAAGTCTGAATCTGAAGCAAGAGCCGAGGCAGATCATGCAAGAGCCCTTGCAGTAAAAGAGGAGGAATCTGTAAAAACTGTCAGAGAGACAGCCATTGCACAACGTATAAAATCAGTTGAGCTTGTAAAGGCAAGTGAGATTGCAGAAAAAGAGGCTATTAAAATCAAGATTGCAGCAGAAACAGAAAAGCTTGCAGCCCTTGACAATGCAGAAGCAATCAAAACAGAAGCAAATGCTCAAGCAGAACAGGAGAGAATCAAGGCAGGCGGTTTTGCCGATGCAGAAAAACTTAAGGCAGAAGCTGCAGCCATAAGATATGAAGTTGAGGCCGAGGGAAAACAGGCAATTAATGAATCTGACAATGTTTTGTCCAAAGAACAGATAGCAATGCAGATCAGAATGGCTCTGATAGAAAATCTGCCTGCAATCATCAAAGAGAGTGTTAAACCAATGGAGAACATAGATGGAATTAAAATTATTCAGGTTGCAGGTTTAACAGGCGGCGGAAACTCAGGTTCTGATGGTGATACAAATTCCGGCGGCGGCAGTGGAAACCTTTCAGATCAGGTGGTTAACAGTGCACTCAGATATAGAGGGCAGGCACCCCTTGTCGACTCACTCATGGCTGAACTCGGGATTAAACCAGGTGACATAAACGGATTGGGTTCTGTGATACAATCAATGAATCCCGGGTCTGCAACAGAATAAGAATAGTCTCTTATAATTGACAAGCGCAGCCCTGCCTGATTAAATGGGTAAGGGCTGCACTAAACATAGGGGCTGTACGAATGGATTCAGCTATCTCACGGGAGGGTATATTGTTAAAATTACAAAATTGTTCAAAGATTAGTGTTAAAAGTCTGTTTCCATGTATGATTTTTATCTTTATGCTTTTAAGCATTGCCATGCAGCCCATTGAGGCACAAAGCTTTTCCACTGGAGGACCTGAAAGCCCGGTTAAATTAATATTTATCCATCACTCCTGTGGGGAAAACTGGTTGAGCGATGGGGATGGCGGGCTTGGAAGAGCCCTTGAAAAAAATAATTATTTTGTGAGCGATACAAATTATGGATGGGGCCCTTCCAATATTGGCGACCGGACAGATATTGTTAACTGGACTGAATGGTTTTCAAGTTCTGAAACTGCCGGGTATATGAATGCTCTCTTAAAGGAGAACAGCAGGCACTCTCCTTACACAAGGAATATGCAGGATCCGGGCGGGCATAACAGGATTATAATGTTTAAATCGTGTTTTCCCAACTCAGAGCTTAGAGGCAGTCCCCATGATCCTCCAGAAAAAGGCCATGGGTTGACCGTTGCCAATGCAAAGGCAATTTATAATAAACTTTTATCCTGTTTTGCAAAACACCCGGGGCTGCTCTTTATTGCAATCACAGCCCCACCTGTACAGGATAAAACCTTTTCAGCAAATGCACGGGCTTTTAACAGCTGGCTGGTCCATGACTGGTTAAAGGGTTATAAAGGCTGTAACGTGGGAGTTTATGATTTTTATAATACTTTGACAGGCCCTGATAATCACCATCATATAAATAAAAACAGAGTGGAACATGTTTACAGGGAAGGCAGGAATACATTGTATTATGCTGAGGCAGGAGATGATCATCCAACCTCACCCGGCAATAGAAAGGCAACCAGAGAATTCATTCCTCTTTTAAATATGTTTTATAATAATTTTATGCAGAAGGCTGTATATAAAGCTCCCCGGAAAATAATTCTGAAAAAAGACAGTTCAGGCAGACAAAAGAAACAAAAAAACCCTATTGTCCAGGTTGGCAGAAAACCAGATGCCTCATGTTCAAAAAAATCTTCTTCAAATATAGCTGATTTTGATGACACATGCTCAGAATGGGCTGTGTTTTCCGATGCAGATAAAGAAACTCTGATAAGATTTAAGCGCGAGGATAAAAAACAGGCAAAGGCTTTAAAAATAGAGTATAAAGTTGCCAGTGACAGCTGGGGAACATGCAGTCTGGTTTATCCTTCACCTGTAAGCTGGAAAACAGCAAAAGGCATATCTTTTAACCTTCTTGGAAAGAGTGTGGGGCAAAAGTTTAATTTTATTGTCTATCAGGGGAGATCCCCGGATGATCTGCACCATTTTGAAATGACCATCAAAACAGATAAAAAAATGGTAAAGTCCTGGCAGAAAATTAAAATCCCATGGAGACTGCTTAAACGGCCTCCATGGGAAGGAGATTCAGATGACGTTATAGATCTGACATACATACAGGGAGTAGGTTTGGGTTTTGAAAGCCAGGGCAATGATGAAGACAATGGAATGAGTGTAATCTGGATTGATGAAATCCAACTTTATTAATTAATCCGGCATAAATCAGCAGCCAAACCTCAGGTTAACAAAATGCCTTTGATATATCATCTTCTGTAATATTATAATCTTTTAATGGTTTTTTCCTGGAAACATGTGGTTTCTGCTGCTTTAAATACTCTTCTGTTTTTGATTCAGCTTCACTGAAATCGATATTCAGCTTTTCATATATATATTTAATTACATCTTTTGGGTTGCTTACTAAATCATTGTATTGAATATCAATTTTCAAATTCTTATATTTATATTTTTGTGATTTTTTATACATATCTGACATGAATTCCAGTTGTTCCGTGCCAATGCTGTCCATACCTTCTGAATCTAACAATAATGAGCGTACCTGCTCCACAAGATTAAACCACGACGACATTATGTCAACAGGGTTTCTATGGGTTTGTATTGCTATGGCATCAGGATATGTCTTATATAAATAATCTAAATTATTTAAGTGGAATGGCATTTTAAACAACCATCTTTTATTGGATTTTTTAATGTATGAAAGATATTGAAACCATCTCTTATGTAAAGCATATGCCTGATTTAAATCCTGGGCTGATTTAAATCCATACCGCATAAAGTTAGTATCAGATGAAAAGCAATGCTCCAGTGGAAAGAAATCTTCTTCCGGGGCATCTACATCAATCTCATGAATACCTTTCAGGTTCACCCGGTTTTTAAAAGAATTAATAATATCTTCGCATAAAGATCTTCTCTCATCCAGTGGTTCATCGCCAACATATAACATGTCTGTAATACATGGTGATATAAACTTATCATTTAGTGATAAGAGCCTGTGCAGATAGGTTGTACCTGTCCTGTTCAGGCCTAATATGAAAATTGGTTTAACTATTTTTTTATTTAAAATTTCAGGGTTCTTTTTTATAATCTTATTTAATTTCAGGAAATTAGTATTTTTAAGGTATAAATCATAGCATATAACAGGCTTTGCATCGGGTTTGATATTCTGGCAGGCTTTTAAATTCCTGACAAGTTCTTTGCCAGGGGTGTTATGGAGGTCCAATGTATCAAAGTCTGCTGCATTTTTAAAAACATCAAATACCTTGTGAGCAGGTGTCCTGTGTATCCAGGTTATGCTGCTTGTCATGATTTCCAGTAATTTTGGCCACCTGATTGTTTCTGTGGAATCTTCCAATAATGTTTTTGTAGATATCTGACGGAAATTTCCTTGTTTATCATTGGATATCCAGTACTTTGAAAAGTGGTCCAGTAAGGGCCAGTATTGGTCAAGCACTGATTGTTTTCCAAGGGATTTATGTTTTTGTTTGAATTCCTCATAGGATGTTCTCTCTATTTTATAACCAAAGTTTTCCAGATGTTTTACAGTGTTGTATACATCTGGATTACAGCAATGATATATAGTATGCTTTCTTTTTTCATTTAATGATATATTTGCAATATATCTAGAGATTGTATCCACAGGTTCTGAGTATGAAAGCTCATAATTATCAGGTTTGCATTTAACTTGTAATACAGATGCTGTCATTCTTATTTTTATGTCTGTATCCTGTGTGAACCCGGTTTCATTGGAAACCCCGGTCTGGGGGATTCTGAATATTCCAATGTCTAAACCAAGTTTCCGGGCATGCAATAGTATTTTCTCACAAACAATTTTACTCCATGGATAGCCTACAATATTGGGAGGAAATATTTTCTTCATATTATTTATATCAGGAAATGATTCTGACTCTATGTAACTGTCACTGTATTCATTGGAAAATATTGTAAAATATTCCGGGAATATTCCCATTGTAGATGCATAGAATACTTTTTTGAATCTTTGATTTGCTGCAAAATCAATTACTCTGGAAATACTGTTTGTGTTAACCCTGGAAATGTCTTTATACTTTGCTGCAAGTTTCAAGTCCGCTGCCAGATGATAAACAGCATCTATTTTTTCTGATAATACTTCATAGTCATCCAATCCCAGGTTATCCTGTAATACATCTCCCTTGAGCACATGAATATTATTAAGATCTATTCTGGAATCAAGGTCTGCATATTTTAATGCATCTTTTAAGCGCTTAAAACCATCAGCTCCCCTTATTAAGCAGTATATTTTCAAGTCTGGATTCTGTCTGAGCAGTTCAACGATTAAGCTCCTTCCCACAAAACCGGTCGCACCAGTTACCAATACTCTTTTAATACTTTGCCTTGAGGGTTTTATATCTCTGTCAAAATATCGTCTTATTGTGCTTTTTAATCTGTTTAAGTCTTTTTGACACTCATCGGGTAATGGGATCTCCTGCTGTACATTATGTATTTTTTCCATTCTGTATATTGATTCTTTTATCTGTTTTGGCTCTTTTTTCTCAATGGTCACTCCTTCTTTTACATCAAAAACAGAAGGCACTCTTATGGCATTTCCCGGGTGGAAATTTTGTTTGATTTTTATTTTATTTTCCTTTTCCACATGTTTTTCTCTGGTTTCTCCCTTATTATTTAAAATACCCTCTGCAATACTTTGGCAGGTTGCTGTTGTCATTAACTCCAATGCACTGATACTGAAATTATAATTTAATTTTAAAAATCCGCTGAATTCAGTGACAGATATGGAATTCAGACCATAAACAGAGAGTACGTCACTCGGTGATATGTCTGTAAATCCGCATAACTCGGTCAGTTTTTCAATCAAACTGTTCAAAACATTCTCAATTGTCTCAACATTATCTGCAAGTTTAAAAACAGAACTGTTTGTTTCTAAGTGGCCATGGCGTAACTCATCAAGATTGTTCATTAATTTCATATCTTTTGGCAATATACTTATGATATTATTACAGGATTGATTTCTCAGTGCTGTATCTAACACTTCTATGGCAAAGATACTGCTTATGGCAGGTGTTCCGTTAAGTTTCATCATCTTCAGAACATGGGGGTTGTCAGCTGCCATACCAGCATCTGAAACAGCACTCATATTATAGGAAAGTGCTGCAAGGCCGTTTAATCTTCTCATTTCTGCCAAACCATCCTGAAAGGCATTTGCTGCACCATAGTTAATCTGGGAAGGGTTTCCAAAAAAGGATGCAATTGATGAAAACATAACAAAGTAGTCTAAGTTGTGTTTCAAAGTGGCCACATGCAGATTCCAGGCGCCCACTGCCTTGGGTTCAAAAACCCTGGTAAAGGAATCTTCATCCAGATCTGTAATAAATTTATCATCCAGTACGCCTGCAAGATGAAACACTCCAATCAGATCATCTGTTTTATCAACTATATCCCGGACATGTTCTTTATTTGAAACATCGCCATAATATATATCAATTTTTACATCCGGGTAGAATATATCCATGTAACTTGCTTTTTTAAACCAGTCTGTTGTTCTTTTTCTGTTTTTATCCCTGTCCATTAATACAATATGCTTTGCTCCAGCCGATGCTAAATAGGATGCAACCCTTAATCCAAATCCACCCATGGCTCCGGACATCAAAATAGTGCCCTTTTTTATGAATTCTCTATTGTCAAAAACATCAAAGTCATGTTCAGGCCGGGTCAATACTAATTTCCCCTGGTGTCTGCCGTTTACCATAAGTCTGATCGCTTCATTATAATTATCCCAGGTATATTTTGTAACAGGCAGGCAGGGAAGGGCTTTTTCCTGTATTAACTTAAGACATTTCAGCGATAATTTCTGTACTAAACAGGGATCATCCTTCATTAAGCGATCAATATCAATTGCTGCAAATTTCAGGTTTTTTTTGAAAACCTGCATATATAAAGGGTTATTATTATAGATATCAATTTTGCCTATCTCACAATGCCATCCTCCGGGTTTTAAGGCATCAAGGCATAAACGGATATGATAACCAGCAAGTGAGTTAAGGACAATGTCAACGCCTTTTGTCTCCTCCATCAGATCATCGTACCATGTAAAACTGTGGGAATCATATGCGCCTGAACATCCAAGCTCCAGCAGTTTTTTACGTTTTTCCTTACTTCCTGCGGTTGCATATATTCTGGCACCAACATGTTTTGCCACAGCTATTGCAGCCTGACCAACACCACCCATGGCAGAATGGACCAGTATAGTTTTTGTATTATCCATTCCTGCAAGGAAAATAAGTGAATAATATACTGTAACATATACCGAGGATATGGATGCACCCTGCTCCATACTGATATTATCCGGCATTGGAAGCAGCATATCTTCATGAACATGGATTTGATTGGCAATGCATCCGCCCTTCATTACCAATACTTTATCCCCGGCTTTATATCTGGTGACATCACTTCCAGCAGATTTGACAACACCTGATGCTTCCATACCAATCTCTCTGCCAAATGCAGATCTTTTATATGATATCAACGGCAGCTTATCCAGCAGTACCATTATATCCCTGAAATTCAGCGCTGTTGCGTGTATATCAACCTTGACCTCATCTGGTTTTAAAGGGGGTAAATTCACTGTCTTGAATTCTAAACCATTTAACTTGCCAGGGTTTTCCAGACATAATTTATATGAAACGTTTTCTGAACAAACCTTTGGATGCATCTCTTTTACAGGTATTAATCTGGAACACCATATTTTTCCCTTTTGTATGATTAATTCCTTTTCATTGTAAGACATTGCAGTTGGAATATATTCCAGGTCAGAATCACTGCTGATATCGATTAACCTGCACTCTGTATTGAGTTCCAGAATTAAACTTCTTACCCCGCCCCATATGGTTGACATTGCAGGATCAGTTACATCTTTTACACCGTTTCTGGTTATTATATTTATCTTTTTACCGGGTGAAAGGTTCCTCATATATTGCACCAGCTTATACATCGCACCCTTGCCTGTATAGTCACCATCATCTATTTTTATCTCATAATTAACATAATTTTCCCCAGGTGCTGTTTTTATTATTTTTTTTGATTTTTGATATGGTTTTTCCCCCACCATGTATATTCCACCCGGGATAAGAAAGTTCAGATACTCTTCTTTAAACTCATCAAGGAGTAATAACTCAAATGTGCATGGTGCAATTTCTCCGGGTGTTTTAAACCTGAATGATTCACCCTTATTATGATATTTTTTATACATATCTTTTAAATAATCCAGATCGTCTGATATGAACGTATACTGGGTACAGGAACTTTTAACAAAGGGGTGAACAACTTTCCCCACACAGCCTGTGTGAGTATAGCTGAATTTATTATTTAAAAGCTTTAATGCATGTTCATATGTTTCAGGCAGGGCAGCATCTAAAAATTTAGGCTGCCAGACAGATCTGTATTTTACATTTTCAAGATCAGCTTTTTTATTATTGTAATGGATACTTAAATATTGTTCCAGAAAGGCAACCAGATTACCAGTTTCAGGGTCATACAGACTGACACTGCCGCTGATTTGTTCTCCCAGACCAAAGGATAACTGGCCCTTATGGTTTGATTTTTCATCTGCCTCAGGAAGGTTGATTATACAAACCAGCCTGTTGGATACTGGTCTTTTTATGTAGTGAAAGTTTTTTAAGCTTGATGGTATCCCGGAGAAATCAGAGGCACTCATAAGGTAATATAAGAACATTTGCAATGCTCCATCAAGGATAGCAGGATGTAAGTTATATCCCTGTCCGGAAAATTTTTTATCCATAACCAGTTCAGCCAGCAGATCTCTGGTTGAGCTGTTCTGGAAAACTCTGGAAACAACCTGGAAGTTTTTATCATAGTTAAATGATCCCCCAAGCCTTGCATGTAATTGTTCATAGAAATCAAAGTTTTTCTGTACTTGTAAATCATAATAATCATATAATGATCTGATCTCAACGTGCCTGTTTACATCTGAAGGCAGCTTAGACGTTGTTGATACGTCACCAATGCAATGGAGTGTTGTCTTACTTTTATTTGTGATATTTGAAAATATTTCAAACTTGTAATTGTCAGACTGATCATGTTCATATTTTAATGTTAATAAAATTGGTTCATCTGTTATGGGACATGGTTTATTAAATTTACAATATTTGATTTGTATTTCCTGCCCTTTAAACGCCTGGATAATCATTTCTAAATATCCGGCTGCCGGAATAATTGCCGAATTTTGAATAACATGTCCGGCCATCCATGGATAATCTTTTTTTGAAATGCATGTCTGAAAAGTATTTTTTCCGGTTTTTCGTCCTATGAGGGGACCTGCGTGATATATACCTTTTTTATAAAACATCATGCTGTCCATATGTTTATTAATTGTAATTGTTTCATCCAGTGGATATTGTGGCAGTATATGGCTGATTGGTTTTAATGTTTTGTATTTCTTCTTATAATCAATTTGAACTCTGTTTTTATATAAATTCCCCAAAGCCTTTATAAAATATTTTGATGAATCTTCGTTTCTGACCAGGGTTGGAAGATAATTAACAGATTCATTATATTGTTGATAACATTGTTCAAATGCTGATCTCAATGTCAGGTGGAAGGAAAGTTCCAGTACGACACCTGGTTTAAAGTATTTGTTAATTGTTTTGACTCCATCAATAAACCGGACTGGATTTCTTATATTTTTCCACCAGTAGGAAGAATCCATTCTGGTCTCTATTTTTCCAGATACTGTTGAGACAAATGGAATATCAGTTGCCCAATGTGCTTTGGTATCCAGAAATGAAAGTTTTTCAAGAATTTCTTCTTTAATGCAATCCATATGTCTGGAATGGAAGGCATAACTGCCTGGTAATAATTTGGGAGATATTTTTTCAGATTCCAGTTCTTCTTTTAAGGTATAAATATCATCTGCATTGCCGCAAACAACTGTATTCTCGGGTGAATTATAACATGCAATGGATAATTCAGGATATTTTTTCAAAGCCTTGTCTGTCATATCCAAAGAAAATGGAAGCACCAGCATCCTGCCTGAGTTTTCTGTTTTGGATTGTGATAAAGATCTGTGATATATAAGCGCACATGCTTCTTCCATGGTATATACTCCGGATGCATATGTGGCAGCAGCTTCCCCTGCAGAATGACCCATAACAACATCTGCATAGACACCATATGATTTCAGCAGTTCATACATGCCGGTCTGTATCATGAATAAAACCGGCTGGGCCCATACAACCTTGTCTAAAACTTCCTGGCTTGCATGGAATGCAATCTTTTTTAAAGATTTACCACTGAGCCGGACCCATTGATCGTCAATAAAATCAATTGTTTTTTTAAAGACAGGTTCACTTTTATAAAGGGATTGGCCGCAGCCTGCCCATTGGGATCCCTGACCTGGAAAAACCATTAATAATCCTGTGAAAGGTTGAGTGTTTGCAATATCATCCTTTTTAAAGCTTTTTAATTGTTTTGCAAGTTCCACAAAACTCTTTGCCTGGAAAGATGCCCTGTACTGGAAATGGGTTGTACGCCTTGATAAATTTCCAGCAAGTGTGTAAACATCTTTATCTTTAGAATTTTTTACATGGGTCAGCAGATCATCTGCTTTTCTTAACAATGATTCTGCTGTTTTTGCTGATAAGGGAATATGGTAATACTTTTCCGGAAAGGAAAAACCCTTCTCTTTTCCATGGTATTCTTCAATAATACAGTGGCCGTTTGATCCTCCGAAACCAAAGCTGTTTATGCAGCCTATTACTTTTCTATGTGGAAAATCTTCAACTTCTGTCACAACTTTCATGTTATAATTATCAAAATCTATGTCAGGGTTTGGTATTGAATACGCCTTTGACATGGGTGCAAATTTTCTGTGGCGGAACATCATCAGAACTTTAAGCAGGCCGCATGTAAATGATGCTGATTCCATGTGCCCCACATTACTCTTGATACTGCTTACCCTTAATGTTCTTTCACAATTTCCATAGGTTTTTCCAATGGCATTGCCTTCAACTTTATCCCCCACAGGAGTCCCGGTGGCATGGGCTTCAATAAAATCAATATCATCCTTTGATAGGCCGGCACTTTCACAGCATTGCTTCATGGCATCAATTTGACCATGTTCCGTTGGCGCGGTAATATACCGCTCACTTGAAAAACCTGTTGCGCCATCATTGGCTCCGGCAGTGTTAATATTGGTATCTATAATAACACCAAAGATTTTATCACCATCTTTTTCAGCATCGGACAATCTTTTCAGGACATAGATGAATGCTCCTTCAGATCTTATATAACCATTTCCATCGGCATCAAAGGAGCGGCATATTCCATCAGGAGAGACAATCCCCAGTTGGTTAAAACCCGCACTTCCTAAATACGATCCTAAATAGTTGACTGCCCCTGATAAAGCCATATCAGTCTTTCCCTGTCTCAGCATCTGCACTGCCGTATCCATGGCAGTTATTCCGGATGAACATGCTGTCATTATGCCCATGGAAGGCCCCATCCAATTAAAAGAGTAGGAAATCCGGTTGGCAAGCATTGCTATACTTGTACCGGTAATGGTGAATTCATTGGCACCATGGGATGGTCTCCAGTTAGTTGCAGCAGGGATTTGAGTTCCTATAAGAACTGCTGTGTTACTGTTTTTATGATCATGGTAATTAATACCTGCCATATTTAAAGCATTAAAACTACACGTTAATAACATTTTCATCTGCGGATCCATTATCTTTGCTTCAAATACAGATATTTCAAAAAACTTTGGGTCAAACTTAAGTTCGTCATTATTGGTAATCAATGCTTCATAAGGGCTTGCAAATTTTGATGGTGCTTTAAATCCATCAAAGGGGGCATACCCTTTTCCATATCTTTCTTCAATGGGGATTTGAATTATTCTTCTGTTTGATAACATTTCCCAGACATCCTTATCGCTTTTTAAGTCTCCGGGCATCCTGTATGCATATCCAATAATCGCAATTTTTTCCAGGTTTTTGTCAAATGTTGTGTTTGGCATTAAAAGGTTTCCTTTCCTGAATTTTATCAGACCCAATTGATAATTTATTTATAGTGCCTGAAACTTGACTGAATTTCTTCATCTTTTCAGGCATACTTACTATCTTTGCGATATATAATTTTTATTCTCAGGCAATGCGAAGTTTTACTTTATGGAGTCTGCATAGCTCCGCTCTGTCGCTTTTGTTGAGGAATCTGCCAAAAGCAGCTTCTACCTTAGTCATTCAGTGCTAATATGTCAACGAAAAAGATTTCTTTGATTGAGAATTTTTCATCAGCAGATGACTTGCTGTTTATATTTCCCTTGACCTATTCAGGATTTTAAATATAATAATGGGAACAGCCGGAAAAGATATAATGATCCGGCAGCCTGATAAGTATTAATCAGCTGTTTAATTTTAACTGCAAAGAGAGAACAACTTATGAAAAAAACTATCCTTAAAATTATTGCTGTCTTGATTCTGGCTGTTTTTATTTTCTGGTTTTTTATTTTGGATATGCTGGTGGAGCAATATATAGAAAAGAGCGGTACCAAGGCAGTTGGCGCTAAAGTCGAACTCTCGTCGGTGGATGTTGCACTGTTTCCTGCCGGGATTGAACTTTTCGGACTTCAGGTGACAAACCCTGACAAGCCCATGAAAAACAGTGTTGAAGTAAGCCATATCCAGGCAGTTATTGAGCTTATGCCATTGCTTAAAAAGAATGTTATAATTGATGATCTGATTTTTGATAAAGTACAGTTTAATACTGAACGAAAGCAGTCCGGTGCAGTACCCGGACTTAAACCTGTACACCGGAAGGGAACAGGAGGAGAATCAAAATGGCTGGAAGGCATATGCCAGCAGGATACATTGAACCTGTTTGATATGCCCGATGTTGAAGCCATTCTGCAAAAAGAGCTTAAATCCCTGGAAAGTGTGAAATTATCCAAAGATGTCCAGAAAAACATTGCCCGGACCAGGGAAAAATTTCAGAAAAAAATAGACAATCTTATTGATGATAAAAAGATTGAAGAGTACAGAACAAGGATAAACAAAGCAGGGAAAGGCTCATCAGGTATTGCCATGCTGGGGTCTGCCCTGGAATTAAATGATCTTTATAAAGAGATACAGGGCGAGCTTGATAATATTCAAAATGTTCAAAAAGAGTTTAAAACAGAGCTTAATAATTGTAAAAGGCAGCTGAAAAGCGTTTCAACCACGCTTTCAAAAGATGTTAACCGTCTTAAAAATAAATATTCACCTTTAAAGGGCGGGAAAATTGATTTTGGTAAGATTATTTTTGTTCCAGCCCTGTGTTCTTTTCTTAAAAGAAATCAAAAGCTGATTGCACTTGTTGAACCCTATTTTGATCTGCCAGGGGAAAAAGCATCCAGCTCCAATGAACCTGCAAAAAGCAGTAACGCTGGCAATGATGTATATTTCATGGCAAAAAATATTAAAATTAATCTTCTTTTTGGTGGGGGAACTTTAACAGGCAAAGCTTCCAATATCACAAACATGCCGGCTGTTGCAAAACTTCCTGCATTAATAGATTTTTTTGGCGGCGGATTTAAAGGCCTTGACTCATTTAATTTCAAAAGCGTTCTGGATCTTGTTGATCCATCCCATCCCCATCACAAGGCAGATCTTGATATCAGCGGATTTGTGCTTGAAAATTTTATTTTTTCCGATAAACCTGATTTGTCTTTGTCCCTGCTTAAATCCGTTACAAGTCTTACAGGCAGTGCCAGGCTTGATGATAATCAATTAAACTGCCTTGCCGATATAAAATTCAGGGATGTTATTATGAAGGCTGTATCTTCCAAAGGCTCAACCCTTCAGAAAGCATTGGTTAATTCATTGTCAAAGGTAAATAAATTCAATCTATTGTTTGATCTGAAAGGAACTTTGAGCGAATATACAATGGCAGTGAAATCAGATCTTGATAAAATTTTTCAAAGCTCAGCCCAAAATATGCTCCAGGCAAAGATGGGAAAATTTGAAAAGGAGCTGAAGGCAGGTATAACAGCCAAAACAGCCGGATCAGCCGGACAGAACAATAAGGGACTTGCTGATTTGAGTCTGCTTGGGACTAAACTTACTGAAAAGAGTGTAAAGAGCAGCTCGCTTTTAAAGGGTATTAATTAAAGAATATAAAATTGTACTGCATGATAACTTAATGATTTACAGGAAATCAGATGGCTTTTTTTGAATTGGTAAAGGATGGAAGTGTTGCAGTTATCAGTATGGTCAATGGTGCCAACAAACAGAACCTTGAGTTTGCCCTGGGCCTGAATCAATTGTTTGATGAGATACTTGGGGATAAATCAATATATTCCATAATAATTACTTCATCGGATGAAAAAAATTTCAGCCAGGGCGTTGATGTTGACTGGCTCATGGAGAAATTTGACAAAAAAGATTTTAAAAGTATAAAAAAATTCCTCTATGCCATGAATGATGTTTTTAAAAGATTGCTGCTCATGCCTGTGCCTGTTATTGCTGCAATAAACGGGCATGCATTTGGCAACGGAGCAATGCTTGCCTGCGCCTGTGATTTCAGGTTCATGAAAAAAGACCGGGGCTATTTCTGTTTTCCGGAAGTGGATATCAAGATCCCCTTTCTTCCGGGTATGATAGCATTTGTCAGAAAGGCGGTCCCTGAGTATAAATTCAATGAACTTAAACTCACAGGGAAAAAAGCTGGTGCCAGAGAGCTTTTTGAACATCATATCATTGAAAAAGCATGTGATGATAATGAAGCCCTGATAAAGGATGCCAAGGATTTTGCAAGGGGTTTTCAAAAGAGCCGTAATATCTTTTCAGAACATAAAAAACGAATGTACAAAGATATAATTGAGGTTATTGATACCCGGGATCCTGAATATATTGACTCCTTAAATCTGTTTGTATCCTGAAATAAATTATATGGTTAGCCTGTCCGGTTTGAATTCAAGGGTTGCAAAATAGTCGTCAACTGTTTCTGCCCGCCGTATCAGCTCAATTGTATTATCCTCCCTTAACAGCAGCTCCTTGGGTCTGAGACTGCCATTGTAATTAAACCCCATGGCATGGCCGTGGGCGCCTGTGTCATGGATAATTAAAAGGTCACCCTCCTCTGTCACCGGAAGATCCCTCTGGACGGCAAACTTGTCAATATTCTCACACAGGGAGCCTGTTACATCAACCTTTAGAGTCGGTGCTGCATCATCATCTTTGCCATGAATGTGAATATGGTGATAGGCTTCGTACATTCCGGGCCGCATTAATGAAGACATGGAAGCATCCACTCCAACATATTTTCTATAGATGTTTTTATGGTTGATAACAGTTGTTACAAGGGCGCCATGGGGTCCTGCCATGTAGCGGCCGCTCTCCATGAACAGTTTTGGTACAAATCCCTTTACCTTTTTGAAATCATTGAGAAGTTCTTCAATCCCCCCTGCCATGAGCTCAATATCCAGACTGGGCTGATCAGGCTTGTAGGGTATGCCAAGTCCGCCGCCAATATTGATGAATTCAAATCTGATATTAAGCTTTTCTGATACAAGGTCAACCATGTCCAGAAGCATTTTTGTGGTTTCAATCATATATTCATGGTTGAGTTCATTGGAGGCAAGCATTGTGTGCATTCCAAACCGCTTTGCCCCCCTTGCAAGGGCTTCTTCATAGGCTGGTACAACCTGGTCATGGCTGACACCGTATTTTGATTCCACAGGGTTGCCTATTATTTTGTTGCCCTTTCTTCTGGGGCCTGGGTTGTACCTGAAACAGATGAGTTCCGGCACTTCTTTAAGCTTTGGCAGAAGAGAAATATCGTCAAGGTTCAGGATGCAGCCGCCGTCTTCAAGGGCGGTAAAGAACTCACGGGTGCTTGTATTGTTTGATGTGAACATTATCTCTTCGCCAAAACATTTTATACTTCTTGCTAAAAGTATTTCAGGGGCTGAACTGCAGTCAAAGCCAAATCCCATATCCTTCATGATTGCCATGATTTTCGGGTTGGGCAGGGCCTTGACAGCAAAATATTCCTTAAACCCTTTAATGTTTGAAAATGCAAGCTTTACTGTATTGCAGGTTTGCCTGATACCCCTTTCATCATATATGTGAAAGGGTGTTCCAAAATGGTCAGCAGCTTTTGTAACAATGGTGGAAAGTCGTTGTCTGAAATCTGAAGACATGGGCATGATCAGTTATCTCCTTTTGGTTCCGGAATTACAATTTGTGCGCTCTCTTTATAGGTCGCAAGGGCAATAAATGTCTTTGTACTTAAAATATTATCAATTATATTAATTTTTTCCCTTAACAATTTTTCAAGATCCTTTGGTTCACAAGTTCGAAGTTTTATCATGATGCAGTCGTCACCGGCAAGGTGGTGTACCTCCTGTACATGTTTTATCATTGTAAGGGTTTTGCAGGTCTCCTGTATAATGGTGGCATTCTTTAATCTGATCTGTATAAAAGCAACCATTGACTGGTTAAAATGATCTGGATTAAGACGGACTTCATAGCCGTCAATAATTCCTTTGTCTTCCAGACGTTTGATTCGTCCCAGCACGGCAGATGGTGCCATCCCTATTTTTCTTGCAACATCAATATTGGGAATCCGGGCTTTTTTCTGAAGAATCTGAAGAATTGTGTGGTCAATATTATCCATTTTTTCTATGTTCCTTGTTTATCAAACTAAAGAGAATTATATTCTTGAATATTTATTTTGTCAAGAACAATTAATTAAATTTTTCTTTTATCAAAGAAATATATTCTAAGCATTCAATGCAGTGTCAGCCCGTTGGCAGGAAAAATAAAAGATATTTTTATTGAAATAGTGACAATAATAATATATTATATTTAAAAGAATCAGCGAAAAATTGATCACCTTAAATAATAATATATATATGAATATCAGTCAGGAAAAATACCGGGTTCTTGTTGTTGATGATGAAGAGAGTATTCTGGATGTTACAGAGGGCTTTTTTCAGCGTAAGGGTCATGAGGTTCTGACAGCCTGCAATGGTAAAGAGGCCATAAAAATAGTTGACCAGGAAAGGATAGACTGCTGTTTTACCGATATCAACATGCCGGAAATGGATGGGCTTGAACTTGCAAGGGAGCTTATGAAACGGGATTATGGTTTTCCTGTTGTTATCATGACAGGTTATCCATCCATTGAGAACACGATTGATACTTTAAAGCATGGTGTTGTTGATTTTCTGATCAAACCCATTAACCTGGAACAGATGGAACTTACATTAAGGCGCGTTGTACAGCAGAGAAGTCTTTTTGTGGAGAATCTTATTTTAAAAGAAGAGGTGGAACGCCAGGAAAAGTTAAAAAAACTTAACAATGAGCTTGTCACAAGGATTGATGATGTAAATATTCTCAACAGAATAATGGAGGATTTTTCCAATACAGATTCGAGTTACGATATCTTCAGCAAGGTTGTTGAACTCGGGATAGAGATTCTTGAGGCTGATAATGTGATTTTCCATATATGGGCGGAACAGAACAGTGCACTTATTGCTGTTGCATCCTCTGATACCCTTGACGATAATTCTATTTTCAAAGAGATAGAGCCCTTTATCAAAGGCGTAATTGAGGCAGATGCCGAGCCATGCCTTGTCTCCCAGGGCAGGGCCAGGAAGGAGCTTCCAGAGGGAGTTCTTTCTCTGATGGTGGTCCCGCTGAAAATCCGGGGAAAAGTTTTCGGATCTGCAAGTGCAATCATAAGAAAAGGGAAAAAGAGTTTTGATGAAAAAGATATATATTATATGACTTTTATTACAAGGAAAGCAGCCTCAGCCATTGAGAATATCGCCCTTTATGAAAACATCTATGATAATCTTTTTTCAACCCTTTATGCATTTGTTGCAGCAGTTGAGGCCAGAGACCGGTACACAAGGGAGCATTCAACCAGGGTTGCTAAAATTGCATATAGAATCGGAGAACAGATGGGATGCACCGATGAAGAACTGAATATAATAAATTTTGCAGGTTACCTCCACGATGTCGGGAAAATTGGAATCAGGGATGATATCCTTTTAAAGCCTGGTAAGCTGACTGAAAAAGAGTATGAAAAGATTAAAGAGCACCCTGTTATTGGTGCTGACATAGTGGGCAAGCTTGGATTATGGGACAGGGAGCAAAAGATCATCAGGCACCACCATGAACGATTTGACGGAAAAGGATATCCCGACGGTTTAAAGAATAACGAGATCCCGAAGCTTTCAAGGATTCTTGCCGTGGCTGATGTGGTTGACGCAATGGGTTCAGACCGTGCATACAGAAAGCGCATGGAATATGATAAGATGATATCAATTATTAAGGAGAACGCAGGCACGCAATTTGATCCCAGGGTTGTGGAAAGCTTCCTGAAAATCGCAGACAGGAAAATGCTGAATGAATTTTAATGCCTTGAGGGAAAAGATGAAATATGATATTTTAAGTATAAAAGTCATTACACAGTTTCAACCAATAACATGGAGACCTTTATAGTGGCAGACAAGAAAAGCTCCGGCAAAGGCATTGAGAGACGAAAATCCGAAAGGGTTGATTTCTTAACATCCATCAGCGTTGATATAGAAGCAGGAGAAAACATAATCAATATTAATGGTGATTCAAAAGACTTAAGTTTAAAAGGAATCTTTGTATATACAGATGAAAAAGTTCAGAAAGGCAGCCTGTGCCGTGTGAAAATTTTTCTCCTGAGGGCAAGGGATAATGTTGAATTGAACATAAGAGGCAGGGTCGCAAGGATTGAAAACAACGGTCTTGGAATTATTTTTGATTCAATAGATGTTGATTCGTTCTCACATCTTAAAAATATTGTTAAATATAATAGTTAGGGACAATTAATCTAATCTCTTTTTTTAAAGGATGATGATGTGGACGTTACTTTGATTAATCCATTTATTAATGCAACAATGAATGTCCTTGAAACAATGGCATTTATGGAAGTAAACCCTGGCAAACCATTTTTAAAGACAGACAATGTGGCCATTGGTGATATAACCGGGCTCATGGGACTGACAGGTGTTGCCAACGGCACTGTTGCAGTGACATTCCAAAAGGAGTGCATTCTTGCAATTGTATCCAATATGTTTGGCGAAGAGATGGGTGAGATCAACCATGAGATAATTGATGCCGTGGGAGAATTGACCAACATGATATCCGGCCAGGCCAGAAGAGAACTGGAAGAGATAGGACGTTCTTTCAAGGCTGCAATACCATCTGTTGTTGCAGGCCCCGGCCATAGTATTACCCACTATACCAAGGGTCCTAAAATAGCAATTCCTTTTACAACAGATAATGGTGACTTTACAATTGAAGTCTGTTTTGAACGATGAGACTTCTATTAATTTATATTGGGGAGGGAGGGATTAAATAATGGATACATCCATCAAGGTTCTGGTTGTCGACGATTTCGCGACTATGCGCCGGATTCTTAAAAACATCCTGAAACAGCTTGGATTTAAGAATCTTGTGGAGGCTGATGATGGTACAACTGCCTGGGATGTTATTGAAACACAGGAGATCGACCTTGTTATGGCAGACTGGAATATGCCGAAAATGACCGGGTTGGAGCTGTTAAAAAAGGTCAGGGCAAGCGAGAAATATGCTAAAGTTCCTTTTTTAATGGTTACAGCTGAGGCCCAGAAACAAAATGTAATTGAAGCAGTACAGGCTGGCGTATCAAATTATGTTGTAAAACCGTTCACCGCAGAAGCAATTTCGGAAAAATTAGAGAAAATATTGAAATGACTACAGCACAGGCGTTTGCAAGGGAAAGATTGTATAATGGAGATTGTATAATGGATGATATTACAGAGGGCGGGTTTTTGTTTAATGATATTGCAGGATCAAGCCCGTCAATATTATCTGTACTTAAGAAGATAAAAAAGGTTTCCCTTTCAGATGCTTCTGTTTTGATTACCGGCGAGAGCGGTACAGGAAAAGAGCTTGTTGCAAGGGCAATACATGATAATAGTGACAGAAGAGACGGCCCCATGGTGGTAATTAACTGCGGTGCAATACCCGGCGAGCTGCTTGAAAGCGAGCTTTTCGGCCATGAAAAAGGAGCATTTACAGGCGCGCATCGTTCAAGAAGAGGTAAATTTGAAATTGCAGATCAGGGAACTATCTTTTTAGATGAGATCGGTGATATGAGTCCTAAACTCCAGGTCAAGCTTCTGCGGGCGATTCAGGAGCGCTCTGTTGAGCGGGTGGGCGGGGAAAGTCCCATCCATGTGGATATCAGAATTATCTCTGCAACCAACATTGATCTTGCCCAGGCCATTGAAAAAAAAAAGTTCAGACAGGATCTGTTTTACAGATTAAATGTGATTCCCCTTGAAATTCCCCCTTTACGTGAAAGAGCCATGGATATTCCGGCTCTGGCAGACCATTTCCAGAAAAAATTTCTCAAAAGAGACAATAATTATAAGATTAAAACCATATCTGAAAGTGCAATGAGGATAATGAAAGGCTATAGCTGGCCCGGCAATATCAGAGAACTTGAGAACCTGATGGAACGCATTGCAGTTCTTGTGGAGGAAGATATTATTGAGCCTTCGGCTCTGCCGGATTATTTCAGAACTTCTTCGGATTACGTGGCAGCACCTACTGTTTCATCTATTTTTGAGAATAAAATAAGTTTTAATCAGGCAGTTGAGAGATTCCAGAAAAGCCTGATATGCCATGCGCTTGATCAGACAAACTGGGTCAAGGCAAAAGCAGCTAAGCTTTTACAGATGAACAGAACTACTCTTGTGGAAAAGATTAAAAAAATGCACATCGAGCAGGAAGAGTCTTCCCCGCTCTTTTAAACTGGTTTGTCAATTTTTTGACAAATTCCTTGACGGGGACATATTAAAACCTGCATAATAATAAAATATACATGTTTTCCGGATTTGTTTCAAAGGAGCTTTGTATTCTTTGTTATGGATAATAACTCAAATTTTTTCTATCTTTATTATGTTTGTTATGGCATATTAATTGCTATGATGGTGGATATTAAATATCATGCAGATCATATAAACCATATAAAAAGCTGCGGACAATATGGACGAATTAAATTGTAAGTTTAAAGGTTTTCTGGCGCTGTTACTTTTAACAGTCTCTTTAATCGCATCTACAGGTTCCATTGCAGGGGCCGGGACAATTTTTCTGAAAAAAGTAATAATAGAGCAGGCCCCTTGCCTTGTAAAGCTTTATGTTACAGAGAAAGTCTCCTCAAAGTTTATAAAAATTGATAAAAATGAAGTCCTTCTGGCGCTTAAAAATGTCAAGTACAGGGATGAGTTGAAAATAATAGGCAGCAAAGGCCCCCTGATTAAAAGTATTGTACTCCAGAGGCTCCAGGGGAACGTAGTGGCTGTCTTGATCACAGGACGTCGTGACTTTAACAATGCAGGGGCAGGGTATAATAACAAAGAGGCCTGTTTTGTCATTAATCTTGAGAAAAAGGGTAAAAAAGCGCGCTACGGAAAAGCTGCGGGAAATACAGGCAGTAGTGCATCCCGAAAAAAACAGTATAAGGTTATTGAACCAAAATTTACGAAACCGGAAAACACCATAAAAGAAAAAGAGATAAAAGAAGATGATGGGGCAAAAGAGGTTAAAAAGGCGCCTGTAAAAGAGAATATTACAAAGAAAGGATATAATCCTCCTGAAAAGGAGGCAAGTATCTATGCCGGCGATATTTCCGACCTTTTATTAAAAACAGATATCTCAGACTGCAGTCCGGATGATGGGAAAAATATTCTTAAACCGGTCATGACATTGCTTAAGGAACATAAATATGAGGCTGCGCTGGCTCTGGCAGAAAAGTATTCCCCTGGAAAATCCAGAGATTGCAGACAGGCAGTTTCGTATCTAAAGGCCTATGCATATTATAAGTATGCTGAAACAAAGGAACCTTTAAAACTTGTCCAGGCAGAGCACTATTTTAACACCACCCTTGTGACATATCCTGGTTCAAAACTTCTGCCCTTTGGATTTACTGCCATGGGCCTTATTCACATGAAGATGAATAACATGGCTGTGGCAGAGGGCTATTTTACCCTTGTAAAGGATAAATATAAGGAATATACAGGCCTTGCAGAAGTGTATTATTATCTGGCTGGAATATATAAGGACAGAGGGTTTAATGAAAAGGCTTTAAGGTATTATAAATTAGTTTTTGAAAATATGCCTGATAATAAATATACGGCCGATGCAGGCATAGGCTATGGTAATACATTGTTTGATAAGAGATATTTTCTTGATGCCCTTAATATTTATACATATATTTTAAAGGAAAATAAAGAAAAAATATATAAAACATCTGATCTTCTTCTCAGTATGGGTAATGCTAATCTGAAGCTTGGCCGGAGCAGCTCTGCCCGGGAAAATTTTACAAGGGTTATAAATCTTTTTCCTGATATTGGTGAAAAAGATATTATATTCAGCAAGATTGCTGATACCTATGCCATGGAAAACAAGATTGAAAAGGCAAAAAGCATTTACAGCTATGTCATAGAGAAGTTTCCCGATGGCGAAGGTTTTATCAGAAGTTCCATTGGCCTTGCAAGATATTTAAAGGATAGAAAAGAGAGACAAAAGCTTTACACCATGGTCAAAAAAAGATTCCCGGACAACAAGTTTGCAAGGGTTGCCATGATGAGGCTTGCTGAAATATACCAGGAGAATAAAGAGTATGAGAGTTGTATAAATGAGATAGAAGAGCTGCTTTCCACAAATCCCATGGGGCTGCGGTATGAAGCCATAAGGCTGATGCAGAAGGCCTATGAGGCCCTTTTTAATAAAGCACTTAAAGAAGATAATTTTACTGATATTCTTCAGGAATATGAAGAGAACTTCATCAGACTCGACAGGATGACAAGCAAGGAGATCTCTCTGAATGTCGGGCTTTCATATTTAAAGGCAAAATTATATGAGCAGGCATTTAACCATCTCATAAGCTCATACAAGTTGTATAAAAGGTCCAGAAGACCGCCTGAGCTGCTTTTTGGCCTTGGTGTGGCAATGCATGAAACAGACCGGGGCGATGATGCAGTAAAGCTTTTAAAAGGATTTGTAAAGCGGTTTCCCGGGAATAAAAACAGGGCTGAAGCATATCTCAGGATGGGTCAACTCTATCTTGCAAAAAATGAATATAAAAAATCAGGCAGTATGTTTGAACGGGCATATAAAGCCTGCAGAGATAGTATTTACAAAAGCGAAATCCTTGTTGAAAAATCAAAACTGTACGAAAAACAGAATGAATGGGGTAAGGTTGCTTTTGTGCTGACAAATGCAGTGGAACAGATAGCTTCTTCAAAGGGAAAGCATTATGGCAGGCTTGCAGAAATATATAGAACAATGGGTAATGCATATCTGAAACAGCATGTCTATGTCCGGGCTGCAGAATCATTCTCCCTTGCAATCAAGTTTTCCGGATCAGGTCAGGAGACAGCAAATCTTAAGTTCATGATGGGGGATGCATATCAAAAGGCAAATGTTTTAAAAGAAGCTGAAAAGGTGTTTAAAGATATAGTCCAGCAAGATGATTCGGTCTGGGCAAGGCTTGCAGAACAGCGCCTTTCCACCCTGGCACTTGCAGAGAGTGCAAAACGATCATAGAGCCGGTTCAGGCCCTGGAGTAATAATATGCCCGGTCAAAGAGTCCTTATTATACAGGAAAGTCCTAAAACAAGGATTAAACATACAAAACTTGCTGAAAATTCAGGATTGATGGTTGATGCCCTGCCTGATGGTTCCGGGGCAGATCATATCCTTGTTCAGAACAAGCCTGACATGGTCATTGCCGATGTTTCAGCCCCCCAGTTTTCCCCCCTGGAATTTTTGAAAAAAGCCCATGACATTAATAATGGATGCAGGGTGGTTTTTGTATCTTCCGAGCCTGTTGTGCAGGATGCAGTGGAGCTCATGAAAAACGGAGCAGTTGATTATCTTTTAAACCCTGTGGAAGATGAGAAACTTGAGTCTTATATCAGGGCGGCTGTTTCAGACTCTGATGATTCCGGTAAGACTTCAAGTACCTGTGGGAATACGGGAAATACATTTAAAAACAGTGTTAAGATAATAAGCAATGATGGCGAGATGCACCGATTATTAAAACTTGCTGAAAAAGTTTCGGACAGCAGTGCTTCTGTTTTGATTCAGGGAGAGTCAGGAACAGGCAAGGAACTCTTTGCAAGGTTTATACATGAAAAGAGTGACAGGAGCCAGATGGCTTTTGTGGCAGTCAATTGCGCAGCGCTTCCAGAAGCCCTGCTTGAGAGTGAATTATTTGGCCATGAAAAAGGAGCCTTCACAGGTGCAGTTTCTGCCAAGCAGGGAAAATTTGAGCAGGCACACAGGGGCACACTCCTTCTTGATGAAATATCTGAGATGCAGGTTCACCTCCAGGCAAAACTGCTCAGAGTGCTCCAGGAGAGAAAAGTTGACCGGGTTGGCGGAACCAGACCCATTGATGTTGACGTCAGAATCATAGCCACAACCAACAGGGAGATTGAAACAGCAATTAAGGAAGGCGAATTTCGTGAAGATCTGTATTACAGGCTTAATACAATTCCGTTATTAATTCCACCCCTGCGGAGTCGTAAAGGTGATATGGAACTCCTTGCCCTCTATTTCATGGAAAAGTACAGTAAAATTGACAGACGAAATGTCAAAGGAATGACAAAGGAAGCGTTCAAACACCTTGCATCCCACGAATTTCCCGGCAATGTAAGGGAACTTGAAAATATTATCCAGCGGGCTGTGCTGCTCACGGAAAACGGGGAGATAAAGCCGTGTGATCTTCTGCTTAATAATAATAAATCCATGGAATTAATCTCAGAGCAAGGCATTGATGGTGTGGAAAATGGTACCGGCAGAACAATAAAGGAGATGGAAAAAAAGATGATATTCCACACCCTGACCGAAACCAGTGGAAACCGTACCAATGCAGCTAAAATCCTTGGCATCAGCGTAAGAACCCTTAGAAACAAACTCAACGAATATAAAAAAGAGAAAAACATTCAGCCATTCCAGGTAAATACCGGGCCTGTTTCGTAAACAAGGCATGTTATTTGCAGGATATTGTCTGTACGATACAATGAATAGATCTGCAGGAATTATGTTGCAGATTCAGAAAAATTATTAAAATACAGATTCATTAATAACATTTATTATTAGAGGGAAATTCATGCCTGATTCGAGAATATTCGGCAGAACCTATGAGGTGTTATCCAGTTCACTGGATATCTCTGCAAAACGTCATAATCTTATTACATCCAATATTGCAAATATGGACACCATTGGCTACAAACCAAAGGATCTTGATTTTAAAAAAGCACTTAAACGTGCCATGGCAGGCAGGCCGCCGGCTGATATGACCCGGACCCATGAAAAACATTTTTCCGGGGCTGATAATAATTCATCTTCTTTGTTCATGGAGGAAAACAGCGAAGATGTGGATATTTATCACCTGGATTCTGTGAACATTGATACAGAGATGACCCACCTTGTGGAGAATAATATAAAATATCGTACAACAACGGAGATGCTATTACGAAAAATGGATAAACTCCGCTATGCCATCAGGGAAGGAGGCAGATAAACCATGGATCTTTTAAATGCATTAAAAATAAGTGCAACAGGATTGAATGCCCACAGGACAAAAATGAATCTCATTGCTGAGAATCTTGCAAATGTAGATACGACCAGGACTGCTGAAGGAGGACCTTATAGGCGGAAAATGGTTGTGTTCAGGGGAGAAGACATAGATAATTTTAAGAGTATCCTTGAAAAAAAGAGAAAGAAAAACAGCCTTGGGACCATTGAGTTTTCTCCCATAGAATTTAAGGAGGAGAAAAAAGAAAGTTCAGGATATGGTGTCAGAGTGGACAAAATAGTCAAGTCCCAGGAAAATTTCAGAATAGTGTATAATCCTGCCCATCCCGATGCTGACCCGGTTACCGGGTATGTGGCAATGCCCAATGTTGATTTTTTAACTGAGATGGCAGATATGATTGTTGCCAGAAGATCCTATGAGGCAAGTGTCACAGCCATGTCCAATACAAAGAGTATGATATTAAAGGCGCTGGAAATAGGCAAATAGATGTCTGATATAACAGGAGAAGATATGATGAAGATCAGTGGATCAGGAAATATTTCACTTAAAACCGAACCCCTTGGCAGCAGGCTTGCAAAGCGTGATCTCTCCTTTGCAAAAAGATTACACTCCGCAGTTAAGGATGTTAATTTAAAACAGCATAAGGCAGATGATGCCATAGAACAGGTTATAAACGGCGAGCTTGGTATACACGAAGGCATGATGGCCCTGGGACGTGCCGATACATCCCTCAGGCTTTTAACACAGGTCAGGGGAAAGATCATTGATGCATATAAAGAGATCATTCGTATGCAGGTATAAAATTAAAACAGCATTTAAGGCAGGAAGATGAACCCGGTTATTGAAAAATTTGTTGAGACAATAAAAGAGCTGACCCTCGTAAAAAAGATAGTTCTGGGTGTTTTGATTTTAGTTTTAGTTGCAGGCTTTACTACAATGTTTTTATGGGCCAATAAAACCAAATTTAAAATTGCCTATAAAGGGCTTTCCAAGTCCGATGCCGCAGAAATCGTCTTTAAACTCAAGGAGTCCAATACTGCATACAGGCTTAAAGACGGAGGCACAACAATACTTGTCCCGGAAAAAGAGGTCTATGATGTAAGACTTACCATGGCAAAGGATGGAATACCCAAAGGCGGAGGAGTGGGGTATGAAATATTTGATAAAACAGAATTCGGAACCACGGAATTTGTTCAGAAGATAAACAGGAAAAGAGCCATCCAGGGAGAACTTGCAAGGACAATAAGCGCCTTTGACGTGGTTAAAAGTGCAAGGGTTATGATTGTCATGCCAAAGGATTCTGTATTTGCAGAGGAGACAAAAAAGCCGTCTGCTTCAATTCTACTGGAGTTGACAGGGGAGCTGGAAGAGGAAAAAAGAGCAGCCATTGCCCATCTGGTAGCAAGTTCAGTGCAGGATCTTACACCAAAACTTGTTACAATAGTTGATACAGCCGGAAGGATTCTGTTTGAAGGCAAAAGTGAAGAAGAAAAGGCAAAGATAGAGGCTAAAAATCTTGCCGATGCCCAGTATAAGTATAAACTGCGCTATGAAAAGAACATGGCAGACCGAATCCAGACAATGCTTGAACGGATTGTTGGCAAAGATAAGGCAATTGTCCGTGTTACAGCTGAGATGGATTTCAGCAAGGACAATGTGAGCGAGGAGATATATGATCCCTATGAAAGGGGGACCGAGTTTGTAAGAAGCAGAAAATCCAGATCAGAGGATATTAAAAGCACTGTCAATGAAATCAAGGAGCCTTCAAGCGTAAATCCAATAGTTCCTCCTGAGCAGGCAGGAGGCAGGAGTGCCAACGGAGAAACCATTAAAAAGAGCGCTGATACCTTGAATTTCGAGATCAGCAAGAGGGTAAGGGAGCAGATAAAGCCCATGGCTGTGGTAAAACGGGTATCTGTTGCTGCTGTGATTGACGGAAGATATGAATTTAAAGAAGGAAAAGACGGCAGGCCCGGCAAAAGAGTATATATGCAGAGACCTGGCAATGAGATGCGCCAGTTTGAAGATATTGTTGTCAAAGCCATGGGGTTTAACGAAAACAGGGAAGACCAGGTTACTGTGGAATGCTTTCCTTTTACATCCATTGCTTCCATGGAGGAGTCAGGTGCCAAGATCACAGGATGGAGAAAGATCCAGAAGGACCATGGCAGGGCAATCGCAAACATGCTCCTTGTACTGCTTCTCTTCCTGTTTGTCATAAGGCCGGTTCTTAAAACATTAAGGGATATTAAGACAGATATTGATGAACAGGAGCAGGACAGGCTTGAAAAAGAAGCACTCATGGAAGAAGAAAGAGAGCCTGAATTCACCGAGCTCTCGGGTGCCCAGCAAAAAGAATTCGTAGACACCATGAAACCCGATGAGAAAAAGGAGTTTATTGCCAATATGTCAGCAAGTGAAAAAGCATCCTATCTTGCTAATATGTCAACCGTTGATAAGGCCCAGTACTATGCAGAACTTGATTTTGAAAAGAGCATAAATATTCTCAAGGGCTGGGTTTCGGAAATAGATGAGGAGGACGAATAATGGTAGATGTCCTGGATCCTGAAAAAATGACAGGTGTTCAAAAAAGTGCAATTTTTCTCCTGACCATGGGTGAAGAATATACCATGAAGGTGTTTGAGCGGATGAATGAAGAGGCAATAGGTGAAATAGGCGTTGCCATGTCAAGGATAGACCATATTACTCCGGAAATGCTCAAGGCCGTATCCCTGGACTATGTGGAGAGGTTTGAGGGTGAAACCAAAATAATAGTTGAAGGGGAAGCCTTTTTAAAGAAGATCATATCAGGATCCATGGACCAGGAAAAGGCAGATGCTGTTTTTGAAGATCTTGAGAAGAAAAAACAGGAAACTCCTTTTATATGGAGTAAAAAGGTGAATATTTCAACCCTTGCATCCTATATGGAGGGTGAGCATCCCCAGACAATAGCAATGGTGCTTGCCCACATGCCTTCAGAGGTTGCATCTGAGATTTTAATGAGTGTTCCGGATGAGCAGAAAGGAGATATAGCATTGAGAATAGCAAGACTTGGTACAATATCAGAAGATGTTGTAAGGGAGGTTGACAAGGCTTTGAAGTATGAATTGAGTGATGCAGTGGGCCCGGGTGGAAAGGCAGGCGGGCTCCAGGTGCTTGTGGATATTATTAATTCCGTTGATAAATCCACTGAAGATGCTGTCATGGAGCATGTGGAAGAAGAGAATGCAGAAATGGCAAATGAGATCAGGAATCTGATGTTTGTATTTGAAGATATGGTAAGTCTTGATGACACTGCCATGCGGGAGATCTTAAAGAAAGTCGAGGGACAGCAGCTGACCTATGCCCTTAAGACTGCCACAGAGGAGATGAAGGATAAAATATTTTCAAATCTTTCCAAAAGGGCAGGGGATATGCTTAAAGATGACCTTGATGCCATGGGCCCAATCCGCCTTGCCGAGGTTGAGGAAGCCCAGCAGGCGATTGTGCGGGCAGCAAAGGAACTGGAAGCCGACGGCACAATTACCCTTGGTAAGGGAAAGGATGATGTCCTTGTCTGATAAAGTACAGCAAAGTTTTGAAAAAACAGATTTTTCTGTTCTTGAGAACCTTGATAAAGAGTATCTCAAAGGTGATGCAGGTTCAAAACAGGAGTGGGGTGAATTTAAGGTCTTTTATCAGGATTTAAAAACCGGGCAAAAGGAGGCTGATCTTTTTAAGGGGCTTTTTGATCTTCAGGAACAGAAAGAGCCGGTCTTTGACCAGTTCGGCCGGGAAGCAGAACAGGAGGATAAAGGCCTGAAACAGGATAAGGATGATAATACAGATGGTGATGTTTCAGGCAAGGCAGATGATACCAGTATTGAAGTTACGGACAGAGAACAAGGTGCAGAAAAAGACGAGTCTCTGGATGAGCCTCCTGAACCGGCCTTTGAACAGGGATATGAACAGGGACTGGAACAGGGCAGAAAAGAAGGATATGAAAAAGGGTTTGAAAAGGGCAGGAAGGAGGGCCATGAACAAGGGCTTAAAAGTGGTTATTCAGAAGGGTATGAAAAGGGTGAAAAAGAAGCAGAAAAAGATATTGAACTTATAATATCGGAAAAGTCGGAACAGTTTAAAGAGCTGCTGCTGAAACTTGACAATACATATCATGATCTTGCAGCAAGGTCTGAGGAGATGATTATTTCACTTATATGCTCCATTGCGGAAAAGGTTGTTCTGGCCAAGGTTGAGATTGATGATGGACTTGTTAAGGAAACAGTGCTGGATGCTGTTAACACCCTGCCTGAGCCGGAAGATATTATTCTTACAGTTTCCGGGGATGATTATGAGTATATGGAGATGGTTAAGGAAGATCTGTTTGAGTTTATAAAGAGCCTTAAGACTGTTTCCGTAAAATCAGACAGTTCAGTTAAACGGGGCGGATGCAGGGTCGAGACAAAAGACGGCCGGGTTGAAGTTGACATTCAGGAAAAGCTTGAAAGAATTTTTTTAAGTATAAAAGGTAAAACCATATAATGATGACAGACCTGCTTTATAATATTGATTTTGGTAAATACCACAGGCGGCTTGACAGTGCTCGTCCGGTTCTGCCCGAGGGAAGAATTTCAAAGGTGGTCGGGCTTGTTGCCGAAGGAGACAGCCTTGGACTGTCCGTGGGCAGTCTCTGCCTTATCAAGGGTGAATACAATAAAGAGATCAAGGCTGAAGTGATCGGGTTTAAGGAGAGTAAAGCCCTGCTCATGCCCTATGGGGATATCCGGGGTATTGCTCCGGGCAGCAGGATAATGCCCCTGGCACATGCACCTGTTGTAAAGGTGGGGGATGCGCTCCTTGGAAGGGTGATTGATGGCATGGAAAATCCCATTGACGGAAGGGAAAAGCCTGATCTTGATTTTGATTATCCCCTATATGGAAAACCTTTGAACCCCATGGAAAGGAAACCGATAAAAGAGCCTGTGGATGTGGGAGTAAAGGCTATTAATACCATGATGACCCTGGGCCGGGGCCAGCGGGTCTGCATAATGGCGGGTTCCGGGGTTGGTAAGAGCATGCTCATGGGAATGATAACAAAACATACTGAAGCCGATGTCATTGTGATCGGGCTCATAGGAGAGAGGGGCAGGGAAGTAAAGGATTTCATTAATGAAACTCTTGGACCTGAAGGGCTGAAAAAATCAGTGGTAGTCGCTGCAACATCTGACTCCCCGCCCCTGGTGCGCATGCGGGGAGCCTATGTTGCAACGGCAATTGCAGAGTATTTTCGTGATAAGAAAATGAATGTGCTTTTACTGGTGGATTCCATAACACGCTTTGCCATGTCATCAAGGGATGTTGGCCTTGCAGCAGGAGAACCCCCGACTTCCAGGGGTTATACCCCGTCATTCTTTGTTCAGATTCCTGTTCTGCTTGAACGGGCGGGTTATGTGGAGAGCGGAGGGTCAATAACAGGTATATACACTGTCCTTGTGGAGGGGGATGATATAAATGATCCGGTGGGGGATACTGTCCGCTCCATAGTTGACGGGCATATTGTGTTGTCCAGGGCCCTTGCCAATCAGGGGCATTACCCTGCCATTGATGTCCTTGCAAGTATATCAAGGGTGATGCGTGATGTTACAGATAAAGAACATATGAGATTAAGGGATAGTGCAGTGGATCTCATTGCTGCATATAAAAATGCAGAAGATATGATATCCATAGGAGCATATGTGGATGGCAGTGATGCAAAAATAGACAGGGCTAAAAGATATATGCCTGCAATAAACAGGTTTTTGTGTCAGGATATGGGGGAAAAGGTAACCCTTTCCCAGGGTATAAACGATCTGAAAAAGGTAATTAACTGAAAATGCACCGTTTTAATTTTAAGCTTTCATCCCTGCTTGATTTCAGGGAGTATCTTGAACAGCTTGCAAGAAAAGAGACAGCACTTGCCTACAAGGATGTAAAAGAGTCCGGAAGGGCTATTAAAGAGCTGAAACAACGATACAAAAAGACAACCAGAGCGCTTGATAAAAAAGTTTTTAATGGTATAAATTCCGTACAGTTACAGCTTTTCACACGATATCTTGCTGCAGTGGACCATGGCATTGTGGAGGAGAAACTGCGCGAAAAAGAGTTTAAAAGGAAACTTGATGAAAGAATTGCCAGGCTTACAAAAAAAAGCATTGATAAAAAAGTTTTAGAACAGCTCAAAGGGAAGAAAGAGATGGAATACATGGAAGAATTTCGTAAATCCGAACAGGAAATTATTGACGAAATAGTCTCACTGAAAAAAGCAAGGGAATTGAATCGTGACAGGACATCTGAAAATTAAAAAATTAATTCTTATCATGTGCAGCCTGATTTTACTGCCGGGTTTTGCAGGAAAGGTGCTGCTCCAGAAGAGTGAACTTACAAAGAGCGTATATGCATCCGATGATAAAGAAAAAGGAAAATCTGGAAAAGAGAAGAATTCATCAAAGGGAAAAGAGGGAAATAACTGTCCTGAATGCCCGGTATGCCCGGACCCTGCCAAGGTGATATTAAGGGGTCTTGATGAAAAAAAGAAGAACATTGAAAAAGAATCAGAGAGCTTAAGCAGGAAAAAAAAAGAGCTTGAACAATATGAAGAACAGATAGATGAAAAAATTGCCCAGTTAAAAAAACTTAAGGAACAGATAAATGGTGACCTTGCACTGTTAAGAAAGAAGAAGAGCGAAAAAGAGATCGCCCGGGAAGCAGCCTTTGAAAAACGGCTGAGAAGCCTTGTGAAAACCTATGCCGGCATGAAACCCAAGAATGCCGCAAAGATAGTTGATAAAATGGAGCTTGAAGTGGCACGGAAAATATTTTCCCGCATGCGGGAGACATCAGCAGCTAAAATTCTTGCCAATGTGGACAGTGCCAAAGCAGCCAGAATTACAGAGCATCTGGCATATAAGAAGAAATAACAGATCCCCTGCCCGGAATGCTCTGGTTTTTTATCTGCCCATGGTAATATTTTCCCTTTATGGTTTTATAAATCAGGAAATAATTTCCAAATTTACACTTTATTTCACCATTAACATCTCTCTGGTATTATAGCCTAACCAATTGTTTTTAAAGCGTATTTAATATTGTATTGTCATTGTGGCACAATGGTTGCTCTTACCCTTATTAAAATCTTTTAATTTGGAGAAACCATTATGAGTTTTAACTGCATGAATATTAACAATTCATTTCTGGATATACTGGCAGTTCAGGGTTCATCAGGGGCCGTGCCAGGTCATGGTAATATTTTTGGAGACGAAATTCTGTTCAGGGATAGATTTGCAGACATGCTCAGGGGGGGACAAGTTAAATCCCCAGGGCTTTTCAGTGCAGATGACAAGGATATTAAATCTCTTTCACAAGAGCTGCAGGGACTTTCCGGGGTAGATTTTATAAAGAAGCTGAAAGAGTTTTTTATTATGCTTTCGGGTAATGATATAAAGGGTTTGACCATGGACAGGCAGGGCCTGGATGCTCTGGAAAAGCTGCTTCTTGATGCAGGGTTTGAACCCGGCAGGATAACCCGGCTCATGGATGACCTTAAGTTTTCAATAACTTGTGAGAAAGGCTCCATCTCCCTTGGGAGAATAATGGATAAGCTTGAAGGCCTGGTTTCAGAAAAAGATGAGGGTAAAACAGCTGGTGAAAAAGATAAAGGCGAGGAAGCCATGCTGCCTGCATCAGCGTTTGCCTTTGTTGAATCGATATTGATCTCAATTGGTATGCCTCCGGATGAAAGGAACAATATTCTTTATGATGTGAAAACCGATCAGGGCATAGATCTAAAGATTCTGCTGAAAAACTTAAAGGAGTTTGAGAAAAAATCCTTTGCAGCCGGTACATTTTACAGGAGTGATAAAGGGAATAACAGTATTGAAAAGCTCATTGCCGGGCTTGATCCTGGCAGCAGCTCCAAAGCTCTTAAAGATGGCAGGCTGAGTCTCCAGGATTTTATCAGTATTCTTGAGGCTGAACAAAAAAGTATATTCAAAACCAGCAGAAAAAGCAAAGCAGATCCCGGGAAAGTGCTTCTGGATGATCCTGAAAAAAAAGGTTTGAAATTTTTAACTGAAAACCCTTTCCAGACTGTTAAAGGCACAGGTGATAAAAAAGTTTTTAATGGAACAGTTGATCTTGCAGCAAAATCAACACACAGGGCAGAAAATAGTTTTGACCTGGTTGAGAAATTATTAAAAGCTGTGACCCATAAAGAGCAGGGCAGGGAAGAAATCAGTGAAATTTCCTTTAATAAGCAGGGGAAACCGGGCAGTAAAGAGTTTGAAAAGCTCTTTAGCCCTGTTTTGCAATCTGGAGCCGGGATAGAAGGCCAGGCTTTAATAAAGCCAGAGCTTGAAGAGAAATTAACAAAGCTTCTCGGAGAATTTGAGTCCGGCATGGGTCAAGAACAACGGTCCGGGTCCGGACACTCTTTTAAGAAGAACCAGCATCGGGGAAATGGGCTGAAAATGTATGATTCGCCCCATTTTGGAACAGATGAGGCAAGATTGATGAACAGCATGAAATATTTAAGTGCATCAAAAAGGAGCCAGGCACGATCTTTACCCTCCCATGTGACAAACCAGATAGGCAGAAGCATTGTCAGGGCTTTTAACCAGGGGCAGAATGAAATCAGGCTGCAGTTGAAACCGCCGGAATTGGGCCGTATGATGATAACCATTGAAGATTTGGGCAATGGAGTAAAGGTCAGCGTTGTTGCTGAAAATCAATCTGCCAGGGATATGCTTGTATCCAATTCAAATCATTTAAAAGAAGCCCTTGCAAGCAGTGGAATTAATCTTGAGCGTTTTGATGTGGATATGGGCTCGGATTTTAACCAGTCAATGAGGGATGCTAAAAATCAGGCTGGATATTCCCGGCACAAAAACAATATGAAAAACAGAAATGACCGGGTTTATAACAGTGATGGGGCAGGGATTGAAAAGGGCGCTTTATCAAGGGAAAAATATCTGACCCATGACGGAATATTATACTATGTTGCATAACAGGAGAAATCTATGACACTTTCAACATCCAGTAATTATGTTAATGCCATGGGCACTTCCTGGGAGCCCTATGATTCAAAAACCAAGAAAAAGAATGATGAACTTGGAAGAGATGCATTCTTAACAATGATGGTGGCACAGCTTCAGAATCAGGATCCCCTTAACCCATTGGAAGGCAGTGAATTCTCATCCCAGCTGGCGCAGTTTTCCCAGCTCGAGCAGTTGTTGAATCTGAACAAGACAATGTCAGATATGAAAACATCCTTTGATGGCCGTTCTGACAAAGATATTACATCATATATAGGCAAAGAAGTGGTTGGCGATGTGGATTCCATGAGTGTAAAGAACGGCACGGCCTCGGCAGGATACTATAATCTGTCAAAGCCGGGTGAGGTGAGAATAGAAGTATATGATGCTAAAGGTAAAGTTGTGAAAACCATTTTCCCGGGCCAAAAAAATAAAGGTTCCCATTCACTTTTCTGGGATGGCAGGGATAACCAGGGACAACAGGTGCCTGATGGAACTTATAAATACTCGGTTATGGCAGATATGGGCAGTGGATTTGAACAGATTCCAACCACTGTTACAGGAACAGTCGATGGAATAGTCTATGGAGGGGATAAACCTTTTCTTGTGGTTGACGGCGTATGGGTTAACCCGGAATCATTGCTCCAGGTCAGGGAAGCTTCCAGTGGGAGCAGAAATTCCATAATCGATTATCTGGGAAAGAATGTAACATCTTCATCCCCGCTTATCCATGTTGATAAGGGCACGGTTGCCGGCAGCAGTTTAAGTTTTAACCTTGAAAAACAGGACAGTGTAATAGTGGGCATTTACGATCTGGCCGGTAATCTGATAAGAACAATGGGAGTTCCGGCGGCCGGAACAAAAAAGGGTGAAAACTCCATTGCCTGGGACGGCCTTGATAATGACGGCAAAAAAGCTGCCAATGGAGTCTATTCATATAAAGTCACAACATCAACGGGTAATGCAGTCATTGCAGTAACAGACAGAGTGTCTGGAATTAAAACCGTGGGCGGCTCTCAATTTCTTGTTCTGGACAGCTCAGGAAGGTTTGCTTTAACTTCATCCATTACAGATATTAATGCATTGAATTAATTCATGGAATAGAAACAAAAAAATAATATAATTATACAGGAGAAACAGCATGTCTTTATCAAGTTCACTTTTTACAGGAACAAGTGGTTTAAAGAACATGGGAAATGCGATGCAGGTCATTGGAAATAATATTTCCAACGTGAACACAGTAGGGTTTAAAAGGGGAAAATCAACCTTTGCCGATACTTTGTATGAATCTGTTGCAACCAGGGCCGGGACCGCACAAATGGGGCGTGGAATGGCTGTTGGAAGTGTTGCCCAGAACTTTGGCCAGGGCTCTTTTGAATCCACTGGCAATACAACCGATATATCCATTGGCGGTGAAGGCTTTTTTGTAATGAGAAAGAGAAATACTGAAAACATGTTTTACACAAGGGCTGGAAATTTTCACTTTGATAAGTCAGGCCAGCTCATAAACCCTGAAGGATACCTTGTCCAGGGATGGAGGCTTGATGATGTGACAGGAGAGGACGTGGGATCAATCCGGGACATTGTTCTGGATGCCTTTACAAGCCCGCCCAGAAAGAGCTCAAGGTTAACATCCATAAACAACCTTGATGCTGATGCCAATTCCAGATCCGTTGTTTTATCAAACAATTGGGACAGTAGTGCAGACCATTACATGGCAGGGACAAATTATGAATATCAAAGTGTTGTAAAGGTCTATGATTCCCTGGGCAGCACCCATGATATAACGATTTTTTATGATAAAAAGTCAGGCACTGAGTGGGAATATGTTATTACATGTAATCCTGATGAAGATCAAAGGAATCTTGTCCAGCAGACAGACAGTAAAGGGCTTCTCGCAAGGGGAACCATAAAATTCAGCCAGAGCAGCGGAGATATTCTTGATTTTTCCATGGACAGATTCACTGGCCGTATTGGAAATTTTGAAGCCAATGGTGTGAACACAGTGGACAATGTACACTATCAGATAATGAGTAATGACGGTCTGCCCGACGATGGTTACGGCTTTGATTTTGTGTATGACGGATCATCCTGGAATTTTGTTGATCCAAATAATGATGGAACAATATCGCCGTCGGAAAAACCGACAAACTATAATAATGCAAGGATTGTATATTCAGATGCCCGGGAAATACACCTTGTACTCCAGCCCGATGGCCCCACAGATGTGGAGCCTGATCTCAAAATCAGGTTTGATCAGGCTGCCGTTGCAACTGACACAATAGGATTTGATATTAATAATGCCCAGGATCTTCATATCCAGGGCATTGAAGGAACAAGGTATACAGGTGATACTGCCAATGACAATACACGTCTTGCGATCAATGCACCCGGTGTCATGACCCATGACTCTTCAGATCTTGCCATAATATGGAATCCTGTTCAGGAGCAGTGGTACTGGGCCAACCCGGAGGTGGCATTTGCCAGCAGCACAGCTTCCCTGGTAACTGGTGTAACAACAAACGACACTGCAAACATTGCCACCACAACAGCATCTATCAATATCACCAATGCAGCGGATCTGCCCATGTGGGCTCAGAATATTCATTTACGTTATGATGGCGGTGCCGGGGCATGGGACTGGAATATGCCTGTCAAAGTTGCAGATTTTACAAATCAGGTATTTAATTTTGTACCCAACAATGATCCGATCCTCAGTATAACAGCAACCGGATCCAATGGTGCAAGGGCAACCACATCTGCTGTAATGTTTGAATGGACAGGGGCGGTCTGGGGAGATTCCACAGGAGCAGACACCTTTGCCTCGGGAGGGCTTAATTTTAATATTCTGAACAGCGTAAGTAATAACACAACAGTATCAGCCCTTATGTGGGGGGCAGGAGGCCCGTCAACAGGTGCTGCCACAATCAGTTATACTTTTGGTACACCCATAACAACAGTTGCCAACCAGACAATAGAATTTCAGATCGATCCGTCACCACCCAGGGAATATCCCAATGCGGTTTTGACAACCACAGGAGTTCCTGCCAATGGAATCGGCATTGATTTTGACCATGATTCCTCTACAGATCTCATATTTAATGTAACCTCAGGAGGGGGTACTGTTGGAGCCAATGACACCTTGACCTTTGATGTTAATCCCAATGTCCCGCCACCACAGTATACCAATGCAACCCTGACCGGGGATGAAACAGAGGCGATCATAGATCTTGACGGATCTGGCAATGACTCGGATAACCGGGACATTGTGTTCAGTTTTGTAAGGCCCTTGTCCTATGGTGTGAATACGCACCCGTACAATGACAGGAGTGTAATTGCCTTTGATATCTTAGGTTCAACTGCCTGGAGTACAATAAGAAAAGAAGATATTACCCAGTCGGGTTATTTCAGTTTTGTCAGCGATTTTCTCGGTGGTGAATATGGTACCACAGAACAGAGGATACAGCTGGACCTTGGAACAATATATGATGGTACAAATTTTGTGAATCAATCCATGTCAACAACTCAGTATTCCAAAGCATCTTCCACGGTTTTTCAGAATGCCGATGGATATGCGGCAGGAGACCTCCAGGAGGTTGATGTTGCTTCCGACGGAATCATGACAGGTGTCTATTCCAATGGTGAATTAATACCTCTCTTCCGTGTTGGGCTGGCCAAGTTTCTGAATAATTACGGTCTTTCCAATGAAGGTGGAAACCTTTTCCGGGAGACCAGGGAGAGTGGAACTGCAATAACCAATAAACCCGGTGAAAACGGACTTGGCACCCTTGCGCCCAATTCCCTTGAAATGTCCAATGTTGACATTTCAGAAGAGTTTGTTGCCATGATAACAACCCAGCGTGGTTTCCAGGCAAATTCAAAAACCATAACAACAACCGATGATATGATGCAGACAGTAATAAATATGAAACGATAATAATTCCGGGGACACGATACTAAATTAATAATTCCGGGGACACGATACTAAATTATTGAAAACAGCAGCAAAAAGATCAA
>CAZQJS010000026.1:0-41896 GCA_964593725.1 uncultured Desulfobacterales bacterium
ATCTTTTTAAATTTTCTAAATTTAAAAACCTAAACGGAAAAAGTATATCCAGACCCCTCTTATTCCTCGTATAATAATTTAAATTGTCTTGAAAAAGGCAGTAGCCTTTTTCAACACCTTTTTTAGTTTTCTCCAAGGTGCAATGCACCTTGGACATCAACCGCAGCGGTTGATGCGTTTGCGAGACATTTGCCTTTCATTGCTATTTTGGCCATAATAGCTCTAAAGGGCTGCCCTGGTGCTGTCAAAATCTTTGCTCAAACTGTTTTGCAGTTTATAAAAACTTTGGGCTGCAAAAACAGGTGAACAAAAAAATAAAACAGAGAGTATTGCGATTAATAATAGCATTAATGTTTTCATATAATTAATAATTTTTCTGCAACTATCAGTTTTATAAATTTTTTTTAAATAATATACATGGATAAAAACATTACAGAGTTTCTATATTGACAATGTCTACTTTTTGTCATATGGTTTAATCATGAAAATATTTAAATGGAATTCTGAAAAAAATGAACTTCTTGCTCTAGCCAGGGGAATTACATTTGAAGAAATAGTTCAAAAAATACAATCCGGAGCAAAAGTAATTGACACAGATCATCCTAATAAAAAAAAATATCCAAATCAAAAAATACTGATTGTTGACGTTGACGGATATGCTTACTTAGTCCCCTATGTAATTAATAAAGATGAATATTCCCTTAAAACGATTATACCGAGCAGAAAAGCAACAAAGAAATATCTTGGAGGCAAAAATGGTTAAAAAACAAAAAATTCTTGATGATTTTGAAAATGAAATACTTAAAGCTTATGAAAATAAAAAGCTTATGCCCTCACATTCAAAAACAGATTTTCAGATTATCGCCAGGAATACAATGAAAAAAAACAGGAAAATTAATATACGAATTTCAGAAAATGACCTTTCCGCATTGCAAAGAAGGGCTGCCAGAGAAGGAATCCCATACCAGACATTGATCGGAAGTATATTACATAAATATGCAAGCGGATATATTAAAGAAACTGCATCAGCTGGAGAGTTCAAATAAACTTTTGTTAACTTTTAAAGGATAAATCAGCCGAGTACCTGCCGCGGCACGCTGCACGCACGAGCTCAGGGTTGTCGATCCAGCTGCCACCGCGGAACACACGGTTGGTGCTGCCGGAAGTTATTACAGGGTTATTCCGGATATGTTTAGAATATGCATTTTTATCATATATATCCTCGCACCACTCCCAGACATTGCCGGACATATCATAAATACCTGATCCGTTGGGGGCTTTTGTGCCCACCTCATGGGTTCTATTACCACTGTTAAAGCCATACCAGGCAACTGAGTCTACATTGCTGCCTCCGGCATACTTTTCTTTTTTCCCTCTGCTTCTGGCTGCGTATTCCCACTCTGCTTCTGTTAAAAGACGATACTTCTTTCCTGTTTTTTGATTTAACTTTGATATATACCTCGTATAATAATTTAAATTGTCTTGAAAAAGGCAGTAGCCTTTTTCAACACCTTTTTTAGTTTTCTCCAAGGTGCAATGCACCTTGGACATCAACCGCAGCGGTTGATGCGTTTGCGAGACATTTGCCTTTCATTGCTATTTTGGCCATAATAGCTCTAAAGGGCTGCCCTGGTGCTGTCAAAATCTTTGCTCAAACTGTTTTGCAGTTTATAAAAACTTTGGGCTGCAAAATACATCTAATAAAATAAAGTTGTAAAACCCGATTTTTTATGGTACCAAGGGAGAGTTGCTGGAAGCATGGAGTTACATGTTAAAATTGCTTAACTTATTGTTCACGGTTGCATCGTAGTGAATCGTGGTGCTGAGATTGTCAGCATCATGATAAAAATTCAAAAAAGGAGAAGCAGTATGATTTGCCCAACATGCAATGGAAACCTGAGCGAAGTTACTATTGAAGAGATAAAGCTGGATGTTTGTAAAGACGGGTGTGGCGGAATCTGGTTTGATAAATTTGAGCTCCATAAAATGGATGAGCCCCATGAGTTTACAGATGCAAATTTACTTGATTTACTTTCAGTTGAATCAAAGACAGATCATGACCAGACAAAAAGACATAATTGCCCAAAATGTAAAGACATGGTCATGATGAGAAATTTTTTCAGTGTTAAGAAGGAAGTAGAAGTTGACCATTGTCCAAAATGCGGCGGATATTGGTTGGATGAAGGCGAATTGTTTAATATAAGAAAACAATTTAATACAGAAGAAGAAAGAAAGCAGGCAGCAATAAAATATTTTTCAGTGCTTTTTGATGGTGAGCTGTCTAAAATGAAGCAGGAAAGCGCAGAAAAGGCACAACAGGCACAAAGAATTGCAAATATGTTCCGTTTAATCACGCCAGGTTATTATTTCTCAAAAATCAAGAACCTGTAATCATTCCACAAGACAACCAATCTGAATGAATTTTCAAACGTGGATATCCATGGTTTTCAGCGAATGAGACTTTTCCTCTTGATAATTTTCTGAGGACAAAGGCTTGCTATACTGTATAGTGGAAGGAACTCAAGCTTTTGTTCTGTCAGCAAATACTGCTTCAGCAGTTGGGCTTCTTAATTTATTTTGACTGCATACAAACAGGATGTTTTTCATACTTTATCACTTAAATCAGATAATACCCACTGTGCCTTACTTTAGGCCTTGTCTGTTTAAACAATCCCACAATATCATCTTCAGGATATGCAGAATCATTGTTATCATCATATCCATACGGATATATGCATATCATAGATTTCTGTTTTAAAGATAGTGATATTAAAGCTTGCGTTTATCCTTTAATATTTTGTTTGAAATGACTATCCTCTGGATTTCACTTGTTCCTTCATAGATTGTAAAAACCCTTGCATCCCTGTAAAATCTTTCCACGGAATAGTCCCTGGTAAAGCCGTAACCACCATGCATCTGAAGAGCCATGCCTGTTATCCTGTTTACCATTTCAGAAGCATAGAGCTTTGCCATGGAAGCTTCTTTGGAATAATCTTCTTTTCTGTCCTTCATGGAAGCAGCTGACAATATCAATTGTTTTGCAGCCTCAATCTGCACAGCCATGTCAGCAATCTGAAATCTTATTGCCTGGAATTTTGAAACAGCCTGGCCAAATTGTTTCCGTGCTTTGATATATTTAACAGCTGCATCAAAGGCAGCCTGGGCAACGCCAAGGGACTGGGCAGCAATGCCGATTCTTCCTGCATCAAGCCCCTGCATTGCCATTTTAAAACCATCTCCTTCACTACCCAGCAGATTTTCAGCAGGAACAATACAATCATTGAACAAAAGGTCAGTTGTATCAGAAGCCTTGAGTCCCATCTTGTCTTCCACATGCCCAACCTCAAACCCTTTTGTTCCCTTGGGCACAATAAATACACTTATGCCTTTATGCCGGGCCTTACCATCTGTTTTTGCAGTTATCAATGCAACCTTACAATTTTTCCCGGATGTTATGAACCGCTTTGTTCCGTTTAAAATATAGTGGTCACCTTTTTTTTCTGCTGTTGTGAGCTGGCTTACAGGGTCAGAACCTGCTTCAGGTTCTGTAAGGCCGAAAGCACCAATCATCTTTCCCCTTGCCAGGGGGATCAGGTATTTTTTTTTCTGCTCTTCAGTCCCGAAATTGTAAAGGCTTTCACACACAATGGAATTCTGAACAGACATTACAACAGAGGTTGATGCGCAGGAGTAGGCTATCTCAGACAATGCAAGTACATAACTTATGGTATCAGCATTTTCTCCGCCATATTTTTCAGGGATCATCATACCCATGAGACCTAATTTACCCATCTCTTTGAAATTTTTAGCAGGGTACTCCCTGGTTTTATCCCGTTCGTCAGCAGTTGCAGCAATCACTTTTCTTGAAAACTCCCTGACCATATCCTGAATCATCTGTTGTTCTTCTGTAAGCTTGAATAACATTAATAACTCCTTTTAACCTTTCAGATTTTACAAATCAGGGCGCATACACAATTACAATGAGTTCTGCATCTTCTTTCCCAACATTTCTTAAATCATGCTTGATTCCGGAATTAAAATGAAGTGAATCTCCTTTTTTCAAAGGGTTTACATTCTCTCCAACATCCACTTCCACCTTGCCCTTTAAAACATATACAAACTCTTCTCCTTCATGGCGAAAACCGACTCCTCCATGCTGTTTTCCCGCTTCAACAACTATTTTAAAAGCCTTTAAATGTTTATTTGCACCTTCAGAACTCAAAGGTGTGTAGGCATAATTTTCAGTTCTTTTTACATGGGCTTTTTTCCTCTTATCCAATGTATCTTCATCCTGTTTCAAAAGAGTATTGGAATCAATGCCAATGGCCTTGGAAAGCTGGATCATGGTACCCACGGAAGGAATCTCATCTCCTGCCTCAATCTCCTTTATATACTTTTTTTTCATGCCAGTCTCATTGGCCATGAAATCAAGGGTTAAACCCTTGTCAAGGCGTGCTTTTCTTATTTTTTTACCCAGGGATACCTCTTTGGTTTTCTTTGCCATTTTTTTAACCTTTAATTATCATTATTCAATCAACCATCTCAATCCAGTTCTCAGTATCTTCTGCTTTGCCGTACTGAATATCTGTAAGGGCTGTATAAAACTTCATGGCAAGCTCTCCAGGAGTGCCGTCACCTATCTCAATGGTTTCATTGCCATATTTAATCTCCTTTACAGGGGAGACCACAGCTGCTGTGCCGGAACCAAACACCTCTTTTAAAGTGCCCTGTTTTCCAGCCTGGATGAGTTCATCAATGCTGATCTTTCTCTCTGCCACCTTCATGCCCCACTTTTCAGCAAGCCTGATGACCGAATACCTTGTAATACCGGGCAGGATACTGCCGCTGAGTTCAGGAGTAACAAGTTCATCATTGATATGGAAAAATATATTCATTGCACCAACCTCTTCAATATATTTTCTCTCAACACCGTCAAGCCATAATACCTGGGCATATCCGGCTTTAACTGCCTCTGTGCCCGCTGTGAGGCTTGCTGCATAATTACCAGCTGTTTTAAATTCACCCACACCTCCCTTTACAGCCCTGACATGGTCTTTGGATACCCATATTTTCAATGGGTTAAACCCTTCAGCATAATAGGCTGCAACCGGTGAGAGAATAATAAAAAATCTATAGGTATTGGAGGCCCTGACACCAAGGAAAGAATCCGTTGCAATCATGGTGGGACGGATATAAAGGGATGTACCATCCGAACCCGGCACCCATTTTTTTTCAAGGCAGATGAGTTTTTTAAGGGCCTCCATGACAAAATCAACATCCATTTCAGGCATGCAAAGCCCCTTTGCAGACCTGTTGAATCTTGCAAAGTTGTCCCTGGCCCTGAAAAGCTGTATTCTGCCTTCAGGGGTTTTATAGGCTTTTAAACCTTCAAAAATTGCCTGCCCGTAATGGAGTACCATGGCGGCGGGGAGCAGTTTAATCTCTGCATAGGGCTCTATGCGGGCATCATGCCACCCCTTTTCAACCGAATAATCCATATTAAACATATGATCTGTAAAAAACTGCCCAAAGCCCAGTTTTGAATCTTCAGGCTTAACTCCTTTTGTCTCTGTTTCCACAACAGATATTTCCATCCCAACCTCCATAATAGTCCATAAAAAAATCTAATAATAAATTTAATATATCCTTTATATATCGAACATATCCAGAGGGTTTGTCAAGGTGAAATTCAGACAGTGAATATTTTTCCATCTGCCTTGCAACTTGTATAAGTTCCATGATTAAATAGTTACCCATGAGACTTCGAATTATAATATTTGTCCTTGCCCTTCTTGCCTTTCTTTCTGCATCAACAGGAGGCTGGCTGTACTATTATTCATTTAAAAAAGCAGCCTTGCAAAAGGCAGAAACCAATGCCGAATCAAGACTTGAGCTTATCCAGAGACAACTTTCAACATATTTATCAGAACATGTAAAATCCATTAAAGCACTTGCAAACATAAAAGAGTGCAGGGCTGCCATTGAAAACTTACACCCGGATTCAATAAAAAAAGCAGACAGCATCCTTGACAATTTTCATAATGCCCTTGATATTGAGGTTGCCTATCTGCTGGATATAGACGGCAATACCATTGCATCAAGCAATAGAAATGCAAAGGACAGTTTTGTGGGTAAAAATTTTTCCTTCAGACCCTATTATAAAAAAGCTGTTATTGGTAATAGTGCAACATACCTTGCCCTGGGTACAACATCCAAAAAACGGGGGGTTTATTACAGCCACCCTGTCCATGATACAACCGGCAGAAAAATCATAGGGGTTGCAGTCATAAAATCATCTGTGGAATTTGTTGAATCAAGCCTTTTTTCCAAATCCAGGGGTATTCTTCTTTTTACAGATCCCAATGGTGTAATCTTTATTTCAAATCGAAAAGAGTTACGATTTATGTTGATGTGGGATACAAAAGGGAAAAACATCGCTGAAATCAGACAATCCAGGCAGTTCGGGGACGGCCCCTGGGTATGGACAGGGTTTTCCAGGACAAAACCCGGACAGATTGCTGACAGGGACAAAGAAACCTATATATTTTCAAGCATAGGTCTTCAGAACTATCCGGGCTGGCAGATCATACACTTAAGAAACCACAGGGATATTGAAAAAATACTGGCAGACCCTTTTATAAATGTAATCGGGCCCATAGTTGCTATCATCTCAATTCTCATTGGAATATCTGCATTAATATTATACGGGAAAGCAGCCCAGGAAATAGTCAGGCGTAAAAACGCAGAAAACGAGTTAAGATTAAGCGGTGAAAGATACAGACATATTTACCATAAAACCCCGGTAATGCTCCACTCCATTGATGTTGAAGGAAGAATAATCCGGGTAAGCGACCACTGGCTTGAAAAAATGGGATATACGCGAAAAGAGGTCATTGGTAAAAAATTAACAAGCTTTTATACAGAGGATTCCCGCAGGTATGCAGAAGATGTTATATTCCCGGAATTTTTTGTAACTGGATTCTGCCAGGATATACCCTATACCTATGTGACGAAAAATAATGAAAAAATAGAGATACTTCTTTCATGCTACGGTGTCAGAAATGAAAAGGGTGAAATCAAAAGATCCCTGGCTGTGAGTGTGGATGTGACAGAAAAAAACAAAACCCAGCAGGCCCTCCAGGAAACAAAGGTTAAACTGTCCCGATACTCCATGGATCTTGAAAAACAGGTTGCAAAAAGAACCAGAGAACTTCAACGTGCAAAGGATAATCTTAAAAGACTTTCGGAAAATATCATGGCATCCCAGGAACGGGAAAAAGCCATGGTTGCAGGGGAGCTTCATGACCACCTGGGACAGGTTTTAACGGCATTGCGCATGGACACGGTCTGGATAAAAAAATTCCTTGTGAATATAGATGAAAAAGCTGAATCAAGGGCAGAAAAGATGTGCTGTTTAATTGATAACACAATTGATGATGTAAGGGATATGGCCTACCGGCTCCGGCCCAGGGTTCTGGATGACCTTGGCCTGGTTGATGCTCTGGAATCATTGATTTCCGACTTTGAGAAACGATCCAATGTATCATGTGTATTTAAACATGAAAAGATTGAGGCAATCAATGAAACCCTGACAACAGCTCTTTACAGAATTGTCCAGGAAGCAGTTACAAATGCCCTGCGCCACTCATCTGCCACGACCATTTATGTTGAACTTAAAATGAAAAATGGTTTTCTTTTGCTCAACATAAAGGATAATGGTTGCGGATTTCCAATCCAGGATGAAAATGAGATATTATCCTTTGGTCTTGCAGGCATGAAGGAGAGAGCAGACCTTGTTGGAGGAAAACTTGATATCATATCAATTCCGGGGACCGGTACTGAAATCAGCTGTAAAATTAAAATGGAGGAGGCAGAATCATGATAAAAATCCTTCTGGCAGACGACCACAGCATTGTCAGGGAGGGCTTAAAAAGAATAATTGAAGAGAGCGGAGAGATGGAGATTGTTGCAGAGGCCCCGGATGGAGAGACAGCTTTTGAGCATGCCCTGGCAAAAAAGATTGATGTGGCTGTTATTGACATTTCCATGCCGGGCATGGATGGCCTGGAGGTTGCAGCCCGCCTTAAACATCACTGTCCTGACCTGCCTGTTCTCATTCTTACCATGCACGACGAAGAGCAGTATGTTGTAAGGGCCCTTGAGGCAGGTGCCATGGGTTATGTGACTAAACAGTCAGCCCCTGAACAGCTTGTGGATGCCATTAAGAAAATCCATTCAGGCAGCAGGTATCTCACACAAAAGGCAAGTGAGGCGCTTGCTCTGAGAGTAATAAGGGGCAGTAATGCAAAAACTCCCACTGACTCTTTATCCATGCGGGAACTTCAGGTACTGCGCCTTCTGGCTCTTGGCCATACAAATCATGAGATTGCTGAAACCTATAATATCGGGGTTAAAACCGTTGATACATACAGATTCAGAATATTAAAAAAACTGAATCTAAGAAACAATGCTGAAATGTCACGCTTTGCCATACAAAACAAGCTTGTTGAGGTTTAAACCCGGTGCTTTTAACTTTTTAATTAAAACATGACGCCATAGATTATTTTTGGAAACCAGAGTGAAATAACAGGTACATAGGTTATTATGAGAAGTCCAAGCAGCATGATAATCATGAACGGTGCTGCACCCCGGAAAACATCCCACAGGGAAAGTCCTGAAATCCCAGATGCTACAAACAGATTAAGACCCACAGGTGGTGTAATCATACCAATTTCCATATTAACTGTCATAATGATTCCAAAATGAATGGGATCAATTCCAAGTTTCATGACAATGGGCAGGAACAGAGGAGCAAGAATTAAGATTGCAGAACTTGGCTCCATGAAATCACCCACAAAATAGAGCAGAACATTTACAAACAACAGGAAAAGCCAGGGTGTTATTGCATGTTCAATAATAAAATTTGCAATGGCACCCGGAATACCTTCCGATGTTAAAATAAAGGCAAAAAGCATTGCTGTTGTGATTATAAACAGAACCATGGACATGGTAACGGCTGATTTGGCAAACACCCTCGGGATATCTTTGAATTTAAGGTCTTTATATATGAAAAGGCCCACAAACAATGAATAAATTACTGACACTGCTGCAGCTTCAGTGGGAGTAAATATTCCACCATAGATACCTCCAAGGACCAGAACAGGCATAAACAGACCCCAGGAAGCTTCTTTTAATGCTTCCAGACGGACAGCCCATGAAACCGGTTCAGATCCCCCAAAGCCTTTAAGCCTGGCCACAATAACTGCTGTTACAATAAACATGCCGCCCATGAAAAGACCCGGGCCCACACCTGCCATAAATAGCTTTCCAACTGACTGCTCTGTTGCAACCCCATAAACAATCATGGGAATACTTGGTGGAATCAGAATTCCAAGGGAACCTGCAGAGCCTAACAGGCCAACACTGTACTTCTCACCATACCCGGAAGCGATCATGGCAGGAATCATTATGGACCCGATGGCCACCACTGTTGAAGGGCTTGAACCGGAAATTGCTGCAAAGAACATACACGATATGATTGAAGCTACGGCAAGCCCCCCGGGCATGTGGCCTACAAAGGCATTACAGGCATTGATCAGCCTTCTGGAAACCCCGCCATAGGTCATTATACCCGATGCCAGTACAAAAAAGGGAATGGCCATTAAAGGAAAATGATCCAGACCGTTGTACATACGCTGAGCAACGGCCATCAGGGGCAGAGTATCATGGTACCAGAAAGTTGCAATTACAGAGAGTCCAAGGCATATTGCAAGGGGAATCCCCATAAGCAGGAGTATAAAAAATATTATAAAAAGAGTTAATCCTACTTCCATTTCATGAGTCTCCTTTTTTCATTTCTGCCATTATTCTTTTCTCTTCCTCGGAAAGCTCAGCCATTTTATCGTGTTCAAAGGTCTCGCCCTGGATAACATAAACAAGTCTTTCCACAAACCTGAGTGTTATAAGAACGCCGCAGACAGGCACAGACATGTATGCATACTCCATGGGTATCCTCAAGTCTCTTGATAAAAGATGACTTCTGGCTATGAATCCGGTAAACTGATATCCCTGGCAGGCAATGATAATACCAAAGGTTAAACAGCATGCAATGGAAAGATATAAAAAGAGCTGTTTAAGTTTAGGAGGGAATTTATTCACCAGAAGATCAACACCTATATGGACATTCTCTTTAATCCCTAAACTGACACCAATGAATGCACACCATATAAGGGCCATGATTGATATTTCATAGGATCCACCCCAGCCTGTGTTAAATACTGTCCTTAAGACCACTTCCTGGAAGGAAAGATATGATGCAACTGATATTAATATAACAATCAATATCTCTTCCAGTTTATCCCAGATCTTTACAATTTTGAGTACCATAATTACTGCACCTGTATTTTTATGCTCCCGGAACCATAAGCTCCGGGAGCATTGAGTTTAAATACCTGTTTATATATCGTTATTTCATACTTTTAATCTTTTTGATCCAGGAAGCAGGAACAACATCGGTAAACTTATTGTGCACAGGAGTTACAGCATCCTGAAGTGCTTTGGTCTGGGCAGGTGTCAAATCATAAATCTTAAGTTTTCCGCTTGTTTTTGCGTAATCCCTTATCAATGCTGCCTGTTTTTTATCAAGTTCAACAGCTTTTTTCCTTACTTCCCTTGTAACTTCTGTAAGGATTTTTGATAAAGATGCCTGGATATCCGCGGGAAGCTTATCCCAGAATTTCTGGTTGATGATAACGGCATACCCGAGATATCCGTGATTGGAAAATGTCAGATATTTCTGAACTTCATAGAATTTTTTTGTGTATATATTGGAAGCAGTGTTTTCCTGACCGTCAACAACGCCCTGTTCAAGGGCATTATAAACTTCAGAAAAGGGTAGTTTCAGACCAACACCGCCAAGGGCTGCCATTTGCGCTTCAAGAATATCAGAACTCATGATTCTGAACTTAACACCTTTAAAATCAGCAGGCTTAATTAAAGGACGTGTATTGCAGGAAAACTGCTTAAAAGCATTGTCCCAGAATGTTATAAGTTTAATTCCAAGGCCTCTTTTTACAAACATGGCTCTTATTTCGTCTCCGATTTCACCATCAACGGTTTTATGAACAGCTTCAAGGTCTTTAAAAAGAAAAGGCATGTCAAAAAGCTGTAAAGCAGGAACAGATCCTACAAATTTGGCTGAAGAAGGAGCTGCCATTTCAATGAATCCTGCTGAAAGTGCTTCAATGGCCTGGTTGTCACCATAGAGTTGTGAACTTGGGAAAACCTTTACAACAACTTTTCCTTTCAGCTCTTCATTTACCCGCCTTGCAAACTCTTTGGCACCCCACCCTTTTGGAGTATTCTCAGATACAACATGGGAAAACCTGATCTTAAACGGTTTTTTCTTTTTTGCAAATGCAGCCGGAATGCAGAGGGCAAAGGTCAGCATAAAAACTGCCATGATTAAAAATAACTTTTTCATTTTCTTCTCCTTAAATATTATTGATTAAACTTTAAACCCTTATGACAACAAGGAAACTTCACTAATTGATACAATAATGAATTAATTTGATTTATGTCAATTGGAATAATTCTGATTTTATTGTAGGTAATTTTCTTACAGACCGGGACAGGTAACAGCAAGTGGTTTCTGCAGTATAATAGTATTTTATAGAAAATTTTGTCCCATATTAACACCTGCTGAAAAAATTTGCCTTTCCTGTCCATACATTATAATATGATTGAAAATTTTTTAGGAAATGGTTTGAAAAGAAAAGATAAGTTTATATTCCAGTGCCAGGTATGCGGCCACCAGGTTCCCAAGTGGGTGGGACAATGTCCTGAATGCAGGTCATGGGACACCATGGCAGAAGAGAAGCTGTTATCCTCTTCCGTATCCTCTGCCGGACCTGCTGCAGGGCCAGGCCATGGAATCATAAAACCTGTGGCCATGGATTCCATTGAGCTCAAGGAGGCAAAACGTACTGAAACAGGTCTGGATGAGTTTGACAGAGTGCTTGGCGGAGGAATTGTTGCAGGCTCCCTTATTCTGATTGGCGGAGACCCGGGTATTGGCAAATCAACCCTGATGCTTCAGGTCCTGTCAAAACTGTCAGAAAAGGGTCGAAAAACCCTCTATATTTCCGGAGAAGAGTCCATAAACCAGATTAAAATGCGTGGAAAAAGATTGCTCTCAGAAGGTTCAAACATGTTTGTTGCAGCCCAGACTGATCTTGATACCATATTAATGCTTGCCCAGAAGGAAAAATATGAAGCCTGTGTAATTGATTCCATCCAGACTGTTTTCAATCCGGAAGCATCATCAACTCCCGGAAGCGTGACCCAGATAAGGGAAGCATCCATGGCTTTTATGAAACTTGCCAAGGAAAAGGGAATCCCCATATTTTTAGTGGGCCATGTTACAAAGGTGGGTTCCCTTGCAGGCCCGCGCATCATGGAGCACATGGTTGATACGGTCTTGTATTTTGAAGGAGATAAATCCCATGTTTTCAGGATATTAAGATCTGTAAAAAACCGTTTCGGCTCCACCAATGAGATTGGTGTTTTTGAAATGAAATCCACAGGACTTGAACAGGTACCAAACCCTTCTGCTGTATTTCTTTCAGAAAAATTCCCCAATGCCCCGGGCTCAGTTGTTGCAGCAAGCATGGAGGGTACAAGGCCGATACTGATCGAAATCCAGGGACTTGCAAGCAGCTCAGGCTTTGGCACGCCCAGGCGTACTGTACTTGGCCTTGATCCCAACAGAGTTGCACTGATTATTTCAGTCATGGAAAAAAGGCTTGATATGAATATCTCAGGCCTTGACATTTTTATGAATGTTGCAGGGGGAGTTAAGGTATCTGAACCTGCTGCCGACCTTGGTATTGCAGCAGCTCTTGCCTCAAGTTTTTTTAACAGGCCGGTAAACGATGACATGGTATTGATTGGTGAAATCGGTCTTACCGGCGAAATAAGAGCTGTGGCACACATTGAATCACGCATAAAGGAAGCCGTAAAAATGGGATTCACACAATGTATTGTCCCTGAGAACAGTATTAAACAGATAAGTCAGACAGACAATATTAAAATAAATGGGACAAGTTTCTTAAAACAGGTAATGGAGATACTCTTTTAAATGGGCAGAAAAGGGAAAAAGCACAGCAAAAACAGATGGGCAGATGCCCTTACATTAAAGGCAAAAAAAGAGAACTACCCTGCACGGTCTGTTTACAAGCTCAAAGAGATACAGAAAAAATTCAAAATAATAAAAAAAGGAGACTCGATTCTGGATCTTGGCTGCTCACCAGGTTCATGGCTGCTGTATGCATCCCAGTGCACAGGAGACCCTGGAAAAGTACTTGGTGTGGATTTAAAACCGATTAAAATAGACCTGCCATCCAACACATCCTCTGTCACATGTGACATTTTAAATTTCCCAAAGGAATCAAAGGACTTTTTAAATGAAAAATGGGATGTAATTTTAAGTGATATGGCCCCTGCAACCACAGGAAGAAAGGATGTTGATGCTGCAAGATCATTTGAGTTATGCGAAACAGCACTGCAATGTGCATTGCAAACCCTTAAACTCAAGGGGCATTTTGTGTGCAAAATATTCCAGGGCAGTGAATTTAAAACATTTGAAAAAAAAATAAAAATAAACTTTCAGATTACAAAAATTTTTAAGCCTGAAAGTTGCAGAAAAGCGAGTAAAGAGATATATATTCTGGGAAAAAACAGAATTTAAGCAATTGCAAGGAGGGAATATACAATGTCAGGACATAGTAAATGGTCATCAATAAAGCATAAAAAGGGAGCAGCAGATGCAAAGCGTGGTAAAATTTTTACCAAAATCATTAAAGAGATCTGTGTTGCTGCCAGGGCCGGCGGTGGAGTGGTTGAAGATAACCCCCGACTCAGGACGGTCATTGCTGAAGCCAAGGCCCAGAACATGCCCAAAAGCAATATTGAACGGGCAATAAAAAAAGGCACCGGCGAACTTGAAGGCGAAAATTATGAAGAAATAACCTATGAAGGGTATGGCCCGTCAGGTGTTGCCGTTCTTGTGGAATGTCTTACAGAGAACAAAAACAGGGCCATTGCAGATGTCCGCCACATATTTTCCAAGGCAGGCGGTAACGTTGGTACAGACGGCTGCGTCGCATGGATGTTTGATAAAAAAGGGCTGATCACCATTAAAAAATCTGAAGTTGATGAGGAGACATTAATGGAAATAGCCCTGGAAGCAGGTGCCGAAGATATTAAAGATGAAGGGAAAACCTTTGACGTAGTTACTGATCCCAATGATTTCGAACCTGTTAAAGAAGCCATTGAAAAAGCAGACATAAAACATGAAATCGCAGAAATTACTATGATTCCCCAGGATTTAAAAAGCCTTGAAGGGGAAGATGCGGAAAAGATGTGCAGATTCATGGAAGCACTTGACGATTGCGATGATGTCCAGAAATTCTATTCAAATGCTGACATTCCCGATGATATTCTGGAGAATCTATAGGCATTTATCTTTAGTTTTTGAAGTTATCTCTTGACAAGTCATTGTTAAAACGATTAATAATAGTAGTATAAACAATTGATAATTTAAGGACCTGTTTTATGAAAAGCAGCGATTTTCTGAAACTTACGCGGGACGACTTTCCAAAAAATAAATTTTTTGAGCACCTTGAAAAGGGAACAGAATTTTACCAGAAATTCAATTACAGAAGATCCATTGAAGAACTGGCCGCAGCAGGTGTGCTCCACTATACAGACCCTGTGAACTTAAAAAAAGTTAAGGGCAGGATAGCTTTCAGGGGGAATTTTGAAGAAGTGCCCTTCCTGTTCATGCTCTATATAATCTCCATTGGAAAACTATCCGGAGTAAGTATACTGAAAAATGATGACAAAGAGAGAAAATATGTTTTTAAAAAAGGCAATATTATCAGAATAGCTGCCACGGAAAAAAAAGACAGGATCGGTGAATATATCATTCGCAGGAAAATACTTACCCAGGAAGAGCTTGATATTCAACTCAAAGAGCTGAAAAAACAAAATAAGAGGCTTGGCACCTGGCTTGTGGAAAAACGATATCTAAAGGAAAAAACATTAACAGAACTTCTCTCCCTTCAGACAGAAGAGCGTTTCAGTGATTCCATGGCCTGGAGAAAAGGGCAGTTTGTTTTCCGGCAGATGATTGTAAAAGAGCCCTCCCGCATTGAATATTCACCTGTGAAACTTGCATGGATTGCAATTCACAGGGGTTTTAATTTTGATGATTTCAGAAGTGAAATCCCCAATAATAAAGTGATATTTGAGCCTGTGCTGAACAGCAAAGAAGATAAAGACAAATCCTTAAAAAAACTTGATGCAAACTATCAGTTTATATTTTTCCTGGTTGACGGAACCCGGAACATTGACCAGCTGATACAATTTTCAAGAAACAATGAACGCTCGGTCGTAAATATCCTTTATAAACTTGCCTCTTTCGGCCTGATCAGAAAGGCCATTACAAGGGCTGAATCTGAAGACCAGGTATACAATGAAGTTAAAATGATCATTGGTGTACTCTTTGACATATATCACATTGTCATGAAAGAATTGACTGATGAACTGGGTGAACATGGCAAGACATTGATGAAAGAGACCCAGTCAGTGCTGAAAAAAACCTATTCCTTAACTTTTAATAAAATTGCCCTTGAAAACCCGAATGAACTGAAGATCGACATTGTCTTAAAAAATATTTCCAGATCATTTCCCTTCCCGGAAAAAAGATTTTCCTTTATTGATGCCTTTCTGGAAGTTTACAGGGTGAGCCTTGAAAAACTAAGGGAGGAACTGGGCGTTGGATTAAGGGAAAAAACAATAAAGAAAATGCAGGTTATTATCGGAGATATGGAAAGATTTGCCATTGAGACAGAGCTTAAATCTTATATGATGAAAAACCTGAAACAATTAATAAAATAGAATCAAATAACATAGATAGGAGAGAAGATGCCTGAATCAGTCAATATTAACAGTTTAATGTTAACACTTTTTGTTGTTGTTACGGTCTCGGTTTATATCATAATAATCATTATTTTTATGAATGCCCGGCGTAAATACCATGGTGGCCTCATTGAAAAAGTTATTAACATGATCATATCAACCATTGGTTTTCTCCTTGTTGCAGATATTGCTTTTCTGCTCATTCCCCTCTATGGATTTGATGTAAGTTACCAGGTCAATGTTATCTTTAAAATTATAGCAATTACTCTCCTTGGTGTCGGCGGATTAAAATTTTTAAAAAGATAGCTACTATTATTAAGACCTTAATATAATGTTAAAAAAAATTATAAGCACTTTATTTGTGCTTTTTCTGACAATTTCAGTATCTGCTTATTTTCTTTTAAACCCTGAAAAAAAACAACTTGATAAAACAACCCGGATTGCCCTTGGCGGCACATATATCCAACTTGCAAAGGGTATCACCCATTACAGCCTGAAGAGACCTTTAACCGGACATACTGCTGAAAAACCAGTGGTTCTCATACATGGAGGCACAATACCCATGTGGACATGGGATGAACAGGTCAGAGCCCTGACAGACGCTGGATTCACTGTCCTGACCTATGACCAGTACGGCAGAGGATACTCTGACAGGCCGGACACTGACTATGACCAGGCACTATATCTGGAGCAGCTTGCTGAACTGATTAAAAAGCTTGATATTGACCAGCCCTTTGATCTGATAGGCCTGTCCCTTGGTGGAGGAACAGCAGTAAATTTTGCAGCTCAAAACCCTGAAAAAGTCGATAAACTTATTCTGATATCTCCTGTGATCTGCGATTTTAAAACATCAACAATTTTTAAAATACCGGTTCTTGGAGAATTTATCGCCCGGGTTGCAGGCGTTGGTGTAATTGTAAAACGATTTAAACATCTTTTGAAAGACAATGATGATCTTGAAAAATATACAAAACTGTTCATTGAGCAGACAACCTATAAAGGTTTTGAAAGATCCATTCTTTCAATGGTAAGGAATGATGCAATGGGAGATTACAGCTCCGCATATAAGAAAGTCGGGGATCTTGCGATTAAAACACTACTTGTCAGAGGAACACAGGATACTGAGATAACAGAGGATATGATTAAAAAGATAAAACACCTTATCCCGGAAATTGAATACAGACCTGTTGATGATACAGGCCATGGGATAGTTTTTCAAAAGGGAGATATTGTAAATAAGCTGATATTGGATTTTTTAAACCCTTAAATCAAAGTTTTCTTCCAAATTTAAGTGAATTTTTCTGGATACTGAACCCAAACTCTTTTTGTACATATTCAGACCCGGTTTTTTTAAAGGGAAGATATACAATACCATACCCTGCAAGCTTTATTTTCTCTGAAATCAACATACCCATGAGCTCCTTTTTCTTATTGCAGAGATTTAAAAGCACTGGTATACAAGCTTCAAGTCCCTCCTGAAGGGGAAGATCCACAGGATAAAACTCCTTGTCAGGCAGTCTGTCAACTTTTTTTGAAGCAGGCTGAAGCAGGCTTGCCTGTTTTCCAAGGCGTAGAAAAAGTCTTGGATTAATTTTAAATGCCGGAATAAAAAAATAAAAATCCTGGTGCCTGTGCTCTTCAAGGACAGCCCTGGGAAGATTGGCAAGTTCAATTATATCAGAATATCTGGAGCACTCTATTTTTGAAAAATTTATGGTAAGCTTCCAGAATGGTATGAATATATCTGTATCAGGTCCATGGGAAGAAAGTTGAACATCAATCTCTTTTAAACCATGATATCTGATGAGAAATGCTCTGAAGCATCCCCTGCATACAAGGACAAGGCTGTCAGTCTCCCCTTTAAGCTCCCAGCCGCAATTGGGGCACAGGCCCGGCAGAAAGCTGAGATTGTATCCGGGAAGTTTACCCTGTGCAGAGAACTGCTCCGGCACACCATCCAGTCTCCTGCCTGTGAGACCGTCAAACAGCTCATGCTCTGTCCTGAAAAACGGTCTGTAAATAAGACTGATTATCTCTCCTATATGTATATGGGCCTGTTTTACACCGTTAATCAAGGAAGTTTCCTGATTTATACGCTTTAATATCTCTTTTTTCCCAACAGAATGGGGGAAGAACAACCCCTTTGTTTCAGGCTGTATAAACTTTAATCTCTGGGTCTGGGATCTTAAGCCAAGGGAGGGCGGAATGCCATATTTTTCAAGGCCGTCAATGGCTGTCCAGCTGTTGTCAATCACCCTGTGGGACACCTTTGCCGGGCTTAAGGTAAATTCAAGGCCCTTAAATCTCCAGTAGGGAACATAAACAACCAGAGTTCCCGGAACTCTTTTTTCCTGACGGGGCTCAAAATAATAACAGGGAAAAGGATGGGTGGACAGAATACTTCGTACCCTGCAATAAGGGCATTCAATAATATTCTCCGTCTCTTCCAGCACCACAGGCGCTCCGCACTGGGGACACTGTATATCTATCTGAAAACTAGAGCTTCTCACCGCAGCCATTACAGAAATTTGAGTTTGACAAATTTTCTACACCACATTTGGGGCAAAACTTTTTTGATTTCTTTTTTGTCTGCTTTTCCACTTTTGTACCGCATTTGGGGCAGAATCTGGCACTCAGTGACAGATTCTTTCCACAGTTACGGCATTGTTCCAATACCATTATCTGATGTCCACAATACAGACAGAACCCTGCATCTCCCGGCACGGTCTGCCTGCAATCGGGGCACTGCTGGGTCTTTGCAGCCGCGGGAGCATTGCTGCTGCCTGATTTATTATCAAACATACTTGCAATCATGGATGGCATCATGAATCCCAGCCCCATGCCCATGCCCTGTCCTGCTGTGCCAGGATTTTCAGCTGCTTTTTCCATGGAAGCTGCAGCCTTAAGCTGCATCAGTTTATTCATATCATCAAACAGGCCCATCTTACTCTTGTCATCCATCATCTTCTGTACTTCCTGGGGAGGAGTAATGGAGTTTATGTACAACCCTGTAAGATCAAGGCCAAATCTTGAAAAATCCTCTGCAAGCCTCTTTTGAAGGCCTTCGGCCCACTCATCATATTTGCCTGGCAGGCTCAGGATACTGTCAAGATTTTCTCCCATAAAATCATTCAGCCGTGATACAATGACCTGGCCAAGATAATCCTCAATATTTGCCGTGGTAAAAGCTGACATTGTACCGATTAAAGAGTTTATAAAAAGCAGGGGCTGGACAACCCTTATGTTAAATACCCCAAAAGCCCTGAGGCGTATAAGTCCAAGTTCACTGTCCTTAAATGCAACAGGATCCCTGGTACCCCATTTCAGATTGGCAAAAACCTTCATATTAATGAAATATGCTTCTGCCCTGAGGGGGCTTGAAAGGCCCCATGGTATTGCCATAATCTTATTTAAGATTGGGATATTACCTGTTTTTAATGTGTGACGTCCCGGCCCGAACACATGAATCGCCTTTCCATTATAAAAGAAAATTCCAGCTTGATTTTCCCTTACAATCATCTGTGCCCCAAGCTTGATTTCGCCGGACCCTTCCCGGGGGATACGCTGTACAATCTCATTGCCTGTTTGATCAAACCATTCCAGAATTTCTAAAAAAATAACATTATTTGTTCCCATGGATTTCCCCCGTTAATCATTCTGCTGTTTTGTAATATTGATGTAATCAGAGTAATACACTCAACACCCTGTGTCAACTTTCTTATTTGTTCCACAAATGAAAAAATCAGGCAGTGGGTCCGGGGGCTCATAACTTATTGCTCAATTGTTGATTCTGTGATATTTACAACTTTGTCTGAAATTAAAAGAACTATTAGTATCTGGAGAATATATGGCGCAGATAATCACAAGATTTCCACCCAGTCCCAGTGGATATCTTCACCTGGGCGGGGCGCGCACAGCACTTTTTAACTGGCTTTATGCCCGGGCCAATAATGGTAAGTTTATCCTGAGGATAGAAGATACTGACAAAGCAAGATCCACGGAAGAGTCGGTTTCAGCAATCCTTGAATCCCTTGAATGGCTTGGAATTGACTGGGATGAAGGTCCATATTTTCAAAGTGAGCGTGCCGGCATTCACAATGAATATATAAAAAAACTTATTACAAAAGGCCATGCCTATTATTGCAATTGTACACCCGATGAAGTCAATGCCATGCGGGAAAAGGCAAAAGCTGCCGGTAAAAAACCCATGTATGATGGAAAGTGCAGAAATTTAAATCTTCCTGAGGATAAAAACAGTGTGGTGCGGCTGAAAACTCCCTTGACAGGAGTAACTGTTGTGGATGATGCTGTTAAAGGAAACACAGCATTCCAGAACAGTGAAATTGATGATTTTATAATCCAGAGAAGTGACGGGTCTGCCATGTATAATCTTGCCGTTGTTGTGGATGATATCACAATGGGTGTCAATACCATTCTCAGGGGAGATGACCACCTCATAAACACACCTAAACAGATTCTTATTTATAATGCCCTTAAAGCAGACCTGCCTTTGTTCGGCCATGTCCCCATGGTGCTTGGCCCGGACAAATCCAGGCTGAGCAAAAGGCATGGCGCAATGTCTGTGGGTGAATATAAAAACATGGGGTATCTTGCCGATGCCATGATAAACTATCTTGTAAGGCTTGGATGGTCCCACGGGGATCAGGAGTTTTTTACCAGAAAAGAGCTCATGGAAAAATTTTCATTGAAAAACCTTGGAAAATCAGCTTCAATGTTTGACCCTGCAAAACTTAAAAATCTCAATACAAAACATATCAGGCAGGCCTCCCCGGAAGCAATTGCAGATCAGTTGATCCCACTGCTTAAGAAGAAAAATATAAATGCTGAGAATAATGAATTTACACAAAAGGCCATTGCAACTCTTCAGTCAAGGAGTAAAACCCTTATTGAGATGACCGAAAGTATTACCTTTTATTATAAAGATAATGTTGAATTTGATGAAAAAGTAAAAAGTAAAATTATTACAGAAGAGAACCTTGAAATCATGAAGAAATCCCTTGAACAAATCATGGAGATCAGGGAATTTACCCTTGAAAACCTTGAGGCTGTGTTTAAAAAAATAATGGATGAGACACAGCTTGGTTTCGGGAAAATAGCCCAGCCTCTGCGGGGAGCATTAACTGGAACAAATGTAAGCCCTGGAATCTTTGAAATGATTCTTGCCCTTGGTAAAAAAAAGACAATTGACAGAATAAATAAAGCAATTGCTGTTGTGGAAAACAACACCTGAGAACAGCACAGAGCAGATGTGATTGTCAGCTGATGATTTTCCATGGTAAAACCTTATTAAAAATTTTTGAAAGGAATTTTTTAAGATGAAAACAATTAAGATTATTACAAGTATGATTCTTATGATTTTTACTCTATCTGCTTGCCAGACAGGCACAGGCGTTGCCCTGCTGGATGAGACACTAAGTATTCTAGAGTCATCCCAGGGGCCGACCACAAATGAGATCGGCTCTGCATTCAAACAGGCCCTGCATATTGGTTCTGAAAATGTTGTTGCAAAGTTGAGTGCCATCAATGGTTTTAATTCTGACCCTGCCATTCATATACCTCTGCCGGAAAAATTACATAAAGTAAAGACAACTCTTACAAAAATAGGACTCTCCCGGATAGTTGACGACCTTGAATTAAAGTTGAACCGGGCTGCTGAGGTTGCAACGTCAAAGGCAAAAAAACTTTTTTTCCAGGCAGTTACTGAAATGACATTCAGTGATATAATGGATATTTATCATGGCCCTGAAGACTCGGCAACAAGATATTTTAAAAGGAAAATGTCCTTGTCCTTAAGCAATGAGATGCGACCCATTGTAAAAGACAGTCTTGCCAGGGTTGGAGCCATAAGAGCCTATGACAATGTAATGGGCAAGTATCAATCACTACCCTTTATGCCGGATATTAAGGCTGACCTGACAAACCATGTTGTACAGCTGGGAATGGACGGCATTTTCCATTATATTGCCAAAGAAGAAGCCGCCATAAGGAAAGACCCTGTACGGCAGACCACTGCTCTTTTAAGAAAAGTATTTGGCAGACGATAAAGAGAACCAGTTATTCAACCTGACATGGAAATATTGGACAATATTAATATAAAATTAAAGGCATTATATGGATACACAGGATGCTGTAAAAAAAACATCTGATTTTATACGAAACTCTGCAACGCTGAAAATATTTTCCATTGGATTCATTGTTCTACTCCTGTTGATTCCAACATCCATGATATCTTCATTGATGCGTGAAAGGCAGGCACGCAGAAACTCCGTGATCCGCGAAATCAACCAGAAATGGGGAAACAGCCAGATCATTACCGGTCCATTCTTTACTGTCCCTTATAAAACATCTTACAAGGATCAAAACAACAAAATAAAATATAGAATTCAATATCTTCATATTCTGCCTGAAAAATTAAATATCTTTGGTAAAGTCAACCACGAAATAAGATACCGCAGCCTTTATGAGGCTGTCCTGTATAACACTGTTTTAACCATAAAAGGTAATTTTACAATTCCATCCCTCAATCAATTAAATATTATCCCCGGGAACATATTATGGGATAAGGCCCTGTTCTCCATCGGCATTACTGACATGAGGGGGATAAAAGAAAATATAGCAATAACATTTAACAAAAAAAATTATAGAGCGGAACCAGGGCTGAAAACCAATGATATTGCCGCCTCAGGGGTTATGGCTGCCATACCGCTGTCATACAGCCTTAAAAGCTATAATTTTTCATTTAATCTTAATTTAAATGGAAGCGGAGCCCTCCATTTCACTCCCCTTGGTGAGGTGACACGTGTTGAACTGACATCTGACTGGCCTTCACCAAGTTTTAACGGATCATTCCTGCCAGTAAAAAGAGAAATCAGCCGGGATGGATTTTCAGCTGACTGGAGAATCTTACATCTCAACAGAAACTATCCCCAGTACTGGACTTGTAATCACTATAAAGTCAACCACTCATCCTTTGGCCTGAAACTTCTTATTGTTGCCAATGTATATCAAAAATCAATGCGGTTATCAAAATATGGTATAATGTTTATCATTTTCACATTTGCAGCGTTTTTCTTTTCTGAAATAATTAATGGCAAAAGAGTACATCCAATACAATACATCCTCATAGGGCTTGCAATTATCCTCTTTTATGTTCTTCTTCTGTCAATTTCAGAACATATGAATTTTGATCTGTCCTATATTTTATCTTCTTCAGCCATTACGATTTTAATTACCGGCTACTCAAAGGGAATATTGAAAAATAATTATTTTACCTTTACACTGTTCGGTATTCTGGTTGTTCTATACTCCTATCTGTATATAGTGCTCCAGCTGGAAGATTATGCGCTGATTATGGGAAGTACTGGACTATTTATAGTGTTAGGTAGTATAATGTACATAACCCGGAAAATCGACTGGTATGCTTTAAATGATAACAATGACAAAAACATGACTGCTCCGGAATAATCAGGTTTTTTTATTTACAAGCTCTGGTTTCAATGGAAATTGTGCAAAGGATCAGAATTATGTTAAAAACAATATCTTTAACAATAATTGTCCTGCTTACTGCCATTCAGATTGTTTGTGCAACTACCCTTAAGCAGATAAAAAAACAGGGTGTTCTCCGTCACCTTGGCGTAAAATATGCAAATTTTAATACAGGTGCCGGGGACGGCCTGGACACTGAATTGATGCAGCTTTTTGCTGCTCATCTGGGAGTAAAATATCAGCATGTCCCAACAAGTTTTGCAACGGTCATCACCGATCTGACCGGTATTAAAATTGTCCATAAAGGAACAGATATTGATATTACAGGCTCTACAACCCCAAAGGGCGATATTATTGCCAATGGTTTGACCATACTACCCTGGCGGAAAAAACTGATTAATTATTCCACACCCATCTTTCCAACCCAGGTATGGCTGGTTGCAAGATCAGATTCAACCCTTCAACCAATTATCCCGAGTAAAAATACTGATCAGGATATACAGACAGTCAGGGCACTGATTAATGGTGTAAAAATATTAAGCAAGGAAAATACATGCCTTGATGCAAAACTGTATAACCTTTCATGTACAGGAGCAGAAGTGGAATACTTTTCCGGAGGTCTTGGCGAGCTGACTCCTGCTATGATCCAGGGCTTTGCCGAAGCCACACTGATTGATACTCCCAATGCACTGCTTGCCCTGGAAAAATGGGGAAGTATGATAAAAGTTATAGGACCTGTTTCAAAATTCCAGGGTATGGGTGTGGGCTTTACCAAGGATGCTCTTAAGCTTATGGAAAATTTCAATGCTTTCCTGTCTGAACTTAAACGCAATGGCACAATGTATAAACTGGTAGACAAATATTATCCTTTAGCTTTTCAATTTTATCCCGAATTTTTTAAGGATCTTAAAAAATAACCAAGGGGAATTATGATCCCGCTGAAGCAACAATTTAAAAAAAAGATTACCTACTGGCTGGCAGCTTTTCTAGTTCTGGCCTTTGCTTTCCGGATAATGTATGCCAACTACAGGGCCCAGCTGGAAATCAGGGAAAACTCATTGCAGCGGGCTGAAGACAGTTTTAAGGGTGCCTGTAAAAACATGACTTCATTCCTGCTGGAACGTCAGGATGATATACGCGGCCTTGCCCTTGACCGCACCATCATGACTTTTTTTGAAAACAGGGCTCTGGGTATGAGTATGAAGTACGGGCTTGCCGTAAGCCTTAATAATATTAAAAAACAGATTAATTCCTTTCAGCAATACTATACAATTGAAGGAAAAACCATATTTGCAAGGCTTCAGCTCCGGGACAGCCATGGAAAAGTGCTTGTGGACAAATTATCCCCTAAATTCAATGCAATACCGGATAAAACAAAAAAAAATACAACCATACCAGATCATCCCCATATGGCCCATGATACTGAACATCCTGATTATTTAATGATATCATCTCCATGTATATTTAAGAAGAGCATAGTGGGTCATCTGACAGGCTGGATCCCCTACCAGATCCTGTTTGATCAATTTCTCAGGACCTCAAAATCCAGAGATGTGGAACGCTTTTACCTCATAACAGATAAAAAAACCAACTCCATTATTGTACCCTATTTCCAGGAAGGCTCCAGGTCAACTCTCCCTGTAAAACTGCAGCAGGCTGTTTTTAATCATGAGATAAACTTTGTATGCGGAAAAACAGGTAAAAACTATCTGATTTTTGTTAACCAGCCTGACCCTGTACCCTTTGAAATTGTAAAACTGCTTTTAAAACAAAATGTTTTCGGGACCTACAATCCTAAAATTCTTTTTGCAGGCATGGTGACCATATGTGCACTATTGTTTGTAAGCATCTTTTTTCTCATTAGAGCAAGCATAAAACAACAGATAAACGCAGTTAAACTCTCGGAAACCATTGAACGTCAGCGGCACATAGAGGAAAAAAACAGAGAGCTTGAAAAAGCCAATGAGATAATCCTGACATCCAGGCGTGAGGCAGTTGCAGAAAGGGAACAGCTGAATATAACCCTGCGCTCAATTGGTGACGGTGTTATTACAACCGACTTTAATAACAAAATTGTTCTGATCAATGGAGTTGCTGAAAAACTGACTGGCTGGAGCCAGAAGGAAGCCTGGGGTCAGGACATGGCAACTGTTTTCAACATAATAAATGGAAAAACCGGGGAACCTTGTAAAAGCCCCCTGGAACAGGTTTTTAACACAGGCAGAATCACAACCCTGGAAAATGATACCATTCTTATCTCAAAGGATGGAACCCATGTAAATGTTGCTGACAGTGCTGCACCTATCCTGGACCCTGAAGGTGCAACAATTGGAATTATCCTTGTATTCAGGGATATTACAAAAGAAAAGAGAACCGAAGCAGAACTCCTGAAAATAAAAAAGCTTGAATCGGTTGGTGTGCTTGCAGGCGGCATTGCCCATGATTTTAATAATATTCTGACCATAATTCTTGGAAATATAAACCTTGCCAGGGCATACCTTACATCCAATGACAAGGCAACTGCTCTTTTAAACAAAGCGGAAAAAGCATCCCACCGTGCCCAGGGTCTGACCCAGCAGCTTCTGACCTTTTCAAAGGGCGGAGATCCTGTCAGGGAAACAACAGACATAAAAGAGGTAATAATTGATTCAGCACACTTTGTTCTTTTAGGCAGCAAAGTTGCCTGTAATTTTGCCATTGACGATGATCTGTGGCTTGTTGACATTGATACCGGCCAGATGAGCCAGGTTATTCAGAATATAACTTTAAATGCCCGCCATGCAATGCCCAGGGGCGGGGAAATAACAATAAAATGTTCCAATGTAAATGATATTTCAATGGAAACTGACCTTGACATACAAGGGAAAAAGTATATTAAAATTACAATTCAGGATAATGGAGATGGAATTTCACAACAGCATCTTGATAAAATATTTGACCCGTATTTCTCAACAAGGCAGGAGGGAAGCGGACTTGGCCTTGCAATAACCCATTCCATTATTAATAAACATGACGGAAATATTTTTGTGAATTCAGAACCAGGTCAGGGAACGCTTTTCACCATATATTTACCTGCATCTGACAAATCTGTAAATTCAATAAAAACATTTAAAAAAATAAAAAGAATAAAAACAGATTCCAGGGCAAAAATACTGGTGATGGATGATGAAGAACTTATTTTGAATCTTGCTGAAAAAATGCTTGGCTACCTTGGGCATGAGGTTCTTAAGGCAAGTGACGGCAGAGAAGCAATTGAATTATATAAAAAACAATTATATAGCAAAAAACCCATTGATGTAATAATAATGGATCTGACAATCCCGGGAGGCATTGGCGGCAGGGAAGCAATAATAGAAATATTAAAAATTGACCCCAGGGCAAAGGCTGTTGTGTCAAGCGGATACTCAAATGATAAAGTCATGGCTGATTACCAGAGATATGGATTTAAGGCAGCCATTGCAAAACCGTATAAACTTGCTGAATTACAGGGCATTATAGACTCAATTTTACAATGACACATAACCCTGGAACAATAATAATATCATGACACGTAAATTCCAAAATTTCCTGCTGTTCTCTTTAACCATTCAGCTTGTACTCTGTTTCTGTCCAAACTGCTTAAAATATGCCAGGCCGGGCTCGTACAAGAGGCCTTATCTCCTTAAAAAAGCCAGGACATGGATGTATCAGATCCAGGATCTTGAGACAAAAAAAAGCATAGCTGATCTTGCAGACACTGATTATCCGCTGCTGGTGGTGGAACCCAGCCTTAACCATAAAGATCTGCCATCTTTTAATTACAGGGCAATGGTTAAAAAACTTAAAAAAAAGATCAATGGCACAAGGCGCCTTGTCCTTGCATATATTGACATTGGTCAGGCCGAGGAGTGGCGGACATACTGGAAAGAAAACTGGAAAGCACCGGGGAGATGGAGAGCCGGCAGGCCTGATTTTCTGATCAGACCTGACCCTGATGGATGGGAAGGGTGTTATCCTGTGGCATACTGGGATAAAAGATGGCAGCACATCTGGCTTGGCCATGACGGTATTATTGAAAAACTTGCAAAGGCTGGTTTTGACGGTGTTTACCTTGACTGGGTGGAAGCCTATGATGATGATAAGGTGCATAAGGCTGCCCTTAAAGCCAATATAAATCCAGAGTCTGCCATGATAGATTTCATTGAAAAAATTGGCGCCATTGGAAAAAAGATAACTAAAGATTTCCTCATTGTTCCCCAGAATGCACCGTTTTTGATTGATGCAGCTCCTGACCGGTATGCAAAGGCAATTGATGCACTGGCTGTGGAAGATACATGGTTCCATGGGCAGGGTGATGCACAATGGGATGACAGCAGCGCAGGTGATCAGAGAAGCAGGTATGAGGGACAGTGGTCAACCAGAAACCGCCTGATTCAATATAAAAAATATTTAAAACGCAGTATACCTGTTTTCTCTGTGGACTACTGCATCAAAAAGAAAAATGCTGAATTTGTCTACCTTGAAGCAAAAAAAGCAGGGTTACGTCCCTTGGTGACACGGGTATCGTTATCACGTATCACAGACACACCCCCTGATAATAATTAACAATACTGTTAAAGTATGACTCAAAGGGAAAACAATACTCCTGCATAACCCACAAAGCTCTCTCCCGGTGACTTGTCATAACTTGAAGCATACTCAACTTCAATACCTTTAACTGCCCCTGACAGCCTGGACAGCTCTGCTGCCGCAGCTGCGGCTCCGGCACAGCACATATTATGCTTAAGCATGCCGTTTTCCAGGATGGCATCACAGTCCATTGAAATCAGAGCTTTTACAGCACTTGCATCATTTTTATTTTTCACCCATTCATAGCCTGCCCTTCCATTTCCTGCAGGAGTAAATCCAAAGGTATGGCCATAATGGGTAAGATCGGTTGAACCTATCACTGCAATGTCAAGGCCAAGGCTTTTTGCACCATGGAAAACAGCCCGGCCTGTCTTGACAGCATCCTGGTTCAAGGGTACACCCATGGGAAGGATGGGACAGTTTTTGAAAAAATATTTGATAAAAGGCAGCTGCAGTTCAATTGTGTTCTCTTCCGGAAAGGAATGACATGAATGGCCAGAAATCCTTACGCCTTCTTTTTCAGCAGCAGCTGCTGCTTTTTGTCCAAGTTCTCCATGTATATCAATATCACCCAGAGGTGTTTCCACGGATCCTGATTCCATGAATACCACAGATCCGTCCCTTCCCATGTGAAGTCCGAAAACCACAACACAATCTGCGCCTTTACCCAGGTCATATGAACCGGCAAGGGAGGCAATTGTCCTGCAGGCAATGGAACCTGAATAATACCAGCCTGCATGGGGAACAACAGAGCCTGTAAAATCGCCCTTAATAACCCTGTTTTCCCCCTTTAAACACTCATTGATAAAGGATTCACACTCATTCCTGCTTTCCGGATACCAAGAGCCTTTAAAGCATGCTTTTCTCTTCCCCATATAAATAAAATCCTGACAGCCTGGAATAATTATTTAGTCTTTGCCATTACTCTGTTTTTCAGCCAGTCTATCCATGGATCAAGCCCCTGCTCCTTAGTTGCAGATATTCTGAAAACCGGGATGTCCGGGCTTATCTCCTTAATATTGTTTTCTGCTTCATCCACATCAAAGTCAAGATAGGGAAGAAGATCAATTTTGTTCAGAATGGCACTCTGGGCGAGCCTGAACATTAACGGGTACTTCAGCGGTTTATCTTCACCTTCGGTTACACTCAACACAACTGTTCTTGCATCTTCGCCAATATCAAATTCGGCAGGGCATACAAGATTGCCAATATTTTCAACAATAAGAAGGTCAATATTATCAAGGTTGAACTGTTTTGCAGTTGATTCAATGAGATGGGCTGCAAGGTGACAGTCACCGCCGAATTTATCAGTATTTATCTGGGTAACCTCGGCACCTGTGGATTCCAGGCGTACAGCATCATTGGTTGTACAGATATCCCCCACAATAACAGCTGTGCGGATTTCAGGCATTATTCTGTTTAATGTCTTAACCAGGGTTTCGGTTTTACCGGAACCAGGTGAACTCATTACATTGAGTACAAAAACATTCTTATCCTTAAAAAACTTCTTGAGTCTTTCCGACTCATTTTCATTGGCTTCAAGAACTCTTTTTTGAATATTGATTTCCATTTTTTCTGTCCTTAAGATTTGTTTTAATAAATAATCAACTAATCGGCAAGTTCAATAGAGTCTATATCGATCTCCCTTCCCGAAAGCATTTCAAGGTCTGTGCCCCTGCATTCAGGACATTTAAAAATGGGATTGTCAACTTCCCATTCAAATCCGCATTTATTACAATGCACCAGAACCGGAACAGTCTCAATAACAAGTTCTGTTTCAGCAAGTGGTGTATCCTTTACAATTATCCCAAAGCAGAACCTGAGACTGTCTTCCACAACTGAAGCAAACTGTCCGATCCTGAGATTCATCCTTTCAACCTTTGGATCTGCAATATCACCGGGTATGGATTTAAGTGCTATTTCAACTATCTGTTCTGCAATGCCCATCTCATGCATAATAAAATCTTCCCTGTATAAGCTTAAAATTTATCCCTTCCGCGTTCTCCATAGAACTCCCTTTTAAATGACAAAAACGAGTCATTATCAATTGCCTGCCTGATCTTTTTCATAAGGTCCAGGTAATAATGGATATTATGTATTGTATTGAGTCTATATGCAAGAAGTTCCTTGGATTTATATAGATGTCTTAGATATGCCCTTGAGTAGTTCCTGCATGTATAGCACGAACAGGTATCATCAACAGGGTTTGCATCAAACCTGTACTTTGCATTGGGTATATTAATATTGCCCCTTGAGGTGAACAGCTGGCCATTTCTTGCATTGCGCGACGGCATGACACAATCAAACATGTCTGCTCCCATGCCGGAAAGTTCGACCAGATCCTCGGGGGTGCCTACACCCATTATATATTTAGGCTTGTTCTCCTCCAGAAGGGGCAGTGTATAATCTGCCATGCCATACATGAGCTCCTTGGGTTCCCCCACACTAAGTCCCCCTATTGCAAATCCCGGAAAATCAAGTTCTGTAATCCGGGCTGCTGAAAGTGAACGTAAGTTTTCATACATTCCACCCTGGATAATTGCAAAAAGGGCATTTACTTTTCCATTACTGTTTTGTTTCTGTTTCTGCCAGTAATCATGGCTCCTTTGGGCCCAGTGTGTCGTCTTTTCCAGGGCATCCATTGTATCTTTTTCACTGGCAGGATAACCAATACAAAAGTCCAGGCACATCATAATATCAGAACCCAGTATCATCTGTATTTCAACTGCTTTTTCAGGTGAAAAAAAATGTCTTGATCCATCAATATGGGATTGAAATGATACACCTTTATCACTGAATTCTGCAAGTTTTGCCAGGGAAAAAAACTGATATCCGCCGCTGTCGGTCAGTATGGGTTTTTCCCAGTTGATAAAATTATGGAGCCCGCCCATATGATCAATAACATCAATTCCCGGTCTTAAATACAGATGATATGTGTTCCCGAGAATGATCCGGGCAGAACATTGCTCAAGTTCTTCAACAATCAGGGACTTGACAGAACCAAGTGTACCCACGGGCATGAAAATAGGAGTTTCAATCACACCCCTGGACGTTTTTATTTTTCCTGTCCTGGCCCTTGTCTCACTGCTTGTACCAGTTATTTCAAATTCAAACATTGTCTTTTATCCTGTTTTTTCATTCTATCAACATGGCATCACCATAGCTGAAGAACCTGTATTTTTCCCTGATTGCAATTTCATAGGCCCTGAGAATATTTTTACGGCCGGCAAAGGCTGAAACCAGCATGACCAGTGTTGACTCAGGCAGATGAAAATTAGTTATCATGGCATCCACACATTTAAAAGTATGACCGGGATAGATAAATATATCACACATACCACTGCCGGGGGTTACTCTGCCATCCTCTGCTGCAAGGTATTCCAGGGTGCGTACACTTGTGGTACCCACAGCTATAACTCTCCTGCCTTCATTCTTTGCCCTGTTAATACTCTCGGAAGCTTCCCTGGAAACTTTAAAATATTCAGAATGAATTTTATGATCCCGTATATCCTTAACCCGTACAGGGACAAATGTGCCATACCCGACATGGAGTGTGATGTTTACTGTCTCAACTCCTTTCTTAACAAGATTTTCCAACAGAGATTCAGTAAAATGAAGCCCTGCTGTGGGAGCAGCAACAGCTCCTTCTTCCTCTGCATAAACAGTCTGGTAATTTGTCCTGTCAATTTCCAAAGCCCTGCCATGGTCCCTTTTAATATAGGGGGGCAAAGGGATATCCCCTATCTGGTTGATGCTCTTGAGAAAATTATTAAAGCCCTTAAACCTCAAGGTGCATACACTGCCTTTATTGTCTATGACAGAAGCTTCAAGCCCGTGGTCAAAAAACATTTTAACACCCGGCCCGGGGCTTCTGGAAGCCTTTACCAGGCAGTCACACTCTAAGTATGGCCCTTGATCTGAATTTTTAATTATATTCTCAATACCCTTAATGTAATCAATGATCAGTATTTCGACTTTACCGCCAGTGCTTTTTCTGCCCTTAAGCCTTGCAGGGATGACTCTGGTATTATTCACAACCAGCAGATCACCCCTGTCTAAAAGATCCAGCAGGTCCTTAAAATAAAAATGGGCAGTGGTGCCGGCATCTTTTTTTAATAATAAAAGCCGGGAACCATCCCTGTTCTTAACCGGGTTCTGGGCAATCCTCTCTTCGGGCAGATCAAAACCATAATTTTTCAGAGAATACATTAACTGAAATACTTCCCCATATAAACAATAATTACACCTGAAATCATAAGAAAACCTCCAAATCCCCTTAAAATTTTATCATCAAGGGTAAGAAGCATACTTATCAAATTTTTCATTCCTGAAGGTGCAGTAAAATATGGGACTCCTTCCACAACCATTACCATTCCAATCACACAAAGAAAAAAGCTCATCTGTTTTCTGCCTTTGAATTTATAATTAACCATTAACCGGATTATATTTTCCAGTGCAACAATTACTTATATTTATATTGATATGATTTCAACTAAAAAATATTATTGCCAAATAATTTAATCAGGGTTATAAATAGAAACTTATTTTATATGAATTAAATAATAATTTCAAAGGTATGTGATATAAATGTTTGAATCGGTTATTGGCCTTGAAGTACACGCCCAGCTTAAAACTAAAACTAAAATATTCTGCGGCTGTCCCACAGAGTTTGGCAAATCACCCAATGCCAATACCTGCCCGGTCTGCACCGGCATGCCCGGGGTACTGCCGGTTCTGAATAAAGAGGCGGTCTTTCTTGCCATAAAAACCGCCCTTGCAACAAATTGCAGGATTGCAGAAAAGAGCAGATTTGACAGAAAAAACTATTTTTACCCTGATCTTCCCAAGGGATACCAGATTTCCCAATACGCACATCCCATTGCAGAACACGGTTTCCTTGATATTGATCAAAAAAGGATCGGCATCACAAGGATCCACATGGAAGAAGATGCAGGCAAGCTTACCCATGACCCTGCAAGAAGTAAAAGCCTTGTTGACCTGAACAGAACAGGGATACCCCTGGTTGAAATTGTGAGTGAACCTGAGATAAGATCGGCAGAAGAGGCAGTTCAATACTTGAAAAAACTCCACCAGATTTTAAAATATATTGATGCCTGTGATGCTAATATGGAAAAGGGTCAATTCAGATGTGATGCCAATATTTCCCTGCGCATGAAAGGGGAAAAAGAGTTTGGGATACGCACGGAAATTAAAAACTTAAACTCATTTAAACATGTGGAAAAAGCGATCAATTATGAAATTGAACGCCAGACATACATACTTGAAGACAGGGGAGAAGTTATCCAGGAGACACGGTTGTGGGATCCTGTTAAAAACCGGACAAACAGCATGCGTGGGAAAGAGAATGCCCATGATTACAGATATTTTCCCGACCCTGACCTTGTCCCTTTAATTGTTGACAAAGAGTTGATAGAAAATATAAGAAAAACACTTCCTGAGCTGCCTGCAGATAGAATGGCAAGGTTTACAGCTGAGTTCAATATTCCTGAATATGATGCCCGGGTGCTGACAAGCTCAAAGGAGCTTGCAGATTTTTTCGAAGGAACCATAAAAGAACTTAAGGACAAAAAACAGGCAAGCAACTGGATAATGACTACTGTGCTTGGTATGCTGAATACAAAAGGATTGAACATCAATGATTCCCCTGTTTCAGCAGACATGCTTGCAGAACTTTTAAAACTTCTGGAAAATAATAAAATAAATATAAAGGCTGCCAAGACCATTTTTGAAGAGATGGCAGAGACTGGAAAAAGCTCCGGCACAATAATGAAAGAGAAAAACCTTGAACAGGTATCTGACCATTCTGAACTTGGTGGAATAGTGGACATGATCATGGATAAAAGCCCAAAAGAGGTTGAAGCATATAAAAACGGAAAGACAAAACTTTTCAGTTTTTTCATGGGCCAGGTTATGAGAGAGACCAGGGGCAAGGCCGATCCAAAGATTATAACCCGGATTATTAAAACAAAACTTAAGGACGATAATTAAAAATGTTAACAGCTAAATGCCTGGTTATTCGACAAACTCAGCAACTGACAAAGATAATAATATTATCAATCTGTTTTATTTTCCCCCTGGCACATTTTAATACAGCCCTTGCAAACGGTATTAAGAAGATTGTGATTCTACCCTTTGAAATTCACTCCAGCAAGGATATAACCCACATACAGCACGGCATTGAACAAATGCTCTGTTCAAGGCTTACATGGCCTGAACATACCACAATTGTTGACAAACGGACAATTGTTGATCTTTTGAAAAAAAATAATAAACTTCCAAAGGATAAACTTATATCATCCATTGCTGAAGAAACCAGATCCGACTATGTACTCATGGGCAGTATAACCGAATTTGCAGATGCTTTCAGTATTGATGCCAATATATATGATATCAGAGACAAAACCGTAAAACCGTTTTTCAGCCAGGTGGATAAAACAGATAGAATAATCCCTGAAATAAGCCTGCTTGCTGCAAAAATAAATAAAACAGTATTTGATAGAATGACAGAACAATATGAGGAGTTCAAGGAAGAAAAGAGTTATGCCAGACAAAGGCAGCAGCAGCAGAGAATGGATCCTGAAAAAATGGTACCCCCCCAGAATGAATCAGATTACAAAGAAGAGAAAGTCGGTTGGAGACTCTGGAAATATATCTGGTAAATCTTTTTAAACCCCGAATACATTAAAAATTCCTTTTAAACTATTCTTTTAAACATCCTTTGAACATCCTTTTTGCTCCATTTTATCATGGTTGGACGTCCATGGGGACAGTGGAGCGGATTACTGCATTTTTCAAGGTCAAGCAGGAGCTGTTCCATCTCCTTAATATTCATATTGTGGTTTGCCCGTATTGCACTGTGACAGGCCATGAGCATTAAGGTATCATCAAGCCATTGATTTTTTATGGCATTGGTTTTTTTATCCACAAGATTATCGATCATCTCAAGTATAAAAGGTGCTGTCTCCTTTTTATCAATGATTGCAGGCACAGATTTTATGATAAATGTAGTACCGCCAAAGGGCTCAATATCAAAGCCATAATCCTTTAATGCCTCGGCAATCACGCCAAGCAGCTGGGCTTCCCTGAAGCCAAGTTCCAGTGTTTCCGGCATTAAAAGGGTCTGGGACTCTACAACTGACTTTTCATTGGCAAGTTTTAATTTTTCATACACTATTCTTTCGTGGGCTGCATGCTGATCCACCAGAATCATTCCACTGGATGTCTCGGCAATAATATAGGTTGACATTACCTGCCCTTTAATAAAGTACTTTTTTTCATGGGGCGGCTGTACCTCAGGCTCTTTTTTTACTGCACCAGGAGCTGTATCAACATTTTCAATGGGTAGTTCAAGAATTATTTCATCCTGGGAGATTGTCTGCCCTTTTTCCGAAACAACCTGATTGACCGGAACTGCCTGTTTGTTTTTCAGTTTTATGTTTCCGGGCATTTTATTACTTTTCCCGGAATATTGAAACAATGATTCCTGAACAGCCTTAACAGACGTCTCAGGTTCAACAGGCTTTTTAAATTCAACAGGCTTTGATGCCTTGACAGGTTCCTTTACACTATAAAAAGCCTCACGGACTTTATCAAGTGTATTTTTCACTGCCAGGGTTACAACATTACAAACTTTTTCGACCTCAAAAAAACGTACCTCGTTTTTTGCAGGATGAACATTGATATCAACCTTGTCATAGGGAAGGGATATATAGAGCACTGCCAGGGGAAAACGCGATTTCATAAGGTTTCCCCTGTACCCGTTAAACAGAGCAGAAGCAATTGCTCTGTCATGCACAGGACGGTTGTTCACAAAGATTCTTATCATTCTTGAACTGCTTCTTGTGATTTCCGGAGTTGAAATAAATCCTGAAACATTGATATTATCCTCCTGAAGGTTGATCTCCAGAAGATGTGCTGACAAATCCTTTCCCAGAACTTTTACTGCACGTTCATTTAATGAATCCGACGATGCAAAACTTCTTATTAATTTTCCACTGCTGAAAAGCCTGAATCCAACATATTTATTTCCCAGGGCAATGGAAGAAAAAATATCTGCAATATGGCTCATCTCTGTTGCATTGCTTTTCAGAAATTTTTTCCTTGCAGGTGTATTAAAAAAAAGATCCTTTACCTGCACCATTGTACCTATGGGAGCGCCTGTTTCAGTCACGCTGAGAACTTTCCCGCCTGATATTATGATATTGGTTCCGCTGTCCTCATCCTTGGCCCTTGTTATAAGGGTAAATTTTGAAACCGCAGCAATGGAAGGAAGTGCCTCTCCCCTGAACCCCATTGTGGAGATGGAAAAAAGGTCTTTTGCATCCTGAAGCTTGCTTGTTGCAAACCTTTCAATGGATAACAAGGCATTATCCTTTGTCATTCCGGTTCCATCGTCTGAAACCCTTATGAGACTCTGCCCGCCACTTTCAACTTCAACGGTAATGAGGGAAGACCTTGCATCAATAGCATTTTCAATGAGCTCCTTTACAACAGAAGAAGGCCTTGCAACGACTTCTCCTGCTGCAATTTTATTTGAAAGCGCTTCGGAAAGAATTCTGATATCTGACATTTTCCCACCATGGCCTGTCATTTATGAAAATTTTATTTTTCAGGGTCTTTTACAAATCTTAAAATAAACTCTGAGTCCTTTGGACTCAGATCAAAACGGAAATTGGCATCCTCAGCAATCAATGCCACATCTTTTTCAGGATGCTCTTTTCTCTTCTCTGAAATCCATGCAATGGCCTTTTTCACGCTCTGGCTGCCCGAATTAATGGTTGCCATACCCTTGTGCCTCCTTAATATTATTTACTTAATTAATAAGATAGTTATTAATTTATAATTTGCAAAATCTGTTCCTGCCATCCTGCCCATAATCTGATAATAAAGATTGCTCAAATGCAAAACCTGCCTTTAACAAACTTGTTTCATCAAACCTGGATGCCATGATCTGCAATCCCACAGGCAGCCCTTCAGGAGAAAAACCAGCTGGAACAGAAATTCCAGGAACACTTGCCATATTAGCAGAAAGGGTAAAAATATCAGACAAATACATTGAAAGGGGATCGTCTGTATTCTCACCTATTTTAAAAGCAGGGGTGGGTGCAACCGGTGAAATAATTATATCAACATCCTTAAATGCCTTTGTAAAATCTTCCATTATTAATGATCTTACTCTGGATGCCCTTGCATAATATGCATCATAATATCCTGCTGAAAGTGCATAGGTACCAATTATTATCCTTCTTTTTACTTCTTCACCAAAACCTTCATATTTTGTATTTTTATACATATCAAGAAGTTCACTGGATGTTCTGCTCCTGTGGCCAAACCTCACTCCGTCAAACCGTGCAAGGTTAGAGCTTGCTTCACACGGGGCTATGATATAATAGGCTGCAACAACGTACTGCGTATGGGGAAGGGATACTTCAACAACTTTAACACCAAGGTCTTTAAGACGTTTTTCTGCCTGGTAAAAAATCTTTTCAACATCAGGGTCAATGCCTTCAAGGGATAAATACTCTTTGGGTATACCTGCCTTCATGCCCTTTAAACCGTTTTTCTCAAATTGATCAAAAACAGACATATAATCAGGGACTTTTTCATCAATGGAAGTTGAATCCTTTATATCCCTGCCTGAAATAGAACTCAATAATATGGCAGCATCCTTTACATCCTTTGTTATCGGCCCTATCTGATCAAGGGATGATGCATATGATACAAGGCCGAATCTTGAAACCCTGCCATAGGTAGGTTTTAACCCTACTATACCGCAATGGGATGCTGGCTGACGGATTGAACCGCCTGTATCTGTTCCCAATGCCCCTGCACAGAATCCTGCTGCAACTGCAGCTGCAGACCCTCCGCTGGATCCTCCTGGCACATACTCTTTATTCCAGGGATTCTTAGTTATATGAAAAAATGAATTTTCAGTGGAAGAGCCCATGGCAAATTCATCAAGGTTGGTCTTACCAATTATAACAGCGCCCTGCTCTTTTAACACAGAGATAATGGTGGCATCATATTCAGGTATAAAATTTTCAAGTATCCTGGATCCGCATGTTGTTTTTACACCTTTTGTGCAGAGAAGGTCCTTTACAGCAATGGGTATGCCTGTAAGAGGTGAAATACCATTGCCCCTGGCAATCATCTGATCTGCCTTCCTGGCCTGCCCCATGGCATACTCTTTGTCAATGGTTATATAAGCGCCAATATCTTTATCATATTTTTCAATCCTCTTAAAATAGAGTTCTGTGATCTCCTGTGAAGTTATTTCAGAGCTTCTGAGAAGTTTTCCCAACTCATGTATGGTAAGTTTCTGGATATCCATTATTCTAAATCCTTTGCCTGGGTTCTCTTTATTAATTTGGCTTAATGGTGTTTGGCACCTGAAAAAAGTCATCAATCCTGTCCGGTGCATTTGCCAGGGTCACATCTGGCCCGCCCGGTTTTACAGATTCATCAGATCTTAAAACATTTGTATTAAACGATGCATCAGATACAAGGTCTGCACCTGTAATATCCACATTTTTCAACTGGTCAATATATTTTAATATGTCACTTATCTGCTCTGCATATTTTTCAACAAGAAAGTCATCAATTTTCAGCCTCGCAAGATGGGCTATATTTTCAACATCCTGCTTTGAAATCTTCATTTTTACCCCTCTTTATTTACCATAATAAATATTGTTAATCCTGCTTGATTATAATCCCATTAATACCATCTTTTTTAAGCTTACGTAAATAAATACGTGCAACTTCTGTATTGGAAAAATGGCCAATCCTTACCCTGTGCCATATCTGATCCTGCACTTCACCCTTTGTTTTATAACCTTTATAACCCTTTGCCTTAAGCGAAGATATCTTACCCATGGCCCGCTGAACATCCTTGTAAGCTGCAATCTGAATTGTATAGCCGCCCTTTATTTTCTGTTCAGGTTTGTTTCGGGGCTGCTTTATTACTGGAGCCGGTTCAGGTCTGTCCGGTCTGGATGCAGCAATGGGCCTGCCTGCTCTCTTTTTTGCCAGGGCATCATATCTGGCTTTGGTCAGACTTTTCTGACCGACCTTCAGAGTAATTGCCCTGTCTGGCCTCTGCCGGCTGTTTGTTTTATCTGATGAACCATGCACATCTGCCATACCTGCAGGTTCAGGATCAGAAACTTTTGCAGTGTGATTGTCCGGCAATGTGTCTGCTCCTGGCATGGGTTTCTGCAATGCTTCATAGAACTGAATATCAGTCTTACCCGACTCCTGGTGCTCTGCTTCATATCTGCCTTGAATCTCTGCAAGCCGTTTTTGAAATTTCCGTGTATCAAACGTTACAGGGGCACTGCCCCTGCCAACAAAAATACCAAGGACAAACATCCATGTAATGATAAAAAAAAGGATTAAATAGAGTACTCCTTTTTTTATGGATGGCATTGCTACATCCTCTCAGGAGCGGAAACACCAAGCAGGCCAAGGCCGTTTCCGATAACTTTTTTCACTGCTGTAACAAGGCAGAGCCGCCCGATGCTGACCGGCTTGTCCTCTGTAATGACTTTATGCCTGTTATAATAGGAGTGGAATGCCTGGGCAAGTGTCATAAGATAGGTAAAAATTATATGGGGGTGGAGGGTTGCTGCACTTTTTTCAACGTTTTCACCAAACAGGGAAAGAATTTTTATTAAATTAATCTCTTCTTTTTCCTTAAGATTGTTTAAAAAATCATTCAGCCCGTCATGCCAGACAATATCCTGTTCTTTAATCAGACCTGCCTGTTCAGCTTTTTGAAGTATGCTTGAAATCCTTGCATGTACATACTGCACATAAAACACTGGATTATTATTACTTTTCTCCTTGGCAAGCTCCAGATCAAAATCAAGCTTTGAATCATAACTCCGGCTTAAAAACATGAACCTTGCAGCATCTTTGCCCACCTCTGCAATAATATCCCTGAGGGTGACAAACTCACCTGCCCTGGTTGACATTGCAAAGGGTTCACCACCCCTCAGAAGATTGACAAGCTGAACAAGAATAACATCAAATTGTTCACTGCTGTTATAGCCGCATGCATCAATACAGGCATTTATCCTCTGGATATATCCATGGTGGTCTGCGCCCCAGACATCAATAACCCTGTCAAACCCCCGTTCAAACTTATTTTTATGGTATGCAATATCTGATGCGAAATATGTAGTGACACCATTGCTCCTTACAACAACACGGTCTTTTTCATCACCAAATTTTTCCGTGTTAAACCACAATGCACCATCGCTTTCATAAATAACACCCTTTGACTGCAGATTATCAATTGTCTCCTGAACCGATGATATGCCGCAATGTTCACCGGAAGTAGAATCATAAAGACTTTTCTCGCTGAACCATTGATCAAATTCCACGCCAAAATTTTCAAGGTCATCCTTTATTCCGTTAAGGATGCGCCGGGCTGCATACTCAGCACATATGGACACTGCTTCTGTCTCATTCTTCCCAAGCAGGTCAGATCCCTTTTCAAGCAGGATATCTCCTGCAAATTCCTTTATATAATCACCCTGGTAACAGTCTGAAGGGAAATCAACATCTCTGCCCTCCTGTTCAAGCAGGCGCAGCCACACAGATTTTCCAAGAGTTTTTATCTGGCGGCCTGAATCATTTATATAATACTCCTTTTGAACACTGAAACCTGCAAAAGCAAGGATGTTCCCCACTGCATCTCCAACGGCAGCTCCCCGGCCATGCCCTACATGTAAAGGGCCTGTGGGATTTGCACTTACAAACTCAACCTGTACTTTCCTGTTCCTGCCCAGGTTTGATGCTCCATATCCTCTGCCCTGAACAAAAACCTGCTTAATAACCTGATGCCACGCGCCATTGCAGAGAAAAAAATTAATAAACCCGGGACCTGCAATTTCAACCTTTTCTATCAGGCCCTGGTCTGGCTGGATAAAAGATATAACAGCCTCGGCAATTTTGCGGGGTGCCATTTTCTGTATTGAGGCTGAAACCATGGCAAAATTGGTTGAAATATCACCCTGTAACTCATGCTTTGGCTCTTCAAACTCAACTTCTGGAAATTCATGGGAAGTTAAAAGCCCCTTTTTAAAAGCTTCTTCAGCAGCAGACAGAACAATCCTGTTTATCTTATCTTTCATGGATAATCCTAATCCTCATGTTCTGAATTGTCTTCCGGCTTGAATTTAGGTGTATCATCGTCCATGTCTATCTCTTTAATTGCATCCTCGGAAATATCATCGTCATCTTCTGCCAGAAGAGCGTCCACTTCAAGGACCTCTTCCACTATTTCCTCAGCAGCCAGGCTTTCTGCATCTTCATAATTTACAACTATTTTATCTTCTGACTTGCTGGAAAAAAAATCCATGGTTGCTTCATAAAGTTTTGAGGAAATAAGGGCATCCGGGAAAAAATTTTTCTTGCGCAGCTTTGAAATGAACTGATCAGCGCCTTTTTCAGATGCTTGTGCCATCTCTTTTAAACCGTATGTCCCTTCATACATAACCACATAATTGTTGTCAATTTCGCCTGCCTCAAAAACAGTGAGAACATCATTTTTTATATTTTTCTCAAATGTGAACCGGTATCTCATTTTCTTTTTCTCCTAACAGCAAAATATGAATAAATACTAAATTATAGTTCAACTACAAAATCTGTCAATCTATTTGACTAAAAACCAAAAAAAAAGGGATTGTCAGCAATATGCCTCAATCCCTGAAATCTTTGGTTATGGCGGAGAAAGAGAGATTCGAACTCTCGATGGATAATAACACCCATACTCGCT
>CAZQJS010000027.1:0-41375 GCA_964593725.1 uncultured Desulfobacterales bacterium
TGCCGATGTTTTTGTGCCTGACAGCAAGACAAGTATCAAGGTTATGGAGAAAAATGGCAGGGCAATGACATATACCCTTGCCATTGTTGATGATGGCCTTCTTGATCTTACAAATTACAGGACACCTGACCCCTGGAATTATTTTTATAAAAGGGAATCCCTGGGTGTAAAGACCTGGGATATCTACAACTATGTTGCAGGGGCATATGGTGGAGCTCTGGAAAACCTTCTTGCCATTGGCGGAGATGAATCTCTCATGCACTCAAAAAGTAAGAAAGCCAATCGTTTTCCTCCCATGGTGAGATTCCTTGGTCCCTTTGATTTAAAACAGGGGGCAGTAAATACCCATGAAGTTGATATTCCGAAATATCTGGGCTCTGTCAGGGTAATGGTTGTGGCTGGCAGCGGTGATGCATTCGGGTTTGATGAAAAGAGTGTGTTTGTGCGTAAACCTCTGATGCTGCTTGGTTCTCTTCCCAGGGTTCTTGGCCCCAACGAGGAGGTCTCCCTGCCGGTTTCTGTGTTTGCAATGGAAGACAAAATAAAGGATGTAAGGATCACAATAAGAACAAATAAATTTTTTTCCATTGAGGGAAGTGATATCAGGCTTGCAACTAAAAAAATTACATTTACAGAAACAGGGGATCAGATTGTATTTTTTAAATTAAAAACAGGCTCCCTGCCTGGTGTGGGCAAAGTTACCATGAAGGCCATATGCAAGGATGAATCTGTTGAACAGACCATGGAGATTTCAATCAGGATACCTTCGGAAAAAATTGTGGATGGGTTTGGTACAAGCCTTGCTCCGGGAGAAACATGGGAAAAAGAGGTTAAATTCCCCGGTATCACCGGAACAAACAAGGCATTGCTGGAAGTTTCAAGAATACCTCCTCTGAACCTTGGGAAAAGACTTGGATATCTTATTCGATATCCCCATGGATGTGTTGAACAGACTACATCTTCGGTATTTCCACAGCTATATCTGGATAAGCTGTTAAAACTCACCAGTGCCAGGCAGGACAGGATCCAGGCAAATATTACAGCAGGCATAAGACGGCTTGGAACCTTCCAGACAGCCGATGGAGGATTCAGTTACTGGCCTGGTTCATGGGAAGCAGATCCCTGGGGTACAAACTATGCAGGTCATTTTCTGCTGGAGGCCAAAAAGGCAGGCTATTCAATTCCTTCGGGGCTGTTGGAAAATTGGAAGATTTTTCAGAAGAACATGGCTGATTCATGGAGTTCAGGTTCCTACCGCTCAGAGCTGATCCAGGCATACAGGTTATACACCCTGGCTCTTGCAGGTGTTCCCGAACTTGGGGCCATGAACAGGCTCAGGGAGCAAACCAGGCTCTCTTCTCTGGTTAAATATCGTCTGGCCAGTGCCTATGAACTTGCAGGCCAGCCTGAAGCCAGTGCTGAACTTATAAATAATACCAGTATCAGGATACACAAATACAGAGAACTTTCCAATACATATGGCTCAGACCTGCGTGACAAAGCCATGATCCTTGAATCATTATGCCTCATGGGCTTAAGGGAAAAGGCAGATTCCCTGGCAGGGGAGATATCTGCAGCATTGAATAATGATGAGTGGATGAGTACCCAGACTACGGCATACTCATTGATTGCCATGTCTGCCTTTGCAGGAATATGTGATAAAACCGGAAAAACAGTGTTTGACATTACCTGGAATAATGAAAATCCGGGAATTATTTCCATGGTATCCCCTGTTATCCAGAAAGAGCTTGGGATCAATGGTACAGCCCAGGGAAAAATTAAGATTGTAAACAGGAGTAAAAGCCGGATATACCCGCGTCTTATCCTTACTGGAATCCCGGAACCTGGAAAAGAAAAATCAGCACGGAACGGTCTTATGCTGGCTGTTAAATACCATCTTCCCAATGGGGACAGGATTGATCCTGCAAAGCTTGCCCAGGGAACTGATTTTGTGGCTGAAGTAACAGTTTATAATATTTCCGGAAATGGCAGTTATGAAGAGGTGGCCCTTACCCACATATTCCCGTCAGGCTGGGAAATACATAATACAAGGATGGATTTAAATCACACCCGGAAAAAGGACAGGGCATTTGAATATCAGGATATCCGTGATGACAGAGTTCTCACCTATTTTGACCTGAAAGAGCAAGAGAGAAAAACATTCAGGGTATTATTGAATGCAGGCTACATTGGAAGGTATTATAAGCCCATGGTAATGGTGGAAACAATGTATGATGCAGCCATTAATGCCAGGGTTTCGGGCGGTTGGATAGTTGTTGCAGAACAGGGCGCAGATGATTAAGCATGCCAGGTGTTTTCAATCTGTTAAGAAAAAAAATATATCTGGCACCTGTTCTTATTCTTGTGGTTCTGTTTCTGGGATGCCTGCCTGATCCTTTATTTGAAAGACCTTTTTCCCTTACAATTGAGGACAGGTCCGGCCATCTTCTTGGTGCAGCTATAGCCCGGGATGAACAGTGGCGCTTCCCCCTGGGCAGTAAAATTCCTGAAAAGTATATAAAGGCACTTGTTCTGTTTGAAGATAAACGTTTTTTCTCCCATCCCGGGGTTGACCCCATGGCTCTTGCCCGGGCAGCTTTCCAGGATTTAAAGAGGGGCGCTGTTGTAAGCGGCGGAAGCACCATTACAATGCAGGTAATTCGCCTTTCCCGGCAGGGCCGGGCCAGAACATTTCTGGAAAAAGCAATTGAGATCATCATGGCCCTGCGCCTGGAGATGTCCATGGATAAACAGGAGATATTAGCCCTTTTTGCATCCCATGCTCCTTTTGGAGGCAATATTGTTGGAATAGAAGCTGCTTCCTTTCGTTATTTCGGGTGTGAACCCCAGCATCTCTCCTGGGCTGAAGCTGCAATGCTGGCTGTTCTGCCCAACAGTCCGTCATTGATACATCCCGGCAGGAACAGAAAAAAATTAAAAGATAAACGGGACAGACTCCTTGAAAAAATGGAAAAAAACAATATTATTGACCCTCTTACATACAAACTTGCCAGAGCAGAACTCCTGCCGGGAAAACCCCACCCCATTCCCATGTATGCACCCCATCTTCTGAACCGCATTGCAGCTGACACAGGATTCAGGAAGGGCCGGGGTGTAAGAAAATTGAAGGAAACGCCGAACTTCCGTATAAGGACTACCATTGACAGAACATTGCAGAGAAGGGCTGTCAATATTATTAATCGCCACCACAGAGAGTTGTCAGCCAATGGAATAGAAAACAGTGCTGCACTGATAATTGAGGTCGCAACGGGAAATATCCTTGTATATGTTGGAAACGTCATTGATTCATCCCGGTCTGACAATGGTACCCATGTGGATATAATAACTTCCCCCAGGAGCACTGGCAGTATTTTGAAACCATTTCTCTATGCTGCCATGCTCCAGGCAGGCGAAATTCTGCCTTCTCAACTGGTTGCAGATACCCCTGTAAAGATAGGTGGATTTGCTCCGGAAAATTATTCAAAGACCTTTCAGGGTGCTGTGCCGGCATACATGGCACTGGCACGTTCATTGAACATACCTGCCGTGCGTATGCTTCAATCCCATGGTGTGGACAGGTTCTATACATTTTTAAAACAAATTGGGATAACAACTCTGCACCGGCCTGCCAATGGGTATGGCCTCACCCTTATCCTGGGAGGGGCAGAAGGTACCCTGTGGGATATTACAGGAGCCTATGCAGCCATGGCAGGCAGCCTTAACCGGTTTTTTGAAAATGAGGACAGCCTTGAAAACAGAAGGAGCAGTCAGGATCTGGCATTGATCAGACCCCATTATCTGTTCCGGGATTCAGAAAAGATGCACAAGGCAGGACAATATAATTTCCCCCTGGGTCCGGGTGCATGTTATCTTACGTTCCAGGCAATGCTGGAAGTGGTCCGCCCCGGGAATGAGGGTTTCTGGCGTAATTTCACCTCTTCAAAAAAGATTGCCTGGAAAACAGGTACAAGCTACGGATACAGGGATGGTTGGGCCGTGGGGGTCACCCCGGAGTACGTTGTCGGGGTCTGGGTGGGCAATGCAGACGGTGAAGGCCGGGCCGGGCTCACAGGAGCTTCAAGTGCTGCACCTGTAATGTTTGATCTTTTCGGCCTCCTTGATACGGGTGAATGGTTTGACAGACCCGAATCCCGTCTTATCAAAGTTACAACCTGTGCCAGGAGCGGGTTCCGTGCAGGCCCTGACTGCAAAGAGACTCGTCAGGAGTATATTACATTCAAAGGAACAGGGTCCAGGCCATGCCCCTATTGCAGGGCCATCCATTGCGATTCCACACACTCTTTCCAGGTTGAAAGCAGATGTGAAAGGGTTGCTGATATAAAAACCGTTAACTGGTTTGTGCTGCCGCCTGTGGCAGAATACTTCTATAAACGCAGGCATGCTGATTATCAGCCCCTGCCCCCCTTTAGATCTGATTGCCAGGGTGCAGATACCATGGCAGACTCACCTGTCATGTCAATAATATACCCTGACAGAAATGGCATGATATATATCCCAACCACCCTTGGGGGGAAAAGGGGAAAAATAGTTTTTGAGGCAGCCCACAGGCAGACCAGCATTGGAATTTACTGGCATCTTGATCAAGAGTATGTGGGTATGACAAGGGAGATCCATCAGATGGAGCTTGCACCCGGACCAGGTGCCCATATCCTTACCCTTGTTGATGAAACAGGAGAGTTTATCACAAGAAAATTCACAGTATTGTCAAAGGATTAATCTGTTTTATTTAAGAATATTTTCCAGAACCCTGGCAATTATTTCTGCATGGTTCTGGAGGATTATCTCCTGGTCTGTCCCGCCCAGGAGTTCATCCATGGAAAAAGTTTCCATTAAAAGGGCAGGCATTTGTGCTCCCTGGAGGACAACCACTGGTGCCTGTGTGACAATGAAATCAGTGGAGAATCTGCGGGAAAATTCACCTGCAAAGATTTTTGCAAAGTCCATACTCTTTTTAATCTGTTTAATCTGTTCAGCTTCCCATGGCGCAGGGCTGATCTGCCTGGAATGTTTCAAGGCTTCCATGGGTGCACAGACAATAAGAGAACCAGGATCAGTTTCTCTTTTTTTTGTGTGAAGGCTTATAAAAATATCTGCGTTGTTTATATTTGCAAAGGATGTTCTTTTCAGGCAGGATAAATTAAGATCTCTGTCCCGTGTTAAAAGCACAGTGTACCTGTTCCTTAAAAGAACAGCTATGATTTTTGCAAGCTTTAATGTGCATTGCTTTTCAGAGAGGCCGGGCAGGGTTGTTATTCCTGTATCCTCTCCGCCATGGCCCGGATCAATTACAATTGTTTTCAGGTTTGTATTAATGATTGATTCTGCCTTGCAGACATGTATATGGAAGGTCTGGCAGAGTATAATAATCAGTAATATACAACTTGCTGAAATGATTTCTTTATTCAATGATCTTGACACCAGTATGTTTAACGTTTATTTTATACAATTGTGACTGTGATATTTAATTAAATTTAATTTAATACTGATTGTATATTACATGCTATTTTATTATTTTTAAATAAAAGATTTTATTATTAACTTTATTAGGTTTTTTTAAACAGGATGGGAAAATGCAGATTAATGTTGTGGATAAAAGTTCGGTAAAAAAAGTTATCAATTGCGAAATTCCAAAGGAGATGGTTGCAGAAGAGCTGGATAACGCCTATAGAGAACTTAAGAAAAAGGCTGAGGTTAAAGGTTTCAGGCGTGGTAAAGTTCCCCGCAAAGTACTTGAAAACAGATTTTCAAAAGATGTGCATGGAGATGTTGTTCCAAAACTCATCCAGAAGATATTTAAAAAAGCCATTGATGATTATGATTTAAAGATCATTGCAAGTCCTCAAATGGACCCTCCTGAACTTGACCCCGAATCTGCATACTCATTTGATATAACTGTTGAAGTAAAGCCTGAAATAGAAGACCTTGAGATAGAGGGCATGGAGTTAAACAAAACCCTTTATGAAGTTTCCGATGATGAAATCGAAGCACAGATTCAGATGATCAGAAAGACAATGGCATCTAAACAGCCTGTTAAAGAGGAAAGAGCTGTCAGAAAAGATGACTTTGTTTTAATTGATTACCAGGGTTTTTTAGATGATAAACCCTTTGAAGCAACTCCCCTGATTGAAAATTTTGTCATGGCCGTTGGTACTGACACCATGCCCGGTGAATTTACAGAAAAGATGATTGGAGTAATACCGGAACAGGATCTTGAGATTAAAGTTGCCTACCCTGAAGATGGTGTGGAAAAAGAACTTGCCGGCAAAACAATAGAGTATAAGGTCAAGGTAAAAGAGATACATGAAGAGATTATGCCGGACGATGAACAATTGATTAAAGATATTGGTAAATACGAGAGCATTGATCAGATAAAGGATGATATAAGGGCAAATCTCACCCAGGGCTATAAACAAAGAGTACAGCACGAATTAAGTGAGCAGATTTTTCAGAATCTCATTGGAAAATATAAATTTGAGGTTCCTGAAAGCCTTGTTGAAGCAGAGCTGAATGGTATAATTGCAGAGGCAGAACAGGCATATATGCAGAACAATACGAGCCTTGAAGAGGCGGGCATGAGCAGGGAATCCCTGAGAAAGAAATACAGGGATGTTGCTGAAAAACAGGCAAGACGGCATCTTCTGCTGGATAAAATCATAGACCAGGAAAATCTTGAAATGAGTGATGAAGAGCTGAACCTGAGCTTTGAAGAAATGGCAAGGGGGATGAATGCTTCTGTGGATGCCATAAAGAATTATTTTAATATGGATAAAAACCAGCTGGAAAATTTTAAACACACCCAGCTTGAAAAAAAGGCTGTGGAGCTTATCGTTGAGAAGAGCAATATTATTGAAAAAAAAGCTGAAAAGGCTGAAAAATCAGATAAATAATATTAATTTAAATTAAGGAGTCATACATTGCCGTTAATTCCAATGGTCGTTGAACAGACCAACAGAGGTGAACGTTCATACGACATATTCTCAAGACTTTTAAAGGATAGAATACTTTTTCTGGGATCTGCCATTAACAGCGAGATTGCAAATCTGATAGTAGCCCAGTTACTTTTTCTGGAATCAGAGGACCCTGATAAGGATATTAATTTTTATATAAATTCACCAGGCGGTGAAGTTGCTGCAGGTCTGGCAATCTATGATACCATGCAGTATATCAAACCTGATGTTGCAACGGTATGTATAGGCCAGGCAGCAAGCATGGGTGCTGTCCTCCTTGCAGCAGGTGCAGAAGGGAAGCGGTACTCCCTGTCAAATTCCAGGATTATGATGCATCAACCCCTGGGCGGCGCCCAGGGCCAGGCATCTGATATAGAAATCCAGGCCAATGAGATATTAAGGGTCAAAAAATCTTTAAACAGAATTTTATCAGCCCATACAGGTCAGAATATTGAAAAGATTGCAGCAGATACAGACAGGGACTTTTTTATGACAGCAGGAGAAGCAAAGGATTATGGACTGGTGGATCGTGTGGTTGTCAACAGAAAAGAGCTGGAAGAAAATAGTGATTCTTCAAAGGAGTAACATATAATGGATAGGAAGGATAAAGGGCCTGATAAGTATTTTTGTTCGTTCTGCGGCAAGAATCAAAAGGAAGTCATGAAACTGATTGCAGGCCCAAGTGTGTATATCTGTAATGAGTGTGTCAAACTCTGCGGTGAAATAATTGAGGATGAAGAAAAGGAGAAAAAGAGTGGTGATGCTGCAAAACCTGCTGATTTTTTAATTCCCGAAGAGATCAAGGATAAACTTGACAGTTATGTTATTGAACAGGACAGAGCAAAAAAGGTCCTGTCTGTTGCAGTGTATAACCATTATAAAAGACTCAATTCAGTTTTTAAGAATAGCACAGAAGATGTTGAAATAGAGAAGAGCAATATTCTTCTCATAGGCCCGACCGGGTGTGGTAAAACTTTACTTGCCCAGACCCTGGCAAGATTTCTGGATGTGCCATTTGCTCTGGCCGATGCAACTACACTCACCGAGGCAGGTTATGTGGGTGAGGATGTTGAGAATATAATTCTGTCACTTGTTCAAAATGCTGATTATGATATTGAAAAGGCGCAAAAGGGTATCATCTACATAGATGAGATAGATAAAATATCCCAGAGAGGTGATAACCCTTCCATAACCCGTGATGTGTCAGGTGAAGGGGTTCAGCAGGCATTATTGAAAATTATTGAAGGTACAATTGCAAGCATACCCCCCAAAGGAGGCAGAAAACATCCCCAGCAGGATTATGTGAAAATTGATACCTCCAATATCCTTTTTATCTGCGGCGGTACGTTTACAGGCCTTGAAAAGATTGTGGAAAGAAGGCTGCATAGTAAGAGCATGGGATTTGGTGCAGATATCCAGGTGAAAAGGAAGAAAAACATTGGCGAACTTCTGGAAAAGCTTCTGCCTGAGGATTTGATAAAATTCGGGCTTATTCCTGAATTCCTTGGCAGACTTCCGGTCATTACATCCATTGGCGAGCTTAACGAAGACTCTCTTGTAAAGATTCTTACAGAGCCTAAAAATGCACTCATTAAACAGTATAAGGAACTTTTCAGGATGGAAGGCATTAAGCTTTTGTTTACTGATGAAGCACTTACTGTCATTGCAAAGGAAGCTGTAAAGCGTAAATCCGGTGCCAGGGGACTCAGGGCAATTCTGGAAGAAGCCATGCTTGAAATCATGTTTGAGCTGCCGTCCAAAAATGATGTAAAAGAGTGTGTAATCGGAGAAGAGGTTATTCTGGACAAGGAGCAGCCAATACTTCTTTTTGAGCAGAGTAAAAAACAGGCCTAAATTTTATATGGTTTTATGATAAATATATCAAAGTTTTTCAATCAGGATGGGGCTGAAGCTGAGAGAAAAGAGCTTCCCATGGTCCCTTTAAAAGATGTTGTGCTTTTTCCACGCATGACAACTTCCCTTTTTATAGGACGTGAAAAATCCATTAAAGCTCTCTCCTATGCAATGGAGACAGATAAGATCATTTTTTTTGCGACCCAGAACCTGCCTGATGTAAAGAGACCCAGGGAAAAAGATCTCCACAAGACTGGTACTGAAGCAAAAATTCTTCAGCTTTTGCGCCTGCCCGACGGAACAATAAAAATTCTTGTTAAGGGGCTTGCCCGGGGCTGCCTGGCTGCCCTGGAAGAGAAAGATGACTTTCTTGTGGCTGAAGTTATAAGTGTTGTTGATATACCAATGGATGAAAATAGATCTGAAGCTGCGGTCAGAACAGTTTCAGAGGCATTTGAAAAGTATGCGGAAATCTCAGGACTGTTTTCAAGGGAGATCATTTACAGTATCAGGCAGGAAAGCTCTGATCCATCAAAATATGCTGATCTGTTATCGGTCAAGATGCCTTTTAAAATAGAAGATAAGCAAAAAATTCTTGACATTATTGATGTTGAAGAGAGATTGTTTTTTATTTTACAGCTCATTAAAAAAGAGACCGATGTCTTTTCAATGTCCTTGAAAATAAAAGACAGGGTTAAAAGTCAGATGGAGCAGATCCAGAAAAAACATTACTTAAATGAGCAGATACGCGCCATTAAAAAAGAGATGGGGGAGGATGGGCCAAGCCAGGAATTAGAAGAGCTCGATAAGAGAATAAAGAAAAAAAGGCTGCCTAGAAGTGCTGCTGCAATGGTGCGCAGAGAAGCTGATAAACTTAAGATGATGTCTCCCATGTCTTCGGAAGCAACTGTTGTGAGGAACTATATTGACTGGATTCTTGATCTGCCCTGGTATAGAAAGAGAAAGGTTAAAAAACAGATTGATGAGGCAAACAGAATACTTGATGAAGACCATTATGGCCTTGTAAAGCCCAAGGAGCGCATTCTGGAATACCTTGCTGTGCAGACCCTGGTAAATAAGATTAAAGGCCCGATCCTTTGCCTTGTGGGGCCTCCTGGCGTGGGGAAAACGTCATTGTCAAAGTCAGTTGCCCGGGCAACAGGAAGAGCCTTTGCAAGAATTTCACTGGGCGGGGTCAGGGATGAAGCTGAAATAAGAGGGCATAGAAGAACTTATATTGGTGCCATGCCTGGAAAAATTATTCAGACCTTGAGGAAAACCGGATATAATAACCCGGTATTCTGCCTTGACGAAGTGGATAAAATGAGTGCTGACTTCAGGGGTGATCCATCCTCTGCACTGCTTGAAGTTCTAGATCCTGAACAAAATAAGAGTTTTAATGACCATTATCTTGAATTGGATTATGACCTTTCTGATATCCTCTTTATTACAACTGCAAACACCCTGCACAACATTCCAGGCCCTCTCCAGGACAGGATGGAGATTATACGCATACCTGGTTATACAGAATATGAAAAGGAGAAGATAGCCCATATTTTCCTTGTTCCAAAACAGTTAAAGGAAAATGGCCTGGAACCTTCCGATGTTACATTCTCAAAAAATGCAATTTTATCCATTATCAGGTACTATACCCGGGAGGCTGGTGTCAGGAATCTTGAGCGTGAGATATCCTCGCTTTTAAGGAAGATAGCAAAGAAAATAGTTGAGACAAATCAAAGAAAACTGAACCGGATAACTTCAATGTCTGTTCAGAAATATTTAGGCCAGAAGAGATTCAGGGACAATCAGCTGGAAACAAAGGATCAGGTTGGGGTTTTAAACGGCCTTGCCTGGACCCAGGTTGGAGGCGTGCTTTTAACCATTGAAGCTGTGACCATGCCGGGCAAGGGCAATGTATCTGTTACAGGTAAGCTTGGGGATGTAATGAAAGAGTCAGCCCAGGCAGCAGTGAGCTATGTCAGGTCACGCAGCAAAGAACTTGGCATTGATGATAATTTTTATAAAAAGATGGATATACATATACATGTCCCTGAAGGGGCAATCCCTAAAGACGGTCCTTCGGCCGGTATTACAATATGCACTGCCCTTGTTTCTGTTTTGACGGGTAAAAAAATAGACCGGACAATTGCAATGACCGGTGAGATTACTTTACGGGGCAGGGTTCTTCCCGTTGGTGGAATCAAGGAAAAGTTTCTTGCAGCCCATGCAAATGGTATTAAAAAAGTGATTATGTCCAGGGAAAACGAGAAGGATATTAAAGAGGATGTACCTTTATCAATAAAGAGGCAGCTTGAAATCATTTTTGTTGAGAGCATGGATGAAGTTATTCAGCATGTATTCAGTTAATGCGGAATAATAATGATCTTTACAAGTTTTGTATTGACAGCCTGTCTTGTTTTTGATATAAATTTTCTGTTTTAAAGAGTGGGGCGAATAACTCAGTTGGGAGAGTGCAACCCTTACAAGGTTGAAGTCACAGGTTCAAGCCCTGTTTCGCCCACCACTTAAAATATCAAGTGGTTTTAAATAAGAATTAAAAAGTTTTGCGGGGGTGTAGTTCAGTCGGTTTAGAACGCCTGCCTGTCACGCAGGAGGTCGCGAGTTCGAGTCTCGTCACTCCCGCCACAAAATAATAAAAGGGATAAAATGAAAATTTTTATCCCTTTTTATTTTATAAATTAAGCTCTTCCAGAATTGCATCTCCCATCTGTTCTGTGCTTACAAAAGAATTGTCCCTGGTAAGATCTTTTGTATATATACCCTTTTTAAATACTTTTGATACAGCTTCTTCTATGGCATTGGAAGCTTTGATCATATTAAAGGTATATTTAAGCATCATTGCAGCAGAAAGTATTTGTGCAATTGGGTTGGCAGTTCCCTGGCCTGCAATATCAGGAGCAGAGCCTCCTGCAGGTTCATATAAACCGAATTTTTTTTCATTAATGCTTGCTGATGCAAGCAGGCCCATTGAACCTGTGATCATGGCACATTCATCGGAAATTATATCACCAAACATGTTACCGCATAAAAGGACATCAAACTGATGGGGATCTTTAATAAGCTGCATGGTTGTATTATCAACATACATATGGTTGAGCTGAACATCGGGATAGTCTCTTCCCACATCTGATACTACCCTGCGCCACAACACCATGGAATTTAAAACATTTGCCTTGTCCACACTTGTGACGCGCCTGTTGCGTTTCCGGGCAGCTTCAAAGGCAAGATTTGCAATACGTTCGATCTCCATGCGTGTATACACCATGGTATCAAACCCTTTTTCTGCCTGCCCTTTTCCCTCAATCCCCTTGGGCTCTCCAAAATAGATGCCGCCTGTCAATTCCCGTACACAGAGTATGTCAAACCCGGATTTAACAATTTCAGGCTTCAGGGGGGAGGCAGAGGAGAGCTCTTTAAAGACCCTTGCAGGCCTGAGATTACAGTACAGGTTGAAATGTTTTCTTAAGGGCAGTAAAGCGCCCCTTTCAGGCTGTTGTTCAGGAGGCAGGCTGTCCCATTTCGGACCTCCCACAGATCCGAAAAGGATGGCATCACTATTTTTACAAATCTGCAATGTGTTATCAGGCAGAGCTGTCCCATGATTATCTATTGCTGCGCCACCCACATCTGCATGTTCAAAGTTAAATTCAACATCAAATTTTTCAGAAACAGCATTGAGAATTTTTACAGCTTCTTTCATAACTTCAGGGCCTATTCCATCCCCTGGAAGCAGGGCAATCTTTTTTTTCAAAATAATCTCCTATAATTAACAGATATAATTTTTGTTAAGAAAATATCATAATATAAAATTAAAAATTAAGCAAAGCTAAATTAACTTTAATTATAATAAACTTTAAGGCAGATAATCGCATCAGGATTTTATGGTTTATCTACACAGGAACAGGCAGAGGAAATTTTTCATGGGAATTGTTATAAAATAGTAGTGTTGGATGGAGTATGTGCTGCTGTATGGTTCGGACTTCTCGCAGAACAGGAAGTCATGGAAGTGATTAAATCAAAGCTATCCCGTGTTGAGATCATACTGACAGAACAGAATGCATCCAATGCCATACTGAAGCAGGCTGATCCCGGAACAGACATGAATGAAGTTCTGCACTACTACCTGAATACAGAGTTGCGGCAAGGCAGGGTGTTAAAAGATAAAAAGGGGCAGTATTATGGCTGCCCCTTAATCCTTTATTAACTTCATATTATATTCATGTTATCAATGTGTAGCGTATTCAGGCTTTAATAACGTTTTTTGCTGAAAGCCCTTTATCATTTTCTTCTACTTCAAAGGTAACTTTTTCTCCTTCTTCCAGTGTCTTAAAACCAGGAGTCTCAATTGCAGAGTAATGTACAAAGACATCTTCTCCTTCTTCCTGCTCAATAAATCCAAAACCTTTTTTTGCATTAAACCATTTTACAGTTCCTTGTACCGCCACAATTCCCCCTTAAATTTACTATTAAAAAACCAAAACCCTGCAAACTAAATTGTTTTGTACAGAGCATAAATCTCTCTTACTCCAGAGTCTATAAAATCCTTATAATTGGGATTTTAGAAAATTGCAAGAAGAAAATGGGGTTATATTGAAAAATATAACCCCATTGTATTGATAAAGTGAAACCAAGCTCATGCTATGGTTTAGTATTTTCTGCCACTATACTCTGCATAGGTCATTGCTACCAGTCTGTAAACAAGGTGCGCCATTTTTGAAAAGGGCAGGAATAAAAAGAGGTTAAAAATAGCAATAAGATGAACATAGTAAAAGAAATAGGAAACCGATGCGATGCCTGCAAGCCTCACAAGTTCTGCAAAAAGCCCGGATACTGCAAGTGTGAAAATAAGCCATAGTATATACCAGTCTTTATAAAATGTCGGTTGTGTATCTTTTTTCGCAAGCCTGTTTTTAATCATTAAACTTACTCCGATTATTAAAGCAACAGCGCTGATGTTTGCAAGCCATTTTACTGGATTGAGCTGGGTATAAGGCCCGGGGCTTTTTAAAAGATATAGTGCTATAAAAAAGATATTAGTTACTATGAAAAGTCCGATAAATGAGAAAAGCACCATCATATGGGGTGTGGACCGATCATTATTTGCTTCACATTCAGAGAACTTTTTATGGGTGAGCACAGTAACTATGACTTTACCCATGGCTTTTATAAATTCCGGAGCTTCAATTGTTTTTTTATAGGTTTTACCTTCCAGCAGAGCATTCTCATGGATGTTTGAAATAAAATTTTTCAAGCCAAGCACAAAAACAATGGCAGCAAATCCGGCAGCTGGTAAAAATGTAAGGTCAACAAACCATGTTGAGAAAAAATCAGCATGGGAAATCACTCCGGGTTCATGGGCATGGGCCCAGTGAAAACGTCCTCCCAGCATATCTCCAAATACAGAATGGAAAATATTGCTCATTGTATCACCTGCTGTCATGGTAATGATGGCCAGAAGTGCAAACCATATTGCAGGAATTCCAATGAGAAAGGGAAGAGCTTTAGGGTCATTAACAGCTTTTGCAAGAAATTTCGGCTTTGCATATTCTGTTATTGCAGCTGCCCTGACAGCAGAAAGAACATCACCGGGTTTTGCATCTCTGGGACAGAGATCAGAGCAGTCCCCGCATTCATGGCACAGCCAGATGTCACCGCTGGTAATAAGTTTATCTTTAAGTCCCCATGAGGCTGCAATCATTTCCTTTCTGGGGAATGGGCTGTCTTCAGGTGCAATGGGACATGCAATGGTGCAGGTTGCACATTGAAAACATTTATTCAGAGATTCTCCACCCAGTGTTCTGACTTCTTTTATAAAACCAAGATCAGGTTGGGCAAGATATTGTTCAGCCATATTATGATACCTCCTATATTTCTCAATATATTAATTTAGAAGCCTTTGAATGGATTTGGTCCCATCTCTTCAATCTCTTCGGCAAAAGCGTTTAAGATTTCAGGCAGTTTATCGTATTCATCAATGGCAATCTCCTCATATCTTACACGCTCTGTTTCAAGAGCCAGACTGGCAAGGGCGTCACTGATTTTTGATACTCTAACTTCTGCAAGCTCACTTCCTTTGACAAAATGGCATTGATAGTCATCACCTTTCTTGCATCCAAGCAGGATAGCACCGTCCATACCTCCTGCCAGAGCATCTTTTATCCAGATGGTATTAACCGAACCAAGACATCTGACAGGTATGAATCTATATATTGGTGAATAATCGATTCTGTTCAGGCCGACCATGTCAAGGGCAGGGTATGCATCATTTTCGCATATTAATGCGAGTATCCTTAACGGAGGTTCTTCATAATCATCTTCAGATGGAATCTCAAGGCCTTTAATTTGTGCACCAATGGACTCAATACTGTAATCTGCAAAGCTGATTATCCTTTCAGGACAGGCACCCATACATGTTCCGCATCTTCTGCACCTGGTAGGATTAACCATTGGTGTACCCTTGGCATCATCATCCAGTGCACCAAAGGGGCATTCAACTGTACATCTCTTACACTGTGTACACCTCTGGAAAAAGAAATCAGGGAATGTCATGTCACCTGATCTTGGATGGACTGCAACACCTCTGTTGGCAGACTCAATACATTGAATAGCTTTGAGTGCAGCACCTGATGCATCTTCCATGGATTCTTCCACGGTCATACTTCTCCTGATGGCACCTGCTGCATATATACCTGTCCTCTGTGTCTCATAGGGGAAACAGATATAATTGGAGTCTGCATATTCATTATAGATTCCATTGTCACGGAATCCCGGTCCCTGTCTGTAGGCAAGGTTTACAACCGGATCATCAAATGTGACAGGGGTCATTCCTGCTGCAACAACAACCATGTCAGCCTTAAGGCTTAAGTTGTCACCTAGAAGTGTATTTTTGGCATTAACAACCAGAGCGCCATTGCCCTGGGTTACTTCAGTAACAGAACCCTTTGTAAGAAAAATTCCGTCATTCTGCTGCATGCTTTTGTAATAATATTCCTGGAGCCCAGGGGTTCTCATATGCTGATAAACAATATATGCTTTACCATCTTCATAATCATCCCGGACATATTGTGCCTGTTTCAGAGCAACCTGGCTGGTTACAGATCCGCAGTATTCAAAGTCTGAGTCATCTTCATCTTTTCCGGGAGACTGAATAAACACAACCGATTTTGCTTCTTTGCCATCGGATGGCCTGACGATCTTACCCTTGGCAGCAATCTTTTCAAATTCATCATTTGTAACAACATCGGGCAGATCGAGTTTAAGGTGGTCATACTCCTCGCCTTCCAGTGTGGCAGGGCGCCAGCCTGCTGCAAGAATCACTGCACCATAAAGCTCACCTGCAGGGTCAAGGCTCAGAATATCATTTTTACCTTTATTAAACTCCAGGTATTTTTCATGCTGGGCTTCAACATCAAGTTCCTTTCCATTTTCATCAAACTTCATCTCTTCGGGCAGGGGGAAGGGAACATCCCACTCTATATTTTCTCCAGGTTTTTTAAAAGTAATAGTAAATTCTCCAGGCTGCCCTGCAATACGTGCAACTTTTGTAGAGGTTTTTACTTCAATATTTGAAAAACCTTCAACTTCCTTGATAAGTTTTTCAGTAACAGGCGGTATAAGGGTTTCAAAAGGTTCCTTTACAGGCATCTGGTTACGCATATTTGCAACATAGCCGCCAAGTTTATCCTGTTTTTCAACAATAGTGACTTCAAAACCTGCCTTTGCAGCATCAAGAGCCGCAGACATTCCTGTAACTCCGCCGCCCATAACCAGGATTTTTTTTGAAAACGTTTCTGTTTTAAAAGGCTCAGGCATTTTAACTGTCTCAAGTCTTTTCATACCCATCTGCAGATAATCATTAGCCTTCATCTGAATTTGATCAAAATGTTCTTCATCATCTTTCTGCTCTTCGGTCAATGCCGGGTATTTATCCCTTGGGTGGGGCCATACCACACCTTCCCTCAGGTTGACCCTTTCAACCATGCAGTTATCAAATCTGAATACGTCAAAATTTACACGCCTTGAGCATGCTCCTATGACCACGCCTTCAAGGCTGTTTTCATCTATGGTCTTTTTAAGAAGATCAATTCCCTCCTGTCCGCACAGGCAGGGATGGGTTTGAAATTTATATCCCTCTTCATCGGGAATTTCTGCAAGCTCTTCCATGTCAAGGACATCACCAATTGAGCAACCTGTGCAAACAAATACTTGTAATTTATCCATGGCTATTTCTACCTCCTTCCCAGAGTCTGGATGGCTTTCAGTGCCATACCGGTTGCATTTTGATTGGATGTTACAACATCTGCCGGTTTGCTGGCGCAACCTGCTGCAAATTGTCCGCCCTTTTCAAAATCATTGATCATAAAACCGTCAGGGTTGGTCTGAAGGTCTGAAGCTATATTTTCAATTGCAGCATTGGGCTGCATGCCTGTGGCAAGAACGAGCATATCAACCGTCTGTTTGATTTTTTCACCTGCAATTGTGTCTTCAGCACAAAGCTCAATATTACCACCACCAACTTCTCCAACTTCAGCAACCTTGCCTTTGACAAAAAAGACATTTTCATCTTGTTTGAGTTTTTTATAGAATCTTTCGTATTTTAATCCAGGGGCTCTAAGGTCAATATAGTAAATATATATCTTAGCCTCCGGGTATTGTTCTCTTATATAGGTTGCATGTTTTAAAGATGCCATGCAGCAGATATATGAGCAGTATGGCAGATGGTTTTCATCCCTTGATCCGGCACATTGGGCAAAAGCAATGGTTTTGATCTCTTTGCCATCGGAAGGCCTTACAATTTTACCACCTGTGGGACCGTTAGTGGATGCAAGTCTTTCAAGCATCATATTGGTAATAATGTTATCATGTTTGGAAAATCCGAGATTGTCAATTTTAGCAGCATCATAGGGTTTCCAGCCAGTTGCCCATACAATGGCACCGACTTTAAGATCAAAGTTTTTCTCTTCCATATCAAAGTCTATTGCATTGTACTTACAGGCTTTTTTTACCTTTTCTTTGTCAGATGCGCTGATGGCCGGGTCCATGACATAACGCTGGGGAAATGCCATGTTGGATTGTATATATGCAGCTTTTCTCTTATCCATGTCAAAGTTAAAGCTGTTTGCAACTTCAGTTTCACATACATCTGCGCATTCACCGCAGCAGGTGCAGTTTTCATTAACATATCTTGGATATGTTTTTACTTTAACAGTGTAATCACCTGGAGAACCTTCAACACTTTCCACTTCTGACATTGTGTAGATTTTGATTCTGGGATTATCTTTCAATCTTCTGAAATTGATCTCAAGCCCGCAAGTGGGCGGGCAGAGTTTGGGGAAGTAGTGTTTAAGCTGGGATACCCTTCCGCCAAGGGAAGTTTCCTTTTCAATGAGGAAAACTTCATATCCCACTTCAGCAGCTTCCAGCGCTGTGGTAAGACCGCTGATGCCGCCGCCAGCTACCATAATGCTGCCGCTTACAGGGGCTGAATTATCTGTTGTCATGCTGTCCCTCCGTGCATTTGAATTTAAGTGTTTTTGTTTTAAACAGAATCCTCTCTCCTGTTTTGTAACTTTATAAATAATTATAAAAATACAAAAAAGGAGACAGGAAATCTAAAAGTCTCTCTTTTATTGAACAATACTTAAATCTGAAAAACCTCCAGGTTTGAAATCAAACCTGGAGGTTAGTATTCAGCAAATTACCTTAAAGATCGATTTTAAAAATCTAGTCGGAAATGATCTTAACATAAGGTACTTTTTTCAAACTCCACTCATTTGTCTCTTTGTTATATGTTGAGTTAACAAAGCAGAACCATTCATCATCATTCTGGCCCATGAAGTCTCCTCTGTAATAGAAACCAGGGAATCTTGATTCTTCACGGAACTGGATATGGCGTGTATGGGCCTGAACAGTATATAGACGATGGGTAATTTCCCATGCTCTCAACAGTTCATGCAGATCACCGGCTGCAATGTTCTCAAGGTCTTCACGGAACATTTCAAAGTTTTCCATAAGAATTTCAAGGGATTTACCGGAAGTCATGTAATAAGTTGCTGTTCCACCGCCATACTCATTGGTCATTTTCATAAGACGCATGGCCATACCAGATGGTTTGCAGTATTTAGGGTTAACAGTTTCATCAGTAGTATAATCACAATTGTCAAGATAGGTCCTGACTGGTTTGTAAACCATGTCAACAAGTTCTTCATCTGTCTCTTTAAAACTTGTTGCATCTGGATTATCCCTTAAGTATTTCACCATGGCCTTTGCAACAATACGACCTTCAGCATGGGAACCTGAAGAGAATTTATGACCAGAACATCCAACACCGTCACCAGCAGTAAAAAGGCCTTTGACAGTAGTCATTCTGTTATAACCCCATTTGTAATCAGCTGGAACCCAGTCTTCTTCCGGGCCGGAGCACCAGATACCGCAGCAGCCTGAGTGTGAGCCCAGGAGATAAGGTTCTGTGGGCATGATTTCAGAGTCTTTTTTCTCAGGCTCTGTATTGGTTGCGCACCATAGACCAGCCTGACCGCATGTCATATCAAGGAAGTCTTCCCATGCTTCTGACTCAAGATGTTTGAGCTCTTTTTTGCTCATTGTTTCACCAAGTTTTGCAAGGGCATCGGTTGTCTTCATGATGATTGGACCACGGCCTTCTTTGTACTCTTTCATCATGAGATGGTTTCTCAGACATGTTGGAGTTACAGCAGCAGTTCCATAGGGAGCATATTTTTCAAGTTCTGCTTTTGCTTCATCAGAAGCAGCATAGTTTTCGCCAAGGCCGTTTACTGTAATGGCTTTGAAAAGCAGGAACCATGCACCAACAGGGCCATAACCATCTTTAAAGCGGGCCGGGGTGAAACGGTTTTCCATCATGGAAAGCTCTGCACCTGCCCTGAGGGCCATTGTGTAAGTGGAACCGGCATTCCATACTGGATACCATGCACGGCCTTTACCTTCACCAACTGAACGTGGCTGGTAAATATTAACTGCACCACCGCATGCAACCATCATAACTTTTGCACTGATGATGTACACTTTGTTTTCCCTTACTGAGAAACCAACTGCTCCGGCAATTTTTTTAGGATCATCTTTGTCGTTGAGAAGTTCAACAATAAAGCATCTTTCAATAATGTTTTCTTCGCCAAGGGCAAGTTTGCCGGCTTCAGCAACGATTCTTTTGTAGGACTCACCATTGATCATGATCTGCCATTTACCAGTACGGACAGGAGTTGCGCCTTCTTTTAAGGTACCCATTTTTTTACCTTTGTGTCCGTCAAGGGTTTTCCCTTCATCACTTTTTTTCCAGACAGGGAGACCCCATTCTTCAAAAAGGTGAACAGAGTCATCAACATGACGTCCAAGATCAAAGATAAGGTCTTCACGTACAATACCCATGAGGTCATTTCTAACCATGCGTACATAATCTTCAGGTTTGTTCTCACCAATATAAGTGTTTATTGCTGAAAGGCCCTGGGCTACTGCTCCACTTCTTTCCAATGCAGCTTTATCACAAAGAAGGATCTTTGTATCATCACTTGCCCATTTTTTTATCTCAAATGCTGTTCCGCAGGCAGCCATTCCACCACCAACGATCAGAATATCAACATCTCTTTTTTCAACTTCTGGATCTCTTACTGCTTTAAGTTCTCCAGTAGGTTTATTAGGTAATGCCATATATATACCTCCAAAATTAATAATAAAGTATTAAATTAAATGGATAAAAGTTCAATCTAAGCAAGCTCTGTCGGAGCTTTGAGCTCATAACCATCAGCTTCCTGAGTAGAAAGAAGCCCGCTGTCAAGGTCTTTACCTTTAAGGTCGGCATATGCATTGGCCTGGCCTTCGGCAGTAGTTCTGATGGGGAATTTAAAACGCTTAACCACACCGTTTCTAAACTTACATGTCCACATGATGTCTTCTGTACCAAGCATCGGGACAACACCACCGCCCATTGGAACAAAGTCAGAGTATCCTCTGCACTCGATTGCCTGGGAAGGACAGATTTTTACACATGAAAAACATTCCCAGCACTGATCTGGTTCCTGGTTATATGCTTTCATTTCATTTGGTTCAAGAACCATCAGGTCATTGGGGCAAATATACATACATGCTGTTTTGTCCCCACCTTTGCAGCCGTCACATTTTTCTGCAATTACAAAAGATGGCATTTAAATACCTCCTTAAATTAAGTTAACAAAATATCGCACAAATCCATTGTGCTACTCTAATTTTTTTCCTCATTTATAACTAAACCGAACAAACTCTATCCGGTTTAAATGTTTTAAGTTATCTTTTCCATTAATGCCTGCAACTTTAAATCAGATAACTTAATTTTATACCATAATTCAATACAAGCATTTTATAAACGTTTCAGAAATATCATTGGGTTGATATTTTTGTCAAGTCATTTCAGGAAAAGGTTTATAATATATTTTAAATATTTATTAAACCAAATTCATTTACAATATGTATAAAATATTTAAAAATATTAACAATATATAGTGCATGGACAACCATTAACAAATTTTGATAAACTAATAAAAGAATCTGGATTTTAAGTTAAATAGTTGATAGATTCAATTTTAAATTTTTTTAAACAATTTCAGGTATTAAATAAATGAACGAAGATATGATCCCCATCCAGTTTGACAGTAATTTTTCCTTTGAATGCTCCCCTTCAAAATCCTGTTTTAATGAGTGCTGCAGAGATTTAAACCAGGCCCTGACACCCTATGATATCCTGCGGTTAAAAAATTTTCTTAAAATAAAATCCAGTGAGTTTTTAAGAAAGTATACTTCAATGCATAAAGGCCCTGACACGGGCCTTCCGGTTATAAGTTTTAAGCCTGATCCTGATTCCGGCCATGCATGCCCGTTTGTGACGGAGCAAGGCTGCTCAGTATATGAATCAAGGCCAGCTTCATGCAGACTATACCCCCTTGCAAGGGCTGCTGTGAGAGTAAGGGGTAAAGGAGAGATAAAGCAATTTTTTGCAGTGATAGAGGAGCCCCATTGTCAAGGATTTAAATCAGACAGGACCCAGAGCGTAAAAGAGTGGATTAAAACCCAGGAAGTCCAGATTTATAATGAAATGAATGATAAGCTTATGGATATCATAAGCTTAAAAAAAAGAATCATACCGGGTAAGCTTGAAGGTATACAGGAAGATAATTTTTATCTTGCATGTTATGACCTGGATGGGTTCAGGGACAGGATTATCAATGAAGGACTGCTCAGGGATCTTAATATTCCGGGAGATATTCTGGATACAATTGTAAAAGATGATGCTGCATTGCTTGATTTTGGATTTAAATGGATACAATACTCTCTTTTTGCAAGGGATATAAAATTTGATTAGCAAAGATGCCGGCTGGATTGAATTTAATATGGAGTTTTAAGATGGTAGATGGGCTGTGATGTTAAGACCGGGCAATAAGATTGCACTTGTGCTGGGTGCTGTTAAAGGAATCGGAAAAGGCATTGGACTTGCCCTTGCAGAGGAGGGCTTTCAACTTGTCTTAACAAGATATGACTGGCAGGATAGTTTTAAGGCCATGGAGGATGATTTCAAGGCGGCTGGTGCCGGCCATATGATTGTAACACTTGATCTGAGAGATATTGACAGCATTAAAAAAGTAATGCAGAAAGTTGATGCTGAATATGGAAAAATTGATATTCTGATCAATAATATTGAGCGGGGCGGATGGCCTGTTGTTCATGGCGAATATACCCGGGAACAGTGGGATCTTGAAATAGATACCACTCTTACTGCAAAAAGGTGGGTATTTAATGAAGCCTTTCCTCTTTTAAAGAAGAGTGAACACGCATGTGTAATAAATTTTTCCTCCATTGCCGCCATTACCGGCAGATCAGGCCCGGCAGCACTGCTTTTTAATGATGGATATGCAGCTGCTGTGCGGGGGGTTTCATCATTGACAGAAACCTGGGCACGCATGGGGGCCCCCACTGTAAGGGTAAATGAAATAATGCTTGGGGTGTTTGAAACAAGGCATGGGCCGGGCACACGGGGATGGGAGCAAGTGTTGACAGACAGAGAAAAAAGTGCAGTAATCGATCACATCCCTGCCGGAAGAGTGGGCAGGATCAATGATGTGGTTAAAGCATGCATGTTTATTATAAATGATGCGCCATACATGACAGGAACTGTTTTAAGACTTGACGGAGGTTATGTCCTGGGTGGTGAAGATGTTCCATTGATGCCCCGGGGAGTTGTCTGAAAAGTTTTTAAACAAGTGCCCATAACCGGATAACTGATACTGATTGATAAATTGAGTGCTGATAATATGTATGAGATTAGTGATAATTATAAATTAATGCTGGCCAATATAAAGACACAGCTCTCTTTGTATCTGTTTGGAAACAGGCAGTTAAAAACACTTGTGATAGGGCTTTCAGGTGGAATTGACAGTGCACTTACATGTGTTCTTGCCCGGGAGGCAATAAAAGATATGCCAGGTGTTGTACTTCTGGGCAGGAGCCTTCCCATTGAGACCAATAAACAGGATGAAATATCAAGGGGAGAAGAGATTGGTAATCTTTTCTGCCACGATTATAAGACCTTTGATTTAACCGATGCGTACAAGGCCCTTTATAAACATATGGTACCTGCAGGACGTGGGAAAAAGGCCGGTCCGGAGGAGCTGTTTGAAGAAAAGGTAAGGCAGGGCAATATCAAGGCACGCATCAGAATGATATATCTGTTTGATCTTGCCCATTTTAACAGGGGAATGGTGCTGTCCACAGATAATTTTACAGAACTTATGCTGGGATTCTGGACTCTCCACGGAGATGTGGGTAATTTCGGACTTCTCCAGTATTTATGGAAGACTGAGGTCTATGGCCTTGCACAATATCTTGAAAAAATGTACCGGAAAAACAATGATATTAAAAAGGCTGATGCATTAAGAAAGAGTATAGATGCTGTGCCAACAGATGGTCTTGGTATTACAGCAAGTGATTTTGATCAGATAGGGGTTGCTGATTACTCAACAGCTGATAATATCCTTTTAAAATACCTGAATGGTGACAGGCAGGATGAAAATCATCCCGTTGTTAAGCGTTACAAGGCAACACGGTTTAAACGCAGAGATCCTTTAAATATCACAAGGGAAAAGGTATTTGAAATTTGAAAAGGGTATCAGTGCCTTATATGCCCATGGATTTTCCCAGGGTTTTTATCCCTTGTTCCATGTTTTTATCAAAAAGAGAACCGCATCCAAGCCTGATATAATTTTTAAATTTACCAGAACCTGAACATACCTGGCCCGGAATTATTGAGATCTGTTTTTTTCTGGCAGTTTTGTAAAGCTCAATGCCGTTTACATCACAAGGAAGCTGAATCCAGAGCAGAGAGCCCCCTTCCGGCATGGAAACACGTGTCTCTTCGGGAAAGTATTTTTTTACTGCCTGGGCGACCTTGAAGATCTGTTTTCTGAGCTTGTTTCTTAAAGTGCGCATGAATCTGTCATAGGCTCCGCTTTTAAGGAATTCTGTTATTATATATTGATTCAGGTTGGAAGATGATATTGATATGCCTGATTTTATGGAAAGTATTTTTTTCCTGTACTTTTCAGGTGCTGCAAGCCAGCCTATTCTCAAACCGGGTGCAATTGTTTTTGAAAAAGATGAGCAGGAGATAACATTGTCCCATATATCATATTTTTTCAATGAAGAAGGTCGGGTTTTCCCATAATACAGCTCACTTAGAATATTATCTTCAATAACAGGAACATTATATTCTGCTGCTGTTTTTACAAATTCTTTCTTATTGCCTTCAGGCATTAATGCACCGGTGGGGTTTTGAAAATTGGACATTACAAGGCAGGCAGTTATTTTTTCTGATTTAACTATTTTTTCAAACTGGTTCAGATCGATACCGGTTATTGGATCTACAGGAGCTTCCACAATATTCAGGCCAAGCTCCTTTAAGAGCTTAAGAAAACCAAAATGGGCAGGGGACTCAATGAGTATGGTGTCATTTTTTTCTGCGAGGGCCATAAGAGAGATGGTAACGGCTTCCATGCAGCCGCTGGTGATAATGATATCGTGCCTCGCAGTGTTCCCCATGGTTCCCATGAAAAGTCTTGCAAGTTGCCTTTTCATCCCGGGATTGCCGTCGGCCATGGAGTAAGAGATCAGTGATTTCATCTTCTGGGCATTAACAGCCCTGGTTATCCTTGTCAGCTGTTTCACGGGCAGGAGTTCATGTGATGTCGTGGAAGAACCAAGTTGTATCATATCCGGATTGTTCAGATCCTTCAGTACTGCAATAACAATGGATGAGAAATTTATCTCCCGTATTACAGGTAATGTTTTCACTATGGCAGGAGGGTTTAATAAAGGCCCGGGTTTAACAAAATATCCTGATTTGGGGCGTGCTTCCACAACTCCCATACTTTCAAGCTCGATATATGTTTTATATACCGTGGAAATACTCACGCCGAGTTTTTTGTGCAGGGCTCTGATGGAGGGCAGTTTCTCCCCAATCTTATAAGTTCCGTTTTTAATCTGCTGCATCAGATCCGATACAAGGGTTTGATATAAAAAGTTCTGCTTATTCATGTTTTTAAATTCCTGATCTCTATTCATCTGTTATGCATCAATTTCTATTTTTCTGTATCTGTTTTTGTATCAGTAATCTTATTATAGTTCCATTGAAAATTAAAAAAGAGGAGAAATCATGGAGTTTAAAAGTTTGCTTGCAGAGCGTACTGAAATCATGGGGGCAAGTGCCATAAGGGAAATACTCAAGGTTGTATCGGAACCGGGAATGATATCCCTTGCAGGAGGTATTCCTGCACCGGAAAGTTTTCCCATGGAAATCATAGGTGAACTTACGGAAAGGGTTATTGGCAAATATTCTTCAAGGGCGTTTCAGTATGATTTAACAGAAGGGTTCATGCCCCTGCAGGAGCAGCTTGCAGTTCTTCTTCAGGAACGGGGTATAAAAGTTGACCCGTGTGATGTCAATATTGCAAGTGGTTCCCAGGGAGTTCTGGATGCCATGGCTAAGATTTTAATTTCCATTGGGGATAAGATTGCAGTGGAAGCACCCACCTACCTTGGGGCAATTTCTGCATTTAACCCCTACCAGCCGGAATATATCAGGATGGATACCGATGATTCCGGTTTGATACCAGAATCTCTGGATGAAATTCTCACCTGTCACAAGATTAAATTCATTTATCTTGTCCCGACCTTTCAGAACCCGACAGGCAGAACCATTCCCCTGGAGAGGAGGGAGAGAATCGCAGATATTATTATCAGGCACAATGCCCTTCTGGTGGAAGATGATCCCTATGGCTCATTGAGATACCATGGTACAGATATACCACCCATAAAAACCCTTGCTCCCTTGAACGTGGTTTATGTGAGCACACTTTCTAAAATATTTGCCCCGGGTTTAAGGATTGGATTTTTTACAGGTCCAGAACTTATCAGAAAATGGCTTGTTCTTGTAAAACAGGGCACAGATCTTCATACAAGTACTTTTAATCAGGCCCTGGCTGCAGAATATCTGAGCGGCGGTTATTTGAAAAAGCATCTGCCGGTTATACTCGGGCTTTATAAGCCTAAACAGGCAGCAATGCTGAATGCAATCAAAAGATATTTTCCGAAAAATTTTAAGTGCAGCCCTTCGGACGGCGGTATGTTTTTCTGGGTTAGAGGTCCCGGGGGTGTGGATATGGAAAAGGTTTATTATAAGGCATTAAAAAGAAAAGTAGCCTTTGTGCCGGGAAAGTTTTTTTATACAAAAGAAGGTGAAGGCATCGAAACCATGAGGCTTAATTATACAATGAGCAGTGAAAACACTTTGGAAAGAGCCATTGAAATTTTAGGTGATGTCTTAAAAGAGATATAGATTTTATATTTATCCTTAGCTGCAGGTTAATTGCTGGTTAATTGGGGATTAACTTGACAAGAAACTTCTTGATGTCTTATACCCTATACATTAAAAGCCTATAATCCAATAAATCAGGAGTTGCTCCGGGGCTACACCATGAAAAATTTTTATCCTGCCATTGATAAGCTTGTGAAGCAGCCCATTGATTTTATCAATTTTATTAATGATATTCCCCTTGGTATCCTGATACTTGATCTTAAGCAAAGGGTTGTTGTTGTGAACCGAACCTTTGAAGCACAATCAGGATTTCTTACTGTCCACGCCCGGGGAATGCCCTGCAGGAATATTTTAAGGAGTGCTGCATGTATTAAAGGGTGCCCGGTCAAAAAAATAACTGCTGATACCCGCAGTATTTCCTGTGAAAGCAATATGATCAATCTTGACCGCCAGCTTCTGCCAATCAGGATGACAACTGCACCCATCCTTGATGGGAAAGGTAAGATATCTGGCTATATTGAGACCATTGAGGATTTGCGTATCTCCAAAAAGGAGAAGTCTCTGGGGGATACAGCTTTCAGTTTTGCCAATATCATCGGCAGAAGCTATCAAATGGAAAAGATTTTTCAGACACTCCCTGTGCTTGCCCAGAGCCATGTGTCCATACTCATCACCGGTGAAACAGGTACTGGTAAAGACCTTGTTGCAGAAGCGGTTCACCAGACATCCGGGCGGGTCTCAGGCCCTTTTGTAAAGATAAACTGCGGGGCTCTTCCCGAGACCCTGCTTGAATCAGAACTGTTCGGCCATAAAAAGGGAGCATTTACAGGAGCTGTGGAAAGCAAGCCCGGAAGGTTTAAGCTTGCCCATAATGGAACAATTTTTTTAACAGAAATTGGCGATCTTCCCCTTTCCCTCCAGGTGAAGCTGCTGACTTTTCTTGATGATAATATTATATATCCCCTGGGCAGTACAAAGGGTTTTAAGGTTAATGCACGCATGATAGCAGCAACCCATAGAGACCTTGAGCAGATGGTACGCCAGGGCAGGTTCAGAAAAGACCTTTTATTCAGATTGAATGTGGCAAGGGTGCATCTGCCCCCCCTGAGGGAGAGGGAGGGTGATGTGAGACTGCTTCTTGATTATTTTCTCAATACCTATAAAAACCGCCTGGGAAGGAAACTCAACGGGTTTTCAGGTGATGTTCTTGATATGCTCCTTAATTACAGTTTTGAAGGTAATATAAGAGAGTTGAAAAATATTGTGGAGTATGCGGTGAATGTTTCAAATGGTGCACAGATTGAAACAAGGGATCTTCCTGCATATATTACGGATAGATCTGATTTTATGTCACAGGGTACAGAAATCTTTTCAAAGGGGCATGGGCCCGGCACAGCCATCAGGGATGCTGCCCTGGAAAAAAAACCTGTCCCTTCCCATGGAAACTGGGCCCAGGCAGAAAAAGAGATGATCCTTAATGCCCTTGTAAAGGCAAAGGGAAAGAAAGTTCAGGCGGCAAAGATCCTTGGCTGGGGAAGGAGTACATTGTGGCGTAAGATTAAATTGCATCAATTGGAGTAAAAGAGTTTTTTAATTTAACTTTATATTATATAATATTGCAGGATTATGATTAAACGAATTATTATACCTCTATATAAGGATGAAGTAGCACCCCGTTTTGATCTTGCAACGGAAGTTATGATTGCCATTGTTACAGGTAAAGGAGAGATCGAAGAGAAGAAGAACATTGTCCTTCCACGATCGTCTCCGGAAGATCTCTGCCACCGGATACTTTCAGAAGACATTACTGTTCTGATCTGCGGTGCAATAGAAGATGAATTCTATCAGTTTCTGAAGTGGAAAAAGCTTGTAATATTTGATAATATTGCAGGGAAATGGGAAACAGCTTTTAGTTGTTTTCTGAAAAACTCATTGAGTTCCGGTGATTTTATGGGCCGGAGAATAGTAGAAGGAGAGAATGTCTGGTAAAACCGTAAAAATTTTATTGATTGATGATGAAGAGGAATTTGTTACAACACTGGCCCAGAGGCTTGAATACCGGGGCTATTATGCCAGGGCTGTCCATGAAGGCCAGGCCGGACTCAATGCCCTTGCAGAGGATCTGTTTGATATTGTAATCCTTGATTTGATGATGCCCGGATTAAGCGGCATGGATACCCTTAAACAGATTAAAAACAATTATCCTGATATACCTGTAATTTTACTGACAGGCCATGGTTCGACAAAAACCGGTATTGAAGGTATGCGCCATGATGCCTTTGATTACCTTATAAAGCCGCTGGATATAAATGAGTTGATTGGTAAAATTAACCTGGCCTTAAAAAAATAAACCTGATTTTATTATTTTAAGTTTGTTTCAAAATGTACTATTATGTTTTTCTATTATTGTTTCATATAGTTTCAAAATGTATCCATATCCTTTCCTGTCTCAATAACATTACTGTATAGCCTGTCTTTTCATTGATGGTATATTCCTTGCTATCACCTAAACCAATATGAATAAACCAATGGTGAGGTGAGCATGCCGGTATTAACAATATTTAATGGACTATATTCCAATGCCCGGGGAATAATTCAGGAGCTTGATAAAGGTTCAGGGTATACAATTGTAACAGATAAGGAGATAATTGAAAAAACAGCCCTGACATACAAACTCAAGCAGGCAACTTTGTTAAAAGCTGTCCGTGGCAAGCAGATTGCATTTAACGATTTTACCCATGAAAAGGAAAAATGCATTGCCTGTTTAAGGATGGTTGCTGCCAGATACCTTGAGCAGGATAATTTAATAATCCATGGCATACTTGGCCATCTTATTCCGGAAAACATCTCCCATGTGATACGTATCCTTGTCATGACAAATAAAGCCACAAGGATAGAAAATGCAATGGCATCAACCAGAGGTTCAAGACAGAATGTAATAAAGGCCATTAACATGTCTGACCAGGCTTCCATTTTGTCAAGCCTTACAATACTTGGGAAAAAAGCCTTTGATGAATCAATATATGATATTGTTATTCCAACGGATAAGTTCAATACCACAGAGGCAGCTGCCCTGATTGTAAAGCATGTGAAACACCTTGATACTATTCCTGAAGGGCTTATACAAAAAGAGAAAGACAATTCAAAATTGAGTGCAGAAATTGCTGTGCAGCTGGCTCCTCTCGGTAGCAGGTTATCTGTTGAGTCTGATGATGGAGATGTAATAGTAACAATTGACAGGAATGTAATGCTCCTTTCAAAATTTAAACAGAAAATTACTACAATTGTCAAAAACATAAACAAGGTTAAGTCAGTTACAATAAAACTTGGGAAAAATTACTATTCAAGTCCCATTGTACGCAAGATTAATGTTGATACGCCGGCACGTCTGCTGCTGGTTGATGATGAAAAGGAGTTTGTCCAGACCCTTTCAGAACGTCTGAAGATGAGGCAGTTTTCAAGTGAAATCGCCTATGGTGGTAAACAGGCACTGGAGATTACAGATACAGATGAGACAGACGTTATGGTACTGGATCTTAAAATGCCGGGTATAGACGGGTTTGAGGTGTTAAAGAAGATAAAAAAGACAAAACCCCACATTGAGGTAATTATTCTTACGGGACATGGGTCCAAAAGTGATGAAAAGAGATGTATGGAGCTTGGTGCCTTTGCCTATCTTGAGAAACCCACTGACATTGAGCTTCTGACGGAAACCATGAATAGAGCTTATAAAAAGGTAAATGAAAATAAAAAATCAACTGGATAAACCATCATTAAAATTTTCATAATTTAGGAGATTAATGCAATGACAATTATAAAAGCCTTTGGTGTAGGATTCTGCAAGTGCAATGAAGTTGTTGACAAGATTGTTGAAAAAACCACATTCAGACATACCTCCACTGACCAGATTGTGTCTGAAGCTGCGATACTTTCCGACATGAAAGTTGCAAAGGTTCAGAAAGCTTTAACATATAAGACTTCAGTATTTGAAAAGTTCACCCATGAAAAGAAATATGCCCTGGCACATATTAAACTTGTGCTTTCCAAGATGTTGATGATATCAGCTGGAAGGGATCTGATTCTCACAGGTTATTCCACCCAGCTGATACCCAAGGATATTACGCATTTTTTCCGTGTTGGTCTTATTGCAGATATGGAATTTCGTGTGGCAACACTCATGGAGCAGGAGAAGATCTCCAAGGCCAATGCTGAACAGCAGATTAAGAAACTTGATGAAGAACAGGCCAAGTGGATGGCCAAGTACTGCGGTGTTTATGAAGCATTTAACCCTGCAGATTATGACCTGATCATCCCCATGAATACAGAATCCATTGATGATGCAGCCCAGTTGATAATTCAGCATCAGCAGGATGATATTTTTCAGCCCACAGGATCATCCACCCAGGCGGTTGCAGATTTTAACCTTGCTGCAAGAGCCGAGGTTGCCTTGACAAAAAAGGGCCATGATGTGGTGGTGACTGCCGGGAGAGGAGATATCACAATCAAGATAGATAAAGAGGTTTCAAGATTTGATCATCTGAAAAATGAACTTACATCCATTCTTGAAAAAGTGGATGGTGTCAATGGAATAGAAATAAAAAAAGAGGAGAACCTGCCGGGCCATGAAGCATATAGGAAGTATGATAAAAACATGCCTTCCAGGATTCTCCTGGTGGATGATGAGCAGGATTTTGTTAAGACACTTTCCGAGCGCCTTGCTTTAAGGGATATGGGATCTGCTGTTGTGCATGATGGTGAATCAGCCCTTCGCCTGATAAAGCAGGATGAACCTGATGTAATGGTGCTGGATTTAAAAATGCCCGGACAGAACGGCATTGATGTTTTAAAGGAGGTGAAAAAATCATATCCTGGAATTGAAATCATCATCCTCACCGGCCATGGTTCAGAAGAAGACAAACAACAGTGCCTGGAACTTGGGGCATTTGATTATCTGCATAAACCCCTTGACATTACAAAATTGAGTGAGGTTATTAAAAAGGCAAATGAAAAAGTTAATCAACAGGCTGAATAAACACAGATAAACCCCATGGGCTCCTTTAAAAAAATTATTCCGGAGTTCTGGCACCACACAGAACGTGTTGCCGGAGAAAAGGGTCAGCAATATATTTTCAGAAGTAAATGGCTTTTGTTGATCCAGGCTACATGCGTTTTGACTCTGGTTCCTTTGATTGTTTCCACATTTTTTTTCTATAAAAATAATAAAACCGAAACCATTACAGACCTGTTGCTGGAAACCGAAGTGCTGTCAAAGGGAGCTGCAATTGATATTGAAATATTCCTTAATCAGTATTTACTTGCCCTTAAACTGATAAGCACACAGAACAAGCCTGTGGATCTGATGAAAAAAGATCTGTTTGAATCTGTTTTTAATGACCTTGCAAGGACCAACGTCAAATTTGCAAGTCTCTATCTTTTTGACAAGAGAGGTCACTGTGTGGTCTCAACCCAGGAGGACAGGTGCCCTTGGGAAGTTCAGCAGCCGGGATTGATATCATTGCAGGAAGAGCATGGCTATACAATTAACAGAATAATAACCCAAAAAGGGGAAATCAAACTTCTTGTCAGTCTTAAACTCGTATGCCAGACTGGTGACAGTTTTTTCCTTGCTGGTATCATTAATGATAAATCAGTGGATGTTTTTTTAAAAAAACTTAAAGTAAGAGATGTGATTGATATATTCCTCATGGACAAAGACGGTATCCTGGTTACAGCATCCAGGTATTTTGGCAGACCAGGATTTACTCCTGAACCGCTTAAATCCAAGGATCTTCCTTTGTCCAGAACCCTTACAAACCCACGTGGGGATAAAAAAGGAGGTCAATTTTTATTTTCCGGGGTGAGTAAAATCGGGCATACAGACATGCGGGTGGGCATTTTAATGGCAAACAAGAGCTTTGAAGCTTTCATGGCCAGGATCAAATCCCATATTTTTATCATGTTCTCTTTTTCCGTGCTTTTTGTGTTGATTGCCGTGCTTGTGCTTGTGACCTATGTTGTGCAGCTATTGTACAAGGCAGATAAAGTAAGACAGCTCTATCTTAACAAGGCGGCAAGATCCAGCAGAATGGCTTCCATTGGTAAACTTGCCGCAGGTGTTGCCCATGAAATAAATAATCCCCTTGCCATCATCAATGAGAAAGCAGGCCTTTTACAGGATCTTTTTACCTTTCGTAATGAATATAAAAAAGATGAAAGAATCCTTGGTATCATTGATTCCATAATTGAATCAGTGGACAGGGCAGGTACAATAACCCACAGGCTGCTCGGGTTTGCACGAAAGACAGACAGCTCCATTGAAAAGATCGATATGGAAGAGACCATTGAAAAGGTAACAGACCTGATTAAAAAGGAAGCAGAGTATAAATCCATAAATGTTGAGATTGATATACCAGAGGATCTTCCAGATATTAAAACAGACCAGGGGAAATTGCTCCAGATTTTAATTAACCTTGTCAACAATGCAATTGCAGCCTTGAGTGAGAATGGCACCCTTTCCATTAAGGTCAGAAATAATATTGAAAATGACAGTATTGATATTTTTGTTCAGGATAATGGCTGCGGTATTGCCGAAGAGAACAAAAAGAAAATATTTGAACCTTTTTTTACAACAAAATCAAAAATCGGGGGAACAGGTTTGGGGCTAGCCTTGACCTACGGACTTATCAGGGATCTTCACGGAACTTTGGAACTTGACAGTGAGCCCAGCAAAGGCACCACATTCATCATAACTTTACCCTATGAAATAAAAAAGGGAGATCATCTGTTATGATCTTGCAGTTGCAGCCGTCATACATGGATTATTTAGCAGTATTATATAGTGCCTGGAGGTAATTATGGAAACTGACTGGAATATTCTTGGACCCGAGGGAATAAAATTTTTTGGTAAGATATCTTCCACAACCACCCATGAATTAAACAATTCCATTGGGGTTATCAATGAAAAGGCAGGGCTTCTGGAAGACCTTGCACTGATGTCTGACCAGGGCAGTGAACCTGATTTTGAAAAATGGATTGGGATTGTTCAGAAAATCAAGGAGTCTGTCTTAAAAACCCACGAGATTATTAATAATTTTAACCAGTTTGCTCATACAGCAGATCATTTAAAGAAAGTATCAGATCCGGTTATCATGGTAAAGTTAGCCCTTTCCCTCTCCCGGAGAATTTTAAGCCGGAAGGGCATAGCTCCAGGGCTTTCAATAAAGGGAGAGTCTGTGTCCGTTGATATAAATCCGTTTCTTTTTATAAATCTTATGGTCACCTGCCTTGTTTTTGCTGCTGATCATGCAGATGAAAACGCCAGGATAGCCATTGAATTGGAACAGAAAGGCAAAAAAATAAATATCCGGTTTTCAGGTATGGATCTTGAAAACAGCAGGGCATTTCCCGGCAGACCTGAACAGGCGCTGCTAGACTGCCTTGACTGCGAGCTTAAAATAGAAAAAGAGAAAAATTATTTGGTGATCCTGCTGGATACATCAAAATTAGATGGAGAAAAAATATAGAGATGAATTTTTTTAACAGATTATCTATTCAGGGAGGAAGATGTAGTGAAAAATAGGATTGTTCAATTAATATACAGTCTTGGAATTTTTAATATCTGGTTTTTACTGATGCCGGCACATTCCCTTGCAGCAGATGGTTCAGGCGGAGACACAATAGTATTTACCGTGCAGATGGGGATTGTAATGGGTGTACTTGTCCTTGCGATCCTGCTGTTCATATTTGAATTTGTAAGGGTTGATGTGGTGGGCATTATTATGATGGTTATCCTTCCCATTCTGGGAGTGGTTACACCAAAGGAGGCAATCAGCGGACTTTCCAGTAATGCTGTTGTGTCAATAATTGCCGTGATCATCATTGGAGCAGGGCTTGATAAAACCGGAGTCATGAATATACTTGCAAGGAAGATACTGAAGATAGCAGGCAAGGCTGAAAGCAGAATAGTTACCCTGATATCGGGAACTGTGGCATTTATTTCAAGTTTTATGCAGAATATAGGTGCTGCCGCCCTTTTCATGCCTGCTGCAATCAGGATTGGTAAACAGACCGGGATTCCAATTTCCAGGATTCTGATGCCCATGGGGTTTTGTGCTATTATCGGCGGGACCATGACCCTGGTTGGTGCAAGTCCTACAATCCTGCTCAATGATTTGATTGACCAGGCAAACTCCCTTGGCTTTATGCCGGAAAGGATTGAACCCCTGGGGCTTTTCACCCAGACACCCATTGGTGTGGCATTGGTGGCAAGCGCTATTATCTATTTTATTGTACTTGGCAGATTTGTCCTGCCTGCCAAATCAGAAGATGACAGTGCAAGCTCTCTGGTTCCCGATTCCCTGGTGGACACCTATGATATGATTGATGCAATATATGAACTCACTGTTCCTGAAGACCATAATGATCCGCGCAATCTGGATGAATTAAATATCAGGGAGCAGTTCCATATTAATATAATTGCCATATATCACCAGAAAAGAAAGATAAAAACCCTGGCACCGCGCAGGAGCGATACCCTTGACAATAATGACACCTTTGCTGTCATAGCCCATAGTAAAAGGATTGTCCAGGCCATGGCCAAGGATATGGGCTATATTTTAAAACCTGATCTTGAATTTTTTGCCGAAGACCTCTCCCCCAATAATTCAGGGCTCATGGAGGGAATTATTACAGACAGGTCTGAGCTTGTGGGTAAAAAACTTGGTGAAATTCATTTCTGTGAATCCTTTGATGCTGTCCCTGTGACAATATGCACTGACGGCCATTGTCATTTTAATGACCTGCCTGATCACCGCTTCAAATCAGGAGATGCAGTATTGATGTTTGGTGCCTGGCGTGTATTTCACTGGTTGAAATGTAAAAACACCTTTGCTTTTACAACAGAGGTTAAGGGTGAATTAATGCGTGAAAGCAAAGCTAAAACAGCGGTTTTCTGGCTTGCTGTCGCACTCTTTCTTGTCCTTTGCTTTGAACCTTTAATGGGGTTTTTCGGCCTGTCAGAAATGAAACTCTCCCTTTCAGTCTGTCTTTTAACAGGCGCCCTTGGCATGATACTTTCCAATGTGCTGAGTATTGATGAAGCCTATGAATCAGTGGACTGGATGACTGTTTTTCTTCTGGGTGGTTTAATACCTCTGGGCCTTGCCTTCCAGAAAACCGGGGCAGCAGAGTTTATTGCCACAACAATCATGACTGCCATAGGCAGCGTTCCGGTTATTATTTTTCTTCTGGTGGTTGGTCTTTTAACATCGTTTTTCACACTGGTTGTCTCCAATGTCGGTGCCACAGTGCTGCTGGTTCCCCTGTGCATGTCCATGGCTGTCAAAGCAGGAGCTGACCCAAGAATCACTGCCATGGTGGTTGCCCTTGCAGCATCCAATACATTTGTGCTGCCAACCCACCAGGTCAATGCCCTGATCATGCGTCCCGGCGGCTATAAAACAATGGATTATGCCAGGGCAGGGGCAGGAATGACAGTGCTGTTTCTGATAGTACTCATTGGTATGCTCTTTTTATTTTATTAATTTTTTAATGTATTATTAATCTCTATTTTGATATTATTAAGATTAATAAATATAAAATGGAGATTAAAGTTATACCATGACCATTGTAACCATTTCCCGGGGCACTTACAGCCGCGGAAAGGAAGTGGCTGAAAAGCTTGCACAGGCATTAAAATACGAATGCCTTTCCCGGGAAATAATCATCGAAGCTTCCAAGGAGTTCAATATTCCGGAGATCAAGCTTATCCGGGCCATACATGATGCACCCTCCATCCTTGACAGATTCACCTATGGCAGGGAGAGGTACATGGCCTTTTTCAAGGCTGCTTTGTTGAAACACCTTAAACGGGATAATATTATTTACCATGGTCTTGCAGGACATGCTTTTTTACAGGAGATTCCCCATGTCTTAAAGGTGCGCATTATTGCAGATCTTGAGTACCGGATCGCAGAGGAGATGAAACGTGAGAATATTTCTGCTGAAAAGGCACGGCATATAATTGTTAAAGATGATGCTGAACGCCATAAATGGACATTGAACCTCTATGACATAGATATTTTAAACCCTCAGTTTTATGATATGACATTACACCTTGATATCATGGATGTGGATGATGCTGTATCAATTATTTTAAATACCATTGAACTTCCCTGTTTTAAAACATCAGAAAAGAGCAGCAGAAAACTTGATGATCTTTCATTAAATGCACAGATAGAAGCAGCCCTGGTTGATGACTTTCCAAAGGCTTTTGCCGATACAAAAAACGGTACTGCCTTTGTAAGTATCAGGGGCTCACTGGTTGATGAGCAAAGTATTGTATCAAAGGCTGGTGCCATTATTGATAAAATAGATGGTGTAAAAAAAGCACACATTAATATTGTTCCCCATCACATTGAAGAGTGATAACCCCGGAGGGCCGGGACTATTTTTAAAGGGTTTCAAAAATAATGAAGTTTTCAAAACAGCGACGATTCTCCGGCTCATCCATGGGTGTCTGGCGCAAATTCTTTCCCTTTCTCCGCTGGTGGGATTTTATTGGCTGGGACACAATAAAGGCTGATCTCCTGGCAGGCTTGACCGGTGCTGTCATTGTCCTGCCCCAGGGAGTTGCCTTTGCAATGATTGCAGGCCTGCCCCCTGAATACGGGCTGTATACCGCCATTGTTGTGCCTCTGGTAGCTGCTCTGTTCGGTTCCTCCCTGCACCTCATATCAGGTCCCACAACCGCCATTTCAATAATTGTGTTCTCCTCCCTGTCACCCTATGCTCCACCCGGATCACCACAGTTTATCGAACTTGCTTTAACCCTTACATTCCTTGCAGGGGTGTTCCAGCTCTCCTTTGGCCTGGCCCGCCTGGGCATACTTGTTAATTTTGTATCCCACTCTGTTCTTGCAGGTTTTACTGCAGGTGCTGCCATACTCATTGCAACAAGCCAGCTGAAACATATCTTTGGAATTGCTCTGCCCGGCGGAGAATCATTTTTCATGACCTGGGTCAATATTTTCCATGGAATTAACCATATAAACCCCTATGCATTTGCCATTGCTGCTGCAACACTTTTCTGTGCAGTCATAATAAAATTATTAAAACCAAGGTGGCCGGGCCTGCTCATTGCCATGGTGGCAGGCAGTATAATGGCAATGGCCATGGGTGCTGAGTCCCACGGAGTACATTTAATGGCAGGCCTTCCAGGCCATCTGCCTGGAGTTTCGTTTCCTGACCTGTCCATTCCCATGTTAAGGAAACTTGCACCAAAAGCCTTTGCCATTGCTCTTATAGGACTCATTGAAGCTCTGTCAATTGCCAGATCAATTGCTGCTTTTTCCCACCAGCAGATAGACGGTAACCAGGAGTTCATTGGCCAGGGCCTGTCAAATATTGTGGGAAGTTTTTTCTCAAGCTATGCTGGTTCAGGTTCCTTTACCAGATCCGGAATTAATTACCGTGCAGGCGCCATGACTCCTCTGTCAGCTGTATTTGCAGCAATATTTCTATCATTGATTCTGCTGTTCATGGCACCGCTGACACAGTTTTTACCCATTGCTGCCATGGGAGGTGTGATACTTCTGGTTGCCTTCAGCCTTATAGATTTCCATAATATCAGGAATATTATAAAAACAAGTAATAAAGAGACCATAGTTCTTGTGACAACCTTTCTTGCAACTCTTTTTCTTGATCTTGATTTTGCCATATATTCCGGTGTTCTCATGTCCCTGATTTTATATTTAAGCCAGACTGCCCATCCCGAAATTGTTGATTTGACCGAGACCCACCATGCAGTTAAGCAGATACGCAGTACCTTTAATCCCGGCAGGGTGCGTTTACGAATTATCCGCATTGATGGCTCTCTTTTCTTTGGTGCTGTGAATCATATCATGGATTTTTTCAATAATCTTGATAAACATAAAATGTATAAGTGTCATCTTCTTATCCTGGCCTATGGAATTAATTTCATTGATATAACCGGAGCTGAAATGCTGGCCAATGAGGCAAAACAGAGGCAGGCGCTCCGGGGTGGCCTCTACCTGTGCGGGCTTAAGGGACATACACGGGAGGTGCTTGAGCGGGGAGGTTATATTGAGATTATTAAGGAAGAAAATATTTTTTCATCTGAAACAAAGGCCCTTGAAAAAATCATTGAAAGAATAAATAATGAGAGTTGATCTTTTTAAAAAAAATCAATTACCTGTACAATGGGACAAATTGATTTTATAATGAAGAAAAATAAGAGAAAAATAGTTGTTGTTTTCGCCGGTGTCCTTCTTGTTGTACTGCCGGCTGTTTTTTTATTACCCGGGTATATTGTGAAAAAATATTACAAGATAAGCATACCAGAGCCTTCCAGGGTGGTTGAGTCGGTCAGAAGTTTTTCCAGGAAAGCATTGGATCCTGACTCAATCAGGCTTTTGAACTGGAATGTATATAAAGGTAAGAGAGCGGGCTGGAAAGATGATTTCCAAACCCTTTCAAGGGATATGGATCTTATACTTGTCCAGGAAGCATACATGTTGAGGCATGATTTTAGACGTTTCAGGGTAAAAGGTATGGGGCTGGAGTTTGCCAGGAGTTTTTCCTGTAATGCAAGATATTTATCAGATACAGGAGTTATGACCCTTTCCAGGGCCTGCCCCGTTACTGTGAAATATCTGCGGAGCAGGTACAGGGAACCTGTTGTGAATACACCTAAGATGTCTTTGTTTACTGAATATTCATTAGATAATAGTGACTTTACACTTCTGGTTGTGAACACCCATGGCATTAATTTTGTCAGGCCTGAAATATTTAAATCCCAGATATCTGCCCTTGTAAAGGAGATCAAAGGACATTGGGGCCCGGTTATTTTTGCAGGCGATTTTAATACATGGACCGGAAAAAAACTTGGGTTTCTTTTAAGGATAGTCAAGGGATCGGGTATGCAAGAGGTTATGTTTAAACCCGATGCCAGGACAAAGCGGTTTAAGTGTGCCATTGACCACGTGTTCTATTCAGGTTTGAAAATACTTAAAAGCAGGGTGATTGGAGATATTACATCATCGGATCACAAAGCCATGGAGGTTGAGTTCTGTCTTGATTACCATGAAAGTGAAAAATAATCATATAATGGGTGCAAAAAGATGTGATAGACGTACGCCAAGTTTAAAGATCAGACTTTTATTCTCATAGTCTTCAATGCCTGCCTCCCTGCTTTTTAAAAAATCAGACTCAAGCATCTTTTCAACATTTTCTGCAAATATTCTGTCATTGACCAGGATACCAACTTCAAAATTGAGGTAAAAAGAACGGTTATCAGAATTTGCCGTGCCTATAAGGGCAAGATCATCATCAATGAGCATCACCTTTTGATGCATAAACCCTTTCTCATATCTGAAAAAATGTATATTGGGCAGTGCCATCTGGTGCAGATAGTAGTACGATGCAAGATAAACCAGAAGATGATCAGGTTTAAGGGGCAAAAGGATTCTTATCCTGACTCCCCTGAGTGCGGCCAGCTGCAGTGCTGCAATTATCGCCGAATTGGGTACAAAATACGGGCTTGCAATCCAGAGGCGTTTTTTTGCCATATTAATGAGCTGTATAAACATCAGAGAATAGACTTCCAGCTTTGAGGTAGGGCCGGACGGCAGAACAATTGTATCCATGTTGCCTGCTGCAGCAGGTTCTGTTACAAGGTCAATGTCTGGTTTATCCTCGGCAGACCAGTACCAGTCTTCAATAAAGGTTATCTGTAAAGCCTGTACTGCAGGGCCGTGTATTTTGACGTGTGTGTCCCGCCAATGGCCGAATTTCGGGCTTTTCCCAAGGTATTCATCCCCGACATTATGACCGCCCACAAAAGCTGTTCTGCCGTCTACAACCACAATCTTCCTGTGATTTCTGAAATTAATCTGGAACCTGTTCTTTAACCCCCGGGTTGTCCAGAAGGGGAGGATTCTGACACCTGCCCTTTTAAGTTCTTTTATATATTTTTTTTTAAGTTTCCTTGATCCAAGTTCATCATAGAGAAAGAAAATCTTAACTCCTGCCTCAGCTCTGGCAATGAGATGCTTTTTTAACCTGTTTCCTGTTTTGTCACTCTTGACAATGAAAAATTCAATGAGGATGTATTTTTCTGCCCTGTCAATGGAATTGAAGATTGCATCAAAGGTCTTTTCTCCGTTCACCAGGAGCTCCACAGAATTATTCCTCGATGCTTTAAGGAGACTCAGCTTATCAAAATTTGCAAGTTTTGTTGTAGTTGGGACAATGCTGTACTTTTCAACAGGGGGCAGCAGCCTGAGAAGCGAATTTTCATTTTCAGCATTTATCTTTCTTAAGGTTTCAATATAGCCGTTGAATTTATTCCGTCCAAATCCCAGGTAAAGGGGCAGGGCAAGGGGAGGGAAAGCCACCAGCGATACAACCCATGCAACAGCGCCCTGGGAGGTTCTGACCGTCAGTCCTGCATGGACAGCAGCAGCAATGGATGCCAGGTGAAAAAGGGTATAAAATTCAGGAACAAATTTAAGTATAAGTTCATAATCCATTTTTTCTATGCCATATAAGCCTGATTCACGATTAAAGTTGGTTTACAACTATAACCTTTAGGCTTTTATTACATTTGACAAAAAAGATTTCAAGTGGTTTTAACAAATCCGGAT
>CAZQJS010000028.1:0-38936 GCA_964593725.1 uncultured Desulfobacterales bacterium
AATGCTTAAACCTTTAACTTCTACCATTTGCCCGGTTTTGTTGCAAGATTTTTTAATAAATTCCAGTAATTCCCGATGAAAAATATTGAGCAGAAATTACTGATTATGCAGATGACAGGCTACATAGTGCCGGGTATCATTGCCACTTAAGACAAGGACAGGTTCTGATTTCCTGCACACAGACATGGCATAACTGCATCGTGTGTGAAAACGGCATCCCTCCGGGGGATTCTGGGCAGAGGGGATCTCTCCTTTGAGGATAACTCTTTTTTTATTAATTTCAGGATCAGGTACTGGAATTGCAGACAACAGAGCTCTGGTATAAGGATGAAGGCTGTTATTATATATGGAGTCAGAATCAGCCATCTCAACAATTTTACCAAGATACATGACAGCAATTCTGTCAGATATATGTTTTACAACAGCAAGGTCATGGGAAATGAAAACATAGGTCAGACCCATATCTTCCTGGAGCTGTAACAGAAGATTCAATATTTTTGATTGAACAGAAACATCCAGGGCAGAAACCGGCTCATCACATACAATGAGTTCAGGATTGAGACTTATAGCCCTTGCAATGCCTATTCTCTGACGTTGACCACCGCTGAACTCATGGGGAAATTTCAACATGTCGCTCCTTTGAAGCCCCACTTTCTCAAGGAGTTTTGCAATTTCTACTTCCATATCAAGACCATGGGTCTTCCCATGTATGATATATTTCTCTTTAAGGATCTCCTGCACTGTCTGCCTTGCATCCAGAGACTCAAAGGGGTCCTGGAAGATCATCTGTACCTTTAGCCGGAATTTTTTCAACTCTTTTCTGTTAAAGGAGAATATATCATTACCCTGGAATTTAACACTGCCCCGGGTCTTTTTATATAAACCAATAATACATCTTCCAAGGGTTGTTTTGCCGCACCCGGATTCTCCTACAATGCCCAGGGTTTCACCCCGGTTGATTGAAAAGGAGACATTATCAACAGCATGGACATAACCCTTTGGCCGTAAAAAGATTCCTTTGTAAACAGGGAAATACTTTCTTAAACCATCAACGTCAAGAATCAATGCCATGGAACTCTCCGTTTTTTACAAGGTGACAAGAGACATAATGGCTCTTTGAATATTGTATCTCTCCTGGAATCTGATGTGTGCATATATCCATTTTCCCGGGACACCTGGGACTGAATCTGCACCCCATGGGCATGTTTGCAAGGGAAGGCACCCTGCCCGTTATGGTTTTAAGCTGTGCCTTTCTTTTTTGCCCTGTTATGGCTGCAATGGATGGAATTGAGTCCAGAAGCCCGCGGGTATAAGGATGCACCGGGTTTTTAAAAAGCTCTTTGACCATGGATTTTTCAGCGATTCTTCCTGCATACATCACAACTGCCTGGTCACAATTTTCTGCTATTACACCAAGATCATGGGTGATGAGAAGGAGTGACATGGAATATTTTTCTTTTAATTCTTTAATTAAATCAAGAATTTGGGCCTGGACAGTTACATCCAGGGCGGTTGTTGGCTCATCTGCAATAAGTATATCAGGTTTGCATGCAAGGGCCATGGCAATCATAACTCTCTGCCTCATGCCTCCTGAGAGCTGGTGTGGATACTGTTTCAATATTCTTTCCGGCTGGGCAATACCGACTTTTTCAAACATTTCAATGGAAGAGTGTATAATCTGTTTTTGAGTCATATCCTTAAAGTGGAGCGTATATATCTCTTTTATCTGTTTTCCAATGGAGTGCACCGGATTTAATGCTGTCATTGGCTCCTGGAATATCATTGCTATTTTTCTACCCCTGATCCCGGCCATCTCACCCGGGGAACAATCAAGAATATTCTCACTGCCAAACATTATGGTTCCATGGGTTATTCTGCCAAAGGGTTTTGGGAGCAGCCCCATAATACTTAAGGCTGTAACACTCTTTCCGCAGCCTGACTCTCCCACAAGGCCCAGGGCAGCACCTTTTTTAAGTTCAAAACTTACCCTGTCAACAGCTTCAATCTCTTTTTCCTGTGAATCAAATGCCACGGAAAGCTCTTTAATATTAAGAATTATTTCTCTTTGCAATTACACCTCCTGTTTTCAACCCCTGCCAGGTTTTGGTTGGAATTTTTCATCCTTGATAACAACAGGAATAAATTTTTTTCTGCTTTTCATTGCCTTTATTGTTTCATCATAAATTTTTTTATCAAACCAGAACAACCCTCCTGATATGGGATTAAAAGGATCAAAAAGAGATTGGGATTGTTTAGTGCCATGGAAGGATGGCAGTTTAAACCATCGCCAGTAACCATGCCTCACATAGGGTACCATAAAGGTGGGAACAAAAACTGCCTGATCATAAATCATACGCTGAATTTTTAAGGAAAGATCAATTCTCACTTCTTCATCAAGGCCTGCCCTGTACTTTTCAATAAGTTTATCAAGATCAGGATTGTCTAAATTTGTTATATTATTGGTCTGGGGTTTGTGTGCATTGCATGAATGCCAGAACTCCCAGAATACAGGCCGCATGCCCGTGCCCCAGCCCATCCATGCAACATCATGTTTTTTTTCAAGAATTTTTTTAAAAGTTGCAGACATATCAAGTTTCTGAAGTTTTAATTCAACTCCGGCTTTTTTTGCCTCCTCCTTTAAGACCACAAGCCTTGGCGTATGTTCGTCAAAGCCATAGGTGACTTCAACGGAAAACCGATCTTTCCCCTTTACCCATATACCGTCATCACCCCGCTGCCATCCTGAACCCTTCATTAATTGTTCGACCTTTTTAATGGAATATTTTCTGGGGGTTATAGCAGTATTGGAGTATCTGCCATACCCTGCATAGGCATTGGCAAGCCTGAAATAGTCATTGCGCAGTACTTTTTTAATAACCTTTTCAATATCCATTGCATGGGCAAAGGCTTTTCTCACATTGATATCTGAAAATATCTTTTTATCACAATTGAGCCACATACCCATGGCAGACTGCCGGGTATCATTGAAAAACCAGATTTTTTCCGCATACCCGTTGTTAAAAACAGGAATATTGGATTTGACATGCCAGTAATCAGGTATTGTAAGGGCAAATATATCAATCTCTCCTTTTTTAAAATACTCAAAAAGCATGTTGTAATCCCTGACAACTTTAAAAATTACATGATCCACATTGAATCTGTTCCTGAAGTATCTTAAATCCTTTGCCCACCACTCTTTTTTCCTTGAAAATCTTATGAATTTACCTTTTTGAAAATCAGAAATTACGTATGGGCCTGTATTCGGGACTATTTTCCAGTTATATTCCTGCACAAAATTATTATTAAGTTCCTTGAAATAGTGCTCTGGAATCGGGGTAAGGGCCAGCGTCATATACAGATCAGGCTTAGCTTTTGTACTTTTAACAGCCATGGTGTAATCATCATATACAATTACCCTGTCTATCTCCTTTGTGTAATAATCATTATACCAGGGTGCGATTATATGCTTTGAGCGCATGAATTCCAGGGCATATACAAAATCCCAGGCTGTAACCGGCACATTATCAGACCACTTTGCATTTCTGTTCAGTTTAAAGTACATGGTTTTTTTGTCATCATCAAAGGCCCAATGGGTTGCAAGCTCCGGGATAATATTTTCCGTATTGGGATGTATATTAATAAGGCTTAACTGATTATCAAGTATACTGCTCCTGAAACTGCCGTTGGAATCAGGCCCTACAATTCTGAAGGTCATGGGAAAGCTCAATATGGCAAGACGAAGGACTCCTCCTTTTTCAGCTCTGTCCGAAGAAAAGAGAGGATCATTGTTGTTTGTAAGCCATACAATATTTTCCGGAAGCTTTTCATACTCTCTTTTTTTAAAAGTTTTATCCTTTTTTTCAATCTTTTCTGCCAGTACGTCTGTATTTTCCACATCCTGAACAGCTTTTTTATCCTGATCCCGGCTGCATGCTGGAAATACAAGCCAGAAAACCAAAATTATAATTATAATTCTCTTATTTATCATTTCTCACCCCGGCATATATGTAATTATCACACTGATTCTTCATATTAACCTTGACCCCTTGTGCATATTAATATAACATTCATAATTGTCAACATCATAAAAATTTTGTTCCACCTGCAAACGATTTTCAGGGAGTTAAAAATACGAAAATGGATTTAGCCTCGTTCATTGGCATTATTTCCGGAATATCCCTTATTATAAGTGCCATTCTATTTGACGGAGACATACACAATTTCATAAACATACCAGGGATGATGATTGTCTTTGGCGGCACCCTTGCCACAACGCTTCTCACCTTCCAGTTCAGGGATGTTATGGCAGCTTTCAGGGCAGCATACTATGTCTTTTCCAAGGAAAAAGAAGATCCAAACGACTCAGTTGCAACCATGATAAAACTGTGCGATATCGCAAGGAGGCAGGGGCTGCTTGAACTCAGCAGAATAAAGACAGAGTCCGGGTTCCTGAAAAAAGCATGCGGACTCATTGCCGACGGATCATCGGAAGAAGCCATCAGAGCAGCCCTTGTAACGGAAATAGAATCACTGCGCCTCAGACACTACATTGTGCAGGATGTGTTCAGAAAAATGGGCACCTATTCACCGGCCTTTGGAATGCTCGGCACCCTCATAGGGCTTGTTCAGATGCTCAGTCAGCTCCATGACCCTTCAAATATCGGCCATGCCATGGCAACAGCTCTATTAACAACGTTTTACGGATCCCTGGTATCAACCCTGCTTTTTCTACCCATTGCAGGCAAACTGAAATCAAGAACAGTTCTTGAGGTGATCAACCTTGAAATAATGCTTCAGGGGTCGGTCTCCATAATGGAGAGTACAAATCCCATCATGCTCTATGAAAAACTATCCTCTTTTATATCTGCACGCTTGCGAAGGCCTTACAGCCAGATGAATCCAGGGAAAAACAGAAAAAGCAACAAGGGTAAAAAATGATCGGGGAGAAAACATTAAACTCAATCATACCTGAAAACGGTGAGGAGACATCCTGGCTTATTGTGTTTGCAGATATGATGACGCTTTTGCTGGTTTTTTTCATACTGCTTTACACCCTGTCCTCCTTTGAAACTAAAAAATACAAAAGCAGTGTGAATAGAATAAAACAAGAGCTTGAAAACAACCTTGAACTCACTGCCTTTGAAGAACTCATGGAACTTCCTGAAACCCTTGATACCCAGATTATTATAGAGGATATAACAGGTTTAAGATCACGCAGGGAAAACCTTATACAGGATATTAACAGGTTTGCAGACAAGGGAGGCAGAACAAATGATATTGCAACCCATGTATTAAACGGCAAAATAATTGTGCGCATTAAAGGCAGAGCTCTGTTTAACTCTTCAAAGGCTCAACTCAACAGAAATGCACTTCCCATTCTGGATGAAATTGTCCAGGTTCTGTCTGACTATCCTGAATATGACATCAATATCCAGGGACATACAGATGACATACCCATATCAACAGCTATATTCCCGTCCAACTGGGAACTTTCGGCAGTAAGGGCTACAAGTGTGCTTAAATATCTGATAAAAAGAGGAATTAAACCTGCAAGGCTTACTGCAACGGGATATGGAAAAATAATGCCCCTAGTACCCAATGACACGCCGGAACACAGGGCTTTAAACAGGAGAGTTGAATTTGTTCTTCAAAAAAAAGAGAACCCCTATTGAAAAGTTCACATACCACTCTTTAAATAAGAGAGAAGCTTTCAGGTTTGAATTTGATTCAGAGATGTTCCTTGAAACAAGGTTTAAAAATAAAAAAATGTATATTATAAACCTTTCTGCCACAGGGATCTCCTTCAAAAATCAGGGGTTTTCACCTGGTGATTCAGACATGATAAAATTAAAATTTGAATTTACAAATAACACAACAGCTGTTTTAATGAATCTTGAAATTGAGATAATAAAAATAGATGATAAAAATATCTGCCATGGAATATATAAGAACTGCCCGGAGAAAAAAAAAGAGACAATCCATAAATATATCCTGGAAAAGCAGAAGGAAAAGATCAGAAAAGAAAGATTACAATGATACTCCATGTTGATATGGATGCTTTTTTTGCATCTGTTGAACAGAGGGACAATCCGGAACTTATGGGCCGTCCCGTTGTTGTTTCAGGAAGTTCAAAACGAAGCGTTATATCGGCTGCAAGTTATGAAGCAAGGAGATATGGCATCCACTCTGCCATGCCGCTGTTCATGGCAAGAAAAGAGTGCCCCGGCCTCTGCATTGTACCTGTGGACAAGAAAAAATATGGCAGAGAGTCAAAAAAGATAATGGAAATTTTATCCTCTTTTTCTCCCTTTGTGGAAAAAACATCGGTGGATGAAGCGTATATTGATATTACAGGATGCAGAAAACTCTTTGGCAGCACCAGAAAGATCATAAACAGCATTAAATACAGAATATTGAATGAACGCGACCTGACATGCTCCATTGGTGCTGCTCCCATAAGGTTCCTTGCAAAGATTGCATCTGATATGAATAAACCCGATGGTATTTTTATAATTGAAAAACATATGATGCAGGAGTTTGTAAATAATATTGATATCACAAAGGTTCCAGGAGTGGGAAAGAAGGCCCATGAAACAATGAAAACTCTGAACATAAGAAAACTCGGGGATGTAAAAAAATTTCAAATTTCCATATTGGAAAAAAAATTCGGTAAATTCGGCCCAAGGCTTATTGAATATGCAAACTGCATTGACACAACGCCCTTTAACCAGGCTGCCAGACGTAAATCCATATCCAGTGAGTCAACACTTAAAGCCGATACAAACAATATGGAGCTCATTAAAAAAAATCTTCTTTTTCACTCAAAGGTTGTTGCAGGGGATTTAAGAAAAAAAGATATGATGACAAATATTGTCTCAATTAAGCTCAAATTTGCAGACTTTTCCCAGATGACGAAACAGAAAACAATAACTTACCCCATATCATCAACAAGATCAATATATGCAGAAACACTGACTCTTCTGTCCAGAATAAAAATTAAGAAAAAAATCCGGCTCATTGGTGTAAATGTTGCATGCATTGATAAGGGCAAAAGCTGTTTTCAAATGGAGCTTATGGATGAAGTGCAGGAGCAGACGGAAAAATGGGAAAAGCTTGACAGAACAATGGATTTGATATCGGAAAAATTTGGCAGTAATGCTATTAAAAACGCAAGTTTAAAGGATTAAAATAAGGAGTAAGGATGCCATCGGAAATAATTCAAATGCATGTTAGTATTTCAGGCATTGTGCAGGGAGTGTTTTTCAGGGCTGAAACAGAGAAAACAGCTAACAAGAATAATGTAAAAGGGTGGGTCAGGAACCTTGATGACGGAAGTGTTGAAGCGGTGTTTGAGGGCAGCAGGGAAGATGTTGAAAACACAATCCAATGGTGCCACCAGGGTGCAAGTGCTGCCCTGGTAAGTAATGTTGAAACAGAGGAACAGACCCCTTTGTCAAATTTTGACAAATTTGAAATCAGATAATATTAGTCTATTTTTCCTCCTCTTTTTTTATACTCTTTTTCAGGGCAGCAGTGTGGACATCAGCTGCCATATGCACAGGACTTTTATCATAAATTGGATCCCATGCCCCGGGGTCGGCAGAGCAGAAAAACTGTACTTCCAGGCCAAACCGTGTCAGTGCCTCTTCAATGGTTAACCCCAGTATCTTTTCAGCAGCATCCCAGGTTGCTCCACATGGCGCTCCTCTGGTAACTTCAATATTTTTGATGATTTTACCATCTGTCTTAACCCTGACCTCGGGGGCTCCGAACAGCTCACCATATTCACCAAGGCGGACCCGCCTTGAAAGGGAACATCATGTGGGCGGGCAGACAGCATTCTCCCTGGTAATCTTTTTCCCGGACATGATCACAGGAACCCCTTTCTCCTTACACAGATCAGCAAGATCCTCTGAAAGATCAGGATGCTTTAAAAAGTCAAGGACAACATCGGCATCAATGTCTTCCGGCAGGTATTCAAATCCGTCATCTATGATAGGGGGCAGATCAGATTCAATGTCAATGACTTTAACCGAGAATCGATCTTTACCAAATCTCTTAATCCCGGCAGCTTTTCTCATGCCTGCCTTGTTCTGCTCTATTATTAATATTTTCTGCATACTAAAAACCTGAATCCTCATTTATCAAGATTATCTTAATCCGTTTTTCTGGCAGACACTTTTCAGTTATTGTCCAGGTATTGCATATTCTGTCCGGGCTTGAGCAGTCATGGCAGAAGCCCTTTCGGGCACACGGAGTGTTTTTATCAAGATTCATTGTATTTACCGGAGCTGCAATGTTTTTAATCCTGAACATTGCAGCATCAAGATCAGCGCATATTTTATTCCTTCCAATGAACAGAATAACATTTTTCGGTCCCCATGTAATGGCAGCCACCCTGTTTCCAATCATATCCAGGTTGACCAGATGTCCTGACTCTGTAACAGCATTGGTCCCTGTAATAAAAAGGTCAACCATTAATGATTGTCGTCTCAGTTCCATCTTCTCCTCAAATGTAAAATTTTGGTCAAAGGTGTCAATCACATCATATTTTTCATCATCCCTGAGAGCATGAAAAAGTCCTGTGGATACGAACGTCATGGATCCACCCCAGGAAACGGTTTTAATATCAAGGTTTGCAATAATTTTTTCCAATGCAATATCCTTTGCCTCTTCTCTGTTTCCGGCAATGAAAACCTGAAAATTATTTTTTTCAAGTTCTTTTTTCAAAACTTCAAGTTTCAGATTCCAGAAATTATCAATGGGATTTTTCATTTATATTCTCCAGTTAAAATAAAAATAATCATAAAATGCCTGCAAGACTTTTCCCTTTCAGGCCAAACCTTTCAACCTTTTTTTTAATTTTTTCATCTCCTTTAAGTACAGGTGCGTGAAAGGATTTCTCCCTGGCATCAATTACCAAAGGAGGCCTGCACCCCCAATGTTTAAACTTAATTGTACTCTCTCTCCCATGGATATCATGGGAAGGGTTGGATTTTGTAAAGACAGCCCAAAGGAAATGTGAAAAGTCTGAGCATAGGTATTTAACATCATCGGTGACAACCATTAAAGGCAGGCCATCCATCATCTCTCCGCTGCCAAGTGATTTAAGCAGTTGTTCCATCTCTTTTTCAGCCTGGTCATAGTCTGAAAACAAAGGGCCTTTGATAACAATAATACCAGGGGATGCAAGCTGTGGGTCAGAAAATGCATTATCAAAGCATAATCCATCTGGAATCTTCCTTGCAAGCTCCCTTTTTTTCCTGCCGGCGGCTGCCATAATTACCTTGGAACCTCTGTTGAGCTCCCTGGATGAGTAATCCAGAGTATCCATGGTTGTTCTTGTGAAAAAATGAAGATCCCTTAAAAGATCAATCCTCTCAAGCAGATGGATAAAAAAGGCTCTCTCATCCTTAAGGTCAAGACCGGGATTATCTTCATGGGCACATATCAAAAGGTATTTTGCAAGGGATAACTGACCTGTGCCCAGGATGGCACTGGCACAGGTTAAAATCTCTCTGGGGCTCCGCTCTTCATAGGGTATATACCGTTCATGGGCCTTGGCCAGAAGAAGGGGATGGACTCCGGCGGCATCCACGGCATGGACAGCTGTAACTCCTGGAATTGACCTTGGAATTTCAGGCCCTGTAAGTTCATGGATCAACCTGCCGAAAATTGTATCTTCCCTGGGAGGCTGACCAACAACAGTAAAGGGGAAAACAGCATCTTTTCTATGCCAGACTGACTCAACCTCCATATATGGAAACTGATGTTCCAGGGAGTAGTAACCAAGATGATCGCCAAACGGGCCCTCCTTTTTTGTTCTGCCCGGCACTACCCTGCCTGTTATACAGAAATCAGCATCAGCTGACAATACAAAACCCGACCGCATGCAGTAACAAAAATTCCGACCGGCAAGGGCACCGGCAAAACCAAGTTCCGACATATCCTCAGGCAGAGGCATCACAGCTGCAAAGGCATGGGCCGGAGGCCCTCCTATAAATATGCTGACTTTTAAGGGGACACCAAGTTCCAGAGCCTTAAGGTGGTGATTGCCTATTCCCCTGTGCAGTTGATAATGAAGGCCGATCTCCCTGTTTTTTACATAATCACCTCCGGAAATCTGAATTCTGTACATACCAAGATTGGAAGATGAGATATGATTTGTTTCAGGGTCCATGGAAAACACCTGGGGAAGAAGGATAAAACCACCCTTTTCCCCTGGCCAGGACCGTATCATGGGAAGTTTTCCAATCACGGTTTTTCTTTCAAGGATATGACCTGTACGCCTTCTTACAGGAATGGCATGGAAAATGGCAGGAACAGCACTCAAGCTTTTTACAAGTGATTCTGCCATGGGTGGTTTAAACAGGGATTTAAAGTCAGACCGGAGCCTGATGAGCTGCCTGATTCTGTCAAACCCGGGTTCAAACAGTTTCAATGCCCTTTCATAGGTGGCGTAAAGGTTTGATACTGCCTGAAAAGGAGTGGCTTTAATATTCTCAAATAACAAAGCAGGCCCGTTATTTTCAAATACCTGCCTTGTCACCTCTGCCATTTCGAGATCAGGATCGATCTCTTCGGTGACACGTACAAGTTCACCCTGGTTTTCAAGGAAATTTATGCAGTCTCTAAGACTTTTAAAACCCATAATTTAAAATCAATTAATATGATAAGGCTTGACCTATAAAGCCTAAACCTTTTTAAAAGCACCCAGGATCAGACAGATCAAACCAATTACTGCAAGCAGTATTGAAAGTTCCAGGGTGTTTAAAACAAAGTCAAAAAAATCGGCAACAGATGCATAGGGAATCTTTGCAATATACGGATCAAGTATCTTATTTGTAATCTTGCCCAGGGTAATAACAGTCCAGTGGGCATTGAATTTCATGAGCCCTGAAATACCCTGAAAAAGAACAACCAGTGCTGCACCTGCCCATGCTATAAAACCCCATTTTGTTAAGCTCATATAATTAAAATCCTCATAAAATTGTAAATTTGAATTAATTTAAAATCTTTATCATTTATGGTGCTATATTATGCTGGTACCGCCCTTTAGTCAAATAATTTCCACCATAATTTTCATCATAAGCAGCTTTTCTTTCAACATACTTTGTGCTAAATGTTTATACTGTTTATTATGACTGATACTTCTATATTTAAAAAAATCGGCACAGCCTCTTCCATTATGATGGTTTCAGTGTTTTTAAGCCGCACCATAGGACTTGGAAGGGATATGGCCATTGCCTGGGCAGGCGGTGCAAAGGGTTGTGTGGATGCCTATCAGGTCGCTTTCAGCATACCTGAGATACTGAACCATATTGTTGCAAGCGGTTTTTTATCCATCACCTTCATCCCCATCTTTACTCACTACCTTGGAAAAAATGACAAAGATGAAGGCTGGAAAGTATTCTCAATAATATTAAACACTTTTGGCCTGCTTTTAATCATATTCATAATTATCTGTTTTATTTTTGCACCTGAGTTTGTAAGACTGCTTGCTCCGGGCCTTGATGATCCTGTCTTATTCAAAAGTGCAGTCAGGATGACAAGGATAATAATGCCTGCCCAGTTTTTCTTTTTTGCCGGCGGCCTGCTCATGGCTGTTCAGTTTGCAGAGAAAAAATTCTTTGTTCCAGCACTTGCACCCCTTATTTACAATATCGGAATAATTACAGGCGGCTTGATTTTAAGCCCCCGCATGGGCATGGAAGGATTTGCCTGGGGAGTTTTAGCAGGCTCTTTTATCGGCAACTTCTGCATACAGCTTATTGGTGCTTCAGGAATTGATCTGAAGTACAATTTCATAATTGACCTGAAACACCCTGATCTTATAAAATATATTCTCCTGACCATACCTTTGATGATCGGCCTCACAATGACATTTTCAACGGAATTATTCTTTAAATTCTTTGGCTCCCTCCTTGATGACGGAAGCATTGCAGCCATTAACTATTCCCTGCGGATCATGTTCATCCTTGTGGGATTTTTCGGCCAGGCCGTTGGTGTTGCATCCTACCCTTTCATGGCTGCCATGGCAGCCAGGCAGGAAATTTCAAACCTGAATAACCTCATTAACAAGACTTTAAAGTTTTTATTACTTATAATACCATTTTCTTCACTTTTTATTGTGTTAAGATATGAAATCATTGTTATTCTTTTCCAGAGGGGCCATTTTGACAACCATGCAACACTGTTAACATCAGGTGTTCTTCCTTATCTGATGGCAGGCACCTTTGCCTTTGCAGCCCAGACCTTTGTTGCAAGGGGGTTTTATGCAACCAAGAACACATGGCTTCCTGCTCTTGTGGGAACTTTAACAGTTTTTACAAGCATACCTGTGTTCTTTTTTCTCATGAAACTATTACAGGCAAAGGGGATAGGTCTTGCCCTCTCATTGTCCGCCATGACCCAGGCAATTATCCTGTTTGAGATCTGGAATAAGAAAACAAAAAACATACAAAAAAAAGAGGTCTATATATTTTTCATTAAAATCCTGTCCTTAAGCATCATAACTGCCTTTATTCTCCAATGGATCACTCTCTTTTTCCAGGGTATAATTGACAACACAAATTTCACAGGGGCCATGTTAATTGCCATTATAACCTGTCTATCATTTTTTGTTATCTTTTTCGGAGCATGTTATATATTCAGGATAGATGAATTTATCCAATTGCTTGCAAAAATAAAATCGAGATTTAACTTGAAATGAAGGATCTGCCTGACTCTCAAGGATTATCAATCCATATCAGATTTTAAATTCCTTTAATAATTCTTTCAACTCTTCTGCCATATCTGCAAGAAGATCTGCTTCTCTATTGATTCTGGTGCTGTTCTCTTCCATCTGCCTGGATGCTTTTTCAACCTCACCAATTTTTTTTGCAACCCTGGCTGCAAACAAAGCACCCTGGTTCACACTCTCCTTGGCATCAAAAATACCTTGAGACACCTGGTCCAGGTTGTTTACAATTCCACTGGTTGCAGCATTCTGCTCTTCCACTGAAGATACAATATCAGCAACTGCCTGGTCAGATTTATTCAGGCTCTCTGTAAGGCCTTTAACCCCTTTAACTGTCTCTCCTGCTTTTTCCTGCATCCATTTAAGTTTCTGATCAATCTTATCTGTAAAATCATTTGTGGAAACAGCCAGTTCTGCGATCTCCTGGGCAACCACTGCAAAACCTTTTCCTGCTTCTCCTGCCCTTGCCGCCTCTATTCTGGCATTAAGTGCAAGCATACTTACATGTTCTGCAATTATCCTGATCCCATCTGTCTGTGCATCCACTTCACTTGCTGCAAGACCCAGCTCATCAACTATTTTACCCACATTTTCAAACTCTGATGCTGCCTTGTCAATAATGGTTTTTGTCACATTTGAATTCTTGAAAATTTCACTGGCAGCTGCCTCCATATTCCTGGAGGCCTCTGTTACATCATTAAGTCTTGTGCTTGACTGTTCCATGGCATGGGTAATGGAATTAAGTGCTGTACTCATCTCCCTGGATGCCGATGCAACCGAGGTTGAATGTGCAGAACTCTCTTTACACCCCTTAAGAAACTTTACTGAAACATCATTGAGACCATGGGAAGAGTTGTTAAGTCTTGAACTTGAATCTGTTATCTGTTCTATTGATTTTCTTAAGTCTTTATTTACAATGTTTATACGTGCAAGGATATGATCCATTTCATCCCTGCCTGTAACTTTTATTTCATGGGTAAGATCCCTTTTCCTCATTTTATCCGTGGCATTGAGAAGAATGATTATTTTTTTATTTATCATAAAGTTAAAAAACATGATGACAAAAACAATTAAAATGGTCAGACCTGATATACCTATAACAAGGTTTTTTTTAATACCCTTTTGAATCACTTCCATGGCATGATCCTTTGTGGAGCATATGGAGATTCCACCCAGAACCTTCCGGGAGCTTCCATGGCAATGGAAACATTTTGCTTCATTGGGTATTACCATATTAACAACGGCAAACTTTTTTCTTTGCAATGTGTTCTCAAACATTCTGCCGGTATCTGCTCCTCTGTTAATCATCTCCACCATATCACCGTACGCATCCGGGCCGATATATGACTGCACATCCCTGCCTTTGGTCTCTGGTTCAGTTGAAAAAAAGATTTTCCCGTCTCCATCGTAAACATATACTTTAAGCCCGGCAAGGTCGTTGTGAAGCCGTTTAAACTGTCTTTGTACAGCATCGTTATCCCCTGCTGCAAGGACATCAAACATGCCGCTCTCTATGGTTTTTGCAAGTTTTCTGCTCTGGGATGCAAGCTGGGTGTTATTCATGTCAGCCATGGTTGAAATATTAAGATAAATTATGGAACCGCACACTAAAATAACCAGGAGCACAACAGGAATAATAAACTTAGCCCATAACCTCTGTTGGATAAATGACAACATATTTTTATTCTCTCCTTTTACAACATGCATTCTTTGTAAGATACCTGTATGGTCCGCTATTTTTTTCTAATGGGCGCCTCCAAACAAGAGAGGCTTAAAGCCAAATGCCTTTATCCTGTCTTTATTATGGCATTTTGTGCAATCATCGAGAACAAGATTGTGTTTAATGGCATCAATATCGCCGTCAAGTTCAATGTGACGACTTCCTGGTCCATGGCATACTTCGCACCCTGCATTTTTCAAATCAGGTGTTTCCCCAGGGGAGATAAACCCTCCTTTTTTTCCATAGCCTGTAGTATGGCACTCAAAACATGTCTCAAACTCTTCCCGGGTAAGTTTGGGTTTCATAACCATAATACTCTCAAATGATGTGGCTTTTCTTGCATATTTAGTATAAGTATCATACTCATTTTCATGACACCCTCTGCATTGCTTTGATCCGACATACCTGTTGCCGGAAGCCTGCACAGTCATGTTAAAAGCAAGGCTGCAGAACAACAGAAGTATTATACATGAAAAATATTTCATTGACCCGCCTTTCCTGTAGGTTCTTCATCGGAACCTCTCCAGAGGTTTTATGTAATTATTAATTAATACGATGTGTTCTGATCTATATCTATATTATCTTTAACAATAACAAAACTTGTCCGGAAAGCCAACAGAATTTTTCGCTGATTCTATAAAATACTTTTCCCCAGGGCTGATACAATCAATTCCACAGCAAGGTCTGCAGTCTTATTCCTATTGTCAAGTATGGGATTAAGCTCCACTAAATCCATGGATGCAAGTTTGCCTGTGTCTGAAATTATCTCCATGAGCAGATGTGCTTCACGATAGGTAAGTCCACCGGCAACAGGTGTGCCAACGCCTGGAACTTCTACTGGGTCAAGGGCATCCATATCAAGGCTTACATGGATATTTTTAAGGTGTACAAATTTCATCAAGGCTTTATTCAGTACTGAACTTATCCCCTGCTCGTCAATATCGCGCATTGTAAAGACTGTAATGTCGCTTTTGTTCAATCTCTGCCTCTCCTCTTCATCCAGATCCCTGATGCCGATTAGTACAATATTCTCGGGCTCAACTTTAACGCCTTTTCTTCCTATATTAACAAGAATATCATCACCTTCCCCGGTTAGAACAGAAAGGGGCATTCCATGTATATTACCGCTGGGTGATGATTCCGGTGTATTGAAATCACCATGGGCATCAATCCATAAAAGGCCGACAGGTGAATTATGTGAGACTCCTCCCACAGTACCCATGGCAATGGAATGATCTCCTCCGATAAACAGGGGAAATCTGTTTTCCTGTATGGCTCTCCTGCCCTCTTCATAGATATCACTGCATACCTGCGCTATCTCCCCTGTATAGTCAAGGATACCATCAACCTCCACGGCATCACGCACTGGGACCTGTATATCACCCCTGTCTTCCACACTCAGCCCAAGGGATCTGAGGCGTGGCATAAGTTTTGAATATCGTATGGCAGCCGGCCCCATATCAACTCCCCTGTGGAGCTGGCCAAAATCCATGGGTACACCGATTATGCTTATTTTCTTATCCATAAAATCCATCCTAAAATCAAATTATCTGCGGACAATATTAAAATAATGCCCGGATAATAATAAACTTTCAAGTTGACAGGTAACATAGCATAAAGTATTTTAACAATCCAACTGAAAAACATAAGGAGTATATATGTTCCCAAAATATGAACTTAAAGATATAACAACCATTAAAACAATAAAAACAATAATTGAATCAAAACCTGACAGAGTCTCACTGATAATACGCCATTCAGAGCGGTATTTCCATGAACAGGCGCAGATGGAACCTTTTATGGGTTTAACTGATAATGGCAAGGAAGCAGCTGTAAAACTTGGCAGATCCCTTGGGCAAACCCCCCGTCCCAGGTTCTTTACCAGCCATATTGGTCGATGTATTGAAACAGCATACCTGATTGATAAAGGTTATTTTATGACCCATGGCAGGGTAAACAATAATGCAATCTATTGCCATGATCTTTCTCCCTTTTACATAAAAGACATGAAAAAAGCCGTTGCCATGGTATCGGAAACCGGGGCAGACATATTTCTGCGTTCATGGTTTAACAATGAAATTTCAGAAGATATCATGCTTAACCCGGAAGAGACAGCCGAGATAATTATCGGGTTCATGAGAAAGGAGTTAAAAAGGCTTGATAAAAATGAGATGGGATTTTTTGTAAGCCATGACTGGAATATTTTTCCTGTCAAGGAGTTCTTTTTTGGAATTACACACGAAAAAGGTGGGCAGGTAGGCTATTTAGACGCTCTGTTTCTGTTTGAGAAAGATAACAATCTTTATCTTGCAAATCACCAGAAAGAGCCTTTTATATTACAGTAATATTAAAAACATTCCATGGTCAATTCTTTAATAAGATCCGGGTCAGGATAATCAAAAAAAACAGCTGGCCCGGGCAGGGGATTCTGCCTTGAATCAAATTGAGGCCGCATCCCTCTGATAAAAAGATAGAGCACTCCTCCAAAGTGAGTTCTGTAGTCATAATTTTTCAGCCTGGACATAAGATATTTATCCAGGGCCACTGTGTAGATATGGTATTGGAGAAAATAGTGGTGTTCCACCATGGCATCACCCATGGCATCATCGGAATAGTCACCATAGGAACTGCCAAGAAAATTGGACTTGTAATCAACTATATACCATTTATCATCAAACTTGAAAACAAGGTCGATAAAACCTTTTATAAAGCCTTTTATATCTTTTGAATCAAGGCTTAAAAGATTTACTGTATACTCCTTTGCCCTGGGGTGCTGCATATGGTTATTAAAAATTTGATAAAGCTTTTTCCCATTTACAGACCTTGCTGTAAAGAAAAACTCAAGTTCATTGAGCCGTTTATCATGTTCTATATTTTTCAGCATCAGTGCATCACTCTTTTGTAAAAGCCTGGTTGACAGGATCTGCTGCACTGCCTTACAAATTGTATCCTTCCAGAGCTCCGGGTCATATCCGAATCTTTTGAGGTGCAGCTCAACAAGGGCTTCAATGTTTTCAGAACAGTCACAAAAATCAAGGTGTTCAAAAACAGTATGGAAGAACTCCCCTGAACCCGGACCCGCTGGAAAGTCTTTTAACAAAATTTTCTGGTCACTGGATATGTTTTCCCTGGATTCACGGGACTTAATAAACCTATGATCAATACTTGAAATCATGGAAGAAAAACTTGAGACTTCCCAGGATCTGGACAGGGACCTTGTAACCATCCTGGGCCCTGGGTCATGGACATGTATCTGGCTTGTGGCAGCATTTCTTTTTATGAATTCATCAAAACCTGCCGGGTTATATGTATCAATTTTTATGGACCTGGCTCCGCCCTTTATCAGTGATCCAATATTTTCCAGCATCCCGTCATCATCTGGAACAGATGTACCATGTAATATGTGTCCCAGTGCAGAAGAACCCACAGAATTAAACCTGCCCCAGAGCACCTTTACCATTGATGCAGCACGGGTTAATGCCACATACAAAAGCCGTACATCTTCAGCCCTTGCTTCATAATCAGCCAACTGCACTGCTCTTTCATTGCCTGAGTATCCCATATCAAATTTTTCGTTATAATCCTTATCAGGATCATGGAACAGACAGCCCCTGACATTATCAGGGCCAATTCTGCCATCCCAAAGATAGGGAAGATAAACCACAGGCCATTCAAGGCCTTTACTCCTGTGAATTGTCACAATGGAAACAGCACTATCATCGGTCTCAAGGCGCAATTCTTCCAGGGAAGCATTTTTCCGTGCTTTATTCTGCTCCCTGACAAACCACTTTAAAAGAAAAACCGGCGAAAAACCATTGTCTGACTCAGCATAATGTAGCAGTTCAATGAGATGATAATAATTTGTCAATGCCCGCTCACCTGGTTCTATGTTCTCCTTTGAAAAAGCTTTGTCAGAATGAAAAATATGCTGAATCAATCGGATAAAACCATGATCCTGCCAGATATTATGATAGGATAGAAATCTCTGCTGCCAGGCAGCAAATGCACCCTCTTCCTGATCAAGGTCATCAAGGTCGTTTCCTGAAAAATCAAATATACCGGTTAAAAGAGCTGCCCTGACATAGCCTGTGTTATCCGGCTCCAGCACAGCATGGAGCAGAACAGTTATATCCCCTGCCTCCCTGGATTCAAATACTGAATCATTACTGTGGATATGGGAAGGAATATTATAAAGTTCAAGTGCCCTGTTGATTTTCTTTGCCTGATCATTTTTTCTGACTATAACTGCTATGTCCGCAGGCGCCAGCTTTTTCCCCCCTGAAAGAGTATCTGAACCAAGGAGTTCTGCCATATCCCCTGCAATTATTAAAGGGATATTTTCCATGGCCCATGCTTTTGTAATAAAACCGTTTCTGTCAAGGTCAGGAGTCATGGTCTCCTGATTCAGAAATATAAAAGTAAGGCCGGACTTCTCTTTTTCAGCTTTACTCTCCTTGGGCTGTCTGCCTGATGATTCAGGGGTTGTGACCGGATAAAACCCGATTTTCTCATACATAAAAGGGTTTGACCTGTTTTGAAAAATAGCGTTAACAGCCTGCACCAGTAATGAATCACTTCTATAATTCTTATTTAATGTATATACTTTTCTGCAATCTCCCACTGCCCTGAGATAGGCAAATATATCCCCGCCACGGAATCCGTAAATAGCCTGTTTTGGATCACCAATCATGCAGAAAAGATTTTTCCTGCCTGTAAAGAGCTTTGAAAAGATGGAATACTGGGTTTGATCCGTGTCCTGGAACTCATCTATTAAAGCAGCCCTGTACTTTTCCCGGATCACTGCAGCAAGAGCCTGGCCGTCTCTTCCCCTGAGTGCCCGGGCAAGATTATTTATAAGATCATTAAAGAATACAATTCCAAGCTTTTCCCTGTTTTTTTCAAGCCCTTTTTTCAGATATTCAAAATATGACAACTCAAGGCTTAAAATATTTTTCTCAAAAGCTTTATTAAGTTCAAAGAGCTTCTGGCAGAGATTAAAAAATTCATGATCCGGCAGGTCATGCCCTGGTTTTAATTTTTCCTTTAACCTTGTCAGGGTAAACTTATATATGGGATCACCCTTTTCATGCATATCAAACACTATATTCCCGTCGGGGTGGGATAACTGCCTGGCTGTCTGTTCAAGCCATTTTGCAACCAGGTTTTTCCTGTAACTCTGTTTGTTGATTTCCGGGCTGTTTTTAATATAATCCTCAAGTTCTGTGCCATTGCAGGAGATATATGTTCTGATCCTGCAGGTCAAAGCCCTGTATTCATCAAAAACATCTTTAAACTCAGCTTCTGCCGGAATAAGTTCAATATCCGGACGGGACAGAAGTCTGCTGAACTTACTCATCAGACTTTCCGGAACAAAATTTCTCTTTTTCAAATATTTTAAAAACAGAGGATCAAGGTTATTAACCTTTTCTGCAAAAAAATCAAAACTGATCTCCTGCCTTATCTGGAAGCTGTCTAAAGAGAGTTCCATATCAAAAGGTGTTCCACTCTCAAATGCATTCTCCTTAAGCATTTTCAGACAAAAAGAGTGAATGGTGAGAATTGATGCTTCGTCAAACAGGTTAAGGGCTGTTCTTAAATTTTTTTTTCTGTTTTCCAGCTCCTCATGTGTACATGATTCAAGATATTGATAGAACTCACGGTCTGATTCGATTTCTGCAATGGAAACAGAATCAATGTGCTCAAGATAGGATAAAGCTCCGGCCACCCGGTCTCTGATTCTCAATTTCAGCTCAGATGCTGCAGCCTCCGTAAATGTCACAACCAGGATAGAGTCAGGTCTGTACCCTTTAAGTACAAGCCTTACATAGATGGTTGTAATTGTATAGGTTTTACCTGTACCAGCACTTGCTTCAATGAGGATTGTGTTTTTAAGATCAAAATCAAAGGGGTTGAGTAGCTCCATTACTCCATGCACTCCATCATTGGCTTAAAAATTTTAATGGAATTTTCAATAAAATGTGATTGAATGAAAAGATCAATATCATCAAAAAGATCAAGGCCGCTAAAGAATTTATCTGTATATAGACTGAGTTTATCTCCTGTATTGAGAAATGAGTTAAACCATTTGCCTTTACATTTCTGCATGATGTATTTGATATTTTTCTCTGACATGTCCTGGTCTGATTCCAGAAATAATTTTACAAACCCATGGGATGTGTCGGGGAAAAATATAAACGGCTTATCAAGACCGGATTTATAACACTCAACAAGGTCATTCATGATTGTATATGCATCATTCTTGTCCATACCGGGAAAACATACCTGCCCGGTTTTATCTCTGCCTTTACCAGGGGATCTGCCCATAAGTATTGTCTCAGCCTGCCCATTTGTATCTTCACAGGCGGCATTTAATGCAAGGTGATATATCCATGCATTTAAAAGCCGCCGGGGATTAATTATTCCAAATGTTATGATAAATCGCCCTGTATCTTTTCTGATCATATCAATGGTTCCGGAAACATTAATGTCCCCAAAATCAATCTTGATAACTTCCGGTTCCAGTGATTCCCTGCTGATAATCTCTTCTGCTTCCTGGAAAACAGGCTCAGCCAGGATATATATCTCCTCAAGGTCAACTCTGCCCTTTTTCCCAAAAGGCAGCATGCCTGATGCTTTAAACCTGTTATAATCAAGCGTCAGACAGTTTTGTTCAACACCCTTTAAAAGGATATCTGACCCGATTTGATATTTATCAAACTGATTCAAGACAACAGGTTCCCTGTCCTCGTGGATCTGTTCCGGCTGGGGAATCTTTATGCCAAGCCTGTTTTTCATCATATATGCCAAAGGATGGCTGAAGAAACTGTCCATATCCATAAGGGAAATATTTTTTCGAGGCATTGTAAATAAAGACAGCTCCCTGTTAATAAAAGGCTTTCTGACATCAGATCTTTTTGAAAGTTTCTTTGCAATATTAAAGGCATGCAGAGAAAATGAGAAGAGCCCCCCCTTATCTGGCATATTAAAATATTTCGGACTGAAGGGCTGGAGAGGATGATAATGTATAAGATCCTGCTCTGACTTGATATTAAAGCTCTCTTTAATCACATCAATCAATTCGCTTACCACTGCTGAGCATGGCAGTGATGAATTATCTCTTATATTAAAACCTGTGTAGGTTATAATAAGATTCTTCCTGGCAGAAATCAAAGCTTCTAAAAATAAATACCTGTCCTGGTTTCTGATATTTTTATCCCCGGTTCTTGGAAATTTATCAATGAGATCAAAGTTGCCTGAAAAGGATTTCCTGGGAAAATCCTGTTCGCCCATACCCATTAATCCCACAACTTTAAACGGTATGCTTCTCATGGGCATAAGATTACAAAAGGTAATACCACCGGTCATGAATGATCCGGCGGAAACAGATTGGCCAAGTCTTTTTTTTACTATTTCCCGGGCAACATCAAAGGAGATTTCACGGTCAAATACAGCTTTGGCAGCTTCATCTTCCATCTGCTGTAATGTGTCCATAATAAACAGGTAATCTGACTTGTTTTCAGATGTTTTAGCTATCATACAGCTTACAACCTGCTTAAAACTTTTACAAAAATATGAAATATCTTTGTTCCTTGAATGCAATAACCTGAACATTTTAAACAGAGTTCTTGTAAATTGTATAAATCTTCCGAGATTTTCAGCCTGGGCACCTTGCACAGAGCCCTTTGGAAGAACATTTAAAAAGAGCCTGTCATGGTTTTCCGGCATGGCATACCCCAGCACCAGCCTTTCCAGGCCAAACCTGAAGGTGTTTTCAAAAAAAACGGGAAATCCGTCCATATTTTTTTGTTCAGAATCAATTCCCCACCTTATACCTGCCGACTCAACATACTGCTCCATCAGGGCCAGGCCTGAATGATCAATGGAGAATTTTTCTGCAACAGGTGACATGGAAAGAAGATCAAGAACCAGGTGGAGCTCAAACCTTGAAGAAACTATATCCAGAACCTTTAGAAAGGCCTTGACAGTCTCTGACTCTGACTTCTGTCTCCTATCACTTATTGAGAAAGAAAACTTATGTTCCACTGAAAACACAGCTTCAATCAAAGGTGCATAGGATTCAATGTCCGGCATCATCACAATGACATCACCAGGGTTAAGTTCAGGGCATGCTTCAAAAAGATCCAGAAGCTGATCCTTGAGAACCTGCACTTCCCGCATGGGGGTATGGCATGCATGGATGGAAATGGAATTGTCATTTTCAAATGAAATATCAACAGGTTCCATATCTTTACCAGGTTTTCTTTCATAAAGATGCAATATGTCTGACTGCAGGTATGAAAGCATGGTTTCAGAATCATAAAGCGGATCATGCCACATATCCGGAAAGGGTTCATAATAATCAAATTCTTCCATCATCACCTGCATATCCCTGCCTGCTCTGCCAAGGGATGCAACAAGGCGGTTCCCGGGTTCGATATCCTGGTTATAGCCTGATATGGAATACCCGAAAAACTCCTTTGAGGGTACAAGCAGAAACAGATTAATATCAGAAAATTTGCCAAGATCATTGAAAAAATTTAAAAACATTGGTGGATAGGATGATATTCCAAAGGCTGATATCCTTTGCGGTATATCCTCTCTTTCTTTAATACCGGGAATGGAATATTCAAGGCCGCTTTGAATCAATTCCCGGAATAAAACAGGCTGCCATGCAAAAAGTTTATTTTCCGGATAAAAATCCTCATCCCTGTTCTGCCATTTTAACAGCAGATCAGGACGGTAAATACTGTAATTATCAAAAAGATCTGCAATATTACATGCAAGTTGATAAAGCTTTACACCATCTTTATCATTTTTCAGATAGGATTTAATAATGGAAAATTTTCCATGGTCTGACAGTATGGGAAGCAGCTCCATAATTTTCCAGAAAAGAAGATTTTCTTCAAAACCAGACTTTGATACAAACTTTTCAATCAGGTCCCTTGGGAAAAAACAGGATATATTTGCACATATTCCTGTTCTCCTTGCAAGCTCAATGGATATCCACTGTTTCATACCCCTGCTCTGGATCACTATCCACTCAGACAAAAAAGGATCCCCTAAAGGATCCTCGATCACAGATGCCAAAGCATCCATCAGATATTCCATTCTATTACTTTTATAAATATTCAGCAAAACCGGGCTCTATTGTTTATTTATTCCTATGGTTTATATTCAGGCACAATCTCAACCAGACAACTTTTGATCTTAGTTTCATCCCTGTCCTTTGCTGCTTTAACCAGGTTTTTAAAAACAGTATTAAAACTCTCCATATCATATTTTTCACTGTTTAAAACCATTATTTTATCATGATCTGTGGGAACTACATTTTCATCTGCGGTCATCAATTCTTCATAGAGCTTTTCCCCCGGCCTCAAGCCTGTATATTCAATTTTTATATCAACATCAGGTTCAAAACCTGAAAATTTAATCAAATCCCTTGCCATACTGTCAATGTTTACAGGGTCTCCCATCTCCAGAACAAATATCTCCCCGCCCCTGCCCATGGAGCCTGCCTGGAGAATCAACTGGCATGCTTCGGGAATAAGCATGAAATACCTTATTATATCCGGATGAGTTACTGTAACAGGTCCGCCCTCTTTTATCTGTTTCTTAAAAAGTGGGATCACACTTCCGACACTGCCAATGACATTGCCAAACCGCACAGTAATAAAAGTTGTTTTGGAATTTTCAATGACATTTCTGCTTTGAACAATTATTTCAGAGACTCTCTTGCTTGTACCCATAACATTTACAGGATTAACTGCCTTATCAGTGGAAACAAAAACAAATCGTTCACACTCAAACCTGTCAGCAATTTTAACCAGGTTTTCTGTGCCCTGTATATTATTTTCCACAGCTTTCCAGGGATAATGTTCCAACATTGGTACATGTTTATATGCTGCTGCATGGAAAACAATATCAGGATGAAATTGTTCAAAAGCCCTTTCAAGCTCGTGCCTGTCTGTAATATCACCGAGAAAGGGTACTATTCCCATATCAGGGAATACTCTTTTTAGATCAAGATCAATTTCATAAAGCGGACTTTCAGCCCTTTCAAAAAGAATAATTCTTCCTGGAGAATACCTTAAAATTTGATTGCAAAGGCCGCTGCCAATGGATCCTCCAGCCCCTGTGACAAATACAGTTCTTTCTTTCAGATACCCGCCAATTCTTTCTATATCAAGATCAACCGGCTTTCTCCCAAGCAGATCCCGGTATTCAACTTCTCTTATGGCATTAACAGTTACTTTGCCATTTATCAATTCACCCATTCCGGGAACTGTCTTAAAAGTAACTCTGCTTTCTTTACAAAGTTCCACAATATGCCGCATCCTGCTGGCATCAGCCGATGGGATTGCAATGATAATTTCATCAACTTTATATCCTTTAACAACACTTTCCAGATTTTCAATCCCATCTATGACTAAAATACCATGTAACTTCCTGCCAATCTTTGAAGGATCATCATCCAAAAAGCCAACCACTTTGTATTTAATGGATGAGTTATCATGGATCTCCCGGTAAATTTTGTCTCCACAGTTGCCTGCTCCGATTATCAAAAGCTTTTTGGCCGACGTTACGTCTCTTTTAAATAATTGAACAAAAGAGAGGAAAAATTCCTTTAACCCTGCATACTCACTCAGCTGTTCAAAACTGATCCTTGTAAGGATTCTTAATCCGGAAACAAAAAGTAAAGTCAAACTTAAATCAATTAAAAAAACAGATCGTGGAACACTTATAAACTGTGTTTTGTAAAAAACCCATACCCCTAAAATAAAAGAAGAGATAAGTGCAGCTTTTATTATATTTATAAGATCATTCAGACTTGTATATCTCCACATACCGCGGTAAAGATCAAAATATCCAAAAGTTAGTATTTTAATTAAAATTACCATTGGAATCATCCATACGAGTCTTTCCTGGAAAAGTGCCGGAACTTTAAAATCAAAACGAATCTGATATGAAAGATAAAGAGATAATAGGACTAAAGCTATATCAGCTGTTATGATGATCAATAGATTTCTGGAGAACCTGATTTTCATTAAAACCCCATATTACAAAATTATGATTTCAACTGCCGAAGTGTGACCGGAGCACCCTGAATCACTGCGGCCAGGCCACTGACAAGGATAAACCTGATCCCTGCCTGCAAAAGTCCTTCAAGTATTGCGCCCAGATCTGTTCCTGGTATTTTGCTGCTGCTGGTATGCATCCTTCAATTCCAAAATGGTTCGTGCCGAGTTGTCATTAGCAATCAACCGTTCTTCAGGTGCCATTCTGAGAAACATTGTTACTAACCCTTTATCAACAATAGGTGAGTTGTCTTTGTCCAAAATTTCAGCCATATCTTTCCGCTTAATATTAACCCTGGAATTATTCAATACTTTATAAATATCACAAAATCAAACTTTTATTTTTCTCCTGATAATAACAGAGAATACGCTGAAACAAACAAAACAGGATATTAATAAAATCAATATTGAGATATAACCACGGGTTTTTAAAAAAATAATCGAAAGACCAATGGCAAGCTGTATCGCACCATAGCCCGTTGAAATCTTCCAATGATCAATGCCATACTCATTGGCAAGAAGCTGATAAATATGCTTTCTATGGGCTGTTTTCAGGGAATCACCATTTTTTATCCTGACAAGCATTGTGATTAATTCATCAGCATAAAAAGGAAAAAGAAAACCTGTAAGACAGATAAATTCCAGGAGATTTTCTGACAATAAGACCACAATACATGCAAAAAGATACCCCAGTAAAATACTGCCCACATCCCCCATAAAAACAGTTGCCTTTGGGATATTAAAAATTAAAAATCCAGCACATGAAAAGACAATAGCTATGGAGAGAATAATAATATCCGGAGCCATATTACTATTTGAAACTGTTGCTCCGTAAACAGCCAGGAGTGAAAAGCATATAACTCCTGTAATGCCGGCAATGCCATCAATCCCATCCATGAAGTTATAAAAATTTGCAGTTCCCACAATAAAAAGAGTTAGGGGGAGAATGAGAAACCAGATAAACGGGCTGACTTTTGTCATCTGGAACAGGCTTACAAGGAAAATGATGCTGCATGTAAACTGAACTGTAAGGCGTGATTTTACCGACAACTCGCTCCTGTCACCCATCAGGCTGACAATGGATAGTAAAACAGCAGGAATTGAAAACAGCCAGGAGATATCCAGAATAAAGGAACCGATAATAAAAATAATAAGGATACCTATTCCGCCTCCCCTGGGTATATTACCCACATGGGAGCTTCTTTCACTGGAGATATCATCCATACCTATCCGGGGACCTACTTCCCGGATTGTCAAGGCTCCCAGGCTGCCAATGAGAAAACTTAAAAAAATGAATATTATTATTAATGCAGAGTCCACAAAATATGCCTATATTTCCTGCAGAAAAACAGAGTATAAACTGTGTCCTGGTTTAAAACCAGTATCAATCATTTTTTTATTATCAAACACCAGGTTCAATGCAAGTTTATCATAGCATGAATTAAGCCATTGGCGTTTATCCTTAAGCATAAACCCTGCAAAAGACAGAGCAATCCTAACAAAAGCCAGGGGAACAGTGAGAACGATCCGGGACGGCTGAACACTGGATTTTTTGAAAATTTCAATCATTTCATTAAACTCATATGCTCTTTCATCACAGACATTGAAAATATTACAGAACATATTATTGTCTGCCCTCTTGTTCACACAAGACAGTCTATGCTCTATGAAATCCACAAGATTCGGTCTTGCAAGGGCAGACATTGTCTGCGCTCCAGAGCCAAATTTTAAGTATGCAGTCTTTTTTGGTGCAAATACTCTTCTGTCAAGATTCAATGACCACTGCAGGTCATAGACAGGTGCAAGACGCAGGATATCAAGCTTTTTCAACAAGCCTGCCCTGTGAAGTTTTATCAACCGTTTTTCACCATCAAGTTTACTTTCAGCATAGTCACTTGAAGGGGCGCATTTGGCATCTTCTGAAACAGGACTGTTTGTCTTCTGCTCACCATATACTGATATGGAAGATAAAAATATGAAAAAAACATCTGGATTTGCATTAATTCCGGCCCTGGCAAGGTTCTCACTTGCACGACTGTTTACACGGAGATATTCCCCGGGCCCGATGGAACCAAATTTCTGATGGGCAATGCCAGCACAGTGCACAATTATATCGGGCCTGTAATTATTGACTAATTCAGCAATATTTTCATGGTCAGTTATATCAGAGGAACTGAGGACATAATCCTTACAACTGCTCAGGTCTTTACTGCCATTGTCAATGCCGGAAACAATATGGAGGGTCTTCAATCTTTCACATAAAACAGATCCTATAAAGCCCAATGCTCCGGTGATAAGAACCTTTTTTTTCCCCTTGTCAGGCATTGATCTTACATCCATGAATTTCTTTCATCCATGTTTCCAGCCTGCCAACCAGCATATTTTCCTCAAAATAATCCTCAAAATATTTCCTGCCCTTCCAGCCCATTTTTTCCCGTTCTTCTTCTGACAGTCTGTACATTTCAAGGACTGCACCTGCTAACTTTTCATGGTCATCCGGAGGAGATACAATGCCTGCTCCTGACTCTCTGACGACTTCTGCTCCTGCACCATCCAGAGCAGCAACAACAGGTCTGCCGCATGCCAGGTAGGATTGAAGCTTGGCTGGTATTGTCAGGGAAAAAACAGGGTCTTTTTTCAATGTTACCAGTAAAACATGGGCAAAGGAGAAAAAGACCGGCATGGTTTCAATGGGGTGCTTTCCCAAAAGATGCATTGTCTCTTCCAGACCCAGTTTAATAATCTCTTTTTTTACCCATTTCCCCATTCTGCCATCACCTATGATAATCCAGTGGATATCCCTATACTCCTTTAAAATATCTGCAGCCTTTAAAATGGTTGCAAAACCCTGTGCTGCACCAATATTCCCTGCAAACATCACCCTGAAGCCAGGCGGCATCAGTCTTCCCTGTTTTGAGTCAAAATCACAGGACAGCGGCCTGTAGAGTTTTTCTGCACTATTTGGAAAATAGATGATTTTTTCACTGTCTGATGTATATTTTTCAATGGATGATTTAAAGGATTTTGATTGTATAAGTATTTTATCACACCTGGAATAGATGAAACGCACAAGCCAGCCAACAGCTTTTAACATAATTTTCGAATTAATGATCCCGACAGCGGACAAGGTTTCCGGCCACAGGTCCTGAACCCAGAACATAACAGGTGCGTTTTTTATTTTTTTCATTACAATGGCGGGCAGTCCTACTGTTATGGGGGAAGGTTCATATACAAATATTACATCATATCTGTCCCTGCATAGAAATGGCCCGAGCAGTCCTGCACCTGCCGCAAAGGAGAGATAATTTAATATAAGTCTTATGCTTCCTCCCCTGCCCCTTGGTATGACAGGAACTCTTAAAACCTTTACACCATGGAAGTTCTCCCTTGTTTTTTTAAACAATCCATACCCCGGGAAAAAACTTCCTCCGGGATAATTAGGCTGGCCTGTGAGGACAGTAACCCTGTGGCCTTTTTGTTCAAGGGATAATGATATCTCATTGATTCTGAAATTTTCAGGCCGGAAGTATTGGGTTATTATCAGGATATGCATATTATCTTTAGACACAAAGGGTTTTTAAATATCATATTGTTTATAAAGATCAGTATTGTTCTGCATCCACTCATGCAATTGTTCCAGCATAACCCTGTATTCCTTAACTTTAAATTGAAAATCTTTTCTTATACTGCAAAGGCTTTTATCAGATTTATAATCCAGATACCTTTTGATTCTGATATCTTTTTTATTCCATATCTCCTTGAACAGATTAAGAAGATCATACTTTGATATTTTTTTTTCAGAGGCAAGATTGTAAAGCCCTCTGATATCCTGCCTTATCAATTCATCAATTGCCTTTGCAAGTTCCAGGGTTGTGACCCCGGTCCAGAATACATTTTCAAAGCCATTAACATCTCCTGTCTGATTCAAAAACCAATGCAGAAGCCCTGTGCCATTTTCCTTTAATTCAGGCCCTATAATGGATGTGCGTATGGTAAGATCATGATCATTGATTATCTCACCAAGTATTTTTGTTCTGGCATAGGGTGTATCGCCGTCACGGAAGGAGTCTTCAGTGTAATTACCATCACTTCCGGAAAAGACACAGTCCGTGCTTATATGGATCAACCTGTAATCAAGGCTGCGGCCTGTTCTGGATAATAAATTTGGAAGATAACTGTTAATAAGTATGGCATTTTCAATATTTCTGGACGATGCCTCCAGTAGTATTCCAATGCAGTTAATTACAATATCCGGTTTGATATCACCCAGGAATGCTTCTACTCTTTTTGAATCCCTGGCATCAATAATATATGCACCTTCAACACCTCCCGGATGCATGGCTGAGTGGTACATTTCATAATTGCTCTTATCTTCCAGGTATTTATACACCATATGCCCGACCATTCCGCCTGAGCCTAATACTAAAACTTTTTCCATGGCACAATCCTATATCATTTATACCAGACAGTCTGGTTTACATAGTCAGTATAGCTTAAAATGATACGAACTACTTTTTTAGAAACATTATCCACATCATAATCAGAAATCAACCTGAATTCTGGTTTTCCATCTGAGTACTGGGCAATGACAACATCAATGGAATCTATTACCTTATTCTTTGAGAGTCCGCACATGATAAGAGTTCCCTCATCCATACCTTCAGGCCTTTCATGGGCATTGCGGATTGTTACCGCTGGAAACCCGAGTATGGAACTCTCCTCTGTTATGGTGCCGCTGTCAGACACGACACACATGGCATTTATCTGTAAGGCTATATAATCAAAAAAGCCAAGGGGTTTAAGAAACTCTATTTTACTGTTAAAGAAATCTTTTCCAATAGTTTCAAGCCTTTTCCGTGTTCTGGGATGGGTTGAAACAATAACCGGCTTTCCATATTTTTCTGCAATTTCATTCAATGATTCCACAAGATGATTAAAATTTTCATCAGAGTCTATGTTCTCTTCCCTGTGGGCACTGACCAGAAAATACCCTCCTTTCTCAAGGTCAAGTCTGGCAAGAACATTGGATCGATCAATCCGGCTCCCATGGAAATCAAGTACTTCTTTCATGGAAGAGCCTGTTTTAATAATAGTCTCAGGAGAAATACCTTCGGCAATTAAATATCGTCTTGCATGTTCAGTCAATGTCATGTTGATATCACTTGTATGATCAACAATTTTTCGGTTTATCTCTTCCGGGACCCTCTGATCAAAACATCTGTTCCCGGCTTCCATATGAAACACAGGAATTTTCCTTCGTTTTGCAGCAATCACGGACAGACAAGAGTTGGTATCACCATATAACAGGCAGGCATCAGGCATCTCTTTTTCAAAAACTCTATCAGCTTTAGCAATGATATTTCCTATTGTTGCACCTGCACTCTCTTCTGCAGCATCAAGAAAATAATCAGGTTTCCTGATCCCAAGATCCTGAAAAAAAATTTCATTGAGTTCATAATCATAATTCTGCCCTGTGTGCACAAGAATATGATCTGTGAATTTGTCCAATTCTGCAATCACTCTGCAAAGTTTTATCAGTTCAGGACGTGTCCCGACAATGGTCATTACTTTTAATGGCATAAAAACCCCGCTCTATTGATTATCCTGTTCCTGTAATTTTTCTTTTATATAATTCAATGATAAAAGTAATTGCTTAATCTCTTCAACACTCAATCTTTTTGTGTTGTGTGATGTATAATCATCTTTAACAGATATTCTGTCCTCACCTTTAATAAAATATTTATCATAATTTAAATCCCGGCTGTCAGGTTTTATTCTGAGGTAATCACCAAGGTCTTCTGCGTTTGCAAGCTCTTCTCTGGAGACAAGGGTTTCAAATTTCTTTTCACCATGCCGCGTACCGATTATCCTTATTTCATTGTCTGCATTGAATAATTGCTTAAGCGCTGCTGCAAGATCTTCTATGGTTGCAGCAGGTGCCTTCTGAACAAAAATATCGCCCTGTTCTGCATTATTAAAGGCAAACAGAACCAGCTCCACAGCCTGTTCAAGGGACATCATAAAGCGTGTCATTTCCGGATCTGTAACAGTTAACGGCTTTTTCTCAATAATCTGCTTCACAAAAAGGGGAATAACAGATCCCCGTGAAGCCATGACATTGCCATAGCGGGTTGCACAGAAAAGGGTATGGTCAGCATTAACATTACGGGATCTTGCAACCATAACTTTTTCACCCATGGCTTTGCTCATGCCCATTACATTAATGGGATAGACCGCTTTATCAGTACTCAACACTATAACTTTTTTAACTCTGTTCTCAATGGCTGCATTCAGAACATTTTCAGTGCCGAGTATATTGGTTTTAACAGCCTGAACAGGATAAAATTCACAGGACGGCACCTGTTTCAGAGCAGCTGCATGGAACACATAATCCACACCGCTCAATGCTTTATTGATACTGCCATATTCCCTTACATCACCAATATAATATTTAACCTTTTCATTGCGCAGTTTATGGCGCATGTCATCCTGTTTTTTCTCATCCCTGCTGAAGATTCTGATTTCCCTTATGCCTGTTTCAAGAAAACGACCCAGGACCGCATTACCAAAAGACCCTGTACCGCCAGTTATTAACAACACTTTACCATTAAACATAATCGAACCTTTTCAAAATTAATTTATTGTAACAACTTCAACCCAGCCATGGATAAAACCATGATATAACAATCCGGATCAGTATTTAATACATTATCTGTACAGCATTAAGTATTTCTCAGCAGCAACAGTCCATGTATAGTGGCTGCGGCAGAACCGCTTCAGATTATCACCCTTTCTGCTCAACAGGTCCGGGTCCATTAATAATTGCTCCATACCTGATCTTATACCCTCAATGGTTGCAGGGACAACCAGCCCTCCATCAATATCTTCTACCTGATCAAATCCACACTGATCCGTGATAATAACCGGCGTACCACTTATTCCTGCCTCCAGAACAACAATTGACATTGCCTCCTGCCTTGAAGGTATCACCACCAGATCAGCTGCATGATAGGCCATTGATTTCTCTTTTCCGCCGATATATCCTGCAAATATTATATCATCAATGGTGTCTGTGTCGATGGCTGAGTGCTGGATAATGTTCTCCATTACAACCTGCATACCCTCATCAGGTCCTATCATCACAAGTTGGTAATCCCTGTTTATTTTTGTAAATTCAATAAATGCATTTACCAGAATATCAGGCCCTTTTATATAATTCAGCCTTCCCACAAATAAAATAATTTTTTTTTGTGTATTAAACTTTTTAATAAAGAACCGTGGGTCTTTATATTTGTAATCCTCAAAATTAATCCCGTTGGATATTAAAACGATCTTTTCATCAGATACCTGGCAGGAATAAAAATCCGACCTCTCCTTTTCCGTTATGGCAACACACAGGTCTGCATTGCCAAGAATTTTTTTACCAATAAACGTATTATACAATATTTTTAATAATTTAGACCGTCCAAAGACCGGGAGTGCGCCAGCAGGACATATGGTGTATGGTTTGTCATATTTTCTGATATAATAGTAGGCAATGGCATTGATTAAAGTCCAATGCCCCATTAAATGAACCATATCTGAATCTTTAACAGCATCATCAACCACGCTGAAATCAAATTCAGGTATGTAAAAACGTTTATTAATGCATTTAAGCAGGATAAGGCTTATATTGTTAAGATTATCTCTTAATTCATCTGTTATACCTATGTTTAAGGCCATTAAGCTGCATTCACAATTCATGCCTGCCACTGCCTTGGCAATCTGCACTGTCCTCTCTGCAGTACCGCCTCCGCCAACCGGATCAATGGACATGTTTACATACAATAATTTCACACGTTGATCATTCATGCTGATTCCCGGCTGTTAAATGATAAACCAGAATATCACCTGAATTAAAAATTGTTTCGATGTTCAGCTCATCAGGTTTCAGATCAGGATTAAGCTGTTCTGCAATTGCCTTGTGGGTAAGTCTGTTAATAAAAACAAACCTGAATCCGTTTTTATACAGGCTTTCCCAGGTCTTAACTGAATTTCCAGGGTCGAACAAGACTTTCTCATGAATATGTGACATGCTCTTTAAAAGATCACTTTTATACCAATAGGTAAAATAATTTAAGGAATAAACCCTGTCCTTGATCCCTGCAATTCCATTCATTTTTTTTGATGCAAGGTATACAGAAGATGAAAATGTAGATTTCTTCCTGATTCTGCGTTTCATTCTGTGGGCATAGGAGAGATTGGCAAAAAGCAGACAAAGTATACATGCACATATAATTGAAACAGACAGATACCTGTTTTTCTCTTTCTGCACGGTAATATATTCAGCAGCACCTGCAATAACAGGTGTTAACAAAAGAAGAGTATATAAAATATATCTTGGTGCAAATACTTCAGGCTTTAGAATTGTCCATATGATAATTCCTGCCATACCAGCAATTGTAATCTGGAACATTCCACTCCCCAGAAGATTTTTCTTTCTGGGCATTAACAATAATAGTGGAGAAAAGGCTAAGTACAATTTTGACATTGTACCCATTTGAAAAGGATAATCACCATATGTAAGTGCAAGTGGATAAGTCAGAATCAATTTTTTAACTGTGTCCCCTGCAATCCATTTCTGGGAAGCAATATTTCCTGCGATATGGCTTTTTGACAGATAAAAAAACGGGGCAAATGGTTCGCTGAACAGTATCCAGTTCTTTAAAAAATGAATCAATATGGGCAGAAGCATACCAACACCCAGCAGAACAATGGCAAAAGTCACATTATTTAACCTGAACGATCTGCCGGTCCCTGGATAATAATTCTTCCAGATGATCATGAGTATCAAACATGGGATGATAAGCGGCAGATATGAAATCTTTGCAACAACTGCAAATCCTGCAAACAAACCTGGTAAAAGAAAATCACTACCTGTGCTGCTATTCTCCTTATTACACCCCTGAAAAACCCAGTAAACAGCAGCAACACCCATGGCAGCAGCATAGATATCCACTTTACCGCTTCCTATGAGTTTATTAAATGCAGTCGAAGAAAATATCATGCATACCACAAGCCACTGACCCCGCCTTCCAACACCAAGTTCACGGGACAACGCAGCCAATACCCCGGCACAGGACAGACCAATTGGCCAGTTAAACAATTTTGCTCCCCAGTCACTGCCCAGGGTCATTAAAGCAGCATAATGCAACTCTCCATGAAGTCCAATGGTTGAAAAGGACTCATACCCTCCCAGCAGAGACCATTTATGGGTACCTGCAAGGAGTTTGGGTAATACCATATAAAATGCAGAGGCATCACAGTAATAGCTTAAAGGCGCAAAAGATCTGATCCCGGTAAGGATGATCATGATCAATGTCAGGATTATTATGGTCTTCCAGGAACGGGATTCTTCTGCAAAATCCCTTTTAATTGCCTGTACCCTGTTAAACAGCAGACTTCTGATCTGCCAGATATTTTTAAATCCTGCAGCAATGGATATCACCAATACGACCCAGACAGAGATCTGATAAAGTAATGATACAGACAGCAGCATTGCCCATATATTTGCAAGTACACCGGAACCAAGGAGAAAAGATGTTAATACAAAATTAAGTGGTGATATGTTTTTTATGGGGCCTGAAAACCTGGCAAACAGGTTCATCAATACTGTTCCGGCACAGAGACATGAAAACGTGTAAAGGGTGCAGAGAAAAAATATATTTATATAAAAGTAAATTGTCATTTAAAATACCTGTATATTCAAGGAGCATATGTTCCTGAGAACAGTGCAGTTAAAAAATCAAACAGTTTCGTGAGAAAATGGGGCGGTGTATTCAGGCATGGCATTTCATGGAGGATCCAGTCGATAAAAAATACTGTAAAAATCCAGACCATACAGAAAACACGATAAATATGTTTTAGATTTATTTTATTTAAATTCATCAACAACATCCTTTAACAAAATTTCCATATCCAATGCTACTTTTCTCCAGTTCATATGTTTTGCTATAAAATCCCTGGCGCCTTTACCTATGGTTTCCCTCAGGTTTTTACGCTTAATCAGCAGCCTCAATCTGTCTGCAATCAGCCCTGGCTCAATATTGTCTAAAAGCACAATATTTTCCATATCTTTTAAAACAGGTCCGCCAAGAAGGTCATAAGGAACATTGGCAATAACAGGAATTCCCATGAGCATGGATTCTATGGTTGCTGTACCAAGGCCTGAATACTTTGCTGTTAACGAAACAAAATATGCATCACTGTTTTTCAACTCTTCCAGAACCTTTTCATGGGGTATCTCTCCTGTAAAAACAATTCTCTCTTCCAGGCCAAGTGTTTGCGCAAGCTTAACTGCTGCATCATAATAAACATGACCAATAATTTTTAAACGCATCTCAGGATAGTCACAGGCTATCAGGCTGAAAGCTTTTACAAGTGATATAAAGCTTCTTTGCTCACTTACTGCTCCAATCCCCAGGATTTGACCATGGGTGGAATAATCATGGTTATAACCCAGAAATTCAGCCATATCACCGTTGACACCATAGTTTACTATGGCATACTTATTCACAAACTTTTCTTTGTGTACATCATCCAGATATCGTCGAATTTCATTATCCCAGGCAATAATTCTTTCACAGAATGGAAACACAAGATTACCACAGATCAATTTATCAAAAAAATTTAAAATCCTGTTTCTCATCGGGTTGCAGGATTGGATCTGCGTTCCAACGGAACATAGGATCGGTATCTTATTAACCCTGGAAGAAAGTATTGCAGGAAAAGCAATGTCAAGGTAGTGGTTTATCAACAGAATTACGTCTGCCCGGGCATGTTTTGTTATTCTGTTTATCTTTATATAACTTAAGGGTGAAAGCGAGCACACCCTTAAATGCTTGAGAAATTTTTTTACGGGAAAATGCAATGCAGGAATTCTCTCAACACTGTATTTCATATTTTTCGCGCTGCCTGCCCGGGCATTATCAAGTGTAATAATAGTTATATTATGCCCTCTATCTGACAATGCTTTTGCCAGATTTGCCGAATAAAAAGAAGTCCCGGTTCTAATGGGAGGAAACATAGCTGTAATAATGATAATATTCAATGGTTAATACCCTTGCCTTCACTTTTAACTGAAATACTCAAACCACGCTGCCTTTGATGGGCTCATCTGAATATCTAAACATGGCTTTTTCTGCATGTATCAATAAACAAAACCTCTTTGAGTTTCAGGCTTATAAATTCAATATCTTTTTCACTCAGGCTGCCATATAAAGGGAGCACAAGACCTGAATAAAATAGTTTTGCAGCCACAGGATAATCAATGTCCTGAACCGAATATTTTTTTGAAAAAAAAGAGAGACAGTTTAATGCCTGGGCCCCCAGATTAACCTGAACTCCTTTTTGTCCCATCTTATGTACCACAGTATTTCTGTCAATATCATCATCTAAAACCACCATAAAGCTTTGCCATGAATGTCCGGTACTGTTAACCGGCAATAAAATTTCAGGCAATCCTTTAAGACTGGTAAAATATATCTGTGCCAGAAATGCACGTCTTTTCAACTCATTGGCAAACCTTTTCAGCTGACCATGGACTAAGGCTGCCTGGAAATCGGTTAATCGATAATTAAATCCAGGTACAACAAAATCAATACCAGCCTGGTCAGCGGATATTCCATGGTTTCTCAACTTTTGAATACGATCATGCAAAATTTTATCTTGTGTAAGAATTGCACCACCCTCACCACAGGTAACAGCTTTACGGGGATGAAAGGAAAAACATGCAGCATCTCCATAAAATCCCGGATGATATCCATCGGCAACAGTCCCAAGAGCACAGGCCGCATCTTCAATCAGTATAAGGTTATACTTTTTACATAGCTCTGCAATCTCTTTTATCCTGGCAGGGGCTCCGAATTCATGGACAACCATTACAGCCTTGAGGTTTTTTTTTGAGCCATTGATACATTTCTTCAATGTCTCCGGAGTAATGTTATAGTCAGTATATGACACATCACACAACACAGTTTCAGCTTCCAGTAATTCAACAACATTGGCAGAGGCAGGAAAGGTAAAAGCCGGAACAATAACAGCATCACCAACACCAATACCCAGGCCCTTTAAAACCAGATGCAGTGCTGCAGTACCAGACGAACATAAAGAACAATGTTTAATACCGGAAAATTCAGACAATGATGTTTCAAGCTTTAATACATTTTCACCCTGGACCAGCATACCGGAGCGTAATACATTGCCTGCATTTTCTATGTCTTTATCTGTTAAATCCGGTTTTGCTAAAGGAATCATATTAAATACTGTTTTTGCTATACCATTGAGCAGTTCGTAATACTCCTTCTTCCAGATCGACTTTAGCTTTAAAGTTTAAAAGTTCAAACGCTTTTCCGGTCTCTGGAATGCGAAGCTCAATATCAGCGGACAAAGGGGCTTTAAATACTATTTTTGATGTGGAATTTAAAACACGGCATACTGTATGGGCAAGACCTAAAATCGTTGTCACTGCACGGGCATTTCCGATATTGAATGATTCTCCGATAATATTATCATTTTCCAGGGCAAGTAAAAGGCATTCAATAAAATCATCCACATAGCACCATGCCCTGATCTGATTGCCATCTCCATATATATTAATATCTTCATGATTCAAAGCGCGCCTGATAAATATCTGGATTGCACCCTCTCCGGTCTGGCCGGGTCCATATATATTAAATGGTCTCACGGTAACAGTCGGAAGATTATATTGGGAATGATAAGCATGGAGAAGATGCTCACCTGCAAGTTTACTTACGGCATATACCCAGCGTGCCTCCCCGGCAGATCCCGCAACTGCATTGTCTTTTTCACCAACCCGGTAAGCCATGGAGCCGAAAATCTCCGATGTGGAAAAATCCAGAACCCTGTCTGAAATCTTATTTTCCAGAGCTGCACGCAATACATTGGCTGTACCGATGATATTGACCTCCATTGTGTCAACCGGCTTTTTTATAACCGTATCAATACCTGCAATGGCAGCTGCATGGACAACAATATCTGATCCTGCCATGGCCTTTGTGACAGCAGCAGCATCAAGGATATTACCCTTAATCAAGCTTATATTATCATGGGCGAGAAGATCGGTGTATTTGACAGTATTGCGGACAAGACTGTCAAATAAAACAATTTCATTATCATCTGCAAGGCAGCCTGCCAGGGTTGAACCAATAAATCCTGCTCCACCGGTTATAAAAATTTTCTTGTCATGTATCATGTTTCTAATCCTTCTCCAATTACTTAGGTTGTACCCATTGGGCTTTCTATCTTTAATGAAAGCAATTGGTTAATATTTAATTTATACTAATTTGTTTTCTCCAGGCCAATTTAAATCTTTTAGTTCATTAAATTTCTCCCAAGCAACACA
>CAZQJS010000029.1:0-37591 GCA_964593725.1 uncultured Desulfobacterales bacterium
AAAAAGAAATTTAATTATCAGTTGAAAACCTTATCAATACTTTTAAAAAATAACCACCGGGAATTGCTGAAACAAATTTACAGATGGGTCAAACAACCCTTAAGGATTTGTTCCATGATAATATCATGGATAAGCGGCCTGAACTGCCTTATTTTAATGTTCTTTCTATGGGGATGGACACGGTTGGTCAGCAGGACAATTATCACAGACCGGTCAATATCCATCCACAGGGATGTGCCTGTAAAGCCTAAATGGCCGATTGACCCCGGGGAAAAATACCGGCCCGATGAAGAGTTTGATTTTGAAGGAGTATCAAATCCTGCCCTGAAGCCACCTGTTTTTTTTTGTTTAAGCAGCTCCTGGATTACATTTTTATTTAATGCCTTTGTTCTTCTGCCTGCCAGGGCATTCATAATTTCCATGGAGAGCTTCCAGACAGAGACAGCATCACCAAACAGGCCGGCATGTCCTTCAATCCCTCCGACAGCCCAGGTGTTCTCATCATGCACCTGGGCTTTGATAAGTTTTTTCCTCCATGGGCACTTTTCCGTGGGTACAATTTTCTCATACAGATCATCTGGAAAATATGAAGAATTAAAAAGATCAATATAAAAAAGGGTTTTAACACCCAGGGGTTTATAAATCATTCCTTGAACAAACCGGTCCATCTGCTGTCCTGAAATCTTTTCAATAATCCATGCAAGGATGATAAAACCCAGATCACTGTATAACTGCTCTTCTCCGGGTCGGCTTATTAGGGGTTCATCTGCTGTCATTTGCCTGAGCTTACTTCTTTTTAAAGCCTGGTCATAACTGTCAAGATTTCTAAAATACTCCCTGTGGGCAGGGAGACCTGAAGTATGATGGAGCAAATGATCAATTGTAATATCCTGTTTGTCCTTTGAAAAATAACCAGGAAGAACAGATGAAATGGTCTGGCTCAGAAATAATTTTTCATCTTCAAGCAGTTTAGCTGCTGCCATGACAGTGGCCAATGGTTTAGTAAGTGAGGCAAGATCAAAAATATTATCCTTTTCCATGGCCTTTTTTGAAAAACAGTCTGTTACTCCAAAGGCATTTAAATATTTTATTTCACCTTCAAAAGAGATAAGCAGGACAGCACCGGGGAACACTCCATCTTTCACACCGCGTTCCATCATCTCTGTTACAGCATCCATGCCACTCCTTTAAAAATGAGTCAGGTCCCATCTGATTTCAGCATCATCGGTTAAAAGTTCTGCGTCAACACCCATTGGCAAAGGAAGGTTAACTGGTCCATGGCCTGATTCAATACCTGCAATAACCGGGATATCATACTCTCCAAAGATCTCGCCGATAATATCTTCAATCATCCCAAGGTTAGTGCAGTTTTCAAACGATCCTGCTGCAACACCTTTTATCCCGTAAAAACAGCCTGCCATCTTCATCTGTGTCAGCATCCGGTCTATTTTGTATGGTGGTTCTCCAACATCTTCCAGAAAAAAAATACAATCCTTAAAATCAACCTGATATTCAGTGCCCACAAGATGGTTCAGGGTGGCAAGGTTGCCACCAAGCAGCTTCCCTGTACATTTTCCTTTATTTATCACAACAGGAGCCTCTATTTTTAAACCAGTGGAACCAGCAGTTAAAAATTCATATATGGAATCCTTTGTCTGCTGACCGGCATTGGCAAGGGAAGTGATGTTGGGACCATGCACAGCCTTCATATGTGGAAAATATGAAAAATTTGCAAGAAGGGCTGTAACATCACTGAAACCTATGAATACCTTTGGGTTATTTTGAATAATTTCCCAGTCAAGGAGTTTAAGAACCCTGACAGCTCCATACCCGCCCCGGGCACACATAATACCATGAATGTTTTTATCAAGAAAAAGATCATTTATAATCCGGGCCCTTAATTTATCACTGCCGGCAAGATATCTTTTTTTTTGATAAATATCCCCGGGCACAACAGGATCAAACCCCATCTTACTTATTACAGCAAGACCCTTTTCAAACAGTTCCCTGTCAAAGGATCCGGAAGGTGCACATATGCCGATCACATCACCAGTTTCAAGCATCCTGATAATACCCTTAAATCTTTTTGATCTTCTTGTTTATACAACCTGTATTATGAAATTTACAGCTACATGTCACAATAAGTCAATACCTGGTGCAGTAATTCATGCCCAAAGATTATTAATCCTTGATTTTTCATAAATTTCATGGGAAAAATAGAGAGTCTTGTTTAAATCTTTTCTACTTACCAAATATATGAAGGAGGAGATGCCCATGCCGTTACCGGATTATTCAAAGGACTTTGAAAAAGCACTTGAAACAGGAAGACCGCCAAATATAAAAAAACTATTTCCCCATTCCAGGGCATTGATTGTCAGTGGAAAATTCATTGACAGGGCAATGCTTGCAAAAAAAAGCTGTATGACCATTGCAGCCAACGGAAGGAGTTCCTTTGTAATCAAGGGTTCTCTCCTTGCTGCCCAGAAAGCAAATGCAGGCATTATCCTGGAGATTGCAAGATCAGAAGGCGGTAGCAATGCGTATTGTGCAACAAGCCTCTGGAATATTGCAAGGCAGACAGATGCTTATATGAACGAGCTTGGAATTACCATCCCTGTTGCAATCCATGCAGACCATTTTGGAATCAAAACCCCTGAAGATATTGAACCTGCAAAAATTGAAATTCCAACCCTTTTTAAAGCCGGCATAACATCCATTGCCGTTGATGCTTCCCACCTGCCCGATGACCAGAACCTCATTGCAAACATTGAGCTCAACCCTTTCATCCCGGTATGGGCAGGCCTTGAAACAGAAGTGGGTGAAATAAAAGGAAAACTCGGTCTGTCAACCCCGGAAGAGGCTCTGTTCCTTATCCAGGGACTCAATGCCCATGGTATTTTCCCGGACTGGATAGCACTTAATAACGGAACCACCCATGGAATTGAAGAGAGTGACACAGGTATAAATGTGGAGCTCACATCCCAAATACATGAAGCCCTGTCACCATACCATCTTTCTGGTGCCCAGCATGGGACATCCGGCAATAGTTCCGAAAGGCTTATCCAGATCGCAGGCAGAACAAAGACAACCAAAGCCAATGTCGCAACTGCCCTTCAGATGATATCATGGGGAGTTAAAGTCAATGATTATGGCAATGCCATACTTGACCCGGATCAAAACTTCAGTAAAGTTGAAAACCTTGGGGTTTCATCAGGCCTGTGGCAGGAGATGCTGGCCTATGCACGGGAGAGAAACATAAAAGGCGGCAACTTTAAAAAGCTCAATCTCCCATTTGAGAACAAGCTCCTTGCCCAGCCAGAAAAAATCCAGGACAGAATGGTAAAAGGTGTTGAGAATTTTGTATACAACATGCTTGTCAATGTTTTTAATGCAGGGGACACAGCAGATATTGTAAAAGAGCTGATCCTGAAGGCAGGCTCCCATGATGCAGGACCCAAGGCAGACACAATGGAAAACAAGGATGAGTGGACAAATGGCAAAATTATTAAACGGGCACAGGAAATAAGCTCTGATAAGGGCCCGGAAGGGGATTTTGACGATTAAAAGCAGAATCTTTTAAAAAATTATTTTAAGTTTTATTTCTCCCTGGCCGATACTTTTGATTAAGGAGAAGGTTAAGGAGAAATAAAAATGCATATACCGTCTTATCAAATACAGAATGTTCTAAAGGTCTACAGCAAACAGCTGAGCCAGCAGAAATTTCTTGCAAAGAATAAAACACTTGGACAGTATACTGCTTCAACCGACAGTGTCACCATATCTTCCAGGGGTAAAAGACAGGCAATTATAGAAAAAGTTGCATCAAATATCATTGATAAAATTACAATGGAGGGTCCCAGGGAACAGATTGAAGAGACAATAACAGCCCAGATTGAAAAGGAACTTGGCAAGAAAATTAATTTTAACAAGAAAAAAGAGAACAAGTTTACATACACCTATATTGATGAAAATGATGAAAAGGTCACAAGGTCTCTCTCCATTGAAGATTCAGACTTTGTTATGAAAAGAATGACCGAACTTGCCAAACAGGTTGCTGACAGCAATATGGAACTATAGGAGATAGAACAATGAAAATTTCAAATTCGACCACAAACTTTGTCAACCAGGCTTATAACAGCCACGCTCCACATCATAACCCGGCTGCTGCCAATGAAAAACCAGAGAGAAACAAGGAGATCAATCCCAGCGCCAGTGTAGATCTGTCAAACAGGACAAAGGAGATACAGAAAATCTCCCAGGCAGTTGATAACGAACCTGTTGAAATGTCTGAAAAGGTCAGCAGGCTGAAAGCCAGGGTTGATGCAAATCAATATACTGTTGATGCTGACAGGGTGGCAGGCAGAATTCTGGGTTCACTTCTGGACAAAATTGTCTGATTGATTTAATAACCAGGCATATTTTGCCGCTTTTCCAACCACCTGCCTTTTATATAATCCTCAGGATTACACCATAGTTATTGCAATACTCTTTTATTTCAAGATACTTACCCACAAAAAAACAGATTACAGATTATTGGCACAATGTTTGCTATATATTTTAATATATGTAAAAGCCAAAGGAGATAATTATGGAAAACATAGGCCGGATCAACAATGATATCCCGGGGTTCACAAATAACAAACCCAGGAAGACCGATTCCACCTGCAGCACCTTTCAGCAGACTTTCTGTAAAGTTCTGAAAGATCTGGAGCCTTCTGAAATTGATTGTGTACAGCCAAAGGGCCTGGCAGAGCTTTCACCCCAAAATTTTATACTGCCTGACAAATCAGACAGTATCAATATTGCTGATAAAACAGACAGGCTGCTTGCACTGCTTGAGCTGTATTCGTCAAAACTTGAAAACAGCACCATCTCTCTTAGGGAGATTGATCCTGTACTGAAAAAGATAAACAGAGATGCAGGAAATCTGCTTGATAAAATTGAAAATTCACCTGGTGCCGATGAAAAGATTAAAAACATTGCAAAGGAACTTGTTTTATTTGCCAATGCTGAACAGATAAAATTCCAGAGGGGAGATTATTTATCATAACGCCGTTTAGCTTTATCCCAGAACTTTTGTTTATCATCCCGGGAAAGACTTTTCAGGGATTTCCCAGCTTGTTTAAGTAACTTTTCCATATACCTGTAACGCCTTTCAAACTTATCTGTTGATCCTGCAAGGGCAGTCTCGGCATAAAGGTCTTCAAACCTTGCAACATTGACCAGAGTGAACAGGACATCACCCAGTTCATCTGCCATGGCTTCCCTGTCTTCAGCTTTGACAGCCTGTTCAAGTTCCCCAATCTCTTCGTGAACCTTTGCAATAACCTGGGAGATATTATCCCAGTCAAATCCCGCCCTTACAGCACAGGTTGAAACCTTATGGCATCTTAAAAGCGAAGGCATGCCGGAAGGAACAGAATCAAGGGCTGATTCTGCAGGGCTTTTACCAGCTTCTCTCTTTTCCTGTTTTTTAATGTTTTCCCAGGTCTCTGTTAACTTTTTTTGTGTAGTGATTGTTTCATTGCCATAAACATGTGGATGCCGGCGAATCATCTTTTCAGAGACCTTGTCAAGGCAGTCAGATATATTAAAACTGCCTCTTTCACTGTATATTTCAGAAATAAACAGAAGCTGGAAAAGAACATCACCCAGTTCTTCCATAACATCAGCTGCAATGTCATCAAGGATGGCATCCCTGAGTTCATACATCTCTTCAATCAGATATTTACACATTGAAGCAGGAGTCTGTTTTCTATCCCATGGACAGCCGCCATCTGGATTTCTAAGGGTTTTAATAATTTCCAGGACAGTGTCTAACTTTTCCAAAGTTTCTCCATACTTTCAAGCTTTTCCATAACCCCCTGGGTCATATTCTTTGATATGAAGAGGGTCAGAACCGATGAGACCCTTGCGATATACGGAGCAAGTATGGACTTGGTCATAATGGAATTATTCCTGGGAACAACATTGGTAAGAACAATATATAAAACAGCTGCCACAAGGATTCCTTTTAAGGCTCCGAAAACAGCCCCAAAGGTCTTGTCAATCCAGCCCAGAAATGCGACTTTTAAAAGTTTTTCAAGGAAAAGGGCAATAACTATTATAAATAAAAAAATCAGGGAGAACAGTACAAAAAAAACAATAATGTTTATTAAAGCCTGGCTTATGATCCATTTTTCCAGAAGTGGTGAGAACTCCTTATAATAATTAAATGCTCCATAAAACCCGACAATAACACCCACAATGGATGCAAGTTCTCTTAAGATACCTCTGAACACACCCCTGATCAGGCAGAATGAAATTATTATTATTATTGCAATATCAAAGAAATTCATTTAATAATCACCGCTTTAGTAATTTTAAGTTGTAAAATAACTAACAAAGATGAATGAAATTATCAAGTTTTTTGTTGATTTGTAATTTAATTTGGATAGACTGGAAAATATGAAACAGATAACATTTGAAAAAATTGAAACTGTACAGGAGCTTTTTGGACAGCACAATGCCAACCTTGCAGGCATTGCACAAAAAACCGGAGCAGCAATCAATGCAAGGGGAAATACCGTATCAATCTCAGGGGGAAAAGATGAGGTTGTTTTGGCGGAAAAGGTACTCGATCAGCTGTATCAATTAATTGAAAAAAAATTCTCATTGGAGTCTGCTGATATTGAGGCGGCAGTCAACATACTGAAAAAGGATCCTGACTGTGATCTCAAATCAATTTTCTTAAACACTATTCTTACAACCCAGAGCGGCAGACCCATTACTCCTAAAACCCGGAACCAGAGAAAATATGTTGAGGCATTGAGAACAAATGATATTCTCTTTGCCATTGGTCCTGCAGGCACCGGAAAAACATACCTTGCAATGGCCATGGCTGTGGCAGCCTTTACAAGGGGTGAAGTAAAGAGAATAATTCTCACAAGGCCTGCTGTGGAAGCGGGCGAAGCTCTGGGATTCCTGCCCGGCGACCTTGCTGAAAAGATCAATCCCTACCTCAGGCCTCTCTATGATGCATTATATGAGATGTTCAGCTTTCAAAAAACAGAAACCCTGATTGAACAAGGCATGATTGAAATTGCTCCCCTTGCCTTTATGCGGGGCCGGACACTTAACAATGCTTTTATAATACTTGATGAAGCTCAGAACACAACCTCGGAACAGATGAAGATGTTTCTGACCCGCATCGGATTCTCATCCCGGGCAATCATCACAGGGGACATTACACAGACAGATCTTCCTGCTCAAAAAAAATCAGGGCTTGTTGAAGCAAAAAACTTACTCTATAATATAAAAGGAATTAAAATTTTACATTTTTCCAAAAATGATATAGTAAGGCATGAGCTTGTCTCAAAAATAATTGAAGCTTATGAACAAAAGAATACTTCAAAAAACAAATAAAACCGACTCTCTCAATGCATTTTTTGAGTCCAGAGCCACAATCCTCTGGGGGATCCTCATTGTTGTCACCCTCGTATTTACACTTGTTTTCTATCCCGGGCGCGGCAAACTCAGTGTGTCTTATAATATAGGGGATGTGGCCACACGGGATATCAAGGCACCAAAAGATTTTTTTATTGAAGATAAAGAAGCTACAAAAAGAAAAATAAATGAGACCAGGGACTCAGTTCAGATTGTCTATGATTTTGATTCAAACCTGAAAGATGAAATAATCAAAAGGGTAAAAAAAAGTTTCAACCCCTTAAGGCAGTTGATTGAAGCAGGTATAAACAAGAACATCTCAACTCCTCCCCCCTTTGAAACAATACTTAAAGAAAAACAAAAATTTGAGAAAAACCTTGGAATAAATATAAGTAAGGGTGCCTTTAAAATCCTATACAAGAATAAGTTTTCCAAGGATATTGCCGGTAAAATCACCTATATAATATCTGAAATCATGAACACCGGAGTGGTTGCCAACAAAGACCTTTTATTAAAAGAAAAAGACAAGGGTATTATTTTAAGGAACATAAATTCTTCAGAGGAGCAGCTGGTAACAAAACTCAAGACATTTTACGGCATTGAACAGGCCCAGACAATGGTCAGAATAATTGGTGATCCTGTTTTAAAAAACATGAATTATAATCTAAGCAATTGTATAGTTGATCTGTGCCAGCTTCTTATCCGCCCCAACATCACTGTGAATAATAACGAAACAAAAAGAAGGATCCAGCAGGCTGTCTCTGAAATAAAGCCGGTATTATATAAAATAAAAGCCGGGGAAATGATTCTGCGGGAAGGTGAAATTGTAAGTGAGATTAAACTTGTTAAACTTAAAACCCTGACAAGCCAGATACGTGATAATAACAGGTTTGGAAAGAGCGCAGGAATGGCCTTTGTAACTTTTCTCTGCCTGCTTGTTATATATATTCTTTTTCTAAAGGATCACTCTAAACTTCAAAATCACCATAGAAAGGATATGCTCTTTATTGCATCCATGCTGGTAATTTTTCTTTTGGTTGCAAAGGTTTCAATTCCCATGGCAAATCTGTCAATACCCATTGCAAAGTCTGCAAGCAGAGGCCTCTCCCTGGATATGTCTTCTGTGGCAATTTTCATGGGGATACCTCTGCCTGCAGGTGCAATGACCATCTGCTTTTTCCTGGGCTTTGAGGTCGCCCTGTTTTTTGCCATTGCCCTGGCCATTCTGACTGCATTGCTGTTTTCAAGCAGTCTCCAGGTATTTATTTTCTTTTTTTTATCGGGCATAGTTGGTGCATACTGGATAAAAGAGTGTAAGGAGAGAAAGGATTTTATTATTGGCGGGTTGAAACTTGCTGTGTTTAATATGTTCATCATATTTGCCCTGAGCATATATTCCTCTTCCAACCCCGAGATTATCATTATTCTCAAGGAAACAGCCCTTGCTTTTTCAGGAGGTGTTGTGTCAGGAATAATAAGTGCAGGACTGACCCCTCTGATAGAGATGATCTTTGGTTATACAACAGAGATTAAACTCCTTGAATTTGCCAATCTTGATCAACCGATTATGAAGCGGCTTATGATTGAAGCACCAGGCACATATAACCATAGTGTAATTGTGGCAACCCTTGCTGAAGCGGCAGCATCGGCAATAAATGCCAACCGCCTTAAAACAAAGGTGTGTGCCTATTACCATGATATAGGAAAACTGGGTCAGCCCCTGTACTTTATTGAGAACCAGGCAAACGGTAAAAACAAACATGATAAAATTTCACCCAGCATGTCAGCCCTTATTCTTATCAAACATGTAAAAAAGGGGATTGAACTTGCAAAGGAGAACAAACTGAGCACCGAGGTGATCGACACAATCCAGCAGCACCATGGCACAACTCTTATTAAATATTTCTACAACAAACATATACAGCAAAAAGGAGAAGACCAGGCAGACGAAGCAAATTTCAGATATCCAGGCCCCAAACCCCAGACCAGGGAAGCCGGCATTGTTATGCTGGCAGATGTTGTTGAAGCAGCCACCAGAACTTTGGAGCGCCCTACATCGGCACGGATACAGGGTAAAGTAAAAGACCTGATCAACAGCGTTTTTGCAGACGGCCAGCTGGACGAGTGTGAACTTACCTTAAAAGATCTCCACGAAATTGCCAGGAATTTTAATAACATCCTCACAGGTATATACCACAGCAGAATTGACTATCCTGAAAAAAACAGGGAAAACCAAAAAGAGAAAAATGGAAAACCAAAAAATACTGATAAACAACAGACAAAATCTGAAGAAGCTGCCCGGGGACAGAATCAGCAGAAAGACAGCACAGATCTTAAACGCCTTGGGATATAACAACCATGAAATTTCCATTTTATTTACCAATGATGCTGAAATGGAAAAATTAAACTCAACCTGGCGGGGCATTAAAAAACCAACCAATGTGCTTTCATTCTCCATGATGGAAAACAGCGGCAGTGGCAGTAAAATGACCGGGTCAGGCAAACCAGATCTGCCGCCGGAAACAAACCTGATGGGTGATGTTGTAATATCCATTGAGACAGCTGCCAGGGAAGCAGACCAGGCAAAGATTACTCTGGAACAGAGATTATCCCAGCTCCTGATCCACGGCATACTGCATCTTATAGGTTTTGACCATGAAAAAGGAGGGGACATGGCAGAAAGAATGGAGCAGAAAAGCCTGGACCTCCTGCGGTTGATTGAAGATGATACAGACCTGTGTGCATTTTAGAAATAGTTTTTTAAAAGGAGAATAAATAATGGCATATTTATCAGTAAATGTTGATCATGTTGCAACCCTGAGGGAGGCAAGGGGGGCTGAATACCCAGAACCTGTGGCAGCTGCCATTGCAGCAGAAACAGCTGGTGCACGGGGAGTTGTTGTACATTTAAGGGAAGATAGACGTCATATCCAGGTGCGGGATGTCAGGATATTAAGACAGATAGTGCGGACAAAACTCATACTTGAGATGGCTGCCACAACAGCAGGCATAGGCATTGCCCTTGATATAAAACCCGATGTTGTAACACTTGTGCCTGAGAAACGTGAAGAACTTACCACAGAAGGAGGTCTTGATATTATCTCCCACAGGGAAGCCATTGGCGAAGCAGTGTCAACTCTGAAAAACAATGGTATTGATGTGTGTATATTCATTGATCCGGACCTGGACCAGATCCAGACAGCACACAGAATCGATGCAGATATGATTGAGCTGCACACAGGCGCTTTTTGCGATGCACCTTCAAAAAGCATAAGAGATGCTGAATTCACCCGCATTGTCAATGCGGTAAAAATCGGCAGCAAACTGAAACTTGGTGTCAATGCAGGACACGGCCTATGCTATAACACTATCCAGGCATTTAAGGGTCTGAATGAAATCGGTGAATTCAGTATCGGCCACAGTATTGTGTCAAGGGCTGTCATGACAGGCATGGATAGAGCTGTCAGGGACATGGTACAATTAATTAAGGAGTTATAATATAACTATCCGTCACTATTAAGCCTGTTCCCGCAATATTTACAGAATCTTGCATCATTATCATGATTCCCGGCCCCGCAGACAGTGCAGCCTTCAACATGGTCATGCTTTTCCCTGGCCTTTGAAATCTCAGCAGTTACAATTCCCGTAGGGATTGCAATGATTGCATAACCTGTAACCATTATAAAGGCAGAAAGAGCCTGGCCTGTATTTGTTTTTGGGGATATATCACCATACCCAACCGTTGTCAGGGTGACAACAGCCCAGTAGATACTGCGGGGTATGCTTGTGAAACCATTTTCCCCGCCTTCAATAAAATACATTATTGAACCGAAAATAATAACAAGAACTATGACAACAAACAGAAATACTGTGATTTTGTGACGGCTTTTCCTTAATGCTCCCATAAGCACTTCTGCCTCTGTGAGGTGCTGTACAAGTTTAAGTACCCTGAAAATACGAAGAACCCGCAGGATTCTGATTATGAGCATAAACTGGGTGCCTGGAATGAATATACTGAAATATGTGGGTAAAAAGGCTAAAAGGTCAACAATACCAAAAAAACTGATCGAATATCTCAGGGGGCGGTCAACACAGAAGAGCCTTAAAAAATACTCCAATGTAAAAAGATAAGTAAAAAACCATTCGCCAAAGTACAGAAAACTACCATGGGCAGCCCGGATGGAGCCCACGCTGTCAAGCATGACCATAAATACACTTAATACTATACTGATGATCAGGAAAACATCAAACAGCTTGCCTGCTCTGGTATCTGCTTCAAATATAATTTCGTGGAGTTTATATCGAAATCGTTGCAAAAACTTTTCTTCCATAATATCACCGAAAATATCATATGCTGTTTTTATAATAGTTTTATTTTTGAGTGCTGTGAATAATTATCTTAACTTATTTATCCATCATAAAGACAGGTTTACATTTTGTCAATAATGGGTCAAAAAAACCACTTTGACAAACCATTGACATGGCGCAGGAAAGCAGATAGATAAAAGACAATGCACAATCATCCACTTGAAAATAAAAAACAGAAAACTGATCTTTCTTACAATACCATGGAAAAATTCAATAACATAATCGCTCTTGACTTTGAAACTTCCAGTAAAGGCAGAATATTCAGTATCGGAGCCATTTACAACAACAATGTGTTTAAGCTTGAAAATATTAAAAATATTAAAGATGCCCTTTGCAAACTTGATCTGTTTGCAAAAGGAGCTGATTACATTCTTGGACACAATATTATTAACCATGATCTTGCAATTGTGAAACGTTTACATCCAGACACCCTGTTATTGAACATCCCTGTAATTGATACTCTATTCCTCTCTCCCCTTGCATTCCCCGAGAACCCTTACCATAAACTTGTAAAAGGCTATAAACTCCTTAAAACCTGTAAAAACGATCCAGTTGCAGATGCAAGGATAGCCCTGGAGCTTTTCAAGGATGAAATCAATGCCTTTTCAGTGTTAAAGGAGAAGATGCCCGGGCTTTTGTCTTTTTTTGCCTTTGCCTTTAAAAAAGGTTCAGAACAACCTGATAACAAAAACTTCCATGGTATCAGACAGTTTTTTGCATCATTGTCAGGAGTTGTTCCTGATGAGGAAGAGGCCTTTGAAATATTCAGGCAAATTACTAAAGATAAAATCTGTACAAATGGTTTTAAAAATATCCGGGATCACTATTCAGACACTCCGGAAAAAATCCCCTGCCTTGCCTATGTTATTTCATGGATATCAGTATCAGGAGGAAACTCCATACTGCCCTTCTGGGTTGACAGGGAGTTTAAGGAAACTTCAGGGATTTTAGAAAAATTAAGGTATTTCTGCGGTGATGATAAATGCAGTTATTGCAGGCAGAATAATAACTCAAAAAAAATTTTACAAAAATATTTCGGATTTGATGATTTCAGAACTTTGAAAGACGGCAGAAAGCTTCAAAAAGATATTGTTGATGCAAGCCTGGCCGGAAAATCAATAATAGGCATCCTCCCTACCGGGGGAGGAAAATCCATATGTTACCAGATTCCTGCACTCCACAGATTTGAAAAACTCGGGGGGCTTGCCGTTGTAATCTCACCCCTTAAGGCCCTGATGAAGGACCAGGTTGATAATTTAAACAGGGCCACTGGGACAGAATACGCAGGTGCCATCAATGGAAGCCTTACCATGCCTGAAAGGGCTGCTGTCATTGAAAAAGTCCGGCTGGGAGATATCGGCATTTTATATATCTCACCGGAACTGCTCAGGAACAAGAGCACCGCCTCTCTGCTTGAATCAAGGAATATCAGATACTGGATATTTGATGAAGCCCACTGCCTGTCAAAATGGGGGCATGATTTCAGACCCGATTACCTGAATGTCACAGATTTCATTAATAAATATTGGAGAAAAACAGGCCTGGCACCTTTTATCTTAGCATATACAGCTACTGCTAAAAAAGATGTGCTGGATGAGATAAAAAGCCACTTTAAAGAGAAACTCAATTTAGAGCTTAAAACCTTTGCAGGCGGTGTGGACAGAGATAATCTTAATTTCCAGGTATGGCCGGTAACAGCATCTGCCAGGGATGATCTCATCTATACAACCTTAAGAGATACCCTTGAACAGCATGGAGGCAGTGGCATAGTTTATTGCTCAACAAGGAGGAAAACAGAAGAACTAAGCGACTTCCTTAACGCCCGGGGAATTAAATGCGGCTATTTCCATGCCGGAAGAAAGGAACCTGAAAAAAGAAATCTCCAGGATGGGTTTCTGGAAGGAAAAATTGCTGTGATCTGTGCCACCAATGCCTTTGGCATGGGCATAGACAAACAGGATATACGCGTTGTTATCCATGCAGACATCCCAGGCTCCCTGGAAAACTATCTTCAGGAAGCAGGCAGGGCAGGCAGGGACATGGAATATTCAGAATGCATACTATTATATGAAGAAGATGATATTGAAAACCAGTTTGCATCCAACACATATTCACGGCTCTCCATAAAGGATATAAAAAAAATCCTGGGAATCTTAAAAAAACGCGGAAAGACAACACCCGATATCATTATAACTCCGGGTGAAATAAAACGCCTCATTGGAGACAATTCCAACAATGACACAAAAATCAAAACCGGTGTAAGCTGGCTTGAACGCCAGGGCTTTTTAAAGCGGGACTTTAACAAAACCCTTTTTTTCCAGGGCATACCCCTTGTCAAAAATATGGATGAGGCAGAAAAGAGAATTAAAGGTTTAAATCTGTCTTACAGGATGAAAAAGATCTACAAAGGAGTTCTGTTCTTTTTATTCAACGCTGATAAGGATTCAGTTGTTTCAGCGGACGATATAGCAGAATCAATTGCAACCATTACAGATGGTGATGAAAAATTTATTGATTCAAAAAGAATTCTAATGGTTTTATCTGACATGTCAAAAGCTGGTTTAATTAAACAGGGAGCCATTTTAACAGCCTATGTAAAACCAAAGGGGAAAAACAGCTCCATAAAACTTTTAAAATATTTCTGCGATGTTGAAAACGAACTTATAAAACTGATGGAAGAGCTTGAACCTCTTACCGATCAGCTCCATGATGGAAAAAATATAATCAACCTGAGATTGATGTCCCAGAAACTGAAGCGGAAAGGTTTTGAAAAAATCAATGCCGGTAGTGTTGAACTCATACTGCGTGCCATGGCAAATGACAAGGGAAAAAACAGTGGAAAAAGCTTGAGTATCACAGGCCGGCGCGGGATAGACCAGAGGGTGATCTATATGAAATTTCCCCTGGAAGAGATAAAAAAAAGAATCGCATTAAGGCAGTCTCTATCCATTGCAATACTGGAAAAAATTATTTCTCTTCTGCCGGATAATCTGGCCGCAGGAAGAGCAGAAGTTCTGGCAAGCTTTTTCATGACAGATATCCATGATGCAATCCAGTGGGATGTCAATCTTGCATCTTACAGCAAAGATGCATACATGGCCATTGACAACTCACTTTTATACATGCATGATCTTAAAGTTATCACCATGCAGAGCGGGCTTGGTGTTTTTCGCCAGGCAATGACTCTGAAAATCCTTAAGGAATCAAAAAAAAGACAATACACCAAGGGAGATTTTGAGCCACTCAATCACCATTACGGGCAGAAAAATGTCCAGGTCCATGTAATGGACAAATATGCCAGAATAGGCATCAACAAAATAAAAACAGCCCTTAAATATGTTACGGAATATTTCTCCTTTTCCCATGATGCTTTTATTGAAAAATATTTTAAAAACCAGAAAGATATCATAACAACCGCCTTAACTGCCGAGCTTTATAAAAAAATTATTCACTCTCTTGGAAACAGTATCCAGGAATCAATTGCTGCATATGATCTGGAAAAAAATATTCTGGTGTTTGCAGGACCTGGATCCGGCAAGACAAAAATAATTGTCCACAGATGTGCCTGGCTTGTAAGGGCTAAGTCTGTAAACCCGTCTTCCATTCTAGTCCTTTGTTATAACCACCATGTAATGATAGAGCTTAAAAAAAGAATCAAAGCCCTTACCGGCAAAAGTTTCAGAAATATAACAATAATGACCTACCATGGCTTTGCCATGAAAATTACCGGAAATTCATTCCTGGAGGAGACCCAGAGAGATAATATATCTGGAAAACACGGCTCCTTTAACAAAATTATCATTGATGCAACCATGATCCTGAAAGGGCAGAAGAATATTGCAGGAATCAAGAGCGAAGAGATAAGGGAAACCTTCCTGTCGGAGTACAGATATATTTTTGTTGATGAATACCAGGACATAGATGAAGAACAATATGAATTTTTATCTGCAATAACCGGAAGAAAAGCAGAGGATAAAGAATCAAAGATATCCATCATGGCTGTGGGAGATGATGACCAGAGCATATATGGATTCAGACATGCAAATATTAAATATATAAAACAGTATAAAGAAGATTATAATGCCAGAACCTTTTTTCTGGTTGAAAATTACCGCTCCACCCACCCGATAATTGAAGCATCAAATCATCTTATTTCCTTTAACAAAGAGAGAATGAAAACCTCCCACCCTGTCAGGATCAATAATGGGAGAAAAAACAGCCGTACCGGACCCAATGGTGTAACAGAAGATGATCTGGTACAATTAATCACTGTTTCTGATCTTGAATCCATGGGCGCTTCCCTTGCAGCAGAAATTGATAAGATAAAAAACAGTGGACCGGATATCTCTTTTGATGATTTTGCCGTGGTTTCCAGAACTGGGGTTTCTAACCCTCCCCTTGTTAGTGCAAGGATGGCCCTGGCGCAGAACCAGATCCCCTTTTGCTACTCTTTAAAAAGAGAGTCTGGTTTTTCTCTTTTGCGGGTGCGTGAAATTCAGATATTTTTGAATTATCTTGAAAAAAACATTGCAAGGTCTCTTATACCCCGGGATCTAAAGCAGGAGGTTTTAAACCTTTATAATTATGATAATCCCTGGATAATGTTTATAAAAAGCATTCTTCAGTCATGGTGCGATATCAATCCTTTAATGGAAATATCAGTTCTCCAGGGGAAAAATTTTGTACTTGAACTGCTGATGGAAAGATCAAGGGAGGCCAGAACAGGAAAAGGAGTATTCCTTGGGACAGTTCACAGTGTTAAGGGCATGGAGTTTAAATATATTTTTATCCTTGACAGCGGCTGGGAAGACAGGGGCTCTGACTTTGAAAAGGAAGAAGAACGCCGGCTTTATTATGTGGGCATGACAAGAGCTGAAAAAAAGCTCTTCCTGTATGACCTGAAAAACTGTTCCAATCCACATACAGAACTTTTAAAAGGTAATAAACACATCAGCCAGGTCCAGGGATCCGGCACATTAAAAATTAAAGGCTATTTTGAAAATCTCAAAATCTCCATAATCAGCATGAAAGATCTTTTCATAAGCTATCCTGGATTATTTGACAGTACACACCCCATTCATGGCTGTATTACAAAGTTGTCACATGGTGACAAAGTATTTCTTGAGCCTGAAAACAGTAATGTTTACATAACAAGGCTTGGCAGGAGAGTTGGAAAATTATCCAGGACAGGATCAGAAAAATGGCGGAACAGAATATCAAAAATTGTCTCGGCAAAGGTGCTTGCCATGGTTAAAAGAAAAATTGATGACTCAGAAAATGACACAATGAAAAAGATCAGGATTGACTCCTGGGAGCTTCCCATTATTGAAGTACTCCACAGGTCTGAATAATCTTTAGGGCACATGATATACCTCCGGAAGATTGATTCTATCCGTGTTCATAGCGATACCCAACCCCGTGAACAGTTGTTATTATCCTTGGAGCTCCAGGAAGGTCTTCAATCTTTTTTCTCAATTTTGCAATATGCTGATCCAGGGTTCTGGTTGTGCCTGAATAGTTAATGCCCCAGACCCTGTTCAGGAGGAAATCCCTTGACAGCACTTCACCGGGATGATCATGAAAGATTTTAATAAGTTGGATTTCACGGTTGGAAAGATCAAGTTGATCACCTTTTTTTATAAGCTTATAACCTTTAATATCAATGGGATGGCCGCCAAAAAATTCCAATGGCCCGCCTTTGCCATCAGGTTCTTTATTGGCTGTCCTGGCACTTCTCCTCAATACAGCAGCAATTCGTGCCAGCAGCTCATGTATGCCAAACGGCTTTGTAATATAATCATCTGCCCCCAGTTCAAGGCCCAGCACCTTATCAATCTCTTCACCCTTGGCAGTCAACATAATTACTGCGACCCGGCCATTGTCAGCGCGTATATCACGCAGTACATCATAACCGCTTTTTCCCGGCATCATTATATCCAGCAATAAAAGGTCTACATCATGGCAATGGGATTTAAACAAATTAACAGCCTCAAAGCCGTTTTTTGCTTCAATAACCTGATACCCTTCGCTCTCAAGGGTATCCACAAGACCCATGCGGATATCAGAGTCATCTTCTGCAACAATGATCGTACTTGTATTCATCTTTTTGGTATCCTCATAATAAAACAGCTTCCCTTTTCCGGTCCTGGTTCAAAAAAGAGATCACCGCCCAGGTCCCTCATGATCTGCCTTGCAATGCTTAGACCCAGTCCAGACCCGGGAAAAGTTGATGTCAATGAATTATCTATTCTGTAAAACTTTTCAAAAATTGCTTCTTTGTGGGCTTCCGGAATACCAGGCCCATGGTCACAGATTTTTACAAAAATACAATCCATGACACTGTTTAAGCCATGCTCAAATGTAAATGATATAAATTTACCCTCTTTTGCATATTTCAAAGCATTGTCCATAAGATTAACAACAACCTGCTCCAGGGCATCAGGGTCAGACAGGGTAATGAGATGCGATTTGGCGGTCCTGGCTTCCTTGATACCATTTACTATTTTAAACCCTGCCTCTTTTATCCGTATGGTGTGGGCATCGATTATCATTGAAAGGGTCTGCTGCAGGTCAATTTTTCCAATGTTATATACTTTTCTGCCCTGTTCCAACCTGCCAAAATCAAGGACATTATTAATCAATCTTGTAAGGCGCTGGCTCTGGGCAACCATTATTGTAAGGTAATGTTTTGTTTTTCCAGGAGCCCTGACACGTCCGTCCAGCAGCAGCTCAGCATACATTCTTATGCTTGTCAACGGAGTCTTAAGCTCGTGGGAAACTGAAGAGACAAAGGAGGTTTTTTCCATGGCATCCTTCATGTGCCTGCGGGCCTGGATAGTCAGAAATAATCCACCCGAGATCATGGCAGCCATGAAAATAAAAAGGAGAAGCAGTGACACATACAAGAACCCTTTTCCCCGGGCAGAGGCTTTTTTGTCCATGTAGACAGATATCTGCCAGTGGGGCAGAAGCCTGGACAATGGCAGTAATATATCTCCTGTACGGGTATTATTCACTTCAGCATTCCCTGACAGATGTATTATACGCTGCCGGCTGTCAAGGATTGCAAAGGAGACACCTTTCTTCTCCATTGGCGGTAAATCCACAATCAACCTTGATAAAAGAGTTGCAAGTTCAAGTTCAATCCCATAAACAGGTCCTCCGGCCTTTTTTTTTACCCAGCCCAGAACAAAAAGCTGATCCCGGGCAAACCAGGCAATCCATCCTCTTTTGGGGGTGAATCCAGAAATGTCAGGTTTTGATCCCTGTATAGCTGTATTTTTCTCCTGCCTGTTACTGGTCAACGGCATTGTCCTGCCCCTGGCCAGATCAAAAAGTGAATCCTTTGAAGATTTAAAATTCATCTCCTGCTCCTCTACAGCCTGATCTGAATCTGCTTTAAAGGCTTTTTCACCTGAGAAAAACAGGTCAAAACGTGACATGAACTGACGTTCTTCAAGGGTTGATGCCATGCCCTTTACAGGATACTCAAGCAGGTCATGCCTGTTCCAGATAAATACATTTCTCACAAGGGGATTGGTCTCTTCCCATTCTAAAAGAGTTGATTGTAATCTATCTTCATCAATACCAATAAGTGCTTCTGATAAATTATCCTCAACCTCTTTTACTGTGCTGTGTATGCCCTGGGCAATGATCCTGGCACGCCCGGTTAATGCTGTTATGGCGGAGCGGTTGATCCGTTCCTGTTCGTGCACCAGAAGACGGAATGCAACCGCGCCGATTATTAGAGCAGGCACCAGCAGAAGCACCCAGAATACTATAATGAACCGCCTGCTTTTCATGGAACCATATCCTTATTTTATTCCGCTTTCTGCTGATTTTTCATCTGATAGGATCTAGTCCTGATAACTTTACGCATTTTTTTATCCATACCCCTGCGTTCAATTACTTCAGCCTGTTTTTCCATACTTTCCGCCTCTTTTAAGAGAACAGTATCATTATATTCCCTTGCAATGTTTTTCATTCTGACAGCTGATGCTTTAAGGGTCATCACAGCTTCCTTATTTTTACCCTTATCAGACAGGGATATTGCTTTTTCCTGGTCCATGGCATTTAAGTTTCGATGGTATTCCCGTATAACATTGACATTTGTTGAACCTTTGACAAGTTTCGGGTCTCTGCTGAACCTTGCCCTGGATCTTCCCTGGGCCATTTCTCTTTTTCTGTTAAATGGGTTTTCATAATATACACTTGCCTTTGCAATATCCATGGTTGTGCCTGCCAAAGACTTTGGTATACGCACTTTAATAAGGGCATATTTTTCCTGATCACCATAAAGCTGATTCATGGAAAGCTCAACTTTTCCACCTGTTATACGCCCGTCCCTGCCAATAACAGCAAGGGGTTTAACTCCGTCAGGCACTGAAATTTCAAGTTTTACGTCCTTTGCAACAACATTCAGAACATCTCCCAGTTCCGATGCAAAAATCCTTGGCAGATCAGAGCCTGTCTCAACAAAGTAGGAGTTGCCATCACTTTTCTGGGACAGCCTTGTCATTAAATCCTCATTATAATCATACCCGACTCCAATGGTTGTAACCGATATATTCTCCTTTATCAATGCAGCTCCAAGCCTTCCAAGTTCGGCTGGCGATTCAGGGCCCACGTTGGCACGGCCGTCGGAGAGGAGAATAATTCTATGGACATAATCGGAACCTATATGTTTTCTTATCTCGGAAGCTCCCTGGCTGACTCCTCCAAAAAGAGCTGTGCTGCCGGCTGCATTAATTCCCTGTATCCTTGATATGATCCGGTCAATATTTGATGCTCTCTGTGCCGGAACCACAGTGTGGACAGCAGCATCATAGACCACAAGGGAAAAGATATCATCCCTGGAGAGACGTTGCAGCGCCTCAATGGCAGCAGCCTTTGCATACCTGATCTTTTCGCCTCCCATGGAACCTGATTTATCAAGTACAATGGAAAGATTAACCCTTGGTCTTTTTATATCAGCCGGTACAGGGGGAGCATCCAGAGTAACTTTTATTACAACATCCTGGGCAGGTCCTGCAAACAGAACAGATTTTTCTGTTTCCACCCTGCATACAACTTTTTTCCCATGGGTTGCACCCAGGCATGCTCCAGCCGTCAACATGGAAATCATAATAGTGATAATTAAAAAAAACAGACCTTTCATTGTTCCTCTCCTTAAATTAAAGTATTATCGTTTTTCCTGCAAAATCTCAACACCTGATTCAATGATAACAAAAGAATAATCTGCAGGTGTCACTGGATGGTAAAATGGTTGTAAAAAACTTGTAAAATTATATTTTTTCCTGATTTTTTTTTAACTGATGCTTGCAATTTATGTTTGCCTGAAGTATTGTTATGAATCGCTAGAGGAGATTTTCCAAAAATGAACAGACGCTTTTCAAAACGTACATTTCTAAAATTGTCTGCAGCCTCGCTTATTGCCGCAGGAACAGGGGCAATAATGTATAAAGGGCGTATCAACGATTTATTGAAGAATTCATTTAAGGACAATATTGACTTTTTGACCATGGAAAACGATCTTGGAGCACCTGAAAATTTTTATCCTTTGAAAGTACCAGAGGACAAAACCATTGGGCCGGGAGATCTGCCCATGTATGAAGGGACTGCCTCTGACAGGCTGCCCATCACACGATATTTTCCTCAACTTGATTATGGCGCTGACAACCGCTCAAAAGTGCAGATTATCAATGTCTTCCATGATGATTTTAAGCAGGTTGCAGAAAAAACCGGGAATATCGCACAAGTGCACAACAGCCTTTTCCCCATGATAAACAGAAAAAATAAATTTATCATTCCGTGGGTGCCCCTTTTTAAAAAACATACTCCAGTCTGTGAACTTAACAGCAGGCTCATGGATTCTGTCACCAAAGCATCAATATATGTAAAGGATGAAGGAAGCAGCAGGTTCGCCCTGTTTGGAAACAAAGCACGTAAATACGAATTCGCTTTTCCTTTTTACATGCAGACAAAGGCAAAAAAGATCATCACCTTTGGCAGCCTTGCCAGCAACCATTGTCTTTACACCTCACTGACAGCATCCTGCAGCCGGCTTGGAGCATGTTTCAACAGACAAAACCCTGAAGTCCTTATCAATCTTTACCCCCAGAAATTCCATCGGCTGATAATAAAAAAACTCAAATACCTTCTGGCACTGGGTGCACGGGTTCGCTTTCTCGATAACGATATTGACGTCGCCCTTAAAATTTTTTCCAACCGGGTTCGTGAGCACTATTCACCGGACGATGACCTTGCATATTATGAACCCGGAGGATCAAACCCTTTGACAACCCTTGCCCATGTCAATGCTGTTTTTGAACTTGATGAACAGATCAAGACAGGGACCTGCCCGCTTAAAAAACCTCCTGACTATATCTTTGTCTCCCTTGGCTCGGGCGGAACATGCATGGGCCTTGTCCTGGGCTGTTTTCTTCTGGGCTGGAAAACAAAGGTTGTCGGCACAACTTCCCAGGATAAATCAATGTGGAAACGCGCATTGATATTTGGAAATCCGGTCCAGCCGTTTCTGGTCCAGAATGCAGCAAAGCTGCTAAAAAAAACCATGGAGCTTTTTTGTTCCCTCGGGCTGCCAGGGACCGTATGTACCAGGCTTGACCCGGAAACCGCACTGGAAAACAATTTTTTATATGACAATCTTACCTGGGAGCCGGCCTATGGAATTCCGTCGGAAAAAACCAGGGCTATTATCAAAAGAGTGCATGCTGAAAACAGCCTTGTCCTTGACCAGACATTCACTGGAAAATCATTCACAACCATGTTCAACTATGCAAAAAAAGGATTATTAAACAAAAAATCCGTTCTGTTCTGGAATACCCATCATAGATATGACTTTATACAAAACAGAAAAGTAAAAAATACAGATCTGAACCTGTTACCTGAAAATTTAGTAAACTATTTAGAGAAATATAACACCTGTCAAGCTGTTTAACTTAAATAAACAGGAGCTTGATTTACATGGAAAAAGTAAAAAAGAAAAAAATCTTTTTACTCATTGTCTATCTAATACCCATGGGAGTGTTTACCTGTTACTGCATGGTGAATAACTTTTCCGGGGACAGTTTTCTTGCATACAAAGAGCAGTTCACCACTTTCAGGGATGCAAATATTGTATTGTTTGCCCTCTTATTTCTATTAATATATTCAGCATGTGTGGCTGCATCCATCTCATTTAATGTAATCATGAATCTCTTTGCCGGGTATCTGTTCGGTGCTGTCATGGGAACGCTTTTTGCAAATATCGCAATAACCTGCGGTTCATATATTCTCTTCCTTCTTTCCCGCTCTTCCACCACTGAACTTAGAAACAGATATTCAAATCTTAAGATTCTTAAAGCTGATAAAAAAAATACTATTCTTACACTCTTTTTCTTAAGATTGTCACCTTTTTTCCCTGCACCGCTGATAACCATAGGATGCGGCACATTTAACGTAAAAAACCACATCTTTATTCTGACAACGTTTTTTGGATCCTTTCCCCTTATTCTGATTTATGCTCTGATTGGCAGCCACCTTGAAACTATTAACCAGATAGGTGACATCTATGACAAAAACCTCATGATTCTATTATTCTCCCTTACATTGATTTCCCTTTCTCCCCTGTTAAAACATGAAATAAGAGAAATGCTGGGCATAAAAAAAATACAAAGACTATTTGTATTTTCAAATAAAATATAATAAAAACAGATCATGAATTCATATGTTCTGGCATCAATACTGAAACATTTAAAAGCAATGCCCACCTTTGATCAATTGGGCATTGAAAGATACAGAAACCTCCTTGAGATCAGTGCAAAGGCATTTCAACCTGAGAAGGGAACCGTTTTCAAACCTTTAACCATTGGCAATATCAGTGCTGAATGGGTATTACCCCGGAATATGACCGGCCATGGAGCAATTCTCTTTCTCCATGGCGGCGGATACATTGCAGGATCAATAAACTCACATCGGGATCTATGTTCAAGAATAGCCAAGGAATCCGGAACAAGAGTACTGGTTATCAATTACAGGCTTGCACCGGAAAATCCTTACCCATCAGGACTTGAAGATGCTGTCTCAGCATATCGATGGCTGCTTGAAAATGGTTTTGCCCATGACAGCCTTGCCCTTGCAGGCGACTCTGCCGGCGGTGGACTTACCCTTGCCCTTCTTGGAAAAATCAGGGAGATTCCTTTACCCATGCCGTGTGCAGCAGCTCTCCTGTCACCCTGGACAGACCTTGAAAACAAAAACAACTCTATTTTTGAAAAAGAAGCAAGTGATCCCATGCTTGATAAACGCATGCTCGATCGAACAGCAGAACTTTATTGTAGCAAAACAAGCCGCTCTGATCCCTTTGTGTCACCATTGAACTGCAGCCTTAAAGGGTTCTGTCCCATTCTCATCCATGTCGGAGAAAATGAGGTGCTCCTTGATGATTCCCGCCTCCTTGTGGAAAAAGGTAAAAAAGCCGGTATTAAAATAGATATTAATATCTATGAAAACATGTTCCATGTCTTTCAATATTTTGCACGCTACCTGCCCGTTGCAAGGGATTCAATAAATAAAACAGGAGCTTTTTTACAGCATGAACTAAACTTAAGGAAAAAACAATGAAGCCAAAACATCCCTTTGAATTTATAACCCCATCCAGCAGAAAATCCGGTTTCTATTTATCCCTCATATTTACACTTGGGGTGATGGTCGCACTGAACACTATTGATACACATCTTAAATCCAGTGCTGCTCCCAATGGTATTCTCTCCTTTGAATTTTCCGGAACCATTGCCAATGCCCGGGCCATACTTGGGTCATGGGGGGAAAAGGGGCAGGTATATGCAGGACTCAGCCTTGGTATTGATTATCTTTTTTTAGTTTTATATCCATTCACAATCGGCCTTGCCTGCGTGTTAACCGGGGAGAAATTATCAAACAGATTACCTTTTCTCCAAAGTACAGGGCCGCTTCTTGCCTGGGGACTTATTATTGCCGGAGTTATGGATTCTGTTGAAAACTATGCCCTGATTAAAATTTTGTCTGGTGCGCCAGGAGAATTTTCGGTCCTGACAGCCATGTACTGCGCATCAATAAAATTCACACTTGTCGGACTTGGCCTTTTATACATAATTTCCGGAACAATTACAGGTTTTTTCATAAAGAGATAATTTCCCATATAATAAAACAAAGGGTGGTACAGATTGAAGAAAATCCAGAGTCTGCCAATGGAGCATACTATTTATGCACAATGATGTAAAAGAAGCCTTAAAGGCAGGATTACCCATATTCATAGGTTATGTCCCGCCTGCCATTGCATTCGGAGTATTATCAAAAAGCTGCGGCATTACTCTTTTTGAAAGTTTTCTTTTTTCTGCTGCTGTTTTTGCTGGGGCAAGCCAGTTCATTGCACTGAATCTGCTCATGACCGGCATGGGACATGGAGGCATTATCCTGACTACTCTTCTGGTTAATTTCAGACATTTTCTCATGGGTGCCTACCTGTCAACCCGCATTGAAAAAATTGCAAAACCATATCTTTTTCTCATTGCCTTTGGTGTTACAGATGAAGTTTTCAGTGTTCTGTCCTTTTCCGGAAGAGAGCTTACCAGAGTTTTTGTAATCATGCTTGAACTTGCTGCCTATACCGGATGGGTAAGTGGTACTGTGGCAGGATTTATTATGGGGGGTTTTCTGCCTGAAATCCTTACAAAAAGCATGGGCATTGCCCTTTATTCCCTATTACTTGCCATATTATTACCTGAACTCAAAACATCGGGAAAATCTGTCTGTCTGGTAATAGCTTCGGGTGCCTTGAACAGTATACTGATAAAACTTGATCTCTTTGAAAACGGCTGGAACATCATAGTATGTATAGTGGTGATTGCCCTTGCAGGGTCATTTTTTACTCCCTGTCAATCAAAAACCAGGACAGGAGAAAAGACAGATGGATAACATTATTCTTTTAATCATGGGCATGGCAGCTGTGACCTTTGGCCCAAGACTTATCCCCTTTTTTATGATTGGCAGAAGCACACTGCCTGCAAGGGTGGATGCCTTTTTAAAATGTATTCCTGTTGCTGCCATCGGAGCATTGATAATCCCGGGAGTCTTCAATGCAGTACCCCATGAACCCCTTGCCGTAATCTGCGGTATGGGTTTTGCGTTCATAATGGGACTATGGAGGGGAGGTATTATTATCCCTGTGCTCGGATCAGTAATAACAACCTTTCTCATACTGCTTGCCACAACGTGACAAAGGTTTGCCGGAATCAAATCCGATGTACTTTCCGATTTATGGTATTTGAAAAAGGAATAAGAGAGGTCTGGATATGCTTTTGGAGTGCATTTGTTTCAAGTGAAACCTAAACGGAAAAAGCATATCCAAGCCTCACTTATTCCTTTGTTAATCTTAAAAATAATTTTTGACCGGGAATTGTTGCTACCTGATGACCCTTCTTGACATGAGATAATATTTCAGCCAGTAAGGGTTATTAAGGTCTGACATCATAACACCTCTGGTTGTTGAAGCATGTATAAATTTATTATCTCCAACATAAATCCCCACATGCCTTGGGTATGTTGGCGGACTGAATATAACAATATCTCCGGGCCTTAAATTCGACTTTTTAATACGGTGCCCGGCCTTTAGGAACAGTTTGGTTGATCTTGGAACATTAATGTTAAATAACTTTTCATACATGTAATGGGCAAAGCCGGAACAATCAATACCCTTTTTGCTGTTTCCGCCCATTTTATGGGGAGTTCCCTCCCAGCTGCGAAATTCCCTTAAAAGGATATCTCTGGTACTGTTACCCTGCACCTGAATGGATGATTTCTTTTCTCCGTCAACACATCCCCCAAAACCCGGGACAATGACTATTAACAAAAAAATTATGACTGTTTTTATCATATTACCATTCCTGACCCATTCACACCTGGTATTGCCTACCATTTCAACCTGTTACGGCTTGATCTGTCCCATCCTATGACTACATCTTATGGCTACATTTTATGTTTAACTTATCTATTTAACTTATCCAGCAGAATTTTTGCAACCTTTTTATTCATTGCAGGCAGGGATGCAAGTTCCTCAACAGTTGCCGTTTTAATCTGGCTTATCCCTTTGTAATGTTTTAATAACACTTTTTTCCTCTTTGTTCCAATCATGGGTACATTATCTAAAAACGAAGCCCTGCCCTTTTTTTCCCGTCTTTTTCTCTGAAAGGTAACTGCTGTTCTATGGGCTTCATCCCTTACACGCTCAAGAAGATACAAAGCTTTCTGGAACTGGTTGGTATTAAGGGGGTTTGATCTTCCCGGAATATAAATCTTATCCTGCTTTTCCCCCCTGCTGCCATCCTTTTTTGCAATGCCTGCGACTTTGAACCTGCCGTATATTCCAAGCTGGTGCAGTACAGCAACTGCAATGGATATCTGCCCTTTACCGCCATCAACAAGCAGAAGATCAGGGAATCCCATGTCTTTGCTGGAATACCTTCGTGTCAGCACCTCTTCCATACAGGCATAGTCATCAAAGTGTGTATTGTTCCTGATAATATATTTTCGATAGGAATCCCTGTCCGGTACAGCATCCTTGAAAACAACCATGGAAGACACTGGATTCTGCCCTGATATGTTTGAATTATCAAAACACTCTATCCTCCTTGGCAGGTTATCCATTTTCATCAGATTTTTCAGAGCGGCAAGCAGTGCTTCTGTTTCAATTCTTTTTAAGGCAATAGTTTTAAGCTTCTTGTCTGCATTGGCAACTGCCATTTCAATCAGCCTCTTCTTATCACCCCTCTTTGGAACGGCTATCTTAACCCTTCTGCCCTTTCTTTCAGAAAATACACGCTGAACAATGTCACGGCTCTCAATATCATATTGGATTAAAATCTCCAGGGGCAGGAAAAGAGCTTTTTCATAATATTGAGTTACAAAGGCTGAAATTATTTCTTCCTTTGAATTCATGTCCGGATCAAACAGGTAATCACCGGTATCCACAAGATATCCAGATCTGATCTTAAGAATTGTCACCACTGCCTTTACCTTATCCCTGCAAAGGGCAATAACATCCCTGTCCCCAAGGTCTTTTGAGACAACATATTGTTTTTCCAGGGTTTTTTCCATGGCAAAGATTGTATCCCTGACCTCGGCAGCCTTTTCAAAGTCATATGCCCTGGCATGGGCTTTCATCTCCTGCTTCAGCCTGTTTATCACATCCTTTCCCCTGCCCTTTAAAAACAGGGTGACATCTTTTATTATTCTGTCATAGTCAGCCTTTGAAATATTGCTGCAGCATGGGCCCATGCACGCCTTAATCTGAAAATTGAGGCATGGCCTTGACCGGTTAGAAAATTGTGATTTTTTGCATTTCCTCATCTTAAATATTTTATGGATCTGTTTCAGGGTTGTACGAACACTTTGTGTTGATGAATAGGGCCCAAAATAAAGAGCATTATCTTTTTTTATTTTTCTTACAACATTTATGGGAGGATATGGTTCCCCTGTATTAATTCTCAGATAAGGATAGTTTTTCCCATCCTTTAAAAGAACATTATACCTTGGTTTATACTCTTTTATAAGGTTTGATTCAAGAATATATGCTTCATGGTCACTCCTTGTGATAATGGTATCAAAGTCCTCTATCTTTTTTATTAATATCCCTGTTTTAAGGTCATGGCGCTGGTTTACAAAATAGGATGCAAGCCTTTTCCGTATATTTAATGCCTTGCCAACATAAATAATCTTACCATCCATATCTTTCATGAGATAGACACCAGGCTGCCCTGGTGCCTGTTTATATTTTTCAAAAAGTTCTGGTTTCAGTTTAATATCATCTGTCATGGGTTTATTACATATCCTGAATCTCTTTTAACTCTTTGATCTTATCGCGTATTACAGCAGCTTTTTCAAATTTCAATTCCCTTGATGCCTCTTTCATATCTTTTTCAAGCTCTTTTATGATTTTATCAAAATCCTTATGTCTGCTTTTATACTCTTCAACCTCCTCGGCCACAATACCCTGCTCCATATCCAGGCTCTTTTCCATGGAATAGTCAAACTTTCTTAACTCCTTTGTAATTGTAGCAGGGGTGATATTATGCTTTTTATTGTACTGCTCCTGGATTTTCCTGCGCTTCCGGGTCTCTTCCATTGCTTTTTTCATTGAGCCGGTCATTTTATCAGCATACATGATTACCCTGCCCCATTGATTTCTGGAAGCTCTGCCAAAGGTTTGAATAAATGACCTGAACGACCTTAAAAATCCCTCTTTATCAGCATCCAGAATTGCCACAAGTGATACCTCGGGAATATCCAGGCCTTCTCTTAAAAGGTTGATCCCGATGAGTACATCAAAAACACCCCTGCGAAGGTCCTGAATAATATCAACACGTTCAATGGTTCCAATATCTGAGTGGAGATACTTAACCTTTATTCCCAGATCATAATAGTAATCAGTCAGATCCTCGGCCATTCTTTTTGTAAGGGTTGTAACAAGCACTCTCTGACCTGCCTTTACCCGTTTTGTTATCTCTTCAAAAAGGTCATCCACCTGGGCCTGTGCACTTCGCACCTCCACAACAGGGTCCAGCAGGCCAGTGGGTCTCACAATCTGATGTGCAATTCTCGAACCTGCTTTTTCAATCTCATAATCGGCCGGAGTTGCAGAGACATAAATCACACGATTGACCTTGTCTTTAAATTCTCTGAACTTTAAAGGCCTGTTATCTGCTGCCGAGGGCAGGCGGAACCCATGCTCTATTAATGATTCTTTCCTGGACTTATCTGCCTTGTACATGGCTCCGAGCTGGGGTACCGAGATATGGCTCTCATCAAAAAAAAGGAGAAAATCATGGGGAAAATAATCAAAAAGTGTTGGTGGAGGTTCTCCTTTGGCCCGGCCTGTCAGATGCCGTGAATAGTTCTCAATTCCGGTACAATACCCCATCTCCTGCATTATTTCAAGATCATACTCTGTTCTTTCTTCCAGACGCTGGGCTTCCAGGAGTTTATTTTCAGAATAGAGAAAATCAAGCCTCTGCTTTAACTCTTTTTTTATGCTCTTAATGGCACGCTCCCTTGTCTGCTGTTTTGTCACATAATGGGATGCCGGGAAAACCGCTGTTCTGGTGAGAATATTTGTCATATCTCCTTTTAATGGATCAAATTCCTGGATACCCTCGATTGTATCTCCAAAAAACTCAACCCTCAGAGCATACTCCTCTTCATATACAGGAAAAATCTCAATCCGGTCTCCCCTTACCCTGAATGTGCCGCGGTGGAAATCCATGTCATTCCTCGTGTACTGTATATCCACAAGCTGCCTGATAAATTTATCCCTGGAAAGTTCCATATCTGTTTCAAGTTTAATGCATAGGGCAAGATAGTCCTCAGGTGCACCAAGGCCGTAGATGCATGACACACTTGCCACCACAACCACATCCGGTCTTGAAAGCACTGCCCGTGTTGCAGAGTGCCGCATTCTGTCAATCATATCATTAATGGATGCATCCTTTTGTATATAGGTATCTGAAGAAGGAATATATGCTTCCGGCTGGTAATAATCATAATAACTTACAAAATATTCAACCCTGTTCCGGGGAAAAAGAGCTTTAAACTCATTATAGAGCTGGGCTGCCAGAGTTTTGTTGGGTGCTATTATTAATGTGGGTTTTCCCACCTTTGCAAGGATATTTGCCATGGTAAATGTCTTGCCGGAGCCTGTTACGCCAAGCAGAACCTGGTGGGACTCTCCCTGTTCAATACCCTCTGTTAAAAACTTTATTGCTCCGGGCTGGTCCCCGGTTGGAACAAATTGTGACTCTAATTTAAATATACCCATACTTTTTTATCCCTGCCCGGTTAAAATCTTTTCTTTTCTGAAACCCTGTTCTGTGATAACTATTATAACTTAAGAATTAATATTATCATATAGATTAAAATAGTTCGGGGAGCAGATGAAAGAAAAAAACGCACCAGTTTCAAAAAGCCACTTTATTCAGAAAATTATTGAAAAGGATATTGAAAATAATAAAAATAATGGGAAAGTGATTACCAGATTCCCTCCGGAACCCAATGGGTATCTGCATATAGGCCATGCAAAATCAATGTGTCTCAATTTCAGTATGGCTGAGAAATATAATGGAAAATGCAACTTAAGGTTTGATGATTCCAACCCTGCCAAGGAAGAACAGAAATATATAGACTCTATTATTTCCAATGTTAACTGGCTTGGATTTGATTATAATAACAGCCCATGTTTTGCATCAGACTATTTTGACAAACTCCATGGGTATGCTGTTAAACTCATCCATGATGGCAAGGCTTATGTCTGCAGCCTGTCAGCCGATGAAATACGTGAATACCGCGGAACCTTAAAGGAACCCGGGAAAAACAGCCCCTACAGAGACAGATCAATAAAAGAGAACCTTGAACTGTTTGAACGAATGAAACAGGGAGAATTTGAAGATGGAGAACATGTCCTGCGCCTGAAAATAGATATGGCTTCGCCCAATATTAATTTAAGGGACCCTGTGATCTACAGGATTTTAAAAATGCCCCATCCACGTACAGGCAGTAAATGGAACATATATCCCATGTATGATTTTACCCACTGCATTTCCGACTCCCTTGAGTCCATAACACACTCCCTGTGCACCCTGGAATTTGAAGACCACAGGCCTTTATATGACTGGGTACTTAACGAGCTTAAAACCGATTCCCATCCCCAGCAGATTGAGTTTGCCCGCATGAATATCAACTTCACTGTTCTAAGTAAAAGAAAGCTTAAAAAACTTGTGGACAAAGGCTATGTTGACGGCTGGGACGACCCCAGGATGCCCACCCTGGAAGGGCTGCGCCGGCGCGGGTTTACACCGGAATCCATCATTAACTTCTGCAACACCATTGGTGTAAGCAAAAAACAGAGCCGCATAGATTACGGGCTTCTGGAAAATGCCCTGCGCAATGACCTCAATGAAAAAGCTCCCAGGAGAATGGGCGTGCTAAACCCCCTGCTTGTTGAAATTGAAAACTATTCAAACCCATCCGGTACTGAAACAGAAGAGCTTGAAGCAATGAACCATCCCCAGAATCCAGATATGGGAACACGGAAAATCATATTTTCAAAACAGATATATATTGAAAGAGATGATTTCATGGAAACCCCGCCGAAAAAATTCTTCAGACTTGCCCCCAACCAGGAAGTCAGGTTGAGGTTTGCATATTTCATCTCCTTAAAAGAGATCATAAGGAATGGGAAAACAGGTGAAATCACAAAACTTATCTGCACCTATGATCCTGCAACAAAGGGGGGCAATGCCCCTGACAACAGAAAGGTTAAGGGCACGCTGCACTGGGTCAGTGCAGTTGAAAACATTGAAGCTGATGTTAATTTATATGACAGGCTTTTTATTGATGAAGATCCTGAATATGATGTAAAGGATTTTACGGAAAATGTTAATCCGGATTCATTAAAGACCCTGACAGAGTGCCGGCTGGAAAAAAGCCTTGCCAGTGCAGAGCCTGGAAAAGCATACCAGTTTGAACGGCTCGGGTATTTCTGCCTTGACCCGGTATTAAATAAGAACAGACCGGGTAATAAAAGATCTGTGTTTAACAGGGCTGTAACCTTAAGGGATACCTGGGCCAGGGTTGTAAAACAGAAACAGATGGAAAAGAGAAGAAAAGAAAAAGCTTTACAAAGGAAAAAACAGAAATCCTAGGGTTTCCAAATATGCATCATGGGTTTCCCATGGCAGCAGCACCGGGATCATCCCATTTTCCACTCAGTACCCTGGGGAGTGTCCTTAAGAACAATATTCATTGTCTGAAGCTTATCCCTTATCTTGTCAGCCTTTGAAAAATTTTTCTCTGCCCTTGCTCTGTTTCGCTCTGCAATCAAAGTTTCAACCTCTTCAGGGTCAATGGATCCATATCCGGACATCCTCTCATTTTTCTCCTGAAAATAACGGGACGGCTTAAGAAGGAATATACCAAGGATTTCACCCATATTCCTTAAATCAGAATATACCAGGTTAATATCTTTAAAAAAATCTTTATTACTATCCTTTCCATCAAGGATTATATTGCCTTTTTTTACACTGTCAAAAACCGCTGCAATGGCCCTGGCAGAATTAAAATCATCGTCCATGGCCATGGTAAAATCATGCCAGAACTCACCATGGCTTGAAAAATCTGATTCTGCTCCTGCCTTTTCCGCCCTTTCAAGGAATGTATATACTCTGTCAAGGCTTATAACAACCTCTTTCATGGAATTCTCATTATAATCTATGGGGCTTCTGTAGTGCTTGGAAAGGAGAAAAAATCTTATAACCTCGGCAGGATACTTTTCCAGTACCTCCTTGATCATTGTAAAATTTCCCAGGGATTTTGACATTTTTTCATTGTTGATGTCCACAAAGCCGTTGTGCATCCAGTATTTTACAAACTGCCTGCCATAAAGTGCTTCGGACTGGGCAATCTCATTTTCATGGTGGGGGAATATCAAATCCTTGCCTCCGCCATGGATGTCAAAGGGCATATTTAAATATTCATAACTCATGGCTGAACATTCAATGTGCCAGCCTGGACGGCCCCTGCCCCACGGACTTTCCCAGAAAGGTTCATTCTCCTTTGCAGGCTTCCACAATGTAAAATCAAAGGGGCTTTTTTTGTTTTCATCAATGGCAATTCTTGCACCTGCCTTCATATCTTCAAGCTTTCTATGGGAGAGCCTGCCATATTCGGGAAAGGATTCAATGGAAAAATATACATCACCTCCTTTAACATGATATGCCTTGCCCTTTTCAATCAGCTTTTCAATAAATCTTATTATATGTTTGATATGCTCTGTGGCCTTGGGTTCAACATCAGGTCGCAGAACATTAAGAGCATCCATCTCATTGTGGAATTCATTGATATACTGTTCCGTGATAGCAAGACAATCCCTGCCTGTTTCATTGGATTTTTTTATTATTTTATCATCTACATCGGTGAAATTCCTCACATAAAGGACATCATATCCTAGATGTTTAAACCATCTGTAAACAATATCAAAAACAACAACAGAACGCGCATGCCCTATATGACTTGTATCATAGACAGTGGGCCCGCAGACATACATGCCGACTCTGCCTTTATTTACAGGAACAAACTCTTCTTTTTTACCTTTAAGTGTATTGTAAATTTTCAAACCCATAATACTTACCTTCAAATTTTATCCAGACCTTATTAATGTAACTGCCTGACAGGATATTGCCATGCCTTTGCCTGTAACTCCAAGTTTTTCAGTTGTAGTGCCTTTAATATTGATCAGTCTTGAATCCATATTCATTGCCCCGGCTATATTTTCAGCCATTTTTTTTTTATAGGGAGCTATTTTCGGCTCCTGGGCAATGACTGTGCAGTCAATATTGCACACGGTAAAACCCATATCCTGAACCATGCCGGCACATTGTTCAAGCAGGATAAGACTTGAAATACCTTTAAACACCGGATCACTGTCAGGGAAATGCTCCCCGATATCGCCCCTGCCAATGGCTCCCAACAGGGCATCACATATGGAATGAACCAGGACATCAGCGTCTGAATGTCCATCAAGTCCCTTTTCAAAGGGGATATCAACTCCACCCAGAATCAGGTTCCTTCCCCTGACCAATCTGTGAACATCAAACCCTGAACCAATTTTAAAATTCAAATCATCCATCTTTAATAACCATGTTAACAAAATGGTAATATATAATAATCCCGGAAAAAATCAAATCAATAATAAACCATAATCTTTAAATCATGGTTTATTATCAAGTGCCTTTCTTACGGATTTAAGCAGCACAGAGAGCTTATACGGTTTCCCAAGATAACCTGCAGCCCTTTTCTCCAGCACCTTTGTCATATTTTCATCCTTGTTGTAACCAGTTGCTATCAGTACTCTTGCTTCAGGATCAAAGGCCAGCAGCTTTTCAAAACATTTATATCCCCCCATACCGGGCATGCCGATATCAAGGAGAATCAGATCTATATCATTATGTCCATATTGATATATATCAATGGCCTGTTCACCGTTTGAGCACTCCATCACGCTATATCCGAAATATCCAAGAGCCTTTGAAGAGAACCCGCGTATTGTGGCTTCATCATCCACAATCAATATGGTCTCTGTACCTCCTGTCAATGTTGCAGTGTCTTCAATATCTTCAATGATTCCTTCTGTTTTATCAACAGCAGGCATATAGATTTTAAACTGTGTGCCTTTTCCTGGCCTGCTCTGGCATGTGATATACCCTCTGTGTTTTATGACTATTCCGTAAACAGAGGCAAGGCCGAGGCCTGTTCCTTCACCCACATCCTTGGTCGTGAAAAACGGCTCAAAGATATGCTCAACAATATCTTTTTCCATGCCGCACCCGGTATCTGATACTGTAATCAACACATAATCTCCTGGCCTCATATCTGCCAGATCATTTGTTGTCCCACTGTTTATTCTGATATTAACGGTTCTTATGGTAAGCGTTCCTCCAGACGGCATAGCATCGGCAGCATTACTGCCAAGATTTAATATTACCTGCTCAATTTGAACAGGATCAGCTTTAATATTCCATAAATTCTCACTTAAATCGGTCTGAATCCTGATCATCTTCGGGATTGTCCTTGAAAGTATATTAACAACCTGCCTGATCTCCTGGTTGGGGTTTAAAATCTTTGTTGCAGTATCAACCTTTCTGCTGAACAGAAGAAGCTGCCGTATCAATTTAGCAGCCCGGCCGGCTGCATCAAGGATAACCTGTAAATTGGCATGATCAGAACTCCCTTTATCTTTATCCATGATGGTTATATCTGCATAGCCGCTGATAATCTGAAGAATATTATTAAAATCATGGGCAATGCCTCCTGCAAGGGTGCCAATGGCCTCCATTTTTCTTGCCTGGCGCAGCTGTTTTTCAAGTTTTTTGCTCTCTGTAATGTCTGCAAGATTTACAATGGTTCCCTTGGGTCTGCCATCGGGCCCTTTTATTAACGCTGCCTTTAAAAGCACATTAATGATTTTTCCATGTTTTGTAAGCCGTGTGGTCTCAAGTTCAACAATATTTCCTGCATCAAACAATGCATTTATCTGCTGCCTGCAGATATCTTTCTGATCATCAGGGATAAATGGTATTGGCTTTCCGGCAAGTTCCTCCATGGTCCAGCCAAAAACTTCAACAAAAGCTGAATTAATATACTGGGGATGCCCCTTTGTATCATATACTACCATGGGATCAGGGCTTGCTTCAAAAGTTCCCTTAAGTTTTTCCTCGCTTTCACGCAGAGTATTAACCGTCTCCCTGGACTCGAATAAAAGCTTATCAATTCCATCAAGCAGCAATACTACAACAAAAGTTATAATGGTATTTGTAATCATAAAATTTGCCATGACAACAAACCACAACCTTAAGGCATTTGTGTCCTGTGATACCCAGGCTGAAGAGCCGGTCAAAATCAACACTGCAACAAATATCAACAGGATAGAATTTAAAAAAACTGCCACAATTGCATGTCGCATTCCAAGCATTACTCCAACTATTATGGAGCCGCGGAAAAACCAGATATGACCCGCACTGTTCAAACCAAAGGAGTGCAGAAATGTTATGCCAAACACATAAAAAATAAAATATATGGTCCAGGTCCTGTATGCGATGGGAATATTACGATGATAAAGGATAAAAATGGCTGAAAACCACGCCAGTACGTCAAGGCCTGCAATCAACCAGTCTCCTTCCAGGTATCCTATGCCGACCATTGGTATAGCAAGGACAGTTCCAAACAGTACAACCAGAACAATAATAATAAAAAGGACCCTCTCACGCCAGAAAGCAAGCTTATCACTTGTCCAGACATATGAAGGAAGCCCTGATTTCTCAAGTGTTTTCCATACTTTCTTTATTATATTAATCAATTCCATATGAATTATGACCGTGGCTTAAGGCCCATTATGTATTATGCGCACATTGGATCTGCTTGATTACAGGTACAGTATATACTGGTTTACAGTTTAATAAAAGCTGATTTTCTTACTATTCAATGATTTTACCCTTGCAAGGGAGAATAGATCCACGCCTCTTTTCAAAAGTATTTCCCTTCCCGGCTGAAAACTTTTTTCAATCACTATGCCAATGCCGGCAACGTGGGCACCAGCCTTTTCAACCAGTGTACACAGCCCTGTTGCAGCATTACCCTCTGCAAGGAAGTCGTCAAGGATCAGAACATTTTCGCCTTGATTAATAAACCTGGCTGAAAGTGAAATATCATAATCACGATTTTTAGTAAAAGAGAAAACTTTTGTTGAGAATGTCTTGCCGGACATTGTGCCTGGCCTCTTTTTTTTTGCAAAAACAAAGGGTTTTTGAAAAAACCGTGCTGCAGCCATACCGACTGCTATGCCAGAGGCCTCAATGGTAAGAATTCTATCGATTTCCTTATTCTTAAAATATGAATAAAAGGCCTGTCCCATCTCATCCATCAAGTCATAATCAATCTGATGATTGAGAAAGGAGTCAACCCTCAGTATAGATTCTGAAATAACTTCAGCCTGCTGTTCAATTATTCTTTTTAACTTTTCCATGGGTATTAAAATATCTCACAAGATATACCTCTTTGCAAGGCAGGGGATGAAAAAACAGCAATTCCCGGTCAAAAATTATTTTTAAGATTAACAAAGGAATAAGTGAGGCCTGGATATGCCTTAAAAGACAATATAACAGGTTCATCAGGAAATTGCGTACTTTATCTAAATTAAAGAATAGCTGGAATTTTA
>CAZQJS010000030.1:0-37473 GCA_964593725.1 uncultured Desulfobacterales bacterium
AACCGGATTCCCTTTTAAGGTATTAAAACCACCCAAAGCTTTTAATATTTAAAGCAAGAAAATACTTACTATAATTTTCATCCCAATGTCAATTCCAAAACTTAAATATCTGCCATAAAAAAATATTTGCTTTCAAGTCTGATCCATTATATTATTATAAATATCATTCACAGAAAAATCGTAAAGAATATATTAAATCCTAATAATGGGGGAAACCATGAAACTGAGTATTGGTGCCAAGGTAAATTATCTTTTAATAGCTGCGCTCTTTGTTGTGGGCGGAGTATCACTGTATTTTTCAATCACTTCTCTTCAAAGACAGGGCAGGCGTACAATAGAAGAATACCACACAAATATATTACAGGAAAAAAAAGAACTTTTAAAAAATATGGTTGCAGCTGCATATACAATTGCCCTGGAACAATTTAATCACTCCATGGATAAAGAGAAACTTAAAACAGATTATGGCAGCCAGGTAAAGGCTGCCGTGAACCAGGCATATACGGTTCTTCAAACTGTCCTTGAGAACAACTCATTTTCCAGCATGGAAGAGAAAAAAAAATATGCAGAAAAAATGATTGAAAAAATGCGCTGGGGAAATGACGGCAAAGGGTATTTCTGGATCCAGAATATTAATGGAAAAATGGTGATGCATCCTATCAAACCATCATTAAATGGGAAAAATCTTTTCAGGATAAAAGACCCTGACGGGAAACTGTTATTTAAAGCTTTTGACGATATCGCTAAAAAAAAGGGTGAAGGTTTTGTTGACTATAAATGGCCAAAACCAGGATCAGACAAACCAGTTGATAAGATATCCTTTGTTAAACTGTTTAAAAACTGGGGCTGGATCCTGGGTGGCGGAATATATGTTGATTCCACAGGAGATCTTCTGAAAAAGAGTGCGCTTGCAAGTATTGGCAGCATCCGCTATGGCAGAGACAAAAAAGGGTATTTTTTTATCCAGGATTCCAAAGGTGTTAATATCCTCCACCCTGTAAAACCAGAGCTCCAGGGAAAAAGCCTGCTTAATGTTAAAGATTCAGACGGGAAATTCCTGTTCCAGGAGATAATTAAAGCTGCTGCTGAAAACAGTGATGGAGGGTTTGTAACCTATATGTGGCCAAAGCCGGGCACAGCCAGGCCCGTACAAAAGCTTACCTTCTGCAGAAAATTAAATGGCTGGGACTGGAATATTGGTACCGGAGTTTACATAGATGATATTAACAGGATTATTGAAAAAAAAGAGCAGGAGATAAAAAAAAATATTGTAAAGGAGACAGTTAAAATTGTCTCAATTGTCCTGCTCGTAATGGCTTCTGCATTAATTGTATCTTTTTTTCTAATTGCTAAAGGTGTTGTTGCTCCCATCAGGCGTATGATCGACATGCTCAAGGATATAGCCGAAGGTAAAGGTGATCTTACAAAAAAAATCCAGGATAATTCAGGAGATGAAACCGAGGAACTTGCCCAATGGTTCAACAAATTCATTGAAAATACCAGACAGATGATTGCTGCTGTTAAAAAGGACTCGGTAAAACTGAATGATTCATCAAAAAACCTTTCTGCAATATCTGAACACATGAACAGGTTTGCCGGATCAACTTCATCCAGGGCAAGCACTGTTGCAGCAGCTTCTGAAGAGATGACAGCAAACTTAAATTCCGTGGCATCTGCCATGGAGGAAGCCACTGCCAATGTTGGTATGGTTGCATCGGCTTCCCGGGAGATGTCTTCAACCATAAATGAGATTGCACAGAATGCTGAAAAGGCCAGAACCATTACTGATAATGCAGTAACAAAAACAGAAAATGCTTCAACACAAATTGATGAACTTTCCAGGGCTGCAAAGGAGATAGAACAGGTTGTAGAGTCCATCACCGATATATCTTCCCAGGTCAATCTTCTTGCCCTTAATGCCACCATTGAAGCAGCCAGGGCAGGCGAAGCAGGTAAAGGTTTTGCAGTTGTGGCCAATGAAATAAAAGATCTTGCAAACCAGACTGCTGCCTCTTCCAATGAGATCAAGGAAAGAGTTGCAGGGATCCAGAACTCCACTGACAATACAATTACTGAAATTGCAAGTATTTCAAAAGTAGTCACAGATATAAATGAAATAGTTGCGACCATTGCAACGGCAGTGGAAGAGCAGTCTGCAACCACAAAGGAGATCAATGATAATGTAACCCAGGTATCTTCAGGTATTAAAGAGGTTAATAATAATGTTGCAGAAGGATCAACCGCATCCCAGGAAGTAACAAGGGAGATCAGTGAAGTTGATCACTCCTCCAATGAAATTGCAGAATCAAGTGCAAAGGTTAAAATTGATGCTGAAAAACTTGCTGAACTCTCGAAAAATCTTGCAGAGATGATGGGGAAATTTAAAGTATAAACCAACACATGTAGTTTAGACAAAAGGCACTTGTATAATGAAGATTCTCATTGCAGAAGATGACTATATCTCAAGGCTTTTATTAAAAAACACCATCATGGCAATGGATCATGAAATCATTGAAGCTGTGGATGGAAAACAGGCCTGGGAGATATTTACCAGGGATGAGCCTGCCATGGTAATAACTGACTGGGTCATGCCTGAAATGGATGGAATTACCCTGTGCAGAAAGATCAGGGCATCTGGCAAGAAAACCTATTCATATATAATACTTATAACGGCAAAGGATAAAATCTCAGACCTTATACAGGTCTTTTCTGCTGGCGCTGATGATTACATTACCAAGCCCTTCAGACCTGAAGAGCTGAAATACAGAATAGAAACAGGGGAAAGAATTATTTTACTGGAATACAGCCATCTTAAACTTCAGCAGGAAATGATAGAAAAAAAACTTGAACTTGAAACAGCATTAAAGGAACTCAAGGAGACTCAGTCTCAGGTATTTCATGCTGAAAAAATGGCATCCATCGGACAGCTTGCAGCAGGGGTTGCCCACGAGATTAATAACCCCATTGGTTTTGTGGGCAGCAACCTTGCAACCCTTGCAGATTATCTGAATGATTTTAACACTCTGCTTGGTTATTATAATACAATGAAACAGGCTCTGAAAAAGGCTGATATTGCTGGAATACCAGATAATATCAAGGCTCTGGCCCATACCATTGACGACTTTGAATCAAAAATCGATATTGAATATTTAAAGGAAGACATAACCGAGCTGCTGAAAGACTGTACTGAAGGAGCGGAAAGGGTAAGGAAAATTGTTGCTGATCTTAAAAACTTTGCCCACCCGGGAAATGATCAGCTGAAGCTGATGGATATAAACAAAGGCATTAAATCAACCTTAAATGTGGTTAATAATGAAATCAAATATAAGGCCCGGGTATTTAAAGAACTTGGTAAAATTCCGCTGATTGAAGGATACCCCCAGCAGATGAACCAGGTTTTCATGAATATTTTTCTCAATGCTGCCCAGGCGATCCGGGAAAAAGGAGAGATTCACATTAAAACCTCAGAAGAGAATAAAAATGTAAAAATAACAATATCTGACAATGGAGAAGGGATTGCTCCGGAAAATATTTCTAAGATATTTGATCCGTTTTTTACAACAAAACCTGTGGGCAAGGGCACAGGCCTTGGAATGAATATTGCCTATAACATTGTTAAAAAACATGGAGGCTTCATTGATATCAAAAGTAAAACAGGAAAAGGCACAACATTCACAATAGTACTGCCGGGAAAATAAGTTATGAAATTAAACAGTGATATTGAGTATACCAGTACAATCCTCATAGTTGATGATGAAAAGAGTGTATTAAACTCTTTAAAACGACTTTTCAGAAATGAAAAATATAAAGTGATTACAGCTCTGAATGGACGGCAGGGGCTTGAAATTCTTAAAAGTAATAATATCCAGATTGTGATATCTGATCAGAGAATGCCTGGTATGAGCGGGACCGAATTCCTGTCAGAAGTGAAAAAAGAGTCTCCTGACACCATCAGAATTATTCTTTCCGGATATACTGATGTTGATGTGGTAATTGACACCATAAACAAAGGAAATATCTATAAATTTTTCCATAAACCCTGGAATGACAACAGTTTGATACTGGAAATAAGACAGGCTCTTGAATACTATAAACTTGTCAAAGACAATGCAAGACTCAATTTTCAGAACAAAGCGCTTTTGCTGTACCATGCAGTGATAGATAATATCTCTCTGCCTGTTGTGGGAATTAACAGTGAAAAAATCATTGCCATTTGTAACACCAGGGCATCAGGTATGCAGTTTGACAATATAAATGTTCAGACAGGCTTATCAATTGCTGATGTTTTTCCTCCGGAAATAGTAAACCTTGTGGATAACTGTTTAAACAGTAAAGAATCCAAAACTTTAAAATATCGATGCTGCAATAAAGAGTTATATCATATCACATGTACGCCGTTTTCCGGCAGGTTTTCCAAAAAAGGAGCTGTATTATCATTCATGTCCGCAAATCAGATACCACCATCTCATAAAAACTTAACATACTGTCTGTATCCTGGCGCTTGATCTCCATTATTTTACATCGTGAACAGGGGTTATTAATGATGATAAAGGAATTGGGTCCATCAACCCTGGTCCCACCCATTATCCCTTTTAAAACCCTTACTACCGGCCTTGATTCTTTTTTTGCCGTGAACTCCTGTAATTTTCTTTTCTCCCTTACCAGTTCCTGATTATGTTGTTCAATTATGCTGATCTCTTCTTTTTTTCCGGAGATTTCACGGGCAATGGCATCCTGGCGCTTAAAACCTTTATTAATCTCATTTTCAGCATGCTCGGCCTGTTTTATCATCTTTTTTTCAAGTTCAACAATTTTTTCCAGGCCTGCTTTGTTTCCCAAAGTCTGCAAATCAAGCTTTTTTTTCTCTACATCTTTTAATTTCAACTGGGTCCTGTCCTGGGTATAGGCATGTTCGGAAATTATCATATGAAGGGACTGATCTTCCTCATTTAAAATGGAAATTTTATCCTTTAAAACCACAAGCATATCAATATTCTCTTTTAACTTTAAATCGATTTCAGCAATAAAATAATCGGTTTGTTCATCAATACCCACAGTGAGTTTCGAAGGCTTTGATACATCTGTTCCAATATCCCCTGCATCAATACCCATTTTAGCACTCATATCACTTGCAATTATCCTGCCTCCGGTGTTAATACATGCGCCGCTCAATCTGATTTTTGAATCAATTATCTCCTTTTGAACAATGAGGTCTCCAAAGCCATATATATTTGAGTTGTTAACATATTGAGCCTGAATATTTCCCTGAACTTTGACAAGGCTCGTATCAACAATGCCCGAGCTTACATTGAGATCGCCTGTCAGCTCAATTCTTGCGCCTTCAACCTGTTCAGCAGTAAGAGAGGCTCCTTTTACACTAAAACCCTCTTTAACAATCCCTGTTATGACAACATTACCATTGAATTCAATGTTTCCTGTTCTATAATCCACATCCCCTTTAATATTCAATTCCGGTGAAACAGAAACATTGCCCAGGGGGTCAAGGCCGGGCTGCCCGTCAACATCAGCATAAATTCTACTTCCGTCATCTGATATCCTTGCACCCGGGCCTGCTCCAAAAGCCATGTCCTCCGGCTCCGGAACAGGAATAATCTCTCCTGTGACATCCATACCGGCAACCCCTTTTTTCGGAAAGATCTTTTCAGCAAGAAAAATATTTTTTTTAACAAAGGGAATTTCCCCTCTATCCTTAAAATCGATCCTGCCCCGGGAATCAACTTTTCCGGGTCTGCGGAAATCAATGGGGAAATGATATATGATTTCAGCATTTCTTGGCTGTAAAGGTTCCCTTCCCCTGGCAATAAGGACGGGATCATCAGATTTATCTGCCTTTATAAGCCATGATTTGATATAGTCATCATCTTTTATGCCAACCCTTATTGAATTTTTCTCCAGCAAATCCCTGATTGTCATTAAGTTTAATCCCTTTTTACGGGAAGTTTTAAGTTTAATACAGGCTCTTATTTTATCACTTGATAATATGATCTCAACCTTACTGTTATCAACCGGATTTTTCAAAACTGCTTCCAGGGCATCAACACCCAGGAATGCAGTTTTTTTCAAAAGCAGAAAAGATAAACTCTGTATCTGTTCCATCACTTTAGTATATTTATTTTTGTCAAACTTACTTTCCTTTACCTGCCCTGAATCGGACAGAGCAACCCCAATGGATTTTTCTGCTGCCCTTTCAAGAATTTCTTTAATCTGCTCCTTTAATGTCAAATACTCCTTTAAAAGACCTTCAGGGGAAATAGAGATACCTTTTTCTTTGATGATATCTTTTAAAGAAAACCTTTCCAGTAAATCCGCATCATAGTGCAGCCTGGATTTCATAACCCGGATTCTGTTTTTCAACTCCTCTATTCTGTTTATATTTCTCTCTTTTTTTTCCTTTAACTGTTTTGCAATTCTGTATAACTGCTTATTCTGGCGCTGGGTTACTCTTATGAGATTATGTTGTTTCTGAATTGCAAGAAACTGCCTGCAGGCATACTGCACCTGCCCTGTAAGGTCACTGTCCCGGAAGGGAAAGGAGAGACATGAAGTTATTTCCACATTGTTTATAGCCTTAATGATTACATCAATGCTTAATGCATCTGTTATGAGTATCCTCTGGGTTCCAGGGGAGAGCTCCCTTATTTTTTTTAAAACTTCATCACCTTTCATGCCTGGCATTTTATAACTGACAATTGCCACTGCATAGGGTTTTGACCGGCTGTTTTCAAGCTCTGTAAAGGCTGACAAAGAAGATTCAAAGCAGGTTACCAGGTATTTTCCGGATAATAAAAGATTTTCAATTCTGGTGCGCAGGTCAGCATCTGCTTCAACAATCAGGACTTTACATTTTTTTTGATCTTCCATTGCTTCCTGTTTACCTGCCTTTTTTTTAACCTGCTGTGCTCCTGTGAATTATAGTTTTCACCTTACCTGTGGTGTCAGAATCGATCTGGACAAATTCCGACCTTCCAAAATTCTCCCTGACAACCATGGAAGCCCTTGTGCATTTTACCATGGTTCCCGAGCAGATCTTCCTGTTCACCCTGAGGATGGGAACCTCTGGCAAACCAGATAAAAGTTTTATTGACTCTTTTTTTTCTTTTTTCAAACCATCAAGCTCATTATTAAGCAGTTGAACTGCTGTCTGGTTCTCCTCCATTATGCTTAAAACCTGATCCTGTTCATCAAAAACCGCTTTAATTTTCTTATCTGCCTTACCCACAGCATTTTTTAACTCTTCTATTCTGTTGAGCAGCCGTGAACTCTTTCGGGAATCCTCTGTTTTATCAACCTTTGCTTTGAGGTCATTAATTTTTTTTATCATTTTTTCCTGGGCAAATGTTTGATTTGCGACCTTAAAATGCATGGCATTGTTTTCAGTATCAAGACTCTTTTTTAATCTTATGAGGCTGTCAAGTTTTGTTTGAATATTTACAAGTTTTTCCCCATATTTATCTGCCAGCCATTCAATGTGATCATCTGTGCCTGGTTTTATTATGGAAGGTTCTGCTTTTTTTGTACCAATCTGCCTTACATTAAGTCCCATTCTTGCAGCAATGGTGGAACCGGTTATGCGGCCTGTTTCATTATCCATGGCACCGCTTATTGCAATTTCAGACCCCATAATCTCCCGGGTAACCATCATATCGCCATAGGCATATACTGTTGAATTATTGACAAATTTTGCCCTGACATTGCCCCGGGACTCTATTACAGCATCTACAATACCATTTGCAACTTTAAGATCGCCATATGTTTTTATTATACCTCCATTGATCTCACCTGCGGTCAACTCACGGCACTCAACCTTAAACCCCTGTTTAACCGTACCACCGATAATAACATCACCCTTGAATTTGATATTTCCTGTTCTGAAATCCACATTACCTTTAATGATAAAACCTTCCTGTACAGATACAGCTCCCCTGAAATCTATTCCCGGCTGTCCTGAAATGGTTGAAATAAGTTTAAGCCCGTCATCTGACAGCCTGACATTATCACCGCAGATTATTATACTATCTTTAACAGGCTTGCAGGGTATTGTACTGCCATATATATCAATGCCGGGCTCTCCCTTTACCATGGGTTTTTTTTCTGCCAGAACCCGGCCTTTTTTCACAAAAGGAGAGTTTCCACGGGATGTGAAATCAATGGAACCATCCTTGTTTACTACTCCGGCAGACTTGTCCCCAATATTGAAATAATAGATAATTTCACCTGACCTGCCAGGATTCACAGGTTTTCCACTGGCAATATTAAATCTTTCAGAAGGGTCCCTGCAATTTTTGATAAAACCGTCCAGAGATTTATCATCTGCAATACCAAAACAAATACCCTGTTTTTTTATGAACTTTTTAATAAAATTGATACTGTACTTTCTGGTTGAAACTTCCGGCACCCTGATAAATGCCTTTAACCTGTCCCGGGAAATAATAAGGTCAATATATGGATCAACTTCCCGGGAATATGTGCCGGAACCGCTGACTTCTGTTTTTACTGCTGTTTCATTCAAAGCCTCTTCAAGTAAACCCCCGGCCCGGGAAGTAATAACATGTGCTTCTTCAAGTATGCCCTCCAGGGGCAGGACAATGCCCTGTTTCTCAAAAATGTCCTCCTGTTTATGAAATGCCCTGTCAATGTCCATTGCTGTTGCCATTCTGTTCTGGACAAGCTTTTCTGCAAGGCTGCGGTCCTTTAATCTCATCTCTATTAATGCAAGTTTTGCATAAATTTTACTTACATCCTGCCTTGTAAGATACTTATTTTTAATGAATATCTTATCAATGGTAATATCTTCCCCCTGCCCGGCCCTGCCTGATCCAGGCTCACTTTCTGCTTTTTCAAATTCCTCCATGGTTACATATCCGTCATTAAGTGCAAGCGTGCCAAAGCCAGGGACCTCTTTATAATCATTAAGTACAACTCCTGGACGGAATTGCCGGTCAATGCCTGAAAGCCCGGGTTCTGTTTTTTCCATCACTTTTCCCATAATAACATCTATAATCTCATATACTTTGTCATCCTGCTCCTTTGAAAACTTTATATTATTTGTCCTGGCCAAAGGTTCAAAGGGAATATCATTTTTCTCCATTATGGTCTGTATGATATTTCTAACCTCAGCTTCTGCAAGTGACATTGCTTTTATAAGATTATCCTTACCCATGGTAATGGTTCTTGAGAGCAGTTCATCAAAGCCTGAACAGGCTATTTTATACTGATCAGCTGCTTCAGCCTGTTCAATGGATGCTTTAAGTTCACCAATTTTCTGCTTTTTCTTAAAAATACTATCTTTAAATCTCCTGCCAATTCTTCTCTGTTTGTTTGCAAGGTGAAAAAGCTTTCTGTTCTGGTGGGTTATAATTTTAAAAAGACGTTTTTTCTCCATGGACTTTTTAAAAATTTCAAATTCGCCCATCACTCTTAACAGCAAATCGTCATTATCCCATGGCTTGGTAATATACTGGTGTACTGCGCCCCTGTTTACAGCGTTAACAATTGCATCAAAATCAGAATATCCTGTAACAAGCATTCGCCGTGATTCAGGACTCAGGAGAATGGTTTTTTCCAGGAACTCACTTCCCTGGATTCCAGGCATGCGCTGGTCAGATATTATGAGAAAAAAATCATCTCCTGAGCTCTCCAGCAAACCAATGGCCTGTCCGGCATTCAGTGCGGAAACAACCCTGTCAAACCCCTTCCTTCTCAACACCCTTCGCATATTTTTCACAATGGATTCGTCATCATCCACCACTAAAACAGCATATTTGCTTATACTATCCATGCATGATATGTCTCTTTAGTTAAGAGTCCCTTGTTCAGGCATTTCAAACCCGTTCCGCAGGGCAATGTCCTGAAACTGTTCATACAGCTCTGATACTAAAGCTTTATAAAGTAAATTAAGCTTTGTTTTTTCAACCATTTTATTTTCCCTTAGAACCGCTTCGATTTCAGATATGTAATCCCTGTCCTCTGATTCCTTACTGCGTTTCTGGATCAATTGCTCCATTTCCCGGTTCAATTCTGCAATCTCATGTCCGTGGGCTGCAGAGCTCTTTTTAAGGTCACTGTTTAACTGGTACAATTTAGCATTCTGCTCCTTTGCCAGTTTAAAAAGCCGTTCATTTTCAATGGCAAGCTCAAACTGATTCAGTGCAGACAGGACTTTTTTCTCAAAATCCTTATTATCCCATGGTTTGCTTATGTATTTGTGTATGGAACCTTTGTTAACAGCATCTGTAATCGCATCCATATCTGAATATCCCGTTAAAAGGAATCGTATGGTATCAGGCGATATTTCCTTTGCTTTTTCAAGAAATTCAGAACCGGACATTCCAGGCATGCGTTGATCTGAGATGATTAATGAGAAAGGATCTGATGCACTCTTCAGCGCTTCAAGGCCTTCCATACCAGACTCAAGACAGATATATTGCAAACCAATACTTTTGAGCAGCCTGCCAAGGGACTTTGCCACCTGCTTCTCATCATCCACAATCAGTACTGTGTGGTTGATTTTTTCCACCATATTTCCCCCTGATTATCTGTGTTATTGTGACCATCGCGGGATTTATCGTAATATGAATCCAATAAATATTGATATTTAAATTATAGTATAATATGATTCTATCAATGTTTCAATGGCACATGCCGGGAATTTTAATAATTATTGATATTTTTTCCATACTATACTATAATTAAAAATATATTTTCCTGACAGAGCGATTGCTTAAAGCCCCATGGAGCCAAAAAAGACCAATTGATTGAGGTGTGATTATTAATAAAGCAAAAGTTTTAATAATTGATGATGATATATACATCTGCAGGCTTCTTGTAAAAAGATTCAACAAAATGGATCACGAGGCAGATTATTGTTTAACCCTGACAAAGGGCCTTGAGTCATTGTCTACCAATGAGTATGATATTCTCTTCCTTGATGTAAACCTTCCCGATGGCAACGGCCTTGAAGCCATCAGCACCATTAAAGACAACCTGTCTGCCCCCGAGATAATAATTATGACCGGTGAAGATGCCCCTGAAGGTGCAGACATTGCCATCAAAGCAAGGGTCTGGGATTATATCCAGAAAAGCGGTTCCTATAAAGAATTTCAGTTTTCCCTGACCCGGGCACTGGAATATAGAAGACAGAAGCAGCCCCTGGCCAGGAAGATCGACATTAAACGCGAATCTATCATCGGCAAAAGCAGGCAGATCAGGGACTGCCTTGAAAAAGTTTTAAAAACAGCCGGCAATGATGTCCCGGTACTTATTTCAGGACAGACAGGTACAGGAAAAGAGCTTTTTGCAAGAGCAATCCATGAAAACAGCCGGCGGGCAAAGCATAACTTTATAGTTGTGGATTGTGCTGCACTGCCGGAACACCTTGTGGAAAGTGTATTATTCGGTCATGCAAAAGGCGCATTTACCAGTGCTGATTCAAACAAGACCGGCTTAATAAAACTTGCAGATAAGGGAACGTTGTTCCTTGATGAAGTTGGGGAACTGCCCATTGATATACAAAAGAAATTTTTACGGGTACTCCAGGAAAAACAATTCCGCCCCGTGGGGAGCAAGAATGAAATTTCAAGTAACTTCAGACTCATCGCAGCAACACATAGAAACCTTGCCAATATGGTGGAACAGAAACAATTACGCGAAGACTTCTATTTCAGGATTGCATCCATATTAATTGAAATCCCCCCGCTCAAGGACCGTAAACCTGATATTCCCCTGCTGGTGGAGCACCATATGAAACGGAAAACTAAATTATACAATGAACCTTCACATAAAGTATCTCAACAGTTCATGGAAGAGCTTATGGGATATAACTGGCCGGGCAATGTAAGGGAGCTGTTCAATTCCCTGGATTATGCATCAAGCGATGCCTTTCGTGATTCAACACTGTTTCCCAAGCACCTTCCTGACCACATTCGTACATTTAATATTAAAAACAGAATAAAACAGCAGAAACAGTCCGGACAATCAAACGTACAGCAGAATCCCTGCGGGCCCATGCCTTCCTGCAATACTTCCTTTAATAAACTGAGTCTTAAGGATCATATAGAAACAACAAAGCAAAAATATATTACAGAGCTATGGCACTGTGCCCAAGGCGATATAAAAACCGCATGCCGCCTCTCCGGGTTGTCCCGGGGACATCTTTACGCCCTGTTAAAGCAATACAGCATAAAAACACCGTGAAATTGTAATATTTTTATGACTGTCCTGTTTTCATGACAAAACATGTCTTGTCATAATCATGATAACCATTTGAAATATCAATATTTTTCTTTTTCGATAAATTGGCATACATCTTGTAATACTATTATGCCTGTAGGATTACAATTCCAACCAAATATTTGTGAAAAAGAGAAATAATGAATATTGTACTTTTCATTCACCATGATTCTTCTGGTAAGGGTGCTGCCCTTAAAGCCACCATTGAAAACAATTTCCAGAGTTTACACCTTAAAACTGTCCATTCCAGCGATACACTTAAATCAGAATTGAAAAAAAGCCATGTCTTTCTGGAAAAAAAAATATTTATAATACTTGCTGACTCAGAAACCAGGCTTGATAAACTATCCAGTATGATTGACCTCATGGAGGGCAGGCAGATAGTATTAATCATTCCCGAAGAATCAAAAAAAATCATTTCCAAGGCAAGCCGGTTCTTCCCGAGATTTTTTACCCCTGTCAGTGATGCCTACGATGACCTTTGCAGTGTGCTTATAAAAATGACAACCCATAACAACTCAAATACTAAATATTGTGCTAAAGGAGACAGTGAGAATGTCAGAATCTACTAGAATGGATCAGGCAGTCAAGGCATTGACCATAAAAACAGGTAAGTACTTAACTTTTTTCCTTGAAAAGGAAGAGTATGGGATCGGCATATTAAAGGTAAAAGAGATCATCGGTATGATGCCCATCACTTCAGTGCCGCGGACCCCTGGATATGTCAAGGGTGTAATTAATCTTCGCGGTAAAGTTATTCCGGTAATAGATCTCAGAATGAAATTTGACATGGAACCCATAGAGTATTCCGAGCGCACCTGTATTATTGTTGTGGAGATTGATTCTGAAGAATCCACGGTGCTCATTGGAATTGTTGTTGATGCAGTATCTGAAGTATTGAATATTAAAGAAAATGAGATAGAAGATACCCCCACATTTGGCACCAGACTCAATACCGAGTATATCCTTGGCATGGCCAAAAAAGAGGATGGTGTCAAAATTCTTCTGAATATTGACAAAGTTCTCAGCAGGGAAGAAATTGCGATTCTTGAACAAACAGCATAACAATTATTTAATAATATCAACGAGGAGCATTAATCATGAAGGAGATAAGCCTGGGAACAAAACTGATAATATTTTTTCTTTTAGTTGGTCTGATACCCTTTGGAGTGATTGGAATAATAACATATACAAAATCCAGCAGGGCTCTTGAGGCCTCTGCATACAGTCAACTCAAAGGTATGCGTGCAGTGAAGAAAGCCCAGATTTCCCGGTTTTTTGATGAACGCAAAGGAGATATGGGGGTTCTGGTGGAGACTGTAAGCACCTTAAGAAAAGAGGCGTTTAATAAACTGGAAGCCATCAGGGATAATAAGTCCCGGGCCATAAAACTTCTCCTTGACCAGGCAGTTGTTGATATTAAGGCACAGCAGAATCGTTCCATATGCACAAAGGGAATGGCCCATTATCGTTCCCATCTGGAAACCAATGAGAAGAGCCCGGAATATTTGAGATTTGCCAATATTATTGATGGATTCATTAAAAGTACAGGGTATTATGATTTCTTTGTCATTGATATTGATGGCATGTGCATACACAGTCAGGCAAAGGAGGCAGATTACCATACAAACCTTCTTACGGGTAAATACAAAAACAGCGGCCTTGGCAGGGCAGTGGCACGTGCCTTAAAAGGTAAACCTGCCTTTGAAGATTTTGCCCCCTATGCACCGTCAAATAATGAACCCGCTGCATTTGTTGCTGCACCTATTATAAATAGAGGTGTTAAGACAGGGGTTGTTGCCATACAGTTCTCCCTTGAAAAGATTCAATCTCTTCTTAATGAGCGTACAGGTCTTGGCAAAACCGGTGAAGTCTATCTTGTGGGCAGGGATAAACTCATGCGGTCTGATTCTTTAATAGACCCTCTGCACCATAGTGTTAAAGCTTCTTTTGCAGACCCTGAAAAGGGCAAGGCTGATACTGAATCAGTACGCCTTGCCCTGGAAGGAAAAACCGGTTCCCATGTAATAATTGATTATAATGGCAATCCTGTTTTGAGTTCCTATTCCAGTATTGATCTTCTGGGTGTTCGATGGGCAGTCCTGGCTGAAATGGATGTTGCAGAAGCTTTCTGCCCCAAAGATGGCAATGGAGAGTATTTTTTTAAAAAATATGCTCAAATGTACGGCTACCAGGATCTTTTACTCATAAACCCGGATGGCTACTGCTTTTTCTCAGTTGCTGAAAATGCTGATAATAAGAGCAACTTTCTTAATGGCAAATATGCAGATTCAAGCCTTGGTAAACTTATTAAAAATGTATTGAGTTCCAGGAAATATAAAATCGCTGATTTTGCTCCCTATGGGCCGAACAACAATGAGCCCTGCGGATTCATTGCCCAGCCTGTTGTTCACAACGATAAAGTTGATATTGTGGTTGCACTTCAGCTCTCCCTTGAAGCCATTAACAAAATAATGCAGCAGAGGGAGGGTATGGGCAAAACAGGAGAGACATACCTTGTAGGCCCTGATAAACTCATGCGGTCTGATTCTTTTCTTGATCCTGTGACACATTCGGTAAAGGCTTCCTTTGCACAACCAGGCACAGGCAGTGTTGACACTGAAGCTGTGCAGGAAGCAATTGCCGGAAGGGAAGGTGCCAAAATAATCGTTGATTACAATGGAAACCCTGTTCTTTCAGCTTTCACACCATTGAAAATCGGAGATATGACATGGGCTCTGATATCGGAAGTGGATAAATCAGAGGCATTTGCAGCAGTCAATACCATGAAATGGCTTATCATAACCATAACAATCATAAGTATTGTCCTGATTGTCATAATTGCTCTGTTCACAACCCGTTCCATTACCAGGCCGATAAATACAATCACCCGTGGTATGGACGAAGGTGCAAATCAGGTGGCAGCAGCAGCAAGCCAGGTATCATCATCAAGTCAGTCTCTGGCAGAAGGGGCATCAGAACAGGCTGCCTCCATTGAGGAGACATCTTCCTCCATGGAAGAGATGTCTTCCATGACAAAGAAAAACGCTGAAAATGCAGGCCATGCCGACAATCTGATGAAAGAGGCAAATCAGGTTGTGGGTACGGCCAATAAATCCATGGGCGAACTTACCATATCCATGGAAGAGATTACAAAGGCAAGCGAGGAGACCCAGAAAATAATCAAAACCATTGATGAAATAGCCTTTCAGACAAACCTTCTTGCCCTTAATGCTGCTGTTGAAGCAGCCCGGGCAGGAGAGGCAGGTGCAGGCTTTGCAGTTGTTGCAGACGAGGTAAGAAATCTTGCCATGCGCGCTGCTGATGCTGCTAAAAACACATCAGAACTCATTGAAGGTACCATGAAAAAAATCAGCAATGGTTCTGAAATTGTTGCTTTAACCAATAAAGCCTTTGGCAGGGTTGCAGAGAGTGCCGGTAAAGTGGGCGAACTTGTGGCGGAAATAGCCGAAGCATCCAGTGAACAATCAATTGGGATTGAACAGGTAAATACTGCCATAGGAGAGATGGATAAGGTTGTACAGCAGAATGCTGCCAATGCAGAACAATCAGCTTCTGCATCGGAACAGATGAGCGCCCAGGCTGAAACATTAAAGGACTATGTTGGGGATCTTGTTAAACTTGTCTCAGGAAAACGGGAGAATACAGGAGCAGAATATAAAGACCCTGTCACTGATATGAATGATATGCCCAAACCTGCTGCAACCTCACAGGCAACTGGCAGTACATTCACGCCCCGGGCAGGAGGAGTAAAGCCTGAACAGATAATACCCTTTGATGAAGATGATGACGATTTTGAAGATTTTTAACTTTATAACTTTATAAAAGACAGGCAAATGACTAATAAAATCATTCAGGAACTTGTTGAGAAACTCTCCCTGGAATTTGTTTTGATGGATTCATCAAAACCCGGGGCATTGTCAGAACTTCTGCCCATACTTAAAGAAACAGAAAAAAATTCTCTGGGAACAGCAGGTGAGAGTTTATCAGAAAAAATTTCAGAGGCTGAAAAAATTATAAATAATGCCCTGGAAAACAGATCTTCAGACATGGAAAAGGTGTTTGCAGATCTTGACAATATCATATCGCAAATAAAGACAGGTATTCATAAAATGATAAACAGTGCTCCTGAAGCTGATAAACCTGACAGCACCAGCAATGAATTTGAAAAAGCAGAAGAATCCATTGAAAAAATATCTGAATTAATAGGACAATTCTGCCCGGGAGAAATACCTGATCTTGGTGCCATGCTCAATGCCTGTGACAAAATGTTTACCACTACAAAATTCATAGATTCAGAACTTTTTCATAAAGTAGCATTGGGCTGTAAAAATTATCTTGAGACAATGACCCTTGAAAACATTGAGAATACACATCCCATTGAAGAGGGTGTGCTGCTTCTTAAGGCACTTTTACATCACATTAAAACAGGAGAGGTGTTTGCCTTTGACACTTCGGATGTAATGGAACTTTTAAACAACAACTTTGATGATAACAAAGATAACAGGCATTTAGGTAATATAAAATCTGAAGAATTAAAACAAAAGGAAAGAACAGATTCTGACTCTGCTTCACCATCCCGGCCCATGGAAGCAGGGAATGAATTAAAAAGTGAGGCTGTACAGAAAACGGAAAGCCTGGAACCTGAGAAAATATCTGATGAAGATATGGAAATATTGGCAGATTTTATTTCCGAAGCCAATGAAAACCTTGACAGCATAGAAATTTCCTTGATAGAGCTTGAGCACGACCCTACGGACAATGAAATAATTAACAACATATTCAGGCCCTTCCACACAATAAAAGGGGTATCAGGGTTCCTTGGGCTTCAGAAAATCAATACACTATCCCATACAACTGAAAACCTCCTGGACAGTGCCCGGAGCGGCAATTTTTTAATTAATGAGGCTGCAACAGATGTTATTCTTGAATCGGTTGACACCCTGAAAAAACTCATATCCCGGGTTGAACAAGGCCTTGAACAAGGAGTTCAGGCCCAGGATAATGATATTGATATTGATGCCTTGAAAAATAAACTCAAAAATCTCCAGGTAAACCTGTCTAAAGGCAGCAAGGCACCATTGGGTGAAATCCTTGTGGACAAGGGAATTATAGATGATAAAACCCTGGCCGATGCCTTAAAAACCCAGATTGACGAACCTGAAAAAAAACTTGGTGAGATCCTGATACGGGAGAATAAAGCCCGATCAAAGGATATTGCCTCGGCTTTGAGGGAACAGGGCACCAGGAAGAAAACAATTGCAACCCAGGTTAAAGTCAGTACGGAAAAACTTGACAACCTGGTGGATTATGCAGGAGAACTGGTTATTGCCCAGTCCATGCTCAGACAGCAGGCTTCAAAAAACCCATCATTACAGCAGAGCATTGCACAATTCGGGCAGATAGTAACAAGCATGCAGAATATTGCCATGTCCATGAGAATGATTCCAATAAAAGCAACTTTCATGAAGATGATCCGCCTTGTACGGGACCTCTCACAAAAATCAGGAAAAAAAGTTGATCTTGTCATGACAGGAGAAGAGACTGAAATTGACAGAAATGTTGTGGATGCATTATACGAACCCATGGTTCATATGATCAGAAATTCTGTGGACCACGGTATTGAGCCCCTTAACGAGCGTAAAAAAAATAATAAACAGGATACAGGTACCATTAACCTCAGGGCATATCATAAAGGCGGCAATATATTAATTGAAATTGAGGATGACGGTAAAGGACTGGACAGGGAACGCATCCTTGAAAAGGCAATCTCCACCAATCTTATTTCCAGGGATAATGACCTTACAGACAGTGAGATTTATAATCTGATTCTGGAACCTGGATTTTCCACGGCCAGGGAAATAACTGATATCTCGGGCCGGGGAGTTGGCATGGATGTTGTAAAAGGCGGAATTGAAAAATTAAGGGGACAGCTGAACATAAACTCCATTCCCGGGCAGGGGACTAAATTCACCATAAGCCTTCCCTTAACCCTTGCAATTATTGACGGCATGCTTGTAAGAGTTGGTAAAGAAAAATTTGTCATCCCCACCATAGCAATTAAGAGGTCGTTCAGACCCGAAGAAAAAAACTGCTCAACAATCAAGGGCAAAGGAGAAATAGTAAAGGAGAGAGGTGACCTTATTCCTCTGGTCAGGCTGAAAAACCTTTATAACCTTGAAGATGATTCCAGGCCGCCATGGAAAAGCCTTGTGGTGGTGGTTGAATCAAAAATGGAGCAAAGAGGTCTGCTTGTTGATGAACTCCTTGGCAAGGATGAATATGTTATTAAAAGTCTTGGGGCAAATCTTGAGAACATTGACGGTTTTGCAGGAGGAGCGATCCTGGCAGATGGAAGAGTAGGGCTCATACTTGATGTACACGGTCTTTTTAAAATATTGTCACAATAAATAAAGGAAAATAATGTGAAACAGATTGTTGGTGTTGCAGATATGAAAATCAGTAATAACCCGGATGATACAATAATGACCTTTTCCCTTGGCTCATGTATAGGACTTGTTGTATATGATCCTGCCACACGGGTGGGGGGTATTCTCCATTATATGCTGCCTGAATCAAGTATTGATAAATCAAAGGCCAGGAAAAACCCTTTCATGTTTGCAGACACTGGTATACCAAGGCTTTTTAAAGCAACATATCAATATGATGCTAAAAAGAACAGAATGAAGGTATATGTTTTTGGCGGTGCCCAGATACTAGACCAATCCGGTTTTTTCAATATTGGTAAACGAAACTATATGGCCTTAAAAAAGATGTTTTTTAAAAACAAGGTATTAATTGATAAGGAGCAGGTGGGAGGAGAAGTCAACAGAACAGTCAGGCTGGAGATTAAAACAGGGGAAATATTTGTTAAAACTTCCGGGTGCCAGGAGGTGAAAATATGAGCATGATAAAGGAGCTTGTAAAAGAGATAAAAAATTTAGACCCAATGCCTGCAATTGTTAATCAAATTACAGCTGCAGTTGATGATGAGAACTGCTCTGCTGCTGATATTGCCGGCATAATAAAATTTGATCCCTTTGTCACTGCAAATCTCCTTAAAACATGCAACTCTGCCTATTTTGCCCTGGCAAATCCAGTGGAATCTGTACAGGATGCTGTATCAATACTTGGCATGGATCAGATCATTGAACTTATTCTTGTTAAATCCAGCAGCAGAACTCTTTCAAAAAAGCAGAAAGGGTATGGGCTCCATGAAGGTGCCTTATGGAAACATGCAGTTTCATCGGCAATCATATCCAGGGAGATATGTAAAAAAACAAATTGTGGCAATAAAAATATTATATTTACAGCTGCTCTGTTAAAAGATATTGGCAAAACAATACTTGACCGATATGTTTCAAGTTCCTTTGAAAAGATAATTCACCTTGTCAAAAAAAAAGAGTACAGCTTCATGGAAGCTGAAAAAAAAGTACTTGGAATCGATCATGGCGAACTTGGTGCAATGATTGCAACCCAGTGGAAATTCAGCCCGAAAATGATTAATATTATCCGTCATCACCATCTTTCCGATAAGTCCCGGCAGAAAGACCGTGATGTTGCAATTGTATATATTTCCGACTGTATCTGTATGATGATGGGAATAGGCATTGGAGAAGACGGGCTTGCCTACAGGTTCCATGATGCAGTCATTCAGAATCTTAATATTACCCATGGTGATATAACAATGATAATAGCGGATTTTACCCAGGAGATACACAAAGTTGAAGAGTTAATAAGTATTGTATGACCCGGGATTATAAATAATAATTATGGTGGCAAACTATGACTTTTTCTATTTTACTTGTTGATGACTCCCTGCCCATGAGATCTGTACTTAAAAAAACCTTTAAAGCTGCAGGATATTCTGATTCTGAATTCCATGAAGCAGGAAACGGAAAAGAAGCACTTGACCTGGTCAAAGGGAGATGGATTGACATTGTAGTAACTGATTACAATATGCCGGTTATGGACGGTCTTGAATTTATCAAAGAGCTTAAAAAAGATGATATTCTTAAGGATACGCCCGTGGTAATAATCTCCACCGAGGGAAGTAAGTCAAAAATTGATGAATTCTTAACCCAGGGAGCCAAAGGATATATAACAAAGCCGTTCACACCTGAAACAATCAGGAATACCATAACAGAAATACTTGGAGAAACAGATGATGAAAACCTTGATGACAGCGATGAAGGCCTCGATTTCTGAAGTTCTTGAAAAAATGTTTTATCTGCCTGTTGAATTCAAAGAGAGCTTATCATCAGACAACATGGAACTTATAAAAAATGATATTACAAAGGTATGCAGGCTGAAAGTTACAGGCAGCTTTTCTGCTGTTTTTCTGCTGTTTATTCCTGATACCCTTCTCCTTGAAATGACACAGAACTTTATGGGTGAAGCAGAAGAAAACTGTACAGAGGAGTATCTAAACGGAACATTAAAAGAAGTCCTTAATATGATCATTGGCAACGCTTTAAAAACCCTGAAGACTTCAAAGCCGCCCAGCCTGGATATACCTGAAATTCTGAACAAAGATGTAAAAAATATTCAGCCCGATTCCTCAATTATAGCTGAAACAACCGATGGAACAATGATAATGAAGATTGAACTCTAATGAAACACCCAGATATCCGGGGGATGGTAAGTGGAGAATAATATAAAGGTACTGGTGGTTGATGATTCAGCCGTTGTGCGCAGGGTTTTCACTGATGAACTGTCAAAGGAGGCAGGCATTGAGGTCATTGGAACTGCGCCTGATCCATATGTTGCAAGGGATAAAATAGTTAAACTTAAACCAGATGTAATTACCCTTGATATTGAAATGCCCAGAATGGACGGCATTACATTTTTAAAAAAATTGATGAAATTTTATCCCCTGCCTGTGATTATTGTAAGCTCCCTTACCAGCAAAGGAAGCAAACTTGCCCTTGAAGCAATATCTTCAGGTGCCCTTGAAGTGATTTCAAAGCCCAGTGCAGCATATTCAGTGGAGGACATGGGTATACAACTGGCTGAAAAAATCAGAGCTGTTGCCAGAATCAATATTGCATCCATTGTAAAAAAAAACAGATCCATTATAAAAAAAAGTGACAATATCGACTCAAGAGCCCTTGCTGCCACAACAAATAAAATAATTGCCATTGGTGCATCCACCGGAGGAACAGAAGCCATAAAAAAGGTTTTAACCATGCTGCCTCAAAACTCACCAGGTGTTCTTGTTGTACAGCATATGCCTGCTAATTTTACAGCATCATTTGCCCAGCGCCTGAATGAAATATGTAAAATGCAGGTCAAGGAAGCAAAGGATGGAGATAGTGTTGTCAACGGTAAGGTATTGATTGCCCCGGGAAACTATCATATGCTCCTTAAAAGGCGGGGTGCAGAGTATTATGTACGGATTAAAAAAGGGCCTTTTGTGCATTACCAGAGACCTGCTGCCGACGTCCTGTTTAAGTCGGCTGCTAAGTATGCCGGCGCCAATGTTCTTGGTGTTATTTTGACTGGCATGGGTAAGGATGGCGCAGCAGGTCTTCTAGCCATGAAAAACGCAGGAGCATGTAATATTGCCCAGGATGCCGATTCCTGTGTCGTGTTTGGCATGCCCAGGGAGGCCATTGATATTGGTGCGATTGACCATGTAAGAGATATCAATGATATTGCGGGAACTGCCATAAATCTAATAACAAAAGAATGATTCTATATGAATTCAGATGCCAGGGTTAATCCTGCACAGTATAAAAAAATCTCTGCCCTTGTTTACAGGGAATCCGGAATTGTTCTAAATGACAGAAAATATGAATTGCTCGCGGCAAGGCTTGCCAAAAGAATGCGTTTTACAAAACTGTCTTCAGTCTCTGAATACCTTAAACTAATAAATTCTGATAAGGCTGAGTTTACGAATTTCATAGATGCAATAACAACAAACCACACTTTTTTTTTCCGGGAAAACCAGCATTGTGAATTTATTTTAAAAACATTTGATAAAGATAAGTTTTTAAAAATCTGGAGTGCTGCATCATCAAGCGGTGAGGAAGCATACTCCATTGCAGTTCAATTGGCTTACAACTCATTTAAATTTGATATCCTTGCATCTGATCTGTCAGATACCATGTTAAAAAAAGGACAAAAGGGGATATATCCTGACCAGCGTGTACAAACAGTTCACAAACCCATTTTACACAGATATTTTAAAAGGGGAAAAGGTAAATACAAAAACCATGTTAAAATAAAATCTGAAATAATGAAACATGTTAAATTTCAAAAACATAATCTTCTTGCTGACTCTCCCTTTACCGGTTCTGACAGGTTTGATATCATTTTCTGCAGAAATGTCATGATCTACTTTGATCATAATACAAGGAAAAAAGTTGTTACCAGTCTCATAAAATCTTTACGATCAGGGGGATATTTTTTTGTGGGCATGTCTGAAAGTCTCCAGGGCCTCCAGCAGAATTTAATCAATGTCATCCCAAGCGGATATAAAAAAAAATAAGTAATATAGTATCGACATCATATGTTAAAAACTTTAGAAAAAAAATGATTTTGTGAAACTATTATAAAATCACCATGTTGAATTTTTTAATAAAATATAGACAAATCAATAAAAACAGAAGGAAATCAGAGAAAATCAGAGAAAAAATTTTCCCCGTCTTTGGATTGAAATGAAAAACAGGTAAAATATCATATCATAACAGTGTGTTAGATAAGGTATTGAAATTTTTAAAAAACCCTATATGTTCCACAAGAAAATTCAACAAAATCAATATGTTATCATATTTACCACGCCATGAATCATTGGTAAACTCCATAAAGGATTATCAGAGTTGACTTGAAATTCCATATAAATTAGGAATAAATATCATTATCAATAAATCTAATATGGAGCGATCAAATGGAGAACAATGCCCTTGATTCAAAATCGATTCTTGTAATTGACGATGAACAGCCTATTTTAAATCTGCTTGCAAAAAGTTTGACTAAAAATGGTTATGCTGTTGACTCAGCAGAAAATGGCGAAATGGGCATTGAGAAAATCGAATCCAATGATTATAACCTGATTTTTACTGATATGAGAATGCCCGGCCTTTCAGGTGAAGAGGTTTTGAAACACCTGCGCTCCATGAGGAAAAACCTGACTCCTGTGGTGGGTATGTCAGGAACGCCATGGCTTCTTGAACAAATTGATTTTGATGCAGTCCTTGCAAAACCGTTTTCCATGGAAGAGCTTTTAAACATAACAAAAAAACTTGTTAAAAAGAAAAAAGACCCTGCTGCCTGAACCATATCGTTTGTCTCAAATTTTTGTTAAAACAGTTGTACGGATAAGTTCTATATGTTAAATTAGATATATATTACAACCCTGTTGACAATATTTATGGCATTGCGATTGTTTCTAAGCCTGATGTGATTTTAACCTGGAGCTGAGACTCTCTGTTTCGCATCAAATGGCACTAAAATCGTTAATAAATCATCTTTAAGCCGGGGCCGGGCAGTATACATGGAAATTAATAAATCATTTTCAGGAGTGCTCAGATACATAACCTTTATTTTTCTGGCATTGCTGTCTGCAACAACCATCATTTTTTTTGGTTTTTATTCCCAGGAAGTAAAATCAAAAAAGATGATCCTCATGGCAAATGAGCGCCAAAGCAGCAAACTATTACTAAAAATCATTGAAAGTGATTTAAAGGTTAATGCATATAACCTGATTTTTCTTGCCAACCACACAATGCTTCATAAATGGCTTATCAATAAGAGTGTTGAGAACCGAATGGAACTTTCACGCCTTTTCCTCAATTTTTGTAAAAAAACAAGAATGTATGACCAGATCAGGTTTATTGATCAGAAAGGCCAGGAAAAAATCCGGATAAATTTTGAAAAACCCGGGTATGTTATTGTTCCCGATGACAGACTCCAGAACAAAGCTGACAGATACTATTTTAAAGATACAATAAACCTTGGCCTGAACCAGATATCCATATCTCCCTTTGATCTTAATATGGAACATGGAAAAATTGAACAGCCCCTTAAGCCCATGATCCGGTTTGGTATGCCTGTCCACAATTTCCACGGCCATAAGCAGGGTGTGCTTTTACTGAATTATCTAGGTTCCAGGCTTATAAAAGATCTTGATTCCGGGAAAAAATCCCACGGTGGTATTGTGCAGTTGATAAACACTGATGGGTACTGGATAAAAGCTGCAAAGCCCGAAGACGAATGGGGATTTATGTTTAAAAATCGCCGCGATAAAAACATATCGCAAAAAAACCCGGAGGCATGGAAAAAAATCCTGGATTCTGATGAGGGACAATTTTATTGTGACCAGGGTCTCTATTCCTTTCAAACCATCCGCATCACAGGCATAGGAATATTGAGATCAACAAACTCAGGCAAAATACCTGGGTCAGGCCAGGAACAATTCAGGCAAAAAAAATTCTATTGGAAAATTGTTTCATTTGTTCCCGCATCAATGCTGAGTGATCTCTCCTTAAAAGCTTTATTGACCTTTCTTCCCTTTTACAGCCTGGTAATTGTGATTATGTTCATTATCTCGTGGTGGCTGGGAGTCAGTATCAATCAACGCATACATACCCAGAAAATCCTTGACAGGAATGAAGCTGCCCTGAGCAGTCTTTTCCGGTCAGTACCTGCGGGGATAGGCATGGTAAACAATAGAATCATAAGACAGGTGAACCATAAGCTTTGCACCATGACCGGATATAGAGAAGAAGAACTTCTGGGACAGAATGCACAAATTCTCTATCCCTCCAACGAGGAATTTGAATATGTGGGTCAGGAAAAATACAGACAGATCAGGGAGAAGGGCACAGGATCTGTTGAAACACGCTGGAAGTGCAAAAATGGAAAAATTATTAATATTCTCTTAAGTTCAACCATGGTCAATCCTCCTGATCTTAATGCCGGACTTACATTTTCAGCCTTTGATATAACCAGCAGAAAAAAGGCAGAAGATGAACTTGCTGCAAACAAAGAACGCTATCAAACCATAGTTGAAACATCCAGTGATGGTATTTTTACGGTTTCAAAGGAGTGTATATTAACATCATTTAATGCAGCCCTTGAGATTCTGACCGGGCAGAAACGGGAAGAATGGATTGAAAAAAAGAGCTGTTTGGACCTGATAGCACCCGGGGATCTGGAAGCTGCATCCCTGGTTCTGAAGCAGACATTAAAGGGACAATCCACTTCTGTCCATGAATTCAGATTAAATACATTAACCCCTGGACAATATAAAATATGTGAGTTCAGACTAAAGCCCAAATATGATAAAAACAGCAACGTTAACGGAATTGTCGGATTTGTAAAGGATATAACAGAATATAAAAAAGCAAGGGAAAAAGTTAAAAGGGTTGAAACCCAGTTGCGGCAGGCCCTTAAAATGGAAGCCATTGGCACCCTGGCAGGGGGTATAGCCCACGATTTCAACAATATTCTATCTGGTATTTTTGGTTATGCCCAGCTTGCTGAAATAAATAGTGAAAAAGATGATAAAACAAAACAATATATTAAGCGGATAGTTAAAGGTGCCCAGAGGGCAACGGCTTTAGTACAGCAGATACTTACATTCAGCAGGCAGACCGAATATGAAAAGCAGCCTTTGATGATTTCAATCACAATAAAGGAAGCCCTTAAGCTCCTCCGTGCCTCCATTCCCACAACCATTGATATTAAAACAGATATTACCTCAAGGGCCCGTGTCATGGCCGACCCTACCCGTATTCACCAGGTTATCATGAATCTTTGCACCAATGCATACCATGCCATGGGCGATACAGGAGGTGTTTTAACAGTTACACTCCATGAAATTGAACTCGTTAAACAGGACAGCTTTCCTGATCTCAACATGGTTGAAGGAAAATACCTTAAGCTCACGGTGGAGGATACAGGCCACGGCATAGATGAAAAAATCATTGAAAAAATATTTGATCCTTACTTTTCCACAAAGGAGACAGGCAAAGGCACCGGCCTTGGCCTTGCCCTTGTCCAGGCCATTGTTGATGAGCACAATGGCTTTCTTGAACTTGAAAGTGAACCTCACAGGGGTACAAGTTTCCATATATATCTTCCGGTTGTTGAGGATGAAATTCAGCAGGGCTCTGCGCCTATGAACGGGGACTCCCTTGTAAAGGGCAATGAAAAAATAATGTTTGTGGATGATGAAGAGTCAATACGGTCGGTTTTTAAAGATGCCCTGGAAGGATACGGCTATAAAGTTGATATCTATAATGACGGCCTGCTTGCCCTGGAAGGGTTTAAGAAAAAATCAGATTATTATGATATGGTCATTACTGATATGACAATGCCCGGCATGACAGGAGATCTTCTTGCAGAAAAGCTCATGACTATCAGACCTGGAATTCCAGTCATACTCTGTACAGGTTACAGTGCAAAAATGTCCGAAGCAAAAGCAATTGAGCTTGGCATAAAAAAATACGTTCAAAAACCCATTGCCCACATGGATCTTGCTGTTCTGATCCGGCAGATCCTTGATGAACAGGCAAATGATTGATATGGTTCAACCATCTTTTATTCCATACCCATCTCTTTTTTAAGTCTTTTTATCTCTTTTTCAAGGTCATGCCTCTCCTGTTCAGTAAGTCCAGGTAAGACAAGTTTTTTTTGCAGGGCTAAAAGGATCATCTCTTCACGGTATTCACTGCAGGTATACTGACTTTTATTAAAAGAGTTCATATTTCACAAGTCTTCCATCGAGTTTGCCAAGTTTTAACATCTTTTTCCAGGCTGGTTTCAACCCGGTATTTCTTATATATGCAGGATCACCAAAATATATATATGCAGAAGAACCCTTACATTTCTGTTTCAAAAAATCACCCAGAGCTTTATAGAATTTTTCAAGGTCTGTATCCTTTAATAATCTTATGCCGTAGGGCGGGTTTATGACTATTATGCTTTCAGTCAACAAAATATGTTCAAATCTTTTTTGCCGGATTTTGACATTGTTTCCATGATGTATGCCAAGAAGATTTGTTTTTGCAGCATTTACAGCGTCTTCTGACATATCACTTCCCGCAATCAGGCCTTTTTTTGTCTCAATTATTTTTGAATCAGCCCGGGATCTGATTTTTTTCCATAATGTCTCATCATAATCCGGCAGACGTGCCAGGCCGAATTTCTGCCTGAAAATCTGGCTTGGGATATTACTTGATTTCATTAAAGCTTCACATAAAAGTGTGCCGGAACCGCACATGGGATCATACAGCGGAATTGTTCCGTCAAACCCGGAATATTTTATGATTGCAGCAGCAATAATCTCCTGCATGGGTGCCGGAACAGATAATTCCCGATATCCGCGCCTGTGAAGGGCGCCGCCGCCAAGATCAACATTTAAAGTCGCTGTATCCTTTCTGATATGGAGATTTATTATCAAATCCGGATTATCTTTATCAACACTTGGCCGCCTTCCTGTCATATCCCTGAAATAATCTGCAATGGCATCCTTTACCCTGAGGGCTGCATACTGGGAATGGGAGACATTACTGTCGGAAACATTGCTCACAATGGCAAAAGTATGCCTGCCAGACATAAAATCGATCCATTTGATACTTTTGCTGTTTTTATAAATAGCAGAATTGTCCGGACAGGCAAAGGTTTTAATAGGTGCAAGCACCCTTGAGATCATCCTGGTCAGATAGATTATCCTGTAGAGGTTTTTTCTGACTGCCCTGAACCTGATACCCCTGTATTCCGGGATAATATCTGTTGCACCAAGTTCCTTTAATTCTTCCACAGCAAGAGCTTTCACCCCCTCGGATACCTGGGCAAAAAAGGTTAAATCCTTTTCATAATCATATACAAGGGCATTCTGCCTTCTCTCTTTCCCCCTGCCCTTCTGGAGTATTGCCCTTGGCTTTTTTTTCCCCTTTAACGCCATATTTTTTCTTAACTCTTTTTTAATTATTCTTTTTTAATATATTGGAAATATTTGCATCTTTATCCACAAAGGGCTTAATCAAAGATACAGGGCAGGTCATTATTGTTGAAACCCCGGGCCCATGCCCTGCAAGCCTGCAATCACTGTGCACAACTATGCCTATGCTGACTGCACCTTTGACATATGCCCTTCCAAAGGAGTTGTCATGGTCCATTAGAGCTACAAAATCCCCGAACCTGAGTCTGTTCAGCTTATATTTTTCTACGGTTCCAGGGTCACTTGTCATGACATCATAATCTCCTGCTCCCACATGCATTGCGCCCAGGCCCGAACCCATACAGCATGGAGGGACCAGGGTTGTCACACCCACTTCAAGCTCTCCTGTACTGCACTCCTTGATATTAAGTTTCTGTAATAGCCCCGGATCAAGATTAAAAAGTTTAATATCCGGATAATCAAGTAGTTTAAGACCCTGTCCCTTTGCCCGTATTCTGATCTTGTCCTCGTAACTCAACCTTTCAAGATCTTTATGATCAAAATCAACAATCAGATGTTCAGACCCGCCATGGTGACCTATTACCGTTCCCAATGCACCCTTTGCATCTCCTTTCATGACCTTTGCTTCATTTCCCACACAGGAATAGAGCTGGAGTACATCATTGGGAAAATCCATGGGCTTATCAGCATTGGCAGTACAGCTGACTCCAGGTTCAATGTGATCTCCTGCAAGACCGAAAACAGAATCACCAACCTTTACATTCAAGGTAATACCGCCAATGGAGGGGAGAAGAAACGGTTCTCCCTTATGGTCAACCTTCCACCCCCGCCTTACCCTGGGCGGCCCTGGCCTGCACTCCAGGAAAAATTCCAGAACTGATTTTTCATTTGTTCTAAGCATGGCTATCTCCAGAATATATTAATATTAATATGGATTATTCCTTTAATTTCATTAAAAAGGGCAATGCTGCAAACCCTAGGATTGCACATGTAACATATGTATACTCAAGCCCCATTATATCACCTGAAAAACCCACCAGCATGATGACCAGTGCTCTGGATGAAAATGCAACCATCATAAAAAGTCCATTGGCAGAGGCAGGGTTCCCCCGGGCGTTTTCCTGGACCAGAGCCAGCAGAACAGGAGTCACGGAAATAATTGTAAAGCCTGCAACAGCCAGCATGGCAACCTGCACAAACCCATGGGTCAGTACAAACAGAACCTGGGATACAGGGGCAAAAAAAAGCGCCAGGAACAAAACCTTTTTCCTGCCCATTAAATCGCTGAAAGTACCGGAACATAAAACTCCGGCAATGCCGAATGCTTCATAAAGGGCAAGGCCTGCTCCTGCAAGAAAGATATTCCCTGTCTGCTGTTTAATGTATACAGGAAGAAAAATACCCATGGCTGTGTGCATGAAAGATCTTGTGATGAGGATACCAAAAACTGGATATAAAACATGTTTTATCTCTTTAAAGACCAGGGAAATAGTTATCTTCCTGTTTCTTTTCTCCCTTTTTTCCAGGGGAGGGAGTGTGAAATATAACAGAACAGATGTTAAAACAGCAAGCAGGGCCACAGGATAAAAAGTTTCAAGGCTCAATACCGATATAAGCCCCACTGCGACCACAGGCCCGAGAGCCCTTGCCGACTCACCACCGGTCATGTAAAGACTCATGCCCCGCCCTTTTTTTGCCCCGGATGCCTGGGAAATAAGAACCGGTGCCGGAACATGGTAGAGTGCAACACTTGTGCCTGCAACAAACAATAGAATAAGAAGCATAAAATATGAATCAACTGTTCCAATGAGGCACATGGGAACTGCTGTCATTGTAGGGGTTACAATCACAATCCACCTCTCCAGCCGTTTCCTGTCCACAAATACCCCCATAAAGGGGTTAAAAACAGATGGAAACTGGAGTGCTGTTGATAACAGACCTGCCTGGCCCAGGGATAAGGAAAGCTTTTCAATTATCAGGGGAAGCAGGGGAGGAAAGATGGAGGTGTAAATATCATGAATAAAATGGGACAAGGACAGTACTGCCACATTTAAGGTATTAAATTTTTTATTTTTCATTATCTTGCAACCTGATCTGTCTGCCTGGAAAAGATTCTAATGTGCTAAATGATCTGATCCTGTAATAATTTTAGAAAAAACCCTGGAAACGCTTATGTTTAACACAATATCAGCCATTGAATCAAGGGGTGTCGGATCAATATTTATGATTGCAAGTTTTGCACTGTTCTGTTTTGCAATCAATGGAAGAGATGCTGCAGGCTGTACAACAAGGGAGCTTCCGGCAGCTATGAAAAGATCAGATTGAAAAGAGTCTTGCCTGGCTCTCTTCAAAATATCCGGGTCAAGGGTTTCACCAAAAAAAACCACCTGGGGTCTTATGGTGCCTCCACAGTGACTGCACCGGGGCGGCAGGCTCTGCCCGAGAAGATCGTTGATCTCTGCCATGGCAAACTCAGCTTTACAACCAATGCATGAAAACATCCTTGTATTTCCATGGAGTTCCAGGATATTTTCAGAGCCTGCCTCCCTGTGCAGACCATCAATATTCTGGGTTATCACTGATTTGATCCTGCCCATTTTTTCAAGCTTTGCAATGCTTTTATGTGCAATATTGGGTTTTGCGTTTTCCAGCACAGGATATCTTACTTCCTTAAAAAAATTCCAGTAATATGACGGATCTTTAAAAAAATAATCAATATTGGCATATTTATCAGGATCATATTTTTCCCAGTAGCCGTCCCGGCCCCTGTAAGTAGGAATACCGCTTTCAGCAGAAACTCCTGCACCGGTGAAAAGAACAATATTTTTTGATTGCTCAACCCATTTGCCTAATTTTTCCATTGGTTCCATGATCTATTTATATCTTATTCAAAAGAGAAGAACAATAGTTCCAAAATTTCTGAAACAGGTCCAATGTCAAGACAATTTTTCATTTAACTCAGGCATCATTTTAAAAGCCAATGTTCAAATCCACACGATCTGGTATGGACATAGCAGACCCTTGTTATTCAAGGTGCAAAAGCTGTCTTGGACCGCCTGCATTGCTTTTGGCCCAGTTTTTCCGTCTGCCTATCTCATAATAGTTATCAAGTTTGCCAAGCATGGACAAACGTTCAACAATAAGATGCCAGGCACACTCAACATCCCTGCCAAGGCTGATACTGATTTCACACAGCCCTTTGTTTGAACCTCCGCAGGGTCCGTTGAAAAGACTTTTAGCACACCTTGCCACAGGGCAAATGCCCCCTGTCAATGCAAGGAGACAATCACCACATCCAACACATTTTTCATTTAGTATTCCAGGTTCATCCAGGGCACCGATAAAAGTTGTGTTAAGTCCCGGAATAACCGGAATATCAGTAAATATATCTGACATTGTCTGCACACCTGCACCGCAGGCAAGGGATAAAACTGCATCAATACCTTCAAGACTGTCAAAAAAGGGCTTAATCCAGTCTTTTTCACATTGCCTTTCAAGGGAAGTGCTTTTAATTATATATCCTCCCTTATCCTTATTAAAAACATGTGTCAGGGAGTCGCAAAGCTCTGCTGCTGCCCGGCTGCCGCCTGTGAGGCTTACAGAAACACAGGTCTGACATCCAACAACCATTATATTTTTATATTCCCTTACAGATTCAATGACTTCTTCAATGGGTTTATGTTCACCTACTATCATATTTGTCTCCTGTTTAAGAAATCTATTTTCCTGATAGTTTTTTCCATGTTTTCATTGTTTCCAAACCTTTATGATCAGGACATAACGGTTCCACCATGCCATTCAGGCTGTTTGATACTTTTTCGCCAAGTTCCGCTGTAAACAGGGGCTCTCCACACACCCTGCAATGTACAAGATTAAGTGAGGTTACATGCTCAAACTCTCCTGTTATCAGGTGTTTGAACTCAATCGCATCCTGGGGGCAAATTCGCCAGCAATGACCGCACCTTGCACACAGTGACATATTATGTAAAATTTCACGCCTGTTTTCTTTATCAACATATTCTAATGCTGCTGCCGGGCAGTTCTGAACACAGGCAAGGCAGCCATTACAATTTTCATTCACCTTAAAATGAGACATTTTAAATATTTCCTCCCCTTAACAGGTGTATTATATTCAAGACTTAATACTGAAACCTGGTCAAACACGTCATTTTATTTGCTGCATTATAGAGATTCGGATATCTAAGCTCTTCAACAGCTTTGTATTCCAGGGCCCTGGTTGTACATACCTTTACACATTGCGGATCCCCTGCACAAAGATCACATTTATAGGATTTTCCCCTTTTCCCGTCAATCTTCATTGCACCAAAGGGACATGCAGATGCGCACATACCGCAGCCAATACACTTTTTGCTGTTGATCAGGACCCTGCCTGTCTTCTCCTCCCTGTAAATGGCTTCCCTGGGGCATATATCCAGGCATGGGGGTTTTTCACACTGTTTACAGGCAACGGGAAAGAAAAAATCACCATCAGATTCATCTGTACTGGATTTTTCCCCCATAATACGAATGCATGGTAATCCCATGCTTGTTAAAGTGGACCGGGACTCAATACAAGCGGTTTCACAATCCCCGCAGTTATTGCATTTATCAGGATAAACTATTAAAATCTCAGGTTCCATTACAGCAACCTCCATTGTATAAAAAGTATAAACAGATAATTGTCAATCCTTCACTATCATGAACAATATAACCTGAATATTATAATATAATATGAAGAGCAGGGTCAATGAATATTTTAATAACTCGATAAAGTTTATAACATCTTGATATTACAAGATTCTTGGATCAACTGTTTTTGAATAATTTAACTGCAACGTGTTCTTTATAGCGAACGCACTATAATATCTCATCCATACTGCCTGAACGGTATCCCTGGAGATCCAGGGTAATATATGTAAAACCCAACCTGCGGAACTCTTCAACAATGGCCTCTTTTCCAGAGATAATCCTGTCAATTTCATCATGCGGCACTTCAATCCTTGCAATATCTCCATGGTATCTGACCCTTGAATCCCTGACCCGGATGCCCAGCAAATACTCTTCAGCCTGCTCAATCCTTGCAAGTTTGTCCGGGTCAATAATTGTTCCATAGGGAATTCTTGAGGCAAGACAGGTTGTGGACGGCATATTCCAGTTGGACAGCCCTGTCAATTTTGCAATATGCGGGATCAGGGATTTGCCTATGCCTGCTTCCTTTAAGGGGAACAAGACACCTGCCTCTATTAAAGCCCTTATACCCGGTCTGTGTTCATTCTGGTCTGACTCATTTACACCATAGGCAATATTATCAATGGCCCGGGCCAGGGCAGTTTTTTTAATTAAACCAATCTCTCCTTTTTTGCAAAGGTAACAGCGTTCTTTGCTGTTGCAGGCAAAGGTTGAATCATCAAGCTTTAGTTGTTTTACAATTATATGTTCAATACCAATCTCTCCTGCTGTCTTCTTTGAAGCAAGGAGATCCCTGCGGGGGAAAACATCAGAATCCAGTGTAATGGCAAGGGCATTATCTTTGAGTTCATCATAGGCAACCTTTGCAACAAGAGAGGAATCAATACCGCCTGAAAATGCTATGGCAATTTTTCCTGCTGATCTTATAACTCTTTTTAAAACTTCAAGCTTTGGTGTAATCTCCACACTCTTAAATTGTTCCATTTGGTCTTAATCCGTTTATAAATCCATTAATAATAAATTCATACAATATATTTATCCTTAAAACAATTTGAATCAGGAGATGGGATTGATTTTTCTTTAAAAAATGCCCATAATAGATGACTTTATTATCTTATTATTGAATGCAAGAGAACTTAAGTTTATGAAAAAGATAGGGTTTGTTATTAAAAACGATGCAGAGGCTCAAAAAAGAGCCCTTGAGATAAAATCACGGCTTGGTGAAAAATGTATTATCATTGATGTGAACAGATGCCACAGATCTGATCTGCCCTGTGATCTTTCAGCCATTGTTGTGCTTGGAGGTGATGGGACCTTTTTAAGTGTTGCACGTTTTATCAAAAACAGCGATATCCCTTTGATGGGTATAAAATTCGGTGAAGTTGGATTCCTTGCAGAGACACTTGAGGATAAGCTCTTTGATGCCCTGGATGCACTTTTGAATAATGAGTATACAGTTGGGATAAGGGAGCGCCTTACAGTAATAGTAAAACGGGATAAAAAGATCAAAACTTCTGTAGATGTATTAAACGATGCTGTAATAAACAAGTCAGCCCTGTCAAGGCTTGCATCCTGTGCAGTATATATTGACTCAAATTATATTACCACCTACAGGGCTGATGGACTGATTGTGAGCACACCCACAGGTTCCACAGCATACTCCCTTGCAGCTGGCGGACCTGTGATCCATCCGGATGTGCCGGGAATAATCCTGACTCCCATCTGTCCCTTTACACTGACCAACCGGCCCGTTATTATCCCTGATTCAGCATCCATTGAGATAAGACTTGAGGGAAATCCTTCAGATATTCAACTGACCTTTGACGGCCAGGAAGGTGTTAAAATAGATTCGGAAGATACAATTTTTCTTAAAAAAAGCAGAAACCCTGTCAAAATGATATCCCTGAATGACCAGAACTATTTTAATGTGCTCAAGGCACGGCTGATGTGGAGCGGAGGCAGAATCTGATATATTTTCTAATACCTTACGTCTGCATACTCAACCCAGCCGCCTGCATGAATAAGTTCAGCATTGAACTTTGATATCTCAAACCCGATGCTCTCTTTTTTATCCCCTGCCGTGATAATAATATCAAAATTTTTAATATCAATCTCAATATAAACAGGATCGGACAATGAACCGTATTGATCAAAAAGGCGGTCAATGGTTTTTCCCGGTAATCGTATGGCTGCCATACCGCAGTTAAACATGTTCTGTTCAAATATCCTTGCAAAACTCTCTGCTATCACAACATTATAACCATTGACTTCCAATGCCCATGGAGCGTGCTCCCGGGATGAACCGCAGCCGAAATTAGCCCGGGTGACAATGATTGAATTGTTTTCAATATCATGTTCCGGGTTAAATCCATCAAGTTTCAGGTCTTCCATTAAAAACGGTTTTAAAGCCTTTTTACTGTTTTCCGTCAAATATTTGGCAGGGATAATCTCATCTGTGTTAATGTCTGATCTGTCTAAAAAAAGCACCTGCCCCTTAAAATCTTTCATTTTCCGGCTCCTCCACCATTATAAATCTCTGAATTGACAATTTCACCGGCCAGGGCGGTGGCAGCTGCTGAAGCAGGACTCATGAGATGCACCATGCCTCCTTTTCCCATGCGGCCGAAAAAATTTCTATTGGTTGTTGATGCTGCAACCTCACCATCTGCCAGAACTCCGTTGCTCATGCCAAGGCAAGCTCCGCATGTGGGATTTGTAACGCAAAACCCTGCATCCATGAAAATTTTGATCAAACCCTCTTCCATGGCTCTGGAAAATATTCCCGGCGTGGCAGGGGAAACAATTCCCCTCACACCTTCTGCAATGTGCCTGCCTTTTAAAATTGCAGCTGCAATCCGCAGATCTTCAATCCGCCCGTTTGTACAGGAGCCAATATAAACCTGATCAACCTCTCTCTTATCTGTTTTTGAAATTTCAATTACATTATCAGGTTTATACCCCATGGTTACCAGGGGTTCAAGATCGGTTACATCAAATACCAAAATATCATCATAATCTGCATCTGCATCTGAATGAATCTTTGAAAAATCTTTCAGGGCAGCTTCCTTTGATACATAATCGTTTTTAATAAATTCCCACAGATAATCCACGGTCACCATGTCAGGAGCGCACATACCACAGGTTGCTCCAGCTTCCACAGCCATATTACAAATTGTCATGCGCTCTTCCATGGACATATGGGAAACCACATTGCCGGAAAACTCAATCACCCTGTCAGTTGCTCCATTCACTGTGAGCTCTCTTATTACATGGAGTATGACATCCTTTGCATAGACTCCCTTCTCAAGTTTTCCTGTCAATTCAATCTTTATGGTTAAAGGATCTTTAAAGGCACACACGCCCTTTAAAATACCGACTTCCAGATCAGTTGTTCCAACCCCTGCGGCAAAAGCACCAAAAGCTCCATGGGTACAGGTGTGTGAATCTCCCATTATTATGGTGTGCCCAGGCCTTACAAAACCCTTTTCAGGAAAAAGAGCATGGCAGACACCATTTTGACCGATATCAAAAAAATCCCGGATCTTATGCCTTTTTGCCCACTCCCTCATTATTTTACCCTGGAGGGCGGTTTTTGAATCCTTTGCCGGAGTTACATGGTCAATAACAGCCTTGATCTTATCAGGATCAAATACCCGGTCCCTTCCCTTGGCCACAAGATCTGATATGGCAATGGGTGTTGTGATCTCATGGCAGAACACCCTGTCAAGTTTTAAAATGTTCACCCCTGGCCAGGGAGTATCAATTCCATGGGTTTTAAAAATTTTTTCCACCATTGTCCTGCCCATAACCTGCTCCATTTCTAAAATTTAATTTTCAAATAAAAACTCAAGGATAAAAACCTTCCTTTTTGTTGTCCCTTTCCATACTTGTAAAAGAGTCCTCCCCATCGGCGGGAGTTACAATCCAATATGCTTGAAACAGTTTATCACTGCTGTTTTTCAATACATGGGGTATCCTGGAAAAAAAAGACACTGTATCTCCCCTTGAAATCAAATATTCATTATCTCCATAAACCAACTCTGCCCGGCCCGTGACAACGATTCCAAGTTCACGCCCCATATGGCCGTTCAGGGGATCTCCCCGTGTTGAACCGGGCTCAAGTTCAAGAAAAAATGCATTAAAGGAGTGTTTGCCCCTGGTCTGGCTGTCTCCGCAAAGTTTTTCATACTTATAATTATTCCTGGTAAAAATTTTCCTCTCATCCTTTTTGATGATCTCCACAAAGGAATCTGCTTCATAATTCTTAAAAAATATATCAGGTGATGTCCCATATACCTCCAGCAGTTTAAGAAGTGTATCAAGGGATGGTGAAATTCTATTGTTCTCAATTTGTGAAAGCAGGCTTGTGCTGAGTTTTGCCTTATCTGCAACATTTTTCCCGGTCAGGTTTCTTTTTTTACGTATGGCCTTAAGCTGAGCACCAAGTTTGTATTTCATTGTTATGCCATAGTTTAGTATTTATAATAATGATTTATATATACTAAATTTTTCTATAGTGTCAAGGAAAACTTTATTTTAACAGCAATTCCCGGTCAAAAATTATTTTTAAGATTAACAAAGGAATAAGTGTGGCCTGGATATGC